>CALJJQ010000132.1 GCA_937973965.1 uncultured Calothrix sp. | reverse complement strand
CAAGCGTCACAAAATAAGGTCAACTGGCACATACCTTTGAATATGAGTTTAATGTGTGTAATCCTTAATTTATAAACCTTACGTCTGAATTCAGCCAATGTGATAGTTTGACTGAAAATGTGCCAGTTGCGTAAGTCCTGTACGTGTCTTTCAACTGCAAATTAATGTACCAGTTGCGTCAGTCCTGATGGAATTACGCCTACCTACTTGTTATCAACAATTTCCCCTTCATCCCTACACCTTTTAGTTGTTTGCTACTTTTTCTTTGCTGGTTGACGGATGCGGGGAACCCAGCTGGGGATGTCGTCCATGTTTTCTAATCCAGCAGGTTTTTTAGAATTGTACCAAGCGATCGCGCCTAAAAAGGTGGCCAGTAGTAAGCCCCCTAGGGATATTCCTAATAGCACTATCTGTAGGGTTTTAGCGTATTCCGCATCTACAACTGCCAAGAGATGATTGCTGGTTGCAAGTTGATTCAGTAAGGTCATGGATTTAAGTCTGTAATAATTACCTATTGAATTTTTAGTATAGGTGAAAAAATGCGTCGATATGATGGAAAAGTTAACTGTTAACTTTAGTTATGACTGTCAGAGACTGCTCCCTATTCCCTACGCTTACGAAAAGAATTTTTCCGCAGACCCTATTTATTTGCGGGAAGATTCGCTAATTTGCTGGTAAAGTTGTTGCACTTCCTCGATGGATAATCCGGTTCCGCGAGCAACGGCTTCGACTGATAAACCATCCCGGAGAAAATTGAGGGCAATTTTTCTTTGTTTTCTTGCTTCTGCCCTTTCCTCTGCTTCTCTTTGAATAGAACGATAAATAACTGATTCCTGCATAACATCCCTCCGCACTAACCGATAAATTACCTCTTCTTCTTTGGTATTATTCCCTCTCCCTGCTCCTGAAAGCTCCCCCGTCTGCCAAAAATCAACTTTCAAGTCAAAACACTATCACCCCGCTTTCCTGTTGATTATGGTGCATTCTGTATTTTGTATTCTTGATTCTGATTCCTGATTAAACTATCAATTGTTTGTAATAGTTGTTTGGCGGTGTAGGGTTTAGATAAAAAGGCTTGCACACCAATTTCTTGGGTATTGGTAGATTTTTGATGGGGAACTAGACCACTGACGGCGATAATTTTCACCTGGGGGTTGATTTTCTTCAGGGTACGAATTGTGGTTAAACCGTCCATTTGGGGCATAATCATGTCGGTGAGGACGATGGCGATTTCATCCCGATGTTGGGCATATAATTCGATGGCTTGAATACCATCTCTAGCGGTGATGGCTCGATAATTGTGGGTTTCTAGGGAGGTTTTGGTGACATCCCGAATTGCTTCCTCGTCATCCACAATCAGGATTAATTCCCCTGCTCCTGTATAGGTTTCTGGTTCAGTTTGCGTTTTGATTTCAGCATGGATATCGGCTGGGAAATAAACTCGGAATTGACTACCTTGACCAATTTCACTGGTGACATCTATAAATCCGTTGTGGCTTTGAACAATTCCTTGTACTGTTGATAATCCTAATCCTGTACCTTTACCGATTTCTTTGGTTGTAAAAAAAGGTTCAAAAATCCGGTCAATAAATTCTGGAGGAATCCCACTTCCTGTATCACTTACTGTTAAACAAACATAATTACCAACGCTGGCATTGAGGTGCATCTGGGTATAATTTGCATCCAAATAGCAGTTTTCTAAACTAATCCGTAATTCGCCACCATTTACCATTGCATCGCGAGCGTTGACGCATAGATTCATAATTACTTGGTGGAGCTGGGTGGCATTACCATTAATTACCCATAAATCTGGGGGAAGTTCTATCTTCAGTTCAATTGATTTGGGAAAAGTTTCCTTAATAACTTGCTCAATTTCCTGGACAACATGTTTTAGTTGCAAAATTGTGCGATCGCCTTCGATACCACGAGTAAAAGATAATACTTGTTTGACCAAATTTGCCCCCCGTTTAGCATTATTAATAATAATTGGTAGCAGCCGTTGCGATCGCTCGTCATTGAGTTGGGATTGGAGTAACTGGGCTGTCATCAAAATTGGTGCGAGGACGTTATTCAGGTCATGGGCAATACCACTGGCTAGGGTGCCAATACTCTCTAAACGTTGGGTGCGCAGAATCTGGGATTCTAAGAGTTTTTTCTGGGTAATATCAGTATTTACAACTAAAATCGAAGGACTAGTTTGTTCAAATTCATCTACCAGTGTCCACCGAGATTCGACAATAATTTTTTGTTGATGACAGGTAATTTGTTCTAATTCGCCTTGCCAAACTCCTGTTTCCATCAAAGTATCATGGGCGACTTTCAGTATATCTGGATTTCGTTCCTGCCATAGTTGGGAAGTGGTTTGGCCAATAGCTCTGGCTGCATCAACTCCGTAAAGTTTTTCTGCCGATGGATTCCAAAACAGGATTTTCCCCTCTAGGGTACACACAAACATGGCATCAGTAGCAACATTCAACAATGCAGCTTGAGCGCGGATTTTTTGCTCGGCTTTTTTGCGTTCGATGGCATAGCGAATTGCTCGTTCCAAAATTGCGGAATTAAGTTGGCTTTTTTCCAGATAATCCACCGCACCGGCTTTCATCGCTTCTATATCAATTTCCCGATCACCTTGTCCCGTTAATAAAATCATTGGTGCATTACAACCATTAGCGATCGCAGTGCGCAATAACTCTAATCCGGTAACCTCCCCTAAGCGATAATCAATCAAATAGACATCACTGTGACATTGGGTGAGCGCATCCATCCCTGCATGATAATCACTAATCCATTCCAGCACACACTGACTACCTTGGAATTCACGCACCCAATCGCGAGTTAGAATATAATCATCCTCATCATCATCAATTAGGATTATACGGATGGGTGTGTCCATAAGGTTTCTCCTCAAATTTTACAAACCTTCAACGGGTAGTTCCACCGTTTCAAACCAGTATTTATTAATCATGCGCATCACTTCCACCAAATCCTGAAAACTGAAGGGTTTAATGATAAAAGAATTAGCGCCTAATTCATAGCAGCGATAAACATCTTCCTCCGCATTTGAGGTAGTCAATATTACCACGGGAATTTGTCGTAGCTGCTCATTACTCTTGATTTCTTGCAGGGCTTCCCGACCATCTTTTTTCGGCATATTTAAATCTAATAGTATAAGATTTGGACGGGGTGCGAGATTGGCGATCGCGTAATTACCACGATGATGTAAATAGTCCATCAGTTCTTCTCCATCATGAACTAGACGCAAATCTATCGCTCCATCACTTTCGGCTAAAGCTTCCTGCGCTAACATACAGTCGTCATCGTCATCGTCCGCCAATAATATACGGACGGTTGTTTGCCGACCCTTCACCTAAACCTCCAGGGAAGCGTGGAAACCGCTTCTGTTGATATTCAGAGAGCAAGAATCGGGCAGATGAATCTGCCATCCTGACAAACTATAGGGCATAGGAATAACCATCCTTTTTGTGAGTTAGATTGCAAGTCTTGTAACTGTAAAAAATTATCATGTAATGTAGTGATAAGTTATGAAACCCTATCCAGTTTGAGAACTGTAGTTCTTAGTTGTGATTATGGGATTGCTACTTTGCAAGAAACCGCTTCGCGTCTACCTGATGTCGCAATGAGGCAAAATCCAGTTTTGATTATGGACGATGTTTAATATCAAACTAATTCATAATTATTAATCGCCTACGGCAAGACTGCACCTACGTAATTCTTCACTCAAAAGGGTTCAACTCCCCATCTGAAAACATAATTACGAGTTATCTATTTTTAAAACACATAACATGTCCATAGAATACATCATATGGTCTGTTACCATGTTTAGCTCGGCAAATTTCTGGGCAGGGTGACAATAAACTTGCTTCCCTTTCCTGGTTGACTTTCGGCGGTAATTGTGCCCTGATGACGTTCAACAATTTTGCGGCAAATCGCTAACCCGATTCCCGTTCCCTCGTATTCATGACGACCATGTAAACGTTGAAATATATTAAAAATTCTGTCTACATACTTTTGGTCAAAACCGATACCATTATCTTCAATAATGATTTGATATTCCTCAATTCCCTCGCCTGTAGTTAACTGATGATAATAAATTTTGACATAGGGTGGTACTTCTGGGCGATGAAATTTCAGGGCATTACTAATTAAATTTTGTAATAGTTGGCGAATTTGGGAGGGATCAGCGTTAAGATTGGGAAGTTGGTCAATTTCGATGGTGCCGTTAGTTTGTTGAATTAACACCTCCAGGTCGCTGACCACTTCCTGGGTTAACTGGGTTAAATTCACCTCAATGAAGGGTTGAGCGCGGGTGGTGACGCGGGAAAGGGAAAGTAAATCATCGATTAAGGCTTGCATCCGTTCGGTGGCATTGCGCATTCGTTCGAGATAATCTAATCCCTGTTCTCCTAGGGCTTCTTGGCTACTGGTGCGTAGGCGATCGCCGAAGGCTTTGATTTTTCGCAATGGTTCCTGGAGGTCATGGGAAGCGATAAAGGCAAAGTTTTGCAGTTCTTCGTTGGAGCGGGCTAATTCTTGGCGTTGTTTGGTTTCTTGCTCGAGGAGTTTGGCTTGAGCGAGGGCAATACCGATTTGGTCGGATAATTGACGTAGGAGTTGGGTTTCCCAATCAGTCCAGGTGCGGGGAGAACCACATTGATGGGCAATTAATAAACCCCACAGTTGATTATGGATAAAAATGGGTACAACTAAATTGGCTCGGACTTGAAATTGTTGTAAGAATTCTACATGGCAAGGTTGGATATCGGCAGTATAAATATCTTCAATGCTGCTAATATGTCCTTGGCGGTATTTATTAATATATTCTTCATCAAAACAAGGATCAAAGATATCCTGACCCCAAACCGCCACAAATCCGGGAACAACAGCTTCTTGCACCACCTTTAACATCCCATTGGAGCGGAAACGGATAATTACCACCCGATCGGCTTGCAACAGGTTTTTCACCTCGGTGACACTGGTTTGGAGAATTTCTTCAATTTGTAGAGACTGACGGATTTTCAAACTGATATCAGCAAACAATTGCGATCGCAAATTTTGCCGTTGTAATTCGATCTGTGCTTGCTTACGGTCGGTGATATCCATCATGGCTCCAATCATTCGTACCGGTTGACCGTTTTCATCCCGAACAATATAACCGCGATCGAGAATATCTGCATACTGTCCATCATAACGTAAAAAACGATACTCACCGCACCAGAAATTTTGATTGCTGTCAATGGTGCGAAAAACATCCCTAACCACCTGTATTCGGTCTTCTGGGTGGATATGGTCGCTCCACCATTGGTCATTACCAATTAGATTAACCTCTGCCTGTGCATAGCCAAACAAAGATTCAACACTTTCATTCCACCAGATGGTATTGGTTTGTAAATTCCAATCCCAAACTGCATCATTGGTGGCTTTTGCCAGAATTTGGAACCTTTCCTCACTCAAACGTAATTGGGATTCTGCCAACTTCCGTGGGGTAATATCCATATCCACCCCAGATAAACGGATGGGTTTTCCCTCCCCATCCCGAATCACCAACCCCTTGGAAACAATCCAGTGTAAATCTCCCTTTTGGGAAAACATGCGGAATTCAATTTCGTATTCCCCCCCCGATGCGATCGCAGCTTGAATCTGGTGACGCACAGAATCCCGATCTTGCGGATGTACCTGCATCAAAAAAGCCTCTAAGGTACTGGGAAGTTCTCCATTTCCCAACAGTGCAATTAAATTATTCGACCAAACCATGCGATCACGATTTACATCCCATTCCCATGTTCCCATTTGAGCAGCTTCTAACACCATCCGTAATTGGGATTCCCGATACTCTGCATGACGAGTCTGTTGTTTTAATTGCTTGAGGGTCTGACTCCCATGAAGTAATCTTTGTACCCGTTGACGTAACACTAACCACTGAATTGGTTTGGTAATGTAATCCGTTGTCCCCACAGCAAAAGCTTTTTCCACCGATTCTACATCATACAATGCCGTCACCATCAAAATCGGTAACTCATCTTTACTCGCCAATTCCCGCAATCGCCGACAACACTCAAACCCATCCATTTCCGGCATCATAGCATCCAATAGTACCATATCTGGATGTAAATCCTGATACATTTTGACCACTTCAACACCATTACTGGCTTCGATAACTGTATAACCGACCGATTCCAACAGTTCTCGCAACTGTAAACGGGTTAACACATCATCATCGGCAATCAAAATTTGGCTATTCATAAGCAGTATCGGAAACTGAGCTTCTTGTGCCGTAGCTTTTCTTCGGGTAGGATCGGTCGTACCCCTGTGGCAAAGTTCAAATTTGTTGTTATGGTAGCATTTCTCCTGCCTGGACTCCTAGTTACTTCGTCGGTTCTGTTGGCAATGTTTCAACTGTGATTGGGAAACAGGACATCGAATCCGACACCAGTCAAGCAAAAGGCTGTTGCTGGAAATGCTAACTGGGTAAAAATAGAAATAGACGCGATCGCCCTCCTGGAAAAGCCTTAGCAAATATAGAAAAGCTGCTCAAATACTTGGATAAAAAAGTACATTGAGACCATAAATAAATTGAGGAAATTAAGTAAGTTGGTGTTCAAAAATCAAGGTCTGTCAGAAGCGAGTGGAACACACTGAAAGGAAGCAATCTCAAAACTTTAAATGTTGTTGACAATCCGTTACAGAATGAGGTTCGATTGTGCTGACTGACTTCGGGCTTGCGGAAAAATAGTAAAGACGTGATATAAGCCTGAGAAGGTGTTTTAGTCGTAAAAAGTGCTTTCCAAATGGGTGTTTAGAAACTCAAAAACCTTGCATCTGTAATTTTTTGCAGCCAAGCAAAAGTGGAATTGTTGGTTTAAAATTACTCTTGTACAGACGACCTGACGGTTCGTCTGTAGGGGCTATCCCTACCTTCACGAAAATACCTTACTTACTCCAAATAGCCGGTCAGATAAAGCTGTTAAAAACCCCTCCATTCCTGGAATCCATTGATCATCTGGGTTTACCAACGGTAGTAATATACAAAACAGCTTCATCAGTGGGTATACCCAGAACTTCGTTGACTTGATCATCAAAGAATCCAGCGATACCACTGACACCGAGATGCAAACGAATGGCAGCTAAATTCAATCTTTGCCCCAGATGACCGGCATCCATATGTAGATATCGATAAACGCGATCGCCATATTGGGAAATGGCAGCTTTTAAATCGGCTGTATGGAAAATTACCATACTTGCATCCCGTCCTAACTCCTGTCCTAGACAGAGATAATGCAATTCCCGTCGGAAATTTTTAAAGCGAATTTGGCGTAATTCCTGGGCTTGGGGAGCATAATAATAACATCCGGACTCCAAACCATCGACTCCGGATACGGCAACAAAGGTTTGAATTAAATTTAAATCAAAATAATCGGGGTGAATATCTAAATTTTGGTCAAGGTAATTTTGGGGTTGATAGGTAAAATCGAGTAGATATTTTAGTTCATCGAAGGTTAAATTCTCACCACTGTAGGCACGGGTGGAACGCCGTTTGAGGATGGTGACTTCTAATTTTTCCAGATTCGTCCCCCAATCAATGGGGGTGGTGGTGGTAGGAATTTTTTGACAAAATGGGAAATTATACTTGTCTTCTAAGGATTTTTGCTGTTTGATTTCCGGTAAATTCAAATTTCCTGTTGTTCCAGGGAGAATCTGAGTCACCCGGTGGAAATAGTATAGTAATTGACCATCCGGAATATAGGGGTACTCAGTTTCCGTTGCAGAAGGTAAGGCTGTTCGTCCAATCGGTAGATTTTGCTTAATATCAAGTAAATCTGCTAAAGCTAAAACTGCGATCGCGCTCTCTTTTTCTGCGTCAATATACAATAAATCATCAATTGCTTGGTCTACATATCCACCAATCAAATGGGGACGATAATCATTAATGGCACAGGCTAATTCAATATTGCCCAATAAATGTCCGGTATCCAGAAAAATCCGTCGGTAGGCTCGATCCTCGTACCGCCAACTCGAACGATAAAACACCGCCGTAATCACAAGAGCAATTTGCGTATTTTCCAAACTAGAATGCCACAAACAAGCATCCTGGAGATTCGTCCACACATCACTTTCCCAAAAATGAAGCAGGGAATGGGTACGACTTTGATAGTTGTAAAGACCTGGTGGTAATAGGGGTGTTCCCCGGGAAACTAAATAAACTTCAGCCGGATATAAACCCCCTGCACTGGGTGCAGCACGCAAGTAAACCGCACTCCCCATTGACGGCATTTTTGCTGTCAAACCGTAACTACAAAATAGTAATCGCGATAACCTTCTCCACCACTGACCTTCCGCATCATCAGCAAAGGTTTCTGGAGCTTGCTGAATAAAAGGCTTTAAATCAACACTAGAGCCGATTTTATATTCTTTAAACGGCACAGGTTGCTTTGACCAGTCCAAAGCCTTACCCTTAGAAGCAATCGTTTCTGGGTCGTACTTGGTGCGTTCATGGTAATGCTGGGCAATTGATAGGCGTAGTTCGGGCATAAATCAAGAGGGAAAATACGCATCTGCTACTATCTACTTATATTGGCATTCCTAGACACCCAGATTTCGTTATCATCAGTACATTCTTTGAAAATCTTCAAATTTCATCGTAGCTGGATTGGTGGGGATAGGTTGGTTTGTATCGATCTAAATTTTGCTTGGGGGGATTAATTTCCCAACTGGGAGGTAACTGGGGTTGAACAAAGTTATGATCATCTTCATCGCCATTCTCTTCATCACCATCCTCAAAACTTTCATATTCTGAGTATTGGCTATCCAGAGAATCCCCATTCTCCGCATCAAAATTTGTCTGAGGACGGGTAAAAGTCTTCCATGCAGTTTTCACACCGACGATGAAACTACGCGTACCCACCTGCAAATTTTCCGCTTGTTTACGCGCCCCATCTAAACTATGATCAACCTGTTTGACGACATCTGTTGCTACCCGTACACTTTCGCTAACATCATCACTTAAATCAGTTAATTCCAGTCCAGTCATGCGGATCGCATCCAGAGTCGGTGGTAACTCCCGCGAAAGAGTGTCAAATAACTTTTCCGCACTACGTGCAGCTCGTGCTAGTTCCTGCAAAGCAGGTATGGCTGCGACAAGTAATACCATTAAACTTACCGCAACAAGGAGAATTGATAGTCCCAACCACAATAGGGGATTATTCACGATGGATGCCGTTTTTGCTATTTATTATTTATGATTATTTAGCCGTCTATACTGTTATTGTTTTGAGTAATTGTATCCACAGTTGACTTCTGAGATTCGCGTTTCAGCGCTTGGCTTTCTCGCAAACCCGCATCAACTCCAGCGGCGATCGCTTCCCGCAATCGATCTAGTGTTTCATCCCAATTACGTAAGGCTTTACTCGAAAGCCGATCCGCTTGTAACTGCACACTAGTAGATAAATCTTCTGCTAGTTCGGGTATAGCATCTGCGGATTTTTTCAACAACTGGCGTGTTTCTCGTCCAGTGCGCGGAGCTACTAATAACCCAGCTAGGGCCCCTATTGTAGCACCCAACATCAAGCCACCGATAAATTCTCCAGAACGATTGTTAGACATTGCGTATTTTCTCTCATTACACCTATTTTATGCAGCTTTTCACGTGATGCAAGCATCAAATACGAAGCCTCTAGACACTTCATGCCTACATGCTTGTAAATTAGGGAGCGGGGAGGAGGAATAAGTTATTTTCCTCTTGGGTTGTGTCCAAACTACATCGGGGACTAGCTTGTAGGTAAGTAGTGAGGAAAAGTAGGGCAAAAGTTTTTCATGGTTTGACTTTGCCGTGAGCGTCAGTAGAATGGTTATATCCCAACGTTCTCTATGATAAGACTGCACCTACATGGGGAACTACCCCCGACTCCCGAATCAAATCCCCTAAATTTATGATTCACAGGGTATTCTATCAATTTCTCAAAGATATATTCATCAAAGCAGCATCTCAAACTTTCAATCGCTGATTTGACAGTACCATCCGTCGGGCATAGCGCTGCCAAAGTTGTTTTCCCAGCATAACTATTCCCAATACCTGTCTGAGCTTTGCTACTTGTACTTTTAAGGAACGATGGGCAATCCTCAGCCTACTCGCGTGGCGTTGATATTGATAAATCGAATTAGGCGCACCATTTAGGACCCCGTAGGTGCTACGTTCAGCCTTTGTCAGTGCATCGGCAATATTTGCCAAGCGCTGCTTAATTTGCCATATACGCCAAGCAGCATAGAAAAATATCAGCGAAATCAGGATATTGAGGGCAATGACAAACATGACCATGCTGTAGGATTCCCGGATTTAATTGTGCTGGTTTGGAGAGAATACAAATTTCAGTATACCTGGGTATGAGTAAATGATAACCACAGAAGCTACTTAAATGTCACGTCTGATTTGCTACTTAAAATACCATTTCATCAAAGATTTTGAGATGTGACCAACCTATTGGTTTGTCAACTTGATTTTGTATAGATGGCGGTGGTGGGGTCATCCTGCCCACATTTGAGTTATAAATAAATGTATCCATCATTTCTGTTTTGACAAACCACTAGTACCGCACGGCTTAAATAACCTTCCTTTCCCCTCGCTCTCATGCTCTGCGTAGGAGCAGAATCTGCGAGGTTCCTACCTCGTGAATGAAGGCAGAGCCTTCAACTGACTAAGTGACCACGCGGAGCATGGTCACTAGATCAGGTGACCACGCGGAGCATGGTCACTGGATCAGCGGAGCATGGTCACTAGATCAAAAGTTAATACTCGGTTTATTTCAGCCAACCAGTACTGGAGTAATCTAAAATTCATAGATGCGTAGCGAATCGACCGGAGGGTAATCCACAATCAGATTTAGGGCATAACTTTCTGTTGCCTGTTTACCGCTAAGATAGAAAAGTGCTTGTTCGCGAGAGGCGCTATAGCTCGTGTTTTCTACACTCATAACAGATTTCCGGATTATTTTTGAGCGTGACCCGGCTGCACGTAATTGGCTGGAAGTTTTATTTTGCTATCCTGGTTTACAAGCTCTATTGTTTCATCGACCAGCCCATTGGTTGTACAAAATCGGCGTTCCCTTTTTGCCACGTTTAATTTCCCATATTGCCCGATTTTTGACGGGGATTGAAATCCACCCTGGAGCTACCATAGGGAAAGGTGTATTTATTGACCACGGTATGGGTGTAGTCATTGGGGAAACGGCAATTGTCGGTGATTATGCTTTGATTTATCAAGGTGTCACTTTGGGGGGAACCGGGAAAGAAAGCGGTAAACGTCACCCCACCTTGGGAGAAAATGTTGTTGTCGGTACTGGTGCTAAGGTTTTAGGTAATATCCAAATTGGTAATAATGTCCGCATTGGTGCGGGGTCGGTGGTGCTGCGGGATGTTCCTTCCGATTGTACGGTGGTGGGTATTCCCGGACGGATTGTGTATCGTTCTGGGGTGCGTGTGAATCCTTTGGAACATGCCAGTTTACCAGATGCGGAAGCCCAAGCAATTCGCGCTTTAGTTGACCGGATTGAGCAGTTGGAGCAGCAAATCGCTGAGTTACAAAAGTCACAATTGCCAATTCCCGTTGTCGCTGGGGAGCAAGTAATTCAATTTGGCGGTGTTCAGGGGATCGGTGACTCGGAACACCGTGATCGATGTTTAATTAAGGACCGAGCCATTGAGGAATTTTTGGATGGTTCCGGTATTTGATTTGATGTCGGCATGTATGGGAAAATATCATCGTTTCTACTGGAGAAGATAAGTTTAAACGATAAGATTAGGCACAAATTCTACTTGTCACAGCCAGTAGCAGTGGTATCATGCGGTTATTACAAAAAGTAAAGGGCACTTTCACTATGACCAAGGCACCTGTTGCTCCTGTGGTGCTAGTCATTTTAGACGGATGGGGCTACTGCGAGGAGACAGAAGGAAATGCGATCGCTGCTGCAAATACACCAGTGATGGATAGTTTGTGGGCGGCATATCCGCATACGTTAATTCGAACTTCCGGCAAAGCTGTGGGATTACCCGAAGGTCAAATGGGTAATTCGGAGGTGGGCCATTTGAATCTTGGTGCGGGACGGGTTGTTCCCCAAGAATTAGTCCGAATTTCGGATGCAGTTGAAGACGGTTCCCTCAACCAAAACCCCGCATTGGTAAATATATGCCAAGAAGTCCTCAGTCGTAATGGCAAATTGCATATTGTTGGGTTGTGTTCCGAAGGTGGGGTACATTCCCATCTGAGCCATCTATTTGGCTTACTCGATTTAGCTAAAGCCCAAGGTATGCAGGAAGTTTGTATTCATGCAATTACCGATGGTAGAGATACACCACCTACCGATGGCATCAATTCGATTGGTTTAATCCAGAATTACATTGAACGCATTGGCGTTGGTCAGATTGTCACCATTAGCGGACGATACTATGCAATGGATCGCGATCGCCGTTGGGACAGGATAGAACGTGCTTACCGTGTCATGACCGAAGATGATAAAATCGACGGGCGAACGGCAATGGAGTTGATCCAATCTTCCTACGACGAAGGCGTGACGGATGAATTTATCATCCCCACGAGAATCGCTCCGGGGGCAGTCGTAAATGGTGATGGAGTGATTTTCTTTAATTTCCGTCCAGATCGAGCCAGACAGCTATCCCAAGCCTTTGTCAGCCCTGATTTTGACGGGTTTGAACGGTCACAAATCACACCACTATCTTTTGTCACCTTTACTCAATACGACCCAGACTTACCAGTCAATGTAGCTTTTGAACCACAAAATCTCAGTAATATCCTTGGTGAAGTTGTATCCAAGCATGGCTTAAAACAGTTTCGCACGGCGGAGACTGAAAAATATGCCCATGTCACCTACTTCTTCAACGGCGGTCTCGAAGAACCTTTCCCTGGGGAAGACCGCGAGTTAGTCAATAGTCCAATGGTAGCAACCTACGATCGTTCACCGCAAATGTCAGCCGATGCAGTGACAGATGTTGCTCTGGCTGCGATCGCCAAACAAATTTATTCTTTAGTGGTGATCAACTATGCCAACCCGGATATGGTCGGGCATACAGGACAAATATCAGCCACAATTGAGGCCATTGAAACCGTAGATCGATGTGTCGGAAGACTGGTGGATGGTATCGGCAAAGTCGGAGGAACCGTAATTATTACGGCAGACCACGGTAATGCTGAATACATGCTGGATGAATCAGGCAATCCCTGGACAGCCCATACTACTAATCTTGTACCCTTAATTTTAATTGAAGGGGAACGGGCTAAAATTCCTGGTCACGGCAACGAGATACAATTACGGGATGACGGGAAATTAGCTGATATTGCACCGACAATACTGCAAATTCTCCAATTACCCCAACCACCAGAAATGACCGGACGTTCATTGCTAAAATCAGCCGACTACGACCTGCAATGCGATCGCACCCCTGTACGTCTCCTCCTATGAGGGGAAATATATGAGGGGAAATAATTGATTGGAAATTTGGAAACCTCTGTACAATTGGGTCTATTGGTAAAAGCGAATAAGCATGAACTTGAAGGGTTTTGAGTTTGATACTCTTAACTCTTTCCCGCAAAATGACATACTATATAAACTAAGCACTAGTATTTGACCATACAAACTTTGCTAGGTTCATGCTAGAAGCATTTATTTCACATCTAGCTTTTACCTTTACTTGGGGTAACTTTGAATCAGTTTTAGAGAGCGGTCTCCATTAGTGCTTATGTTTATTGTTTACCTATTTAGCTATGACAATTACAAACGTTATTCAAGGTATTTGGACTATTTCAGCATTAGGACTGGTTGTTCTAGTTTTACTCCATAGTCCCAAGGGAGACGGAATCGCCGCAATTGGTGGACAAGCTCAATTATTTAGTAGTACCAAAAGTGCTGAGAACACCCTTAATCGTATTACTTGGGCTTTGGCTGTCATTTTTTTGAGTCTCACAGTCGTTTTAAGCGCAGGTTGGCTACCGAAGTAAGTATCTAAAGAGGTTGTTTAAAAAGTCATTTTTAATACTTGAATTATCGTTTTTGGGAATGGGAAGAGACGTGACATGTCGCATCTGTACGGCAATAGGGAGAGACGCGATATGTCGCGTCTATACTCTCGAAGGAAAAATCAGCTTTATAACCCCATGTCTAGTGTCAGGACGATTGTCAAAATAGTGATAATTAATACTTGACAAACATCCTCTAACCCTGAACCGGGAGTGTCGTAGCTAAATATGTAAAAAATTTCAAAACATATTTTTAGGACTTACGCACTCGTTACGAGAAATCAGATGGTTGGAATTGCTACTGCGTGTCTACCTGACGACCCTACGGTCGATCCGCCACGGGAAGAAGTGCAATCAGGGTGTTTACGTTGTCCTTGCGTCAGTCCCGATTTTGCCATTGCAAGTGCAGGGTAGACGCGCAGCTGCTTCTTGCAAAGTAGCGATCGCAAAATCCATCACTCAAAACAAGTCCATTTGATATCTAGATAATGTAGAAAACTCTTTACATGCAAAGGCGAACCCAGAAAATAATTCAAAATATATTCATATTTTTGTTCGTATTTGCATTTATCGGACAGCTGATAGTATCGGGTAACTCCCAGTCTTTTGCCCTATTCCCCAAAGCCCAGTTAGGGAATTCTCAAACCAACCCTCCATGTTGTTTGGACACAACCAAACTGGAAAATAGCTCATCCCTATTCCCTACTCCCTACTCCCTACTCCCCACTCCCAAACCACACCCCTTGCCAACAAAATTATCTCAGTGGCAGGATAAAGGCAATAATGGTGATTACTTTACAGACATTCAAAAGACAAAATTTGGTTACTTAGTTTGGTCAAAATTCCCCGTTAAGATTTACATCGAAACCCCAACTAATTTAAGTACCAACTTAGCAGAAACATGGGTGAAAGGAGTTGCACAAACAGTACAGGAGTGGAATGAATATCTACCACTACAAATTGTTTCCATACCAAATCAAGCTGATATCAAAATTATCCGCAAAGTCCCCCCTCTTCAGGGAAATCCTCCCCGTGCGCGTTCTGCTTTAGCAACCTATGAGTTATACATACAAGATAATTTTTTACGCCACAAATTCACAATCCTCTTAAGTCCTAGCCAAAGCGGAAAATTCTTGCAAGCTGCATCCCGTCACGAACTGGGACACGCATTAGGAATCTGGGGACATAGTTCTAATCCCAATGATGCATTGTATTTTTCCCAGGTAGCTAACCCTCCTCAAATTTCTCCTAGGGATATTAACACCCTCAAGCGAATTTATCAGCAATCAACAAGTTTGGGATGGAAGTTAGGGTAGTGATTTATTCCATAATAATGTAGCTGTACTGCTAATTAGTAAGCAGCTTGGGTCGATGGAGGGTATTATCCCTGGCACCTGCCATTTTAATCTGGACGTGCATCTTTTGATGCATCCAGCTTTCGACAAATCGAAGGCTATTTGCCATTGCGGGTGTGGATGAGATGATGACATGAACAATGCACAGCTAGAAGATTTTTAGATTTCTGGTTGTGATGATTTCCATCAATATGATGCAGATGGATTCTTTCTCTATCGGCAAAACTAAGTCCACAATGTCCACACTTATGGTTTTGTAAAGTTAATGCTTTAATAGATTTTTGCGGAGTTTTTTCCACGCTAATTTATCCCATGATTCACTATAGTTTTCTACGTGCCTAACCATACTCTACGCCGTTAATTATATTCTGATTGCCTCAAACCAATTACGGTTTGTCCTACCTGATGTGGAGATTTACGTATCTCGTCTTACCTACTGGGGTTTCGACCTTTTTCCCCAGACTCCAACACCATTTTTTCTCGTTCCAATTCTCAGATTATTTTGATAGTTTAGGACAGACCATTTCGCCTATATTCTTCTCAAAAGGAATGCAACTAACGAAACAATATTGTTGCGAGAAATTGAATATCAAGTCGATATTTTGTATTCAGATTATCGCTTGGGATTAAGACGCTTTTTTCGGTCTTGTTTATCCATGCTATCTCCCCGTTAGCGCCAGTGTGCCATATCTGCTTCTGGCTCTGATTGCGCCCTTATTTCCAGCTTCGCTCTGTAGAATTCCGAGTCTACTCGGCGTGGATAGATTGGGGGTCACTGTTTCCTTTCCAGGGTAGGATTTACACCTACATCCAAGAATTAGTTATGGAATTTCAAGGTTCTAGTCCTTGTCGTTCTCACTTTGAGCTATATAAGTAGCTAGTCAAAATTAATTACATAGTTTTGACCAAATTCTCTCAGGATTTTTTCTAGAGATGTAACAAAAGTTTGCCAGCTAGAATAAGCATCTATTTCAATCCATTGATACTTAATAAATCGCCAGAGAATTTCA
>CALJJQ010000131.1 GCA_937973965.1 uncultured Calothrix sp. | reverse complement strand
CAGCAGTATCAGTACCAGCCATAATTCGTACCTCCTTCCTCGGATATGGTCCTAGTCCTCTATCTGTTGTAGCTGTTCTAGTAGATTCATTTCTTCCCTAGTTGTAGATGTCATAATACACTCAACAGGTGTTATCATTTTCCTCTGGGCGTATGAAACCACCCTGTCTCTGGGAAGTCGGAGAGGGGGTGAGGTTCATCGAACTTACGTTCTTTTACTTTGAAATAAATAAAACCAGAATAATCAAAGGTCATAGCCCCTGATATGTAGCGACCATTAGCGTAAACGATATTTTAAAGCTTTTTCGAGGCTACCAACCCATCAGAACTAACTAATGACACAGACCACTACCTCATCTTTCTAAAAACCTGGTGGCAAAATTTTGAGCGCGATTAGGTGAAAGAGCGCGCGCTTTCAGAATTGCAGCCATAAAAAATGCGTAGGTAATTACCCCAACAAAGATTAATAACAAGGCGTTGTAATATCCCGTTACATTCCATAGGGCATGGAGGGCAGAGGCGGTAAAATAACCAATTAGGAGAATAAAGGGGCTATAACTCGGCTTCAGTACAGCCAAACCAATAAAATAGCCCAGATAACCACTATAGGCCATATGTCCAGCCACTAAACCCAGAATACGGGGGATCAGCAATTGTAAGCCAACTAACTGTCCCGCATCGCTACCAGCTTGTTGCGCAACTGTTTGAGCGATTTGGGGTACATATTGTCCTAGGGTTTCCAACAAGGCAAAACCCACAGCAGAGGCAGTACCGAGTAAAATTCCATCCAGGGGTTCCCACACCCCAATACGTTCCCGCCAAGGGGAGGGGAGAATGCGAGCAATCAAGTATACAGCGATGATGGGTATGGCCTTGAGTAATTCTTCCATCAACCCAGCCCCAAAAAACATCCGTACTAGTAGTTCTGTGAGGGTAATACGTTGACTATCGCTGGGTAAATTACCGGGGAGGATGTCCCGGAAGACAAAAATAAACAGGTTGAGAATGGGACTTTTGAGGATGATAATGGTTGAAAGGGCAACAGCGACAATTACCCACCAAGGTTTATGTTTACCACATAATCGATAGATAAAATAGTAGGCTGCCGAAGCAATATAGGTTCCAACAATATTATTGGTATTAAAAATTGGATGGGGTCTGGCTTGACCAACAGTTGCAAACATGAACACCACAAAAATCACCGTGAATATACCGGGGATTAAATAGGCTTTGCTAGTTAAATCCTTACCTGTGGAGATAATGGGAAATAGTTGGGTCAGACTAATGGGGTCAGACTGGGGAAGGGGGGTAGAATTGCTGGCAAAGGCTGATGCGGAAAGGGAGTTAGCTGGTGCAAGTTGAGTTTCCACTCCCCCTAGAGTATTGGGTTTGGCGGTTGAATACTCAAACAAAAATTGTGGTCCATCATGGGCTAGGGAAATGCGATCGCCGGATTGTAATTCTTGACAACCTTCCAGTTTGATTCCATTGAGATATGTACCGTTAGCACTATTAGCATCGCATAGTAGCCAAGTATACCGACCATCCGGTGAAGTTCCTTGAGGACGAATGACAGCATGACGACGCGATACCATTCGATATTTAATTGCATCCAAGACGACTTGACAGTTAGGGTCTCGTCCAAGCACTACCTCTTGGGTTGGGGGTAGCTGATAATCATTGGCCGAACCAACAACTGTTCCATCACCGGATACTAGGCGAAGAAAAGCATTCGGTTGCGCGTGTTTGCCAGTCATTGGATTCCAGAGAGGATTAATGAATCAATTATTAGTGGTCAGTTGTTCAGTGGTAAGTCAACTGTATTACTGGTTAATTTTGATCTTGTAGCACAATTCCCGTGCAGTAATATGTCACCCTTGCCACCTGAAGTCAATACTTTTGCTAAATCCACTATAACTTTACTATTGCCTGGTTCACTGAATTTGATAATTAGATTTCAGATTTGTGATATGCATCAGCCAGACTTCACACATTTTTAATTTGTTGACGGTTGTTTTACTCCTGTATCCTGTCTCCTGTATTCTTTGATGCTACCGTATGTAGCAGGGTTAATATTTCCCATGCGGAACGCAGATAGGCAATAGCAACTTGTAGATTATCGGTTTTATCCCCATGAATCCGATTTTCGTAAACATTGCTTAATAAACTATGAATTTGGGCACATTCCTGGGGATAGGTATCGGCTTCGTATATTTCCAAGGATGCACGATAGCATTCAATCGCCACCTCTAGATTAATCCCTCGCTCACCCAATAACCTTTGTTGGTAAGCATCCCCAATATGAACCTGAACTTCTGCCCATTTTTCCGGGTTGCGATCGCGTCTAAATGCACGTAAAGCCGATTCAAATCCAGCGATCGCGATTTCCACATTGCACTTGCGATCGCCTTCGGGAAAATCTAAGACTAATAAACTCAAATTCACAATATCTTCAGCAATAATATAGGCTATATGGGGTTTAGAACTAAAAATTGTTGCTGTTGCCCAATCATCTAAAGCCTGGACAAAACCCATATCCAAATAGGCTAGATGCTGCTTCAGGATATCATAAACAGCCTTTTTATCCCCTTGGGTATTGGCTGTCACCCGCAGTAGTTCCCCCAACAAATCTAAATATGCAGGTGCGATCGCATCCGATGAAGCGTTTTCCAAGGCTTCTGCTAAGGGGTCGGCAATACTATGTAAATATACTGATGCATTCCCTTCTCCGATTTCTGCCAAAATCCCAGCTACCTGCCGCAATGTCATCACTAAATGTGTATCAATTAAATCTTGATGTTCACGTAATATCTCTGGCTCTAAACCACTCTCACAGTGCAATAAAGTCTCAACTAAACGCAAATAATCGGAGGGTGACTCCGAATCCTCATCCTGATTATTCTGATTGATTTTTGCAGATAATCTTTTACCTAAATCCCGCAAAAAAGCAACAGTCCCCTCGGCTCCCTTTTCTTCAGCTCGTATCGCCACCTGTTCCATCAACTCAATTAGTTGTGCGTCTACTAATTCCCCATTTGCTCGCAAAATCTCCCACTCCTCCCCACTCGGACACAATAATAATTCGCGAATCAAATTCATATAAGCTTGTAGGCGCGATTTTTCCATTGGCGGCAATCAAATAGTGACTTTTTATACCTTATTTTACTGAAGCGTTGTCCCAGAAAGCGAGGTGAGGAGGTTACATAATGAAAATTTTGGTAATGCCAGTATTTTCGGTCTATTACAAACAAAAATCAGCTATCCAGATGACAATTACTTTAGGGGTCTGGTTGACTAAATAGGGTCTGGGGAAAAATTCTGAATGAGGGTAGGGAATAGTCCGTGAGGGGATTTTAACCCCATGTATTCCACTTTCCACAGGCTATAAAAACGACCACTCCCTACTCAAAAAAAGGCGTTGGTAAATTTACTGATGAATTAAGCTTGAAACCCCGATGAAACCATCTTGATTCATTTTGCCGATTCACGTGAGTTCGATGAACCTCACCCCAACCCCTCTGTGACTTCACAGAGGGACAGAAAGTCCCTAGCTTTCAATCAAGAATCAATTCTTTCAAAACCTCTGTTCCCAAGAAAGAGAGCTTTGGAGAGGGATTCTTTGTATCTGTCGAATTCATGTCAGATTACCAACACCCAAAAAAAAGATATCCTCCAGTGAGGATATCCCCATATTTTCCTTTTGGAACCAAAAAATGATTCGATAACGGTCTACACCAAAATCAATGAAAGTTATTTTTCCGACTCCCTAGTCACTTTTAAGGGAGAAAATTCCCCCGTAATCTTCAACTAATCATCATGATCATCAAAGGGATCATCTAACTGCTTACTCGGAGGTCCAAAGGAAGTATACAAAGACATGGCAGTGATAGCAACTACCACCGCACCAACAGAAATTGTCAAAACTACTGCGGGTTCCATAGGGATACAATTTTTTTATGAGTATTATGAATACAATATTACAAAATTTTAAGGCTTGGCGGAAACCCTATGCAGAATTTGTTAAGTGGGGGTTGGTTTCGAGAAAATGTATATCCAGGAACTAAAGATACAACTGTGTGATAAAATCCTTAAGGAAGGAGATTAAATAATGCTTTGGCAAATAATCTTAGAATCGAATGGTGAACTATGGCACAACGGACGCGCTTGGGAGATATCCTCAGACCTCTAAATTCGGAATACGGTAAAGTCGCTCCAGGTTGGGGAACTACTCCCCTGATGGCGGTTTTTATGGGTTTATTTTTTGTATTCCTGTTAATTATCCTGCAACTTTACAATAAGTCGATCATCATTCAAGACGTAATGGTGGATTGGCGCAGTTTAGGAAATTAATTTTGGCAAAAGCTAACGCTTGCACAAACAAATTTATCTAAACCCGGATTTACCGGGTTTTTTGTTTTGCATCACCGATATTTGCCGGACTAAATCAACCAACCTTTGAGACGCTTGGCGATGTGGGGACGACGCAATTTCCGCATTGCTTTGCTTTGAATTTGTCGTACTCGCTCCCGCGATAGGTTAAACATATTTCCCACTTCTTCCAGGGTGCAAGGTTCACTGGTGGTTAATCCATAGCGGAGAGTGATGACATCTTTCTCTCTGGGTGTCAGCACGTCTCCTAGGACTTCCCATATCTCCTGACGCATCATATGCTCGTTCATACGAGCTTCGGGGGATTGATTGTCCTCGTCTTCTAGTAAGTCCATCAATTCGGTGTCTTCTTCTTTACCAACTCGATGGTTTAAAGACAGGGCTTGACGACGTAATTGTTGCAATTGCCGCAACTGGGAAGCAGGTATTTCTAAAACATCTGCCAATTCCTGCTCATTGGGATTTCTTCCCAATTGCTGTTTGAGTTCTCGTTGGGCTTTTTTCAGTTTGTTAAGTTTTTCTACTATATGTATCGGTAAACGAATTGTTCTGGCATCGTTAGCGATCGCTCTGGTAATTGCTTGCCTTATCCACCAATAGGCATAGGTGGAAAATTTGTATCCTTTGTCTGGATCAAATTTCTCCGTGGCTCGATTTAATCCCATTGCTCCTTCCTGGATTAAATCTAGAAACGGTACGCCACGATTTAAATACCGCTTGGCAATGGACACCACTAAACGCAAATTCGAGCGAATCATTTTTCGCTTGGCTACCCGTCCCTGGTATAAACGATTTTCCAGCTGTTTTTCACTTATACCTAAATGGTTAGCGATATCTGCTTTGGTTGGTAAACGCTCAAGTTTTTTGGCTAAAACCTGTTGTAATTCCCGATATTCTTCTAAAAATCTGACCCTGCGGGCTAATTCCACTTCTTCTTCTGGTTGCAGCAATGGGTAACGGGCCATCTCTTTAAAAAATGCACCCACTGCATCATCATGCTCGGTCTTGTTATATCCCGATGGCCGTGCAGCTGCCATATCATCAATGTTCGGTTCCTCACTATCAACCGATAGCATCT
This sequence comes from uncultured Calothrix sp., assembly GCA_937973965.1. Lineage (GTDB taxonomy): Bacteria > Cyanobacteriota > Cyanobacteriia > Cyanobacteriales > Nostocaceae > NIES-3974. Next base: position 33,899 of record CALJJQ010000131.1, on the reverse strand, counting down.
GGTTCTCATCAATGACCAATTCTTCTAAACCGTCGAGGGATTGCTCGTTGGCAATTGTCACATCGGGCATATTATCGATTGTTCCTAATTCAGCAATGTTCATAGGCTCACTCGGGAATCGTTGCGTGTTTCCGTTAACTTTAGATATTGGCGTTTTCCTCGTCGAACACTTCTTGGGAACAAATATCCCCTAGACTACATCTTTCACACCCTGTTAACCCGTAAGAATCACCGATTGTGGTTATCACCCAACCATTTTTTCGTCTGACTTGCTATTGCTGCACCTTTGCATTCATGTCGATTCGCTTTGGGTTCTAATTTCACAGTGCCGAGTCCTAAATCTACGAGCAGTTCCAAAAATTAAATTCCCACCATTCAATCCAGATGATTGGGCTATCCTGCACGGTGAACTCCAATTAGGGGATAGGAGAATAACTGATTCAATTCAAGTTACAATACAGGAAATGTTACTCCGATAGAAAATTGGCGATCACACTCAGTAATTTCTTGCTTTTTATTTTAATGGTGATGTCATCCGATTACATTTAGACTTCATATATTTACTATTGTTTTTCCCTTTAGTAAAAAATGTCAAACCCTCCTCAATCAAACTTGGTTAAACTTAACAATTTTCAAGATAAACTATCTCTATACCTAAATCCTTAAATTTTTCTATATTTATAGTCTTACTGGTGTTTTGTATGCGTGTAATTTCGCTTTAGTTAATTTCAAGCCCAGTTCAGATATAAACGAGTAAAAGGCATAATTACACAGTTTATTAATCAAATTAAATCATCCCATAGAGTCAAAAAGTTTAATATCTACCATTAGGCGGAAAAAATGTCAAATTTATTTACTTACGAAAAAAGTCAGCCGCATAGAGATTGCTTTCGCAAGTAAAACAGCCCATAGCTGATAAACCATAGGGGTTGATATGGCATTATCATCGCGAACACGGCGAAATTTCAGTATGGACGACCCGTTGGTTTGTCTTCCATGGATTGAACAAATCACGTATAGAGGAAATCTATCAAGACCAATCCCAGGTGAAAGTATTACGAATTACAATTAATCTCAATAAAATCTAATGGCAAAAATTTGGAGCAAAATAATGATTCAAGACTATTCCTGACCACCTGTTCCTTAATCCTGAATCCAGTTAAAATAAAACCCTACTCCCTGACCACAACGATAATTTTTCCCACCCACCTGCCTATGTTAATCAAAGACGTGAATGAATCTGGCTTGATTGTGACCGAACCGGAGCAAGTTTATCACAGCCAGAACAGAAAATTTGCTTGGGTGGAAGTGTTGGTGGATTGTCCGGGGGTAGTTGGTTTATTTGCCTATCAAGTTCCAGACCATTTAGGGGTGGAACCGGGGGATATTCTCAGTGTTCCCTTTGGTGCGCAAATAGTTGGTGGGGTAGCGATTCGACTATTAAATACCCCACCCACAGATATATCTCCCGATAAAATTCGCCAGGTTGAAGATATTGCTAGTAAAGGATTTTTCCCTCCTACCTACTGGCAACTACTCAACCAGGTGGCTAATTATTACTATACACCCCTGATTCAAGTAATTCGCTGTGCCTTACCACCAGGATTATTAGGGCGATCGCAAAGACGAATTCGCTTGTGTCGTGCGATCGCACCCCAGGAATCCCAGTATTTATCACCAACTGCGCAACAAATCCTGAATTTACTTGCCAACTCCCCCAACCAAGAATACAGCTTTAACTATTTACAACGTCAAATCAAAGCAGCCTATCGGGGAGTGCGGGAATTATCTCGATGGGGATTAGTGAAAAGCTACGTCCAACCACCCCGTCTATCTCGACCAAAACTCCAAAAAGCTGTCATCCTCACTGGTTCACTCCATGATATCGAGCTCACATCCCGACAACGGGAAATCATCGAAATGTTGCGACGACGGGGGGGAGAAATGTGGCAAAGCGAATTACTACAAGCTTGTAGTGCTAGTAGTTCCAGTTTGAAAAGTTTGGCAGATAAAGGCTATATTGTCATTGAGGAACGGGAAGTACTCCGCTACGAAGCCGCTACCATTTCCCCCCACTTCCAAGGAGAACAAGCCAAACAACTAACTCCAGCCCAAATCCAAGCCCTGGAAACCATTAACAGCGTCACTGGTGCGGCTACCATGTTATTGCATGGGGTGACAGGCTCCGGGAAAACCGAAGTATACTTGCAAGCCATATCCCCAGTGCTACAGCAAGGCAAATCAGCCTTGGTGTTAGTACCCGAAATCGGACTAACACCCCAACTCACCGACCGATTTCGGACTCGCTTTGGTCATCAAGTCCGTGTTTACCACAGTGCCCTGTCCGAAGGTGAGCGATATGATACCTGGCGAGAAATGTTAGCGGGGAATGCTTTGGTAGTCATTGGTACTCGCAGCGCCATTTTTGCACCCCTACCCCACCTCGACCTGATTATCCTGGATGAGGAACACGATAGCAGTTTTAAACAGGATTCACCCCCTCCCACCTACCATGCTCGTACCGTAGCCCAATGGCGAGCCGAATTAGAAAATTGTCGTTTGATTTTGGGGTCGGCAACTCCAGCCTTGGAAACCTGGATGCAAGTCCACAATGCTCAAAATTCGCCCGGTACGAATCAAAAATATTATTACCTTTCCCTACCCGAACGGGTTAATGCTCGTCCTCTCCCCCCCGTAGAAGTGGTGGATATGCGGTTGGAACTGCAACAGGGAAATAAATCTATTTTCAGTCGTTCCCTCCTGCGGGGATTACAGGAATTGCAAGCCAATGGACAACAGGGGATATTATTTATCCATCGCCGTGGTCACAGTACCTTTGTCTCCTGTCGCAGTTGCGGTCATGTGATGGAATGTCCCCACTGTGATGTCTCCCTGGCATACCACCATACGGATGCAGATGCCACTAAATTATTACGTTGTCATTACTGTAATTTTACTCAGTTGCATCCCCCCCACTGTCCGGAATGCGGCTCCCCCTACTTCAAATTTTTTGGGAGTGGAACCCAACGGGTAGCTCAAGAACTGGCTAAAGTTCTACCAGAGTTGCGGGTAATTCGCTTTGACAGTGACACCACCCGTACCAAAGGTTCTCACCGAACCTTATTAACCCAATTCGCCAACGGGGAAGCGGATATCCTCCTGGGAACGCAAATGTTAACCAAGGGTTTGGATCTACCGCAAGTAACCTTGGTGGGAATCATTGCCGCAGATGGGTTGCTCCACCTCTGTGATTATCGTGCGAGCGAAAGGGCATTTCAAACCCTCACCCAAGTTGCAGGTAGGGCTGGAAGGAGCGAAACACCAGGTAAAGTAATATTGCAAACCTATACAACGGAACATCCTGTGATTGCTGCAGTATCGGAAATGCCACAAGCTGCTAACTCCGGTTATCACAATTATCAGGCATTCATTGACACCGAACTCGAACAGCGTCGCGACCTCAATTATCCTCCCTATGGTAGGCTGATTTTATTACGTTTAAGTAGCTTAGACCCAATTCAAGTCCAAAATACTGCCAATATAATAGCCACAGCTTTAGCTGGTCATCCAGGTTACGAAATACTTGGACCTGCACCTGCAAGTATTATGAGAGTGGCAAATCGTTACCGTTGGCAAATTTTGCTCAAATTTAACTCCCATGAACTACCCCATATTCCTGACTGGGAAGGCATACGTAGCCTTTGTCCACCCAGTGTTAGTCTGACAATTGATGTCGATCCGTTGAATATTATGTAGGTTGCGTCCCACAAAAAACCTGACTGTTTATCGACTTTTTGTGTAAATTGATACTTTATATTACTTGTAGTCAGAAAAATAAAAGCGGGAATAAATAAAGACAGTTTTGACAAATAGCATTAGTTAAAATTGCAATAATTGCTATTTAATCAGCTACCAGCCTTGGAACTTTCACTTGATCCAACAACGTCCGGAAAGGGAAGGGCGTGCATGTAGTTGATATTAATTTGTATTATTTGTGGGAATGGTTCAGAACAGTAACGTGATTTTACGGAAAAGACTCAACGAATTGGGAAAATCCTTTAAGCGCAAAAGATTAATTTTTGTAATTTTATGTTTGATAGCCTCACTAAGTGTGGTGGGATTTCATTATGTGAATCGGCGATCGCCAATTACCCGATGTGCCACCTGGGGGTTTGCCCCTGCGAATGCGCAAGTTAGCTATACCCATCCAGAGCGGGTCGTGGTCAGACCCTGGAGAGGACAACATCACATTTACGGGATATTCCAAATACCGGGAGGTCATTTAAATGAAAGAATGTTTACTGTCACGGTTCCTGGGGAAAGGATGTTTTGCGGTACTTTATCGTTTCAAGGAACCGATGCTTTTGAAGGGGTGAAAGCCCAACCAGGTAATTACTTGATGAAGGGAATGTTAAATACGCGGATTGCCTTGTATTTGATTTCCCAGGGTCGGTTGGAGGAATTAAGACAACCCCGGTATTGGAGAGTAGGGTATGTGAAGAAGAATGGATAGGGCGTAGTCAACCTGCGATCGCAAATCTGGTGGATACTGACATTTGCAGTTGTCGTCTGTCGATGGGTATCGACTCAAAGTAACACCAAGGGCGATCGCGGTGGTGGCATTTTTAAAGTATCGGTTAGTGTAGTTCTAAGCAATGAAAGTCAGGCTGCTCTAAAAGTTCTTGAATTGCATACTGTCCAGCACGGATGAGAGCTTCAACTTGATAGGTTAGTGCATTTCCACACCTTAGCCAGACAACTTTTGGTGGAGAACCATACAATTCTGCAAAGTCAGCATCTTGAGTCACAATGCAGAAATTGTTTGAGTTGGCGAACTCCCAAATATCCGTATCCGTTTTCTCTGCTAAATTATGAAATTGAACATGGCTGGCATTAGGGAAGATATCAGCCAAGCGAGTCACCAATTTTCGGCTCAGATTTTGATCAAATAGTAGTTTCAAGTAGCACCCACCGAAGCAACTAAACGATGATCGCGATCAGCTGCAAACTCTAGACAAGCTCTAATATCCGTTTCTGTCAATTCTGGAAAGTCATCAATAATTTCAGTAATAGACATTCCAGCTGCTAGCCAACCAAGAACGTCATAAACTGTAATTCGCATCCGACGGATACAAGGTTTACCTCCACGCTTATCAGGTTCAATGGTAATGATGTCGCGATAACTCATAATTGAAAAATAGGTAAATCTTTGCTTTGAACTCTAGTCTATAGCAAGCTAACACTGCGCTGCGATGGTGGATACTGTCATACTAACACCCCAGCGATCGCGGCGGTGACAAATCCAGCTAGTAAACCGCCAATCATCGACCGCAAACCCATTCTAGCTAAATCATGTTGGCGTTCGGGTGCCATTCCGGTAATACCACCAATGGTTATACCAATGGAACCGATGTTCGCAAAATTACATAGGGCATAGGTAGCGATAATTACGCCGCGTTGGGAAATTTGATTTTGGGCAATTAATTCTTTTAAATCTAAGTAGGCTAAAAGTTCATTCAAAATCGTTTTTTTACCTAACAAGGCTCCGACAGCTTGACAATCAGCTAAGGGTATGCCCATTAACCATGCTACAGGAGCCATTAAACGTCCCAAAATCGTTTCTAAGGATAAATCCGGAATACCCACCAGTGTCCCCATATAGCCAAAGAAGGCATTCACTACCGCCAACAGTCCTAAAAAAGCGATAATCATTACTCCCACATTCACCGCTAATCGCACCCCATCCAAAGCTCCGGTCGTCGCTGCATCAATCACGTTGACGTAGGTGGTTTTGACCTGCATGTTGACATTACCAGCCGTATCGGGAACTTCGGTTTCCGGGTACAATAATTTGGCAATCACCAAAGATGTCGGTGCGGTCATGAAAAAAGCCGCAATCAGGTGTTCTCTGGGAACACCCGTACTTAAGTATAAACCTAATACCCCTCCAGCAACGGTGGCAAATCCCCCGGTCATGACGGCAAATAGTTCCGATTGGGTCATTCTCACCACATAGGGTTTGACCAATAAGGGAGATTCGGTTGGACCAAGAAAAATATTTCCTGCGGTGGAAAGGGATTCTGCACCGGAGGTTTGCATGGTTTTCATCATTACCCAAGCTAAACCGTTGACAACAAATTGTAAAATCCGGTAATGGTACAAAACGCTAATGAAGGCGGAGAAAAAAATAATCGTTGGTAAAACTTGAAAGGCAAAAAAATGGTCTTGAAAACTATCCCCAAATACAAATTTAGCCCCAACTTCCGCAAATCCTAAAAATCGACTGACCCCATCCCCCAGGGATTTAAATATCCCTAATCCCCAGGGAGTTTTCAATACAAATAGGGCAATGAGAAATTCTAATCCCAAACCCCAAGCGATTGTTCGCCAACGAATTGCCTGACGATTAACGGAAAGCGCGTAGGATATGGTGATAAAGACAACAATACCCAGCAGCGAAATTGCCCGTTCCATGTTCACTCCCCCTGATGCACCAGTTGACAGGTTCAAAAGAATACATAATAACTTGTGCTGGGATTGTATCTGGTTTTACTTGAATTGCAAATAGATTTGGGTCAGGGAAGGAATTTGGGATAATTTGTTAAAGAATCGATCCGAATGGGATGATGTTCAATACAGTAATAATCTAGTCAGAGATTTGGGGTAAGTACAAACTGCTGATTGGAATATCGATACATGATGAGTGATTTATGAACACAGAAGTAGTCAGTGATTTAAACGTTAGCAGACCAATCCGGGTGGGTATATTAGGATTTGGTGGACTGGGACAAGCAGCAGCGCGTTTGCTAATGCCGAAGCGAGAAATGGTTTTAGTGGCGATCGCGGATAAGGGTGGATATGTCTATGCTGATGAAGGTTTAGATGGGACTAGTTGTATTACGGCATACCAAACTCATGGCTCCGTGGGATATGTCGAGCAGGTGGGAAAGCTTTGTGACAATAGCATTGTCGAACTAATTACCAAAACTAATTCCCTTGTTGATGGGTATTTTTTCGCACTTCCCAATTTACCAAATGATTTTATTGCCAGTGTAACCAAGCAATTTATGGCTGCGGGTTGGCAAGGGGTGTTGGTAGATGCCATTAAACGTACCAGTGCAGTTGAGCAGCTACTAGGACTCCAATCTGAACTTCAGGATAGGGGAATTACCTATCTGACAGGTTGTGGTGCGACACCAGGACTACTGACAGCAGCAGCAGCGATCGCAGCTCAAAGTTTTGCCGAAATTCATCGTGTGGCAATTCGCTTTGGGGTGGGAATTGCCAATTGGGAAGCCTATCGAGCTACCATTCGCGAAGATATTGCCCACATGCCAGGATATAATGTTGCCACAGCCCAAGCCATGAGTGATGCGGAAGTTGCAGCTTTGCTGGACAAGACTAACGGCATTTTAACCTTAGAAAATATGGAACATGCCGATGATATTATGCTGGAACTCGCAGGAATTTGTCCCCGCGATCGCGTTACTGTTGGTGGTGTGGTTGATACTCGCAACCCGAAAAAACCCCTCAGCACTAATGTCCAAGTCACCGGACGCACCTTTGAAGGTAAAATATCCACCCATACTTTTACTTTAGGGGATGAAACCAGTATGGCTGCCAATGTCTGTGGACCTGCTTTTGGTTATCTCAAAGCCGGTGTCAACCTCCATCGTCGCGGAATGAATGGTATTTATACCGCAGCTGAGGTTATGCCCCAATTTGTCCACTAGGACGAAGAGTTACGGGAGCGGAGAATGGGAGGAGAAAGTAGTTATGATTAAGTTGTATATTCACTACTTTTGATAGATGACAGTTAACAGTTAACCGTCAACAGCAGACCTATACTCCCAACTCCCAATTCCCAACACCCCCTAATTAGGAACTTGACGTTTCATTTTCGCCTGACGTTGTTTGAGTTTAGCCCGCCATTCACGAATTGCGATCGCAGTCCGAGTGACGGGGGAAATATAGCCATCGGGAATTTCTTCACTAGCTTCCACACCCAGGGGTTGGGTTGTCATACAGTTAGTTAGGGTAGGTAAATAGGATTCCATTCCTAAATCCCACATCACATCTTCAGCGGATTTATATCGTTCTTCCAGGGGAATGCGTACCATCTTACCGATAATTTTGGCAAAGTGATCGCTAATATCAACGTGGTTTTGCCAAATTATTTCCCCTGTAATGGCATCGTAATCAAATTCTAAGGGAGCTTTTCCGGTTAACAAAAATAAACAGGTGACACCGACGGCATAAATATCACTAGCATATACAGGACACAAAGAAAACTGCTCAGGAGGTGCAAATCCCATCGTTCCCACAAAGTGAGTAGATGCTGACTTATTGGGACTTTCGTGAGTCCTTGCCACTTCTTCTTTGACCGCACCAAAGTCAATAAGAACTAATCTACCATCATCTTCACAGCGCAGGAGATTATGGGGTTTTATATCCCGATGAATCACATGGTGTTTGTGAATATACTGGAGGACAGGCAAAATTTCCTGCAAAAACATTTTCACAGTTCCTTCACTTTTTGGTCCTGTGCGACGAATTTCCCGCGCAAAGGTGGAACCGCGTATATATTCTTGCACCAGATAAAACTCACCATTGGTTTCAAAAAAATCCAGCAGCATGGGAATTTGGGAATGATTTCCCAACTGTCCTAGGGTTTTGGCTTCCTTTTCAAAGCGATTTTTCGCTCGCTGCCAACTTCTGGGGTTACTTGTTTTAGGACATAACTGCTTAATTACACACAAAGGATATCCGGGTAAAGCCATATTCTTCGCCAAAAAGGTGACGCCAAATCCTCCTCTGCCCAAAATCCGGAGAATTTCATAGCGATCGCGAAATAGCTTTTGGGAACCACACAATTGCCCCAATTGGGTCTGCTGCAATATATCTGCATGAAAATTGGATACTTTTTTTGAATAGGGATTCATCTGGCTACAAGACAGGTTATTTAAGCAGGTGTTTTTTATAGTCTTCTCTAGGAGAAGTCACACGTGGTACGTCTACAGGACTTACACATGGACTATCTAATCTGATTTCTTCTCTAGTGGTTTGTCCCATTAATTTTGATGGGTGAAGAAAGGCACGTAGTAGCGCTTGATCGCTTTATTTTCAAGCTTTTTTTGTACCAGAGCCACTACTACAAACCCCCTCAGAACCTATGGGACAGACTACTACCTTTTCTCATTAATGTGGTGGAATAAAAGCCACTGTATATATCTATGTAACAACTGCATCGGTCTGATTTGGGAGCAAATAGGGACTTTCTAGTCAGGAATTTATGGGGTTGAACTCCCGCTTCCAACAGAGTTGCTTGTTTTCAGTTGAAGTCGCAAGGAGCGATAAACAACACTCCGTCCACACCCACCTCCTTTTCTCAAGTCTCCACATATAAATAAACATAATTACGTAGCTTGCTTCCCGCGTAGCGGGTATTCAGAATTACGAATTACCCTAATGTCTCTAATTTACCCGTATTTACCAACCGCTACCAGTCCCATCACTGTATCTTTGCAAAACCCTAATGTTTTGTCTAATTCTCCGGAAGCTCTATCCTAGGAGGTGTAATTGTTACCAATTACGCAGCGTATTATCACTTGTTGAGATATTTCAGCTATTCCCATCGCTAATTGACAAGTGAATCCACCATTTAGTGTTGATACAACTAGACAGGAAACATCAGTAAGTCGTCGTTAAAAAATCAAGGTATGTCCGAAGCGAGTGGAACACAGTGACAGGAAGCAATCTCAAGGCTGTGAATATTGTTTGCAATTCGTTAAATAATTAGGTTTATTTGTGACGACTTACAGGGATATTAATTAACCTTCCCCACTCCCTATTTACATGCAAGATGCTTAGATGTAGGATTTACCTCATTTACCTTTGTGAATTTTGTTACTTGATAATGATTGCCAAACAGTTACATCGGTTGATTACGGATACAAATTCCAGGTCGTTCACAATCCAACGACGTATCTGTTTAATTTTAAGTTTGATTTTTGGCTTATTTTATAGCTACCTAGAACTTCAGGAAGCCTTTAGTGGTAATTATGTAGTCCAAGATGATGCGAGGGTATATACGTTTTGGTTACAAAAATTTATTGAGCCAGGTATCTTACCCAATGATGTAATTGCGGAATATTTTGCTTCTGTTACACCCTGGGGATTTACAACTTTTTTTGCATTTTTTGCCAAGTTGGGAATTGAACCTTTACTCTTTAGCAAAATCCTGCCTATTTTCTTAAAATTCATCAGCATTTCTTACTGGTTCTTTCTCTCAATGGAAATATTTCCTGTTCCCATAGCGGGATTTATTAGCAGCTTGTTATATGCTCAAAATCTCTCCCTTCGGGATGATTTAGTCTCTGCCACACCTCGCTCATTTATTTTTGTTTTTTTCATTGCTTTTTTATACTATTTATCCCGTCGTTATTTAGTTCCCTGTCTCATTTCCATTGTTTTTTTAGGTTTATTTTATCCTCCTTTTATATTTATCGTTTCTGGAATTCTGATTCTGAGATTATTTCGCTGGCAATCAGGAAAAATTAGTCTGGTAAAACAGCGAGACGATTATATATTGAGTCTGGGAGGATTGGTATTAGCATTTGTGATTATGTTACCCTATGCATTAACTTCTTCAGAGTTTGGCCCAACCATATCTGGAGAAGCTGCAAGATTGTCACCGGGATTAGCGCAGACGGGTCGGATAAGATTTTTTCGGGATGATTTGGCGATGTTTTGGTTTTTTGACCAACATAGTGGTTTAATTCCCAATGTTTTGGAACATACTTTTAATTTCTTCGGTTTATTTTTACCCTTAATCTTTTACTATCCCCATCAATTTAAACTTCGGCAATGTCTCACTCAAAATGTCCAGATTTTGCCTCAAATTATCTTTTCATCATTGGGTATGTTCTTTCTAGCCCATCTATTTTTATATAAACTTTTTGCTCCAGCAAGATATAGTCGATATACCCTCAAGTTTGTCGCCATAATTGCGGCATCGATTTTCATTGTATCAATGATGGAGTCAATTTTAGCTTGGATAATTCAGAATCAAAAAAATCAAATTTATCCACAAAGACTTTCGACTCTATTTGTCTCCTTACTCGTCTTGATTCTCATTATTTACCCCTCTTTTTTAGCTAACTTTACCTGTACCGTCTATCTGCGAGATAATTACGGTTCAATGTACGCTTTCTTGCAGAAACAACCCCAGGATACTCTGATTGCTTCCATCAACCCCAACACAGATAATATTCCAGTATTTGCAAAACGCTCAATTTTAATTGGTTGGGAATATGCTGTACCCTACCATGTAGGTTATGACCGAATTATCACAACAAGGGGAAAGGATTTAATTCGCGCTCAATACAGTCCAGATATTCACCAAGTCAAAGGTTTTATTGATAAATATGGCGTGGATTATTTTGTCATCGATCAAGATGCTTTCAGTAGGGAATATATTCTCAAAAATCGCTGGCTGCAACAGTGGCAAGATTTAGCCAAGGAAATATCTACCCAATTCCAAGTCATGACACAGCAAGGTCAACAGCCTGTTATTCTCCAACATTTACAGCGTTGTACTTCCCTTCAGGTTGAACAATTGCTGGTAGTTAAGGCTGAATGTGTTGTCGAAGCAGGGTTAAAGGATAGAGAATACAGAAGTTAGGAGACAGGAAGGGTTCTATTTTTCTGCCAATTTAACGTGAGTATTTCTACGGAGAGAGCTATCTAGGGTCTACTGTTCGTGAAGCGCAGCGCTAGCTGTAACGGTTTTTTCGTTAGGGTTAGGGACTTCTATACGCCTATTTGGAAAGCATTTTTGCGACTAAAATACCCTTAAAAGCTTACAAGATATAGAGACGTGTTTTCCGCAAGCGCGAACTACGATGAGTTATAAAGCCTGAAACTCTTGTCCAGTATTATTCGCAGGAAATAGAAGTTTCTAAAAACCCCCTAGTACAGGTTGGCGAAAATATCCAGACCATTTATCTTTATATCTGGTAACTGTGCTCTGCATGGTCACCCAGTGAATGAAGGCGGAGCCTTGCACCCTTTGACTCCCAGGCGAAGCATGGGAGCTAGGGATAGGCTAGGCGTATTTACGCCATGCGGTACTAGTATGTTGAGAATAAAATCAGTAAATTTGAAATCAGTCAATATATTAACTTTTGAATGAGGTTACTTTCAAATCGTGGCGAAAAGTCAGGTTTTGAAGCTGATTATTTGATTGCATCAAGATTTATCTTAAAAAACTCGACTCTTAGGACAGCAAATCTCACTTACCGTCAGAAGGCTTTTGAATAAATGAGGTTGTGACTACTATCCATAGCTCCGGCGGCATTTTACTATAGGATATCTGGGATTTGTCAAGATGTCAATTATCAGTCTTCAAAAGATTGTAATTACGTAGTTTATTGACAATAAAATCATTAATATTGAGATTAATCTGGATTTATTGACAATAAAAATCGCGAAATGGAGCAAATGCAGTATTTTGGGATTTTCCAGATTAAAATAACTAATCAATCACAGGGGTAATCTGAAAATTACGGTACTGCGATCGCCACAAAATTATTTTCTGGGACAAAAGAGTGGAAGCAACCGTCATCAGCTAAAACTAAAACCATATTGAGCTGATAATCGGGGGGGACTTGCAAGTCTGTCCAGGGTACGGCAATTTCCAAGCAGCGATTGAAGGCGACCTGTGCCCGACTTGTGCGAAATTCCCACTGAAAGTTTTCTTTAGCTTCTTGAAATTGGGCTGACTCGCTAATTAAATCAATTTCCAGGTGATGGTGGAACAGGTAATTCAAGGGTGGGATGTCGGGAACTTCGGCGATGGGCATGGGACTGTTATGCATGGTTCGCCCTGGATAGAACCAAAGGAGATGGAGTTCTGCTGGTAAATCTGTGCCCGGTTGAACTCCGGTTTTAAAATCGACACGAATATAAAAATTCAAGTGGTCGTAACCGTACCAAATTTTTTGCACCAAACTATTATTATGCATAGTTCCCCTAGCACCACCAACGGCGATTCTACCGGCTTTATCCCAATCCTGTTCATCTCCTTTACCATCAATGACTGGATGGATAAAACTTTGGGGTAGACGGTCTCCCCCGGTTTCATGGCTTTCCAGGGGATAGTGTAAATAGGGGGGAACTGGTTCATTTAAAGCTTGGTATAACCCGATGAGATGTTCCCGAAAGAGTTGGTCAAAGATGGCATCATGGTTAGAGGAGTGACCTTCCCCAAACCACCAAAACCAATCGGAACCTTCAGCCGCATACAAAGCTTCCCAAGCTGCGGGATTGTTCTCTTCCGTGGCTTCGGGGTGATTAGCTAAAACTTGACGTGCTCTGGCGAGGTAATCCCAAGCACGATTTTTTACCGGGTCGCCAATCCAAGTGGTGAAACTACCATCCACCCAGGAACCACTATGAAGTTGGTTTGTGGGAATAGTAGCTGTTACGGGGTATTTATCTAAAAATTCGGAAACCGTAACTAGTTGTATATGGGGTTCCTGGGTCAGGGTTTGATAAAGTTGTTCCAGGAAAGGCTTGCCATCTTGCTCATAAAATTCCCAACAATTTTCCCCATCCAAGGCAATCGTCACTAACCACGGTTGCTCTGGTTGTCTTTGTCGATGCATTCGGTGGATAGATTGGAGGTGTCCCACCAAGTCCCGTACTGCTTGTTTGGGAGTCATGGCACTGTAGGTAAAACCGATTAAATCCGAGAGACGGTGGTCACGGAAAACGATGGCTAATTCTCCCTGATCTGTTTGTAGATGATAGGGACGATACAATAATTCTGGTTCTAGTAAATTCCCTGCTCCATCCCGGTGGAAAAAGTGTTGCAGTGACCAGCCCAATACGGCTTCATCGGAGCAAATCCATTTAAATCCGGCATCACAAATATAGGGTATGATTTCCGGACTGACGGATTGTTCGGAAGGCCATAGACCGCGGGGTAGACAGCCAAATCGATCTATATATATTTCCTTCGCTTTACGTAGATGACGGGGAATATCCTCTGACCACTGGAAGCGGGACTCCGGTAAATTCATATTTGGGACAGCAACCCGTCCTGCATTCGTATCCGCCAATAAAGGTAAAATTGGATGGGTGTAGGGTGTAGTTGTCACCTCCAACTGACCGCTATCTTGCATTTTCCGGTGTTGGGGGATAATTCTGGCTAAAATTTCCTTTTGTTTCGAGTAGATACGTTGGCGATCGCTTAAACTAAAATTCTTCCCTTTTTGCAACCAAGCGGCAATTTCCGGATCATCCCAAAACAACGGATCAATCCAAGCTAAATTATGCCAAGCTTGTAAATCTCCAAAATCATGCAATTGCCAATTTTCTAAACACCAGGCTGTTCCTTTTTCTTGCCTTTGGGTGTACAACTCGGCATAACGGGGATGGGGGTCAATCAAGGTGTGGTGATTGGCATCAAAAAAGTTGTTGATGACAAACTCTTTTTGAATGGTGCTTAAATTTTCTGTCGGCGTTAAACTTACTTGTAAATAGGGGTCAAAGGCTGTTCCTGCAACATAATCTTCTAATTGTAAGATTAAGGAAGGAACCAAATTTACCGTTTGATGTAACTTTGGGTATTGTTCCAGTAATAAAATTAAGTCTAAATAATCCTTGGTACCGTGCAACCTCACCCACGGCAACAAATACTTTTGGAAACTTGATGACGAACTGCCATTTTCAGGAACTCGATACAAAGGTTGGTGTTGATGCCAAATAAATGCGACGTAGAGGGGATAGGACATAACGTAAAAAATAAACTGGTGTGCGGTGGAGGTTGTGGATTGGTAGGACTATCAACTACATATATTTAAACTACCATCTCCCGTCATCAACTGGTTTGTTGGCAAATACCCATCTTCATTTCTCTGTTCTTCAAAAGTTTTCCAAATATATTTAGGGTTCGCGGAATATAAAGCGTAATGCAATTTCTACAAGGGATTCAAGTCTTTTTTCCCCAAACAAGTGCGCTTGTTGATAATCTGGAGTATCAAAACCTTTGTAAAGCTTGTTATGCGATCGCTGGATAAATTTGGAACCTGAGCAACGAAATCATCATTTTACGACCTAGTATAGGTTCTAGATTTGCTTTCGAGACTTTTTTAATGCAATCAATGGGAAGTTTCAATAGTCGGGTTTCTCTCCACTTCAGCCAATCACAAGGAGGAAGCGAGCAGTTGAATCAACTGTTCGCGTTTTGAAGCAAGGCTGAAAACCAGATTCCAGAAACCCGACTTCGCGAAACAAAGGATAATTTTCACCGTGAGGGGTTAGCCATGTAACCCAATCCAAGGCAATTTTGGCATTTTGTGATACTTCCCACGGTGATACATTTCCTTTTTGGCTTGTTGACGGTTGACAATTAACAGTTAACTACTTGCCTAAGTCAAAGCTTAGTTTACTGCCATGTAAACCTGAATTTCTCTTCTCACAACTCCCTACTTCCTGTGAGTTTTAGGGTTTTGTGAGAAATGCGGATAAAGTATAGTTCTCTTCCCTAAGCGACCTGTTCCACTTCCGCAATTTCGGGAATCATTTCCCGCAAACGGCGTTCAATTCCCATGCGCAAAGTCATCTGGGAACTGGGACAAGAGCCACAAGCACCTTGTAAGCGCAATTTAACGATCGGTCCATCCAATTCTACCAATTCAACGTTACCACCATCGGACATCAGGTAGGGACGCATTTCATTTAAAACTTTTTCTACGTTCTCTGTGGTTAATTCCATCGTGTTATACCTCTTCTCTTGCTTCGGATTTGATGGTTGATTTTTACTTATTTAAAAGTCTAGCTTGAAAATGAGGAGTAGGAGAGGGGATAAGAGGAAGAGTGGGGGATAAGCATAGCTATGCCATAGGCGATCGTTTAATTTAGATGGGGTGCATTCAGGCGATCGCATCATTCATCCATTCATAGTCAAAGCGAGTACTCCGCCAAAGAGAGCTAGCGACGATAAACCTTACAACCTGAAAATCTTGTCCAGCATTATTTGTGGGTAATAAAAGTTTTTAAAAACCTTCTAGTATCTTGAGAATAAAATTCAGTAAACCGCAAATCAGCCAGTTGTTGACTTTGTTCTCAACTAGTGGGATTACTTTCAACTTTAACTGACAAAATCATTGATTCACAAGGATTTTCGCTTTTTCAATCCGTCCAATTCACCTGACATTCAGCAATACCGCAAGATTTCAGCGCTTAAGCAGCACACTTTTCGATGATGGCTCAAAGCATTGGTATATTAGGACTGATAATATATTCTAGTTGGGAGGTAAGCAATACATGTAGGTTACTCTCCACTTCCTACTTACTGCTCACTTCTCCCTAACTTCAAACAGTTTGTGCTTCCTTAAGAGTAGTTAACTCACTAGGAGAAAATACACCACGCTCGGTAATAATTCCTGTAATTAAATTGGCGTTTGTGACATCAAAGGCGGGATTATAATAGTCTACCCCATTAGGAGTTAATTGAGTTGTTCCCACTTGATAAATTTCCGTTGGGTCTCGTTCTTCGATGGGAATTTGACTGCCATCGGTCAAGTCAAAATCTATGGTGGAAATAGGTGCAGCCACATAAAAGGGTATATGATGGGCTTGGGCGACAATTGCTAAACTATAGGTTCCGATCTTATTGGCAGCATCGCCATTCGCTGCAATCCGGTCTGCACCAACTACCACCGCATCGATTAACCCTTGCTGCATACAATGGGCTGCCATATTATCAGTAATCACAGTCACAGGTATTCCCTCCTGTACACATTCCCAAGCGGTCAATTTTGCACCTTGTAAGCGGGGACGGGTTTCATCGGCAAATAGGCGATTTAAACGTCCTTCTCGCCATGCAGACCGCACTACACCCAAAGCTGTACCATAACCTGCGGTGGCTAAGGCTCCAGCGTTACAGTGGGTTAATAATGTTAATTTTTCTGGATTACTTGGTAACACTTTTAACCCATTATCACCGATTGCCTGACAGGTTTGTAAATCCTCTATTTGTAAATCTTGGGCAGTTTTAAAGAGAGCTTGACGAATATCTTCTACTGACCCTAATGTTTCATAGGCAACTTTCATTATTCGAGAAATTGCCCAAAACAAGTTGACAGCCGTGGGACGAGTAGCTTTTAACATTGCAGCCACTGCTTCCAAACGTTCTAAAAATAATTCGCGATCGCTAGTATTAATTTCCCTTGCACCGAGATAAATCCCGTAGGCTGCGGCGATACCAATTGCTGGCGCTCCCCTGACTATCATGGTTTTAATGGCTCTAGCCATGTCTTCACTGCGGTGAATTTCGACGAGGGCATATTCGTGGGGTAAACGGGTTTGGTCAATCAGGGAAACTGCGTCATTATGCCAAATCACCGAGTAAACTTGGTTGTTGAGAGGTATCATAGTTGGGTTGGGATGGAGTCAGAAGCGTTCAAAGGGTACTAGGCTTTTTCTCTGTCAGATATTGCCATAGTTGTATAAGTATTTATCAAAATACTCGTTGAAAACCCTTCGCCTTTAGGCAAGGGATGAAAACAGTCTCAGTCCTCTAGGACTCTCTGATTTTATCTCTTTGATGTCCAAAATATTATAGTAAATACGTAAATTATCATAGACATAGTGATTCATGAAATCGGTGTTGCTGAATAAAAATACGGATTGGAAATTTAACGTCGAGACTTAGCATTGCTATATCTCTACATCAAAGAATTGTGGTTTTCACCCAAAAATATAAATAATTAATTAAACCAGACAGCAAACCCAAAAAACTGACCACCAAAGGTTTCCTGCAACTGTTGCCAAAATCTGGTATTGGTCATTTTTCCTACTTGCAAATAGGGTGCTGCACCTGTTCCCTGTAACCAGGCAATCACATCCAGAGTTGCTGGTTGGGTAAATGCTTTGTTAATATTTACACCCCTCACTTCTCGAATTCGCCAAAAGGGAATTAAAACTTTTCCTGTGAGAATACTATCAGTTTCATCCAAAAAGGCTAACCAAGTTTTTACCGTTTGTGAGGTGACGCGAACATTGGGAATGACACCTGTTTGCTTCGGATTTGGCAACCACTCGCGGTCATTATCTGTTTCTGCCATAATTAATTGCCAGGATTGACGGCTTAATTTGGTGGTTGTTTGCAAATGTTGCAACGCCTTGGTCATCCTTGCTGGTTCTTGGACGGGGAAGCGTAGTAGGTGGAAAAAGGCGATGATATCGACAAATTCAATCCCTCCAAAGGAATTGGTACTTGTAGGTGCATTAACTAGAAATTTATAGGGTGTGTCGGGTTTAGTAAATAAAATATGGGCTAGGGAATTAAAAAACTCCCTACCATCGTGGGCTAATCCAAATTCGCCAATTGCCGACAACAAATGACAATACCCCCTCAACCATACCGCATCCCCAGCATCAAAGGCGATCGCAAATTGACTGGCTTGAGTTGGGGTGATATTAATTCGGTTAATGGTGGCAAAAATTTTCCACAGGGATTCACTTTCTTCCACCTTACCATCACCATTGATATCCAAACGAATCAGACCAAAGCGTAAAGGTAATTTGACATTTTTGTCCTGCATCGGTGCTAGGGTCGCTTCCACCTTCCCTAAATCATCAATGAACCCCTGTAAAATCTGCCGTGTATTTTCATAGGTAATCACCTGGGGATTGGGATTATTTGGTGTTGGTAATCGTAATATGGGTAAAAAACCCGTTAAGGCATTGGAACGTACCCCATAACGATACAAAGATTGCATTACCCTTTCCACAGCTTTTGCTAACTGCACCACACCCAAACTAAACCTCGCTTGGTCGTCCTGGGGATGCTTCTGCAACTGCGCTAACATTGCTGCTTCCCCTGCTGCTAGTTGACCCGTCTGTAAATACTTCTCAATCGCTGGAGGGGTGGTATTTTTGGCAACTGCACCCGGTAGGGAGAATCCCAATAATAGGAAGACAAGGCAAAGGCAAGAGCAAATACAAATCCGTAAACGCCACATAATACCATTCAGTTGATATTCCCTGATGAAAAATATCAAACCTGTTTACCTATGTGCCGTCAATCATAAAGTAGCAAAAGTTAACGGAACGCGAAAGTCCCTACATAAACGCGAAGCAAGGTAGGGTAGTTCATCTAAGCTTGATTTTTGGCATTTAGGGCGTAAACACGAAACCGTTCTAAATCAGCCATTAACGTTGATTCCACAATCCGTCCTAAAAATAGGTTATCCATAATTGCAAGAATTCCCGGAACCCCATAGGCTACTGTCATTTTCACAATACTACTGGTTTTGCGGTCATAAAAGCGGATCGCACCACGATTGGGTAATCCATCCACCGATTCCCACTCAATAATTTGATTAGGTATCTGTTTGAGGATGCGCGATCGCCAAGAAAATTCAAAGCCACCGCTAGCCAATTTCCAAATCGAAATGTCTGGCTGTTCGGGTGGAATTTTCACCGATTCAATCCATTTCATCCAGCGTGGCATCTGTTCTAAATCTGACCATAAACCCCACACCAAATCTATCGGTACTTCCACTTCTATCTGAACCGTATGTTCTAACCACTCTGACATAGTATATATGCTGCCTGCTATACAAAAGTTTTAGACAAAGCCAGACATTCACTTGACATTTCTACGGGAGCATGGGAGCAGTTATTTTTTGTCCAGACAAACTCACGCCCAATCCTAACATTTCCATTCTAGACCATCAAAGCCGCTTTCTGGTCATCTCCTGAAAACAATTAGTACCTCAAGCCAAAAGTAAAAATGTCAAGGAAATAAAACCTACTTTTGAACATTTTTAGCTATTTCAAGTTATGGCGTTATTTCCACTATGTTATGGCGTTATTTCCACTATGTTGTACTACTACTCGACCACATTAATTTTGATGAGTAAAGAAAGGCACGTAGTAGCACAGATCGTACCTTCTAATCAAGCTTTTTCTACACTAGAGCTATGGGACAGACCAATACTCCAGTACGTGAATTTTGATGGGTCAAGAATAAAGCTTTTTTGGGGCTAGATTTACTACTAACCCCGCATTTTTAGTTTGCCAGACTCCTGGGAATATCTACTAGATAATACGACCAATCTACTAGTAGCAGCGATTTCCCTCAAAAATCACCCACCAAGGGAAATTGTCCTCTGACAAAAAGATATCCAGTTATGTCTTTCTAACTTATCTTTCCACTGTCTTCAACTATTGGTAATCCCCGAATTAATTCACGAATTACATCCGTCGCGGGTCTACCTGTTTGTTGACAATACAGTTCCAGTTTTTCCGCCTCCTGTGCTGCTAAATTTACTGTTATTCTTTTAACTGCCCATTTTTTATTAGTCATTTTTGTGTGTATCTAATTTATTTCGATATCCTCGTAATGTTTGTGGGAGCAAAATATCGTATATCTACATGATTAATCAATCAGAAAAGCCTCTATTAAGCTGATATTATCCATCGATATATAGTTATTATTAAATACAATAAATATCCGAAAATACTTTGATTTGTGACAGGAAAAAAACTGCACACTTTTAATGATTTGCACACCAAATAATTAAATTTTAAAATAAATAATTAAATGAAGAAGATAGTTTAAATTTTTGACTAAATTGATGAATATTCTCGAAAATCAATATTGGTTAATTGACTAATATTTGAATTAAACTCTATCTTTTCAAAAACATTGGGTGAAAATAAAGCCCATAAAAAATGATAGTATGGCATAGTTATTTCCATTTGTTGAGGATTGAGATAATAATTAATTTCCTTGACTAATAAATGGAGCATTTGACGAATTAGTTCCCACTGCACATTTAAAGTAGGATAAAGCATGATACAAAGAGGGAAAAGTTCTTGCTGGATAGCGGATACATTCTGTTCGAGAACCGATAACCATAAATAAACTTGGAACATTTCCACATCACGAATGCTAGATACTTGTATTTCGGCACTACTTAATAAACCATTACGTGAACGATAATGTGGATAAAGTTCAGTAATGCGCTGGCTAATATTTTTGGCGATGCGAGTACTATGGGGTAATAATTGTTTGACTACAGTTAAAGGGTGGGAATTAAAATCATACTTAGCAGCAGCTTCATATACACGTTGCAAGGGCATATAAAGGTGGTCATCAATCGCTTGAAAATAGGCACTCAGAATCGAACCCTCTAACGGTGACAATTTTTGTAGTAGGATTTTACTTGTATAATGAAATTGCATACTCACAAACCCAATGACGCGGGGGTCGTTTTGAGTATACTTGCGGCGTAATGCACCGACACTAGCACCAATTTTTGTTGCTAACTGACTGGGTGCAACTTGTTCTGTATAAATATCCATCACCTTTTGGTGAAGTGGTTCTCCGACTTTGGCAAGTTGAATAATAGTGGTCAGTTGTCGTAATGGTGCTTGTTGGATATATACTTCTAAGGTTTTTTCATATATAGAGTAAGCATCGCCACTAATTTGCCAAGGATCAATGTAGATAGTATCGATTTGGTGACGACTGATTTCTGGTGATAATAAGGCTTCTACTTGATGCCAAGCTTGTAAACTGCTGGAACGTAGTTCTTTCATGATTTTTTGAGCAGTTTGTTCCCGTCCAACTTGGGAAACTATGTCTTGGAGATTTTGAGTATAGTCACCAGTATTTTCTGGGTCATCTTTACCAAGATTTTGTAGATATTTCTTGGCCCATTCCCAAGCGAGTGATTCTAATCTAGTTTGATGGTCTATATTTACATTATTTACATTCATTATCTTCTCACCACTATTTTCACCCTCATCTATGGTTCTGTATCATTTTGATTTGATTTTGCTGGGATCATCTCCATAAACGGATGTTCTTATTGTATATCTTTTGCTTTTTAATCTCTGATTCTTCAACCAATCTTTAACTAGATTTAGTGTAATTATTCAGCTATTTTTTTCTGAACACTATGTAAACAATTCATAAATATAGGGATAATTATCTCGGAACCTCGCTGGTAAATAGAGTGGGTAGGGAGTAGGAAGTAGGTAGCAAGGGAAAAACCAATTTCATTGATTGGTTCTGGTGTAATCATCATGATGTAGGCTACTCGCTATTTTCAAATAAGTCGGCACAGGGAAAGGTCATGATGTAAAGAATTGTCAATGATGTTCAAAACCGGAGATAAGTTTGCTCTTAACTCCTTAGTTATTTGTGCAAAATCCAATAATAATCCAAATACTTGGAAAAATTTTGCCTGAATGGCAGAAGTTTCTAGTGGGGAATTACCTAATCTGGAGCTAGACAGGAGTAATTTATTACTCTAAATAGGATTATTTACGTATTTATTGGTAAGGCATCAGGTTTAGACTAACTCGATATGTGTAAGAACTATACTTTGACGGCAATCAACGAGTAGTTAAGGGTTAACTGTTAACAGGGCAAAAGGGAAATATATTACTGTGGAAGTATAGACGGGTTTGATTAA
This sequence comes from uncultured Calothrix sp., assembly GCA_937973965.1. Taxonomy (GTDB): domain Bacteria; phylum Cyanobacteriota; class Cyanobacteriia; order Cyanobacteriales; family Nostocaceae; genus NIES-3974. The sequence goes on along the minus strand of CALJJQ010000131.1, from coordinate 11,397 downwards.
GTAATGTTTTGTAGTCAGAATCAAATAATAACACCAGTAAATATTCTGGTGTTTGTTGAATCTACGGATTTTTGGGGTCGGTAATATTTTTTTATACTGCTAAACAGGAAATATCAGAAAAATCCCGCAAACAGAGAGTTTTTTTTTCTCGCCGACTTACTTACTCAAAATCAATCTGTGGCATTAGCTGGAGAGTACCGATACCCAGTTCTTGAGGGGAGAGCGATCGCGCTTCAAACAATGCCATCATATCCCGTAATTGGGGTTTTCCACCGGATGCACCGGTTAATCCTTTGGCGATAATTAATCCACAATAGCCTTGGGTGTGTTTGCAGCGTTTATTCCAGTTGCGACGAGCTTCCATGTGGGTGGGATCATCATCATCAAATTCACCAAATAGGAATAAATCACCATTGTGGGTTTGTAATAGACCTAAATCGTAGTGTTCTCCTCCAAAGGGGTCAGCACCGGGATTAAAACAGATGGCTTTGAGTCCTCCAGCTTGTTTAATTTTTTCGATGATTTGTTTTGCTTTAGGTCGGGAAGTTTGAATTAACACTACAGGTAATCCGTCACCCCTTTGATTGATTACTTCCAGATGTTGGGATTTTACCTCAGTCCGCAAATATTTCAACATATCCCAGGATAAGACACCCAGACTCAAAAAAGAGTCCTTGGGAATTAAGTCATCACGGAGGGAACGAAACAGGGAACTGTTAAACATTTCCTCCCCATCCTCTTGATCATCGAGGAATGAATCTGCCATTTCTAGCAATTCCTGGGCTAAATCTGGCATGGTGGCAACATTAACTTGAATTGATTTAGGTAAATTGTTGCTATTATCGGTAGTTTCTGGTAAATGAATACGATAGCGGCGTTGAATGGCGGGAAAATCTTCTTCGTATAATTGGCGACGGTAATCATGTAGAAACCGACAGATACTTTCCAAAGCCACATAAACCACTAGGGCTTCTTCATCGTAAATAACTGAACGTAAACCTTCCAGGGGATGGATATTGCCAAAGCTAGCTTCTAGTTCCCCATCCGAATTATCATCAAAATCAGAAAATTCGTCAAAGTCTTCCTCCTCCTCATCCGTATCGCGCTCAAAGGTGAGGAATAGGCAATCTTGTTTCAGGAAAGCTTCCTCTAGGTTGTGGTCAATCTCATCATTTCTGAGGACATTAGCGCGGAAAGCCCTCAGGGATTCGACGGAGCGGTAGAGTAAAACTCCATACTCCATCCCCAGCATTCCCATCACAGAAACATAGAGAGTACCGATATCCCAGCGATTAATTTCGATGGAGAGAATTTGTTGCTCTTCCAGAACTTCCCAGGGAGCGGTTTCCCAGATATCATGGGCTTTTTGGTAAAGATGTTGCGCATATTGGGGGGGAAGTTCGGGAACTTGATTATCGATAATTTCGGCAAAGCCTCGGAATAGTTCATCGATCAAGGGTAATTCGGGAGCATAATCAATGGCGATATCCAAATCTTGGAGGACACCCCGGAGATAAAACTGGATTTCGCGATCGCAAACAACAATGCGTTGCGGACGAGCGGGTTTAGCTGGACTGTGGGGATTTTCCATTGCTCGCATCAAAGTGCGGACAATGGCTTCTGGTCCGGTATCGGGTGCAACAACATCCATTCCCCGAACAATGCCTTGGGAAGCGTCCACCCAGAGAATGCATTCACCTTGACCTTCCTCTGGGGTAAAAGAATGGGATGACAATGGACGGCGATCGCCCTCCCAGATGGAAGGAACTTGGGCCAATTTTTGCAGCCGACGACTGGTAGAGCGATTAAAACTTGTCATAAAACTACATTATTTATCAAAACAAGCAGTGGTCAATTTCTGGTATTGGTCGTGGGGAAGGAAATAATCTGTAATTGTATATGTAAGGGTACACTCTAGGGAAAACAAGCGAGTTGGCTTCCGCGATCGCCTGTGACTGGGATCAAAATCCCTAGAAAAACCAGTGTATCCGTAAATCTCTAACTAAAATCAAAACTATCGATTATTTTGGGAATTTTAGAGAATACAGGAGAAAGGAGATGGGGATAGCTACTTCTAATTTGCCATCCTGGAACAGCAATCTCGCTAGAATAGATACAAAAATCTAAACAAATTATCAAATCCCCAGCGTTGTCTGGAAGCATCTCAAAAAGAAGAAAACCAGTAAGACCCAATGTAAGGAGCTAAAAAGTCAATGACACAAGCAACACAGTCACCACAAAAAGGCATCCAACTGACCGAATCTGCATTGCAGCAGGTGAAATTATTGCGGGAAAAACAAGGGAAAGACTTGTGTTTACGGGTAGGAGTACGACAAGGAGGATGTTCCGGGATGTCCTATACAATGGATTTCCAAGACCCCAGTCAAATCCAACCTCAAGACGAAGTGTTTGATTACGATGGCTTCCAGATTGTTTGTGACCCCAAGAGTTTGTTGTATCTTTATGGGTTACTCCTAGATTATAGCGATGCCATGATTGGTGGTGGTTTCCAATTTACTAACCCCAATGCCAATCAAACCTGTGGTTGTGGTAAATCCTTCGGAGTTTAATTAAGATTCCCCCATAAATTTTGGTGGGATTTGAGATTTTGGATTGTTAGTTTAAGATTTATCAAAAGATGAACATGCAATCCAAAATCTGAAAACTGAAAATTCCATGACTGAAACTGTAGAAGCTCTATTTGACTCAGGGTTAGAACGTTATAAAGCTGGAGAACCAATTGCTGAACTAATTCCTGTATTTAAAGAAATTTGCGATCGCGCTCCTAAAAGTAGTGCTGCGTGGACTTGTTTGGCTTGGTTGTACATGCTGGAAAATAAGAGTAATCTCGCTGTGAAGGCGGCTCAAAAAGCTGTTAAACTAAATCCTCAAGACCCCCAAGCTCGCATTAACCTAGCTGCGGCAATGCTTGATACCAATCAAAAGGGTGTACGGGAACACGTCGATTTTGCTCAACAATTAATTTTCGTCAACGAAGAATGGTTGGAGGAAATTAAAAGCAGTATCGAGGATGGTTTAACCCGCAAACCGGATTGGAAAAGTTTGGCCAAAATTAAAGCTTGGTTATTTGAATCTTAATGAAAATCGGGAGTGGGGAATAGGGAGTTGGGGTGTGGAAGGGAAAAGGGAATGATTCATCTGACTAAAAAATAATTAGGGTCTGCGTACAAAGTCTGAAGCGTGAGGGTAGGGAGTAGGGAAATAGTTTTAACCCAAACATTCCACTTTTTATTGGCTCCTAAAAATTACTGATACAAGGTTTTTTCGCTCTGTATGCCTATTTGGAAAGCACTTTTTGCGAATAAAATACCATCCAAAGCTGACAGGATATACAGACGCGATATATCGCGTCTTCACTATTTTTCAGTAAGCCCTAATTAGAGATGTATTCATATCCTATCTCTACCCTGCTCCTGTATCTTGTCTCCTGTATTCTGTCTCCTGTGTTATGAAAGAAAAATTTTTAAACCTCCTAAACTTGATTTTAGTAGCCGATGTTTTTCTGGTATTTTTGGGGTTTGCTTGGTTTGCGATCGCAGCTATCGGCAAAGCTTCAGGGATAAATCTCGGCTTTGATTTATGGCATCAACTTTGGCAACCTGTATTTAACCCAGCTATTGGTATTTTGATGGCTGGTGCGCTGGTTTCCGGTGGATTAAGTTGGTTAAATCGGAAATTTGCTCCGAAAGCGGAAACGAACCATCAGGTCGTCTCTACTCCGATTGGGAATGCAGAAGAAAGGGTATCGGAGAATAATTAATTACCCGAAAATATCCTTTAGGGCTGGTTGAATATTTTCAAACTTGAAATTAAACCCGGATTCCTGGGTACGTTTCGGTAAGACCTGTTGCCCTTCTAACACTACTATTGCCCCATCACCTAATAGGGCTTCAATGGCCAAGGAGGGAACGGGAAGCCAGGAGGGGCGATGAAGCACTTTACCCAGATTTTGACATAATTCATGCATCCGTACAGGTTGGGGAGCAGTGGCATTATATACTCCTGTCATCTGACTATCATTGAGGGCTTGAATAATTAAGCTGACCACATCATCAATGTGAATCCAAGAAAACCACTGTTTCCCACTACCGATAGGACCACCAGCAAATAATTTAAAGGGAGTCACCATTTTTGCTAAAGCACCTCCATCCCCTAAAACGATTCCCAGACGGAGAATCACCAGTCTGACTCCAGCATCTTTCACCTTTTCAGCTTCTGCTTCCCAAGCTCGACAAACCTCTGCCAAAAAATCGTTGCCACTGGCACTAGTTTCGTCAAAAGAGGCAGTTTCGCTGGTACCATAAAAACCGATAGCTGACGCATTTACTAGGACTTGTGGTTTCGGGTTTGCTTGGGCGATCGCACTCACTAAGTTTGCCGTTGTCAGTTTGCGACTATTAAGAATTTCCTGCTTACGAGCTGGAGTCCAACGTCCTTCCCCAATCGGTTCCCCAGCCAAGTTTACCACCCCATCACATTGACTCAAAACCCTTCCCCATTCAGCCTGATTCGCGGATGGAGCAGCAAAAATTTCTAAATTAGGGAATGCAGAAGCGGGAAAAACCTTTTCTGCCTTGACAGCATTGCGAGTTAATACAAATACTTGGGTTCCCTGGTCATATAAACGTTTTACTAAATTGCTGCCCACAAAGCCAGTTGCACCAGTAATGGCTACTTTCATCAAAATCCTCCCTCCACAAACCCGCTTAAGGTCGAAAGCTCTTAAGGTCGAAAGCTGCTGATTATCCTGCATTCCTCACAAGGGAGTGATAAGCCTTGAGTAGTGGGCTGATTTTCCTGCTACTCCCTACTCCCCACTCCCGACTGACTGAAAGTTTGAGGAGTTTGTGAGAAATCCGGAATTATGATTATTGTATCGGATTTAGGGATTGATCAAATCAGGCAACTCCAATCGCAGTATCATCGCTAAGATAGGATTAAGAGTGTTGAGATTTGTATAGTTAGGAATCTGATCAATGGCTCCCGCAGTTTCGATCCAGAATCTAAAAAAGCGCTATGGGGCGGTTGAAGCCGTAAAAGACGTTTCGTTTCAAGTAGAACCAGGGGAAATTTTTGGTTTGCTTGGTCCAAACGGTGCGGGAAAAACAACTACCCTGCGAGCGTTGTGTACACTGACTACCCCTGATGCTGGAAAAATAGAGGTTTCCGGCGTTTCGGTGCTAGAAAACCCCCGTGCAGCTCGTAAACGCTTGGGTTACGTAGCCCAGGAGGTTGCCCTAGATAAAATTTTGACAGGTCGAGAATTGCTGCAACTTCAAGCAGCTTTGTATCATTTACCCCCATCTGTCACCAAAGCGCGGATTAATACAGTTTTAGATTTACTTGATTTACAAGAGTACGCAGACCAAAAAACCGGAACCTATTCCGGAGGTTTACGCAAACGCTTAGATTTAGCAGCTGGATTATTACATGCACCCGACGTGTTAGTTTTAGACGAACCTACGGTTGGTTTAGATATCGAAAGCAGATTTATTGTCTGGGAGTTTTTACGTAAATTGCGCGAAGCTGGAACCACCGTCGTCATTACTAGCCACTATTTGGAAGAAATAGACGCATTAGCGGATCGGGTTGCCATTATCGACCGAGGGGTAGTGATTGCCCAGGGAACCCCTTCCCAACTCAAAGACCAGGTGGGAGGCGATCGCATTACTTTGCGGATTCGGGAATTCTCACCTGACCCAGAAGCCGCACAGGCAAAAGAATTACTCGAAAAATTACCTTTTGTCAAAGAAGTAATTATTAACAATGCTCAAGGTAATTCCTTAAATTTAGTGGTCGCGAATGAAAATAATGCGATCGCCACCATCCAAAATGCTTTAAACATGGCCGGATTACCCATGTTCGGTATTGCCCAATCCCGTCCTAGCCTAGATGATGTTTACCTCGCAGCCACTGGACGCACCCTCCTAGATGCCGAACTAGCCGCAGTCAGCAGCAGAGACATCAAAGCTGAGAAAAAAGCCAGTATGAAGTAGCAGGGGGAGAGGAAATTTGGCGTTGCTGAATCCAGATATGCACAAAAATTGTAGAGACGCGTTAGCGTTCAGCTCCTCTGAAAGAGGCTACATCGCCTCTCTATAAGAGTTTTACATATCCAACAAATCAATTTCAGACATCAAATCAGCAACCCTGGAAATTTAATCAGTAAGTCGGTGTAAATAAAATTATCGCTTGTTCGCGCTCAAGCGCAACTACAAGCCAAATACGAAAGCTCTACTTTTCTTGACTTAGTACGGTTTTTCTCACCGACTTACTTAATCTGAGTATTTTAGTATTCTTAATTATTCCATCTTCTAAATTCCCAATCCAAAATCCAAAACCCAAAATCAAAATGACTGTCCTTCGTAGCAAACCGGAAATTAATTGGGAGCAAGTTGCATCACCGCAACTCTATGCTGATGTTCCCTCCAGTTGGGTTAGCGAAATTGTCCAAGAAACCTTAGCGCTGACCCGTCGTCTATTTATTCAACTGCAACGTCGTCCTTCTACATTGCTCGCAGGTATTGTTCAACCCGTGATGTGGTTAGTGTTATTTGGAGCTTTGTTCCAAAATGCACCCAAAGGCATCTTCGGAGAAACAAGTAACTACGGGCAATTTCTCAGTGCAGGGGTAATCGTTTTTACTGCCTTTGGGGGAGCATTAAATGCGGGTTTACCAGTCATGTTTGACCGGGAATTCGGCTTTTTGAATCGCTTGTTAGTGGCTCCCCTAGCATCCCGTTTTTCGATTGTTTTTGCCTCAGCAATTTTTATTATTAGTCAGAGTTTATTACAAGCGGCGGTAATTGTTGCTGCTGCTGCCCTTCTTGGTGCGGGTTTACCGGATGTAGTGGGATTAGGCGCGATCGCCCTAATTGTTTTTTTACTAGCTTTGGGTGTAACAGCTTTGAGTCTGGGTTTAGCTTTTGCCCTACCCGGACATATTGAATTAATTGCTGTTATTTTTGTCACAAACCTGCCCTTACTTTTTGCCAGTACAGCCCTCGCACCGCTAGCATTTATGCCAACCTGGTTACAAGTAATTGCGACCCTCAATCCTTTGAGTTACGCAATTGAACCCATTCGTTACCTCTATACCCATCAAACTTGGGGATTAAACAGTGTTGTCATGCACGCTTTTTGGGGTGATGTCACCTTTGGTAGTGCTTTGCTCGTCCTATTTGGATTTGCATTCATTGCCCTATTGGTAATTCAACCCCGTCTACGTCGTACCCTTTCCTGAAACATGGATCGAAATGTAGAGACGACCCGTCGGGTCGTCTCTACAATAGAATCAAAACAACAGGTATAAAAATTTGAGGAGTCAAAAACAATGCGTATCCCAACATCTCTATTCGCAAAAATTGCCCTTGTGAGTGCTGGTTTGAGCGTGGCAATTATTGCTACACCCCAGACAACCCTTGCACAACAATCAATCAACCTCCAAAATTACGAATCCCCTAACCCAAAGGACCCCTTTTCCCAGGGAGTAGAACAAAATAACTTTAGTATGTTCCAACTTCTACATAATGCTACCCTGGGGAATCTCAACGAAAACTTCCAACCAGGAGAAAGCATTACCGATGCGGTTTCAGCCTTTCGCGCTCGGCAAGCAGAAGCTTTTAGACTGCAACAAAATGGTAATTTGAATAATGGAGTGCCTAATAATTTTACTTTGGAAAAATAATTATTGCTAAGGTCGTTTTTGTGTATTATGAGCGGGCTGGATGCCCGCACCACAATAATACACCATAATAATAATTAATGATTTTGGAAGTTTTTTTGTGAAATTCCCCATCCCTAAATAACGGATGGTGGAGACAGAACTGCCATCGATTGTCTTTTACCTCTCAAATCTTCTGTCCAATCTAACTACCTCATTCAATGACTGCGCTATAACTATAGGGGATAGGAACGGTAAGTATTTAGTTAGATGGAGGAGCATACTGGTATGGCAAGCTACCAAGCTGATTTAGAGCAATTTGGCATCGAAAATAGCGGTATCAATCATGTGGAAGTCATTGAAAATGTGATTGATTCCCTGGAACAGGATGATAGTGCAATGGTGAGCCATCCGGAAGGGGGTGGTTATCTGTGGAAGTTTAAGTACGGAACCGTGGAAGTTTTTGTCCAGTTGACTGGAACTACGGATGAGGATACTTTAACGGTTTGGTCTACGGTGTTAAAGTTACCAGTGAGCGATGAGTTGGGTTTGATGCGTAAGCTATTGTCCATGAATTGTTCAACCACCCTGGAAGCTCGATTTGGGATTATTGATAATCAGGTGGTGGTGTTAGGAAAACGGACTTTAACGGATATTTCTGCTGGGGATGTTTCTCGTTTAATAACCATTGTGGCAACGATTGCTGATAATCACGATGAGTTGTTGCAAGAGGAGTTTGGCAAGTAATACCAATTTGAATAATTTGAATTTGAAATTGTAGAGACGCAATATATTACGTCTCTATAGAAATCGGGTTTATTGGAGAAACCCGATTTCTGAACCTATTCCAAATTTTGTAACCCGACGGCGATTTTACTGTGTTGTTCGATTTGTGACATCACCTGTTTGGCGCGTTGGATGACTCTGGGGGGTAAACCTGCTAGTCTTCCCGCTTCGATGCCGTAGGATTTTTGCGCACCTCCGGGTTGGACTTGGTGTAAAAAGATAATTTGGTCGGGTAGTTCCTTGACTGTGACTTGGTAATTAGCAACATTGGGTATAATTCCGGCTAATTCGTTTAATTCGTGGTAGTGGGTGGCAAAAATTGTCCGCCCTTTGATTTCCATTGCCAGGTGTTCTGCTACTGCCCAAGCGATGGAAAGTCCGTCAAAAGTTGCTGTTCCCCGGCCAATTTCATCCAGTAAAATTAAGGATCTATTGGTGGCATGGTTAAGTATATTTGCGGTTTCATTCATTTCTACCATAAAGGTGGATTGTCCAGTGGCTAAATCATCAACTGCACCGACACGGGTGAAAATGCGATCGCAAATTCCTAATCTTGCTGATGTGGCGGGAACGAAGCTACCGATTTGGGCCATGAGTTGAATTAATCCGACTTGCCGCAGGTAGCAGCTTTTACCACTGGCGTTGGGACCGGTGAGGATAATCAGGTCAGGATTTATCTGGGGTTCGCCGTGTCCGTTGTTCGGAGCAAAATCTAGGGTCAGTTGTCCATCGTTATCGATATTACTCCCTAAATATGTGGAATTGGGGACAAAGAATCCGGCTGGGAGGGATTGTTCCACCACTGGATGTCTGCCATCGACGATGTGAATTTCCCGTCCATCCACCATTTCTGGACGACAGTAACCCTGCATCACGGCGAGTTCGGCAAATCCACACAGCACATCAGCCGCAGCAACTGCCCGTGAGACATTACGAATTGTTTCGGCATGATGGCCGACCTCATCCCGCAGTTCGACAAAGATTTCATATTCCAGTTTATTTAAATCATCACGAGCGCTGAGGATACGAGCTTCCCGTTCCTTGAGTTCGGGGGTAATGTAGCGTTCTTCGTTGGTGAGGGTTTGTTTGCGGATGTAGTTGTCAGGAGCTTGGTCAGCTTTGCTGCGGGGGAGACTGATATAGTAACCAAAGGTTTTATTAAAACCCACCTTCAAATTGGGAATACCAGTGCGATCGCGTTCTGTGACTTCGAGGTTAGCAACCCATTCCTGGTCTTCTTTGACCAAGGATTTACGTTCATCTAAAATCGGGTTGACTCCTTCACGGATGATTCCCCCTTCTTTAATGTGGATGGGGGGGGATTCAACGATATGAGCGCGAATTTTGGCTCCTAATACTTCTAATTCGGGGGGAACCTGTTGTAAAGCCTTGAGAAAGGGGGATTTAGCAGCAGCCACCAATTGGGCTAAATCGGGTAGTTTGCCTAAAGATTCTGCGAGGGCATATAAATCCCGTGCATTTGCCGTTCCCGACCCTGCGCGTCCCGTTAACCGTTCTAAATCGTAGATTTGTCGCAAGAGGCTGCGTAAATCCTGTCTCAATCCCGTATTGGCAACTAATTCGGCAATGGTATCTTGACGAGCGCGAATTCCCTTAATATCTAACAGAGGTTGGAGCAACCAGCGTCGCAGAGCGCGACCACCCATAGCCGTATTTGTCCGGTCTAAAGCCCAAAGTAAAGAACCGTGGTAGGTTCCATCCCGGACGGTTTGCATAATTTCCAAGTTGCGACGGGTTTGATTATCAACAATTAAAAAATCCGTCAGGGTATAGGTCTTCAACGGTTGCAGGGGGATAGAACCCTTCTTTTGGGTATCCTCCAGGTATTCCAACAAACCACCCGCAGCTCGCACCGCCAAAGGTAAATTAGCACATCCCGACCCCTCCAAAGACTTGAGACGAAACTTTGCCAACAACCGACTCCGAGCTTCTCCCTGGGAAAAGGGAATTTGCGATCGCAAACAATAACAAAAACTTCTCGGTAAACATTCTGGTAAATGGGGTGAAGACTCCCCCGGACGCAGCAAGGTTCGCAAATCCGGTGCATTCACAGGAAACAACACCTCTGCTGGTTGTAACCGCATCAACTCCTGGGTTAAATGCTCTAACTTACTACCCTGACAGGTGAGAAATTCCCCCGTGGAAATATCTGCATAGGCTAATCCCCAATGTTCACTCGTAATTACCACAGCTGCCAAGTAATTATTGCGACTGGCTTTGAGCATCCCATCTTCCAATAAGGTACCCGGTGTAATAATTCGCGTCACCTCCCGACGTACCAAGCGACCCGCAGCTTCCGATGCATCCTCCACCTGGTCACAAATTACCACCGCAAAACCTTTTTGTACCAAATCCGTCGCGTGACGTTCCCAAGCGTGGTGGGGAACCCCCGACATTGCCACCCGACCCTGTTCCCCAGCTTGTTTGCTAGTTAACACCAATTCCAATTCTTGAGCTAGCGTCACCGCATCCTCAAAATAACACTCAAAAAAATCACCCACCCGATAAAACAGCACCGCATGGGGGTATTGTTCCTTCACCTCCACATAATGCTGATACATCTGACTAAGTTTACTTACATCCACCGCACGGTGGTCAGTAATCGAAGAAGTGGCAGAACTTGCACCCGTTTGAGACGAAGAATAGGCAGCAGTCATGGTGATGGTGATACTGAGAACAATGAGACAATATCCATCCAATGATATCGCGATCGCCCCGTTGATGGGAAACCAATTGGATTTTATTTATTTTTCCAGAGTATTTTCCCCTAGGGATGCAGGTCAGGAATTAGGTGCTTTTTTTTATATTCAAAAACCAGAAACCCCATATTTATCTGGTGACTATGCTCTGCGTAGTCATCCAGTGTGTGAGGGCTACCGCCTTCATTCACCCCCACCCTTGAGTTC
>CALJJQ010000130.1 GCA_937973965.1 uncultured Calothrix sp. | reverse complement strand
GAAATTCTCTGGCGATTTATTAAGTATCAATGGATTGAAATAGATGCTTATTCTAGCTGGCAAACTTTTGTTACATCTCTAGAAAAAATCCTGAGAGAATTTGGTCAAAACTATGTAATTAATTTTGACTAGCTACTTAATGATTTGGGCAATACCACTGAGAAAACCTGGTAACAATCCAGTCACTCCGGCGATCGCATCAGAGGCTGGTTTCGTTAAAATGCCGACGAAATTGAGGTTTTTCATGCTGACGGAGGTATCCCCCAGAAATAAGCCAGCGCTAGCTGTACTCATATTCTCTAGGGGATGGAAAAAATCTCCAAAGGCAAAAATAGGGCAACGGCAATCAAGTTAAACATATCGAGTACGGTAGCAGCCGCAAAAGCCCGCGTAAATTCTGCCTTATCGCCAACATGACCAATACTGACTAAGGTATTAGTCACCCATGTGCCAATATTTGCCCCCATAACAATCGGGACAACTGTCGGTACGGGTAAACCACCAGAAACCAAACCTACTACAATGGATGTCACCCTACTGGAAGATTGAATCAGGGCTGTGGCAACAATACCAACAACTAAACCCAAAAAAGGATTAGTGGCAAACGCAAACAAATCCTTAGCGCGATCGCCGGCTGCAACTTTAAAACCAGAGCCGATTACTCCCACCGCCACAATCAACAAGTAAACTAGTAAAACTACCGCTATCCAACTGTAAAAACTCCGACTACCCTTGGTGCGTCTAGATGGAACAGATGGTGCAGGTGTACTTGTACTCATGGGATTCTCCTATAAAAATCCCTCATGAAGGGATAGGTTTATCCCCTATGGATATGTGGCTGAAGTTAATCTGAGTTTTGTAAATGGTTAATTCTTGGTAAAATAAAATTTGCAGCTTAGTGTGAACCCAGAGATAAATAGAAGCTGAAAGTATGAGTATTTCGTGCAAAATTCAGCAAAATTATCCCCTGAGTTGCCAACACCAAGTTTATTACAATTAATTAAATTCAACAATTAATATCTCAAATTTCTATACTTGCTGGGTGGAGGGCTAAAGGTATTCACCGACTCAACAATCCCTAAAGCGATAAAATTAGTCAGCATCGCCGTCCCCCCATAACTCATCCAAGGTAAAGGTATACCAGCAACGGGTGCTAATCCCACATTCATACCGATATTTACCACTGTTTGGAAAACTATCATCGACAGTGTACCAATCGCCAACAGGGAACCAAAATTATCTTTGGCATTTTGGGCAATCATCAGCAAACGAATACAAATCAGTGCGAATACGCAAATCATGATGATAGCACCAATAAAACCAAACTCCTCACCCACGGCTGAAAAGATAAAATCTGTGTGCTGTTCGGGAACGAAATTCAATTGGGTCATTGGACCATTACTCAAACCCCGTCCAAACCATTCACCAGCACCAATGGCGGTTCGGGATTGAACTTGCTGATATCCGGAATTTAATGGGTCAGCCTCTGGATTCAAAAAAGAAATTAAACGACCTTTTTGATAATCCTTCAGAACATGCTTCCAAATAAAAATACCAATCTCACCCCCCAGCATATTCATCAGCCAAGCGCCAATCCCCCCAATACCAAATCTTTGCCAGGGGAGAGTTTTCCAACCGACCACACCCATTGCCACTGCCCATATTAAACCTAAAATACCGAAAGCTAAACCACCCGGTAAGATGAGGGCAAATGGCCACTGAATACTAAGTAAAATTGCTGCCACAATGGGGGAAATCATCAAAATCAACCAACCTGGGTTAGCATTTGCCCAGTACAGCATTCCTAATACTATAGCTCCAAATACCAACGATGTGGCCAGGTCAGGTTGTTTAAAAATTAATGCCCAGGGTACAGCAGTAATTGCCAAGGCTCGAAATACTACCGATAAGCTAGAGGCTGTGGTTTTATGTAATATGGATGCCAAGGTAATAATCATGGAAATTTTGGCAAGTTCGGAAGGTTGAAACCGAAAAAAACCAATTTGGAACCATCTTTGCGCTCCCAATTCTGTCTTCCCAATAACCTCCACCGCAATTAACAAAGCGATGATCAAGCCATAAAAAACCCAATGGATTCGTTGTAGGTGTTCGTAACGTAATACAGCCAAAATCAAAGCCATAATCGCTCCAATTCCAGCCACAATTATATGGGTGAGGAATTTTGGTACTTTTAATTCACCAGTTTGTATCTGACTCACAATTTGGCCGATACTAAGTTCACGAAGATAGCTCAGTTCGGTGCTGTAAATCATTAATCCGCCGAAAAGGCTGACACCCACTATCAGCAAAAACAATAACCAATCCATCCTTTGCCAGGGTCGGAACCAACTATGGGAGCTAATATGAGATAGGTGGGATTTCTTTCTTAGTAACATTGGGCTAATTCAGACTGCAAGTAAGTTTTTGTATATAAGGTATATAAGGAGACAGAATCAGGACGAACAGTTAAAAAAACTGTTGCCTATTTTCCCTAGGAGAAGGGAGATCAAAATTATATTTACGTATGTCTCAAAAGTTTTCAGCTTATTTGGTGGTGAATACTGAAATTTCAGCGTTATGTCTGTATTCCTGGGTTGTTCCCCAGGAACCAGACAAAAATGAATTTTATTTGGATTTTGATGATTGTTATGTTAATGCCATAACTGATACCTTACCTGCGATCGCAAGAGCAACATTACGTAGTGCCTTTGCACTGGCTGATTCGGGTTCGCTAACCACAATCGGTACACCTGTATCCCCACCAATTCGGGCGGAAATTTCTAAGGGTATACATCCAAGTAGGGGTACTCCCAATTCTCCCGCAGTTTTTGAACCTCCACCAGAACCAAAAATATCATACTGGCGGTCAGGTAAATCTGGCGGTATAAAAAAACTCATATTTTCCACAATTCCCAAAACGGGTACGTTCATCTGCTGAAACATCCGTAAACCTTTGCGGGAATCCAGCAATGCCACAGTTTGGGGTGTAGTCACAATCACCGCACCAGCCATCGGTACAGCCTGAGTCAAGGTTAATTGGGCATCACCAGTTCCCGGTGGCATATCCACAATTAAATAATCTAGTTCTCCCCATTCCACCTGGTATAAAAACTGACGGATAATTCCATTTAACATTGGTCCACGCCAAATTACTGGCTGATCCCGGTCGATCAAAAAACCCATTGACACCAATTTGACACCGTGATTAAAAGCGGGTTCTAGTACATCACCCTGTTCAGTTGTCCGCACCACAACTTTTGCATCTCCTAAACCCAACATTGTCGGGTCATTCGGTCCGTAAATATCCGCATCCAGTAAACCAACCTTTGCCCCTGTTTGGGCTAAGGCCACCGCCACATTCACCGCAACAGTACTTTTACCAACACCTCCTTTACCGCTAGACACCGCAATAATGTTTTTCACCCCCGGAACCCCATTCCGGTCCGGTACTCCCTTTTGTTGGGGTGTTTCGGCGGTCACATCCACCACTACTTCCTGCACTCCCGTTAGGGTTTTAACTGCTTTTTGACAATCCTCTACAATAAATTCCCGCAAGGGACAAGCTGGTGTGGTTAAAACCAAAGTAAAACTCACCTTACCACCATCAATTTGCACATTGCGAATCATATTCAATTCGACCAAACTTTTGCGCAGTTCTGGGTCTTGCACAGGTCGTAACACTTCTAGGACTGCGCTGGTTTCAAGTGTCTTATTAATCATCGGTTCCCCTCACTGCCGCAACAGGCTTGACAAATGGTAATTTTTCTTAAATTATCTGGACATATAGTTCTTAATCCTCAATAATCTGCCAACTCAAAACCAAAATCCAGACTACAAAATTTGACATATCTTCTGGTTTACATTTGTTTACAAATTATTTGGGGATGAATCGCTATATTTGCATCTTATCGTTGTTATGACCTAGGAAATACAGCCAAGAACTGGGTGTTAATTAAAGATTTTTATGTAAATGCAAAACAATTGACAAAATACAGAGGGGTTCAGGTGTTGTGTTTCTTCAAGACTTCTAGTATGTCTATCATCGGATGATACTATACTTTCCCCTTTCCCGTTCCCCTTCTGCTTAAAAATCAAAACACTGGTCGCTAATGGATTTACGACGACTGGATACGGTTTTTTCGGTGGTATCTTCCACTGCACTAATTAAAGCACGGGCGACTTTATCGGCGTAGGGACGAGAAAATGACCAAACAATCGGGGAAAGCCAACCCCGTAATGTGACGGAGTAAGATAGATAACTCCCACACACGGTTGATTCGACCCGGTAGGTGAGACGTTCTTCAATACCGGGAATTGCTAAAACACGAATACTCAAAAGTTCGCGGGGATTTACCCGTTCGACAAAAATGCGAATGGGGATCGGGGACAGTCTGGTAAAGGCTTGAAAAATTAATCCTGGTTTCGGTACGAGTCCAGAGGGGACATTTGTACTTTTTAAAAGGGGATGCCAAGATACATCAGCCAGGTCTACAACCTTTTGCCAGAGTTCATCGACCGATGCAGAGCTAATTTCCTGATAAGTTCGTACCAAAGAGACACAAACTCGACGGCGTTTACGATGGATGAATTTGGATAACCAAGTTTGCATTTTGTCAATCTCTCCTCCTCTTATCAGTTATCAGTTGTTAGGGTTAGCTTCTGATTGACCGGATTTTATTTAGACAAAGAAGTTTCTTTTGCAGTTCGTGACTCCGTATCTCAAACCAGAATTTGATTGCGTAACTATTTTGAACACTACGGAAGTAGTTTACGTAGGTAACTGTAATATTTATTTACATACCAATGTTTACATAAATTTAGATTGAAAAGAGCAATAAACGTACATAGTGATACACAATTTGAGGGAAAATGTTATTTAATTGCCTGATTAGGTTTTTTCTCTAAGTTAACTGGTCATTACTCAGTCGTGAATCGCTCAAAGTATGAGTCAGAATGGGTACGGAAGCAAATAGATCCACCCGGGTTTATTTTCTCACGGAAATGACGCTCAGGTGATTAGAGAAAAGGCGTAGTTGATCAGTGCGAGCTGCAAAAATTGTTTGGTAAAAATTGTAGTTTAGGTTCTGTTTAGGGTTTGAAAATATCTATGTTGACCAACTCCCACTCCCCAATTACCAAGTCTGAGTCATTCCTACCACCAGCAGATGCGAAGGAGCGCGTTAGTCTTTTTATGCGTCAACTCCAGGATGCGATCGCCCAGGGATTGGAGAAAATTGATGGTGTCGGCAAATTTCAGGAGGATGGTTGGGAGCGTCCCGAAGGTGGTGGTGGGCGATCGCGAGTGTTGCGGGAGGGTGCAATTTTTGAACAAGCTGGGGTGAATTTCTCCGAGGTCTGGGGAGACCATTTACCTCCTTCGATTTTGACCCAGCGTCCAGAAGCTGCGGGACACCGTTTCTATGCCACCGGAACATCGATGGTATTACATCCCCGTAATCCCTACGTCCCCACCGTTCATTTGAATTATCGTTACTTTGAAGCAGGTCCGGTGTGGTGGTTTGGGGGAGGTGCGGATTTAACCCCCTACTACCCCTTTGCCGAAGATGCGAAGCATTTCCATCAGACCTTAAAAGCAGCTTGCGATCGCCACCACCCAGAATACTATCCTGTATTTAAACAGTGGTGTGATGAATACTTTTATTTAAAGCATCGCGGTGAAACTCGCGGAATTGGCGGTTTATTCTTTGATTACCAAGATGGTCGCGGACAGTTGTATCGAGGTCCCGACCCTAACGGGAATGCGGCCAAATACAGTCAGAACATAGGCGAAATCCCCCAACGCACCTGGGAAGAATTATTTGCCTTTGTTCAAGATTGTGGTAACGCCTTTCTTGCAGCATACCTACCCATAGTCGAACGCCGACACTCGATGGAGTATGGCGATCGCCAACGCAATTTCCAACTCTATCGTCGTGGTCGCTATGTCGAATTTAACCTAGTTTACGACCGCGGAACAATTTTTGGTCTCCAAACCAACGGACGAACTGAATCCATTTTGATGTCCCTACCACCTTTAGTACGCTGGGAATACGGCTACCAACCAGAACCCAACACACCAGAAGCCGAACTTTACCACACCTTCCTGAAACCCCAAGATTGGATTAATTGGCATCCCACCCAGGTATAGGAATTCAGTTCACAGGAACATTGAATAAGTTTCGGATTTTTCCCTGATGCGGTTTATCTATAAAAAGGTATAAAATTTTCCAGTAGAGTGGGTGTAAAATTTAGCTAGTCAAAAAATATATTGGTGTTGATGCAGCTACGGTGTAACTACGGTTGCCGTAGCTACTAAGTCAAAAACTTGACCCCACTAGTTTTTGCCATTTGTAGCCCAACAGCAACATTTATCTTAACTGTCTAGCGTTTTTTACGGATTTTCCACCCATAGCTTGAATCGAGAAGCCAGGGATAGAGGTGAGTATTCCATGATTAATATCGAACAACAAACCCATACAACCGAAGATAATCATCCAGTTATCGTTTTGACTCCATCAGGTCGTCTAGACATCACTACTGCATGGCAATTTCGTTTAAAGCTACAAGAATGTATTTCTAAACTGAGTCATCATGTCGTAGTCAATCTTGGTCAAGTTAATTTTATCGACAGTTCTGGATTGACTTCCCTGGTTGCGGGAATGCGCGATGCGGATAAAGTCAAAGGTAGTTTTCGGATCTGCAATGTCCATCCCGAAGCCAAGCTAGTATTTGAAGTAACCATGATGGATACCGTATTTGAAATTTTTGAAACAGAAGAGGAAGCACTTGCTAGTATTCCTCGTAGTGTAGCAACTACATAACCGACTATTTCCCAACCATAAAGCATTAGCTTGGTCTGGCTCCAAATCCGTCAAAATTAGCCAAGTTTTTTTTGTAATCCACATCCCATTGAGTTAAGTAAAGTTGATTCCAGAGGATTTTTTTTAAAGCAATTGACAAAATTTATCTTATCTGGAGACCATGCTCTGCTTTGCGTAGTCCCCCGGTGAATAAAGGCTGCTCTGGGACCTTTATTCACAAGGGAGGAGCATCCTACCTTGGGTTTTGATCGAGAGCATGGGAGCTAGTATTCCACCATATTAATTTTCAAGGGTGGGAAAAGGTTCGTTCGTAGTAGCGCTTTAACGCCCTATATTACAATACAGTTCAGTTAGACTTAAAAGCCTGATTATTGGGTAGGTTGGGTTGAAGAACGTAGAGGCAGTAGTCCTCGTGGAATGCGTCCCCACGCGGAGCATCGGGACGAGATCATCACAAAAAATGTGTGAACTTATGGCTAAATTTCCACAAAATCAACAGTCTATGCAAAGCCTCAACCCAACCTACAGTTATCTTTAACTTAATCGTATTGCCCTATATTAGACTTATATTGAAACATTTTCCAGGCTAAAACAGCCAAGTTATTGAATCGTTAATTCAGCTGATCCAAATTCAGGTTAGGGAAATTAATTTTGATGGATATTGGTAGTGCGGTCATACTGCCCGCGTTTGAGTTATAAAGAAGTATATCCATTATTTTTATTTACTTTAACAAACCACCATTCCCCATCCCCGACCTATAACCTAACTGAATATATGCCAACACCGGAGGAATCGCAACAACAAAACCAAAATCAAGGTCAAACTTCCCCTACTTGGGAAGTGGATATGGATAATGCTATATTTAGTTTCGCAGAAATTCAAGCTGAACTAAATTACAAACGCGCTCAAAGTACCCTACATCATCTGGTCGAGAAATTAGATTTAACCCCCCGTGAATCAGCTGGACTCGAACAAGAAATTCAAGATTTAGAAACCATAGTCGAGAGACTTGACCGGATGGTGGTGCAAATAGCTGCTTTTGGAATGGTTGGACGGGGAAAATCCTCATTACTCAATGCCTTGGTTGGTCAACCTGTGTTTGAAACTGGTCCACTACATGGAGTCACCCAAGACGCACAGCGAGTTAATTGGACCATAAGCGAAGAAAATATTGGTGATAATAATCTGGCTTTACGAGTCCGAGTTGGTGGTACAGGGTCAGCCCAGGTAGAATTAATTGATACTCCCGGATTGGATGAAGTCGATGGCGAAACCCGCGCCCAGTTAGCTGCAAGTATTGCCAAACAGGCAGATTTAATTTTGTTTGTGATTTCTGCCGATATGACACAAATCGAACATGCGGCCCTTTCCCAGTTAAGAACAGCCGGAAAGCCGATAATTTTGGTGTTTAATAAAATTGATCAGTATCCAGAAACTGACCGCATGGCAATTTACCAAAAAATTCGTGATGAACGGGTGCGGGAATTAGTATCACCCGAAGAGATTGTCATGACTGCCGCATCACCCCTAGTACGGACACTAGTGTCGTCTCCAGATGGCCAAAGACGGGTGAAAATGCGTCCCGGTAACCCGCAAATAGATAATTTAAAGTTAAAAATTCTGGAAATTTTGCAACGGGAAGGTAAAGCTTTGGTTGCTCTTAATAGCTTGATTTATGCGGATACGGTAAACGAACAAATTATCGCCCGCAAATTGAGTTTACGGGAAGCCGAAGCCAATCGTTTAATTTGGCGAGCGGTGATGACCAAAGCTGTAGCTGTAGCCCTAAATCCGGTGACAGTTGTGGATATCCTCAGTGGTGCAGTTGTCGATATTGTGATGATTTTAGGACTATCGAAATTGTACGGCATTCCCATGACGGAAACCGGTGCGGTAAAACTACTACAAAGCATTGGTTTAAGTATGGGGGGAATTAGTGCTAGCGAACTAGTTACCAACCTGGGGCTAAGTTCCTTAAAAACTCTATTAGGTGTGGCAATTCCCGCAACGGGAGGAGGTACCTTTGCTGTTTACGCATCCGTAGCAATTACCCAAGGTAGTGTCGCCGGTTTTTCCGCCTATGCCATTGGACAAGTAACAAAGACCTATTTAGCAAACGGTGCCAGTTGGGGTACGGATACACCCAAGGTAGCAATTAGTAAGATTTTAGCAACCTTGGATGAGACTTCAATTCTCAATCGGATTCGCGATGAGTTGCAACAAAAAGTGGGAGCAGGAAAGTAATTCCATTTTAGATTTTAGATTACCCCTTGGGAAGCCGCACTACGTCGGTCTATGAATCTTAGACATGATGGTTATAGGACGTTTCTCTACAAGAAGCCGCGCTACGCAGGTCTGCAAGTCTTGGGGTCAATCGTTTGCAAAAATGGGTTAAAATGCGATCGCAGTTTTCGTGGCATCAGCTTTATTTCAATGCTGATATTTTTACTGATTTGGGTGCGAACCAGGGGGTGTAAAAATCGGATGAAGGATTTTTTCGCTGGAAATGGTTGCTGGATAAGAGTTTCCATACTGTGGAACCAAAATGAGGTTCGCACCATTTTCGAAAGTCTTGATATGACTTCTTTTGAGCCTTTTTTCTCTGTCTCATCCTTGACAATTCTATGGCTGAAAGAGCCTTTTATATCTTTTATATGGAGATTCGCACCTTTGCACCTTGAAAACCAAATGTAATATACGGTTCTAGTTCTGGGCAGTTACTATTCCAAATAATCTCTATTATCTATTAGGGATTGAAACAACAGATGCCATTTTAGCTATAGTTTTAGTAAAACTTAAAGTTACTATTTCACTATTAGGGATTGAAACTCAATAGTCGAACTAAAATCTAAAACCTAATGATTTACTCTACAAACTGCACCAATCCCCATTTTCCATTGGTCAACCAATCTGCGTCGGTTGCTTGCACTTGTTGTAATATTGCTGGTTTAATTCCTGCGACAATCTCTGATTTGAGGGTGCGCAAAGCAACTATCGGTGCAGGTAGATAACAAATAATATCGGCGATGTTAGCAGTAAAACTCCATTTGCGGTCATCTAAAAGACGGCGATAATTGGCATCACCTTTGATAATTATTAAAGAGCTTTCAGCTAAATCGGTTTGTAAGGAATCAGTCAATTGCCAAAAGGCTAAGGGTGAAGTCCAAAAATAGTTATCTTTCAGTAATAAATGTCCTGATTTGATATATTTTTGTAGGCGATTACCAATTAAATTCATATCTGAGTTATTGACAGTCAGAAAGTAATTTATAGTTTCATTTACATCTTTAATCATGGCATCAGAAACAAAAGTTGGATGGGACTT
This sequence comes from uncultured Calothrix sp., assembly GCA_937973965.1. Taxonomy (GTDB): domain Bacteria; phylum Cyanobacteriota; class Cyanobacteriia; order Cyanobacteriales; family Nostocaceae; genus NIES-3974. The sequence goes on along the minus strand of CALJJQ010000130.1, from coordinate 21,650 downwards.
TAGATGTAATTTAACTTGAGTGACTAATCTACTTTTTAATAAAAAATCAACTAAACATAAATCACAAACTAACTCAAAAGCTGCATTATCAAGAATAAAATCTACACGCGTTGATGCAGATTTATGTGAATTTAATAATAAATCAATGACTTGATGTACGTTATTAACTAATATATGAGATTCTTGAGATTGAACATCAAACTTGCTGCGATCGCGTTCCTCTTGCACATCAGTAGAACCTGTATTTTTTTGAGTCCCATCATCTGCAACAGCTGACCACAAACTCAAATCAACTCGATTCCCCCAAAGGGAGAAATATAATAGGTTGGTTAATGCTGTAACTTGTAAGGTCGATTGCTGATAATTCCCTGCTAACCATCGGTTAAGTTGTTGAGCAAGTTTAATTGTAGAATCCAAACTAGCTGTTAAACTCTGCTGCTTTTGAAGCGCAAAAGGGTCGATATTTTGCCATTGACCCGGTTGAAAATAGTTAGTAATACTCAGAATATAACGATAAAAATAGGTTTCTGCAAAAAACCAGGGTACATCCAGCCAACGCTTTTGTAGATAGGGTTGAAGATATTTTTGCCAAGAAGGAAAATCGCCTCCTGTATCATCTGCAAATGCTTTAATATCTCCAGAGATTAAATCTTTTGCTAGTTGCTCAAGGTCTTGATTAATCTCCAGAGGAAAATTATTCTCAGTAATTACCCTCTTTGCAATACTGGGCATTCGTTGTGTAATAGTTAACTCCGTAAAAGACCCGTCTTGGGATGCAATTAGCGGATCCGGTAAAGGTAGCTGGGGAATCGAATATTTTTTGGTCACGTAATTTGTAATTCGTAATTCGTAATTCGTAATAACGTAAGTTGCTAGTTAGCGCCTCTAAATGTATCAATTTGATACATAATATCTGCTTTCCTGTATTTCTTAGACACGAAAATATGAGATTTTGTACTTGAAAATCGACATTCTTTTATAACTAGCAACTTGGGTTAATAACCTGCGGCAACGCTTCGCGTACGTAATAGCCTACGGCAAGCCGCTTCGCGTCTACGTAATACCCGCTACGCGGGAAGCAAGCTACGTAATTAAGAATTGCTTGAATCCCTATTGGCAACATAATTACTTGGGATTACTTAGGCGTAAGCCATGCCGTATCTGTCCTGGGGTAAGCTATTGTAAATGATGATGAATTATCAATTATTCTAAGCAAAGAAATGGCAATTCAATGACAGAATACAATTGGATTATAACAATTTACCAAAACAACCCTATTAATTCCGTATTTCTTACAACCCTTCTCAAAATTGCTTCTTAAACGGGAGTGGGGAGTAGTAGGAGAATCGACTCAACACTTAACGCCTAATTGTGAGAAATCTAGGTGCTGAATTATGTGATCTCCAATTAGTACCTCGTGTAATCGCTGAATTAGCTAGACTTACACCTGGTAATTTCCGGGAACATTATAGAGCGATCGCGTTTTCGATATTTCCTCCTTGGTGGGTCTTTATGGCTCCAACTATTAAGGAATGTTGCTTTCTGCTTCACATATGAGACGAGGGTAACGGCCATGATTTATGTTCAAATTTAAGCCATGAGTTAGAATGCCCTATGTATAAGCCTTTTCTGGAGTTGTTGGAAAAAGAGCTTTATCAGCGATTTGATTTACAACCGCGACCAATTCCCCCCGGATTAGCCTATAAAGTCAGCGATCGCGGTCGGAATCCAGCGACAATCAGTAGTTGGTGCTATGAGTGTCCGCAATTACGCAAAATTCGCTATACCTATATTGATGCGGGTGAAAGTGCCCAAATTTTTAATAGTGTGATTTACCCTAGTTATGAATTGGATTTACCGCTCTTAGGGATTGATTTTTTGTCTTTTGGCAAAGTTAAAAATTTGGTTGTACTGGACTTTCAGCCTTTATTTACAGATAAAGTATATCAGGAAAAATATATTGAACCCTTGAAAATATTACACGATAAATATATTGATTTAGCTCAAAATTTGGAAATGAAGTTTTACGATGCTAATCGATATTTTTCTAAGTATTTACTATTTGCGAAAACCGATGCAGAAACTGTCAGAACTAGGGTGTTTAATGCCTTTCAAGACTATTTAAGTTTGTATTTGCAGATGCTAGACCAAGCAAAACCACAAACCTCATTTGATGACATCGCCCGTATTCGCAAAGCCCAGCAAGATTATGACCAATACAGTGCTGAGCGAGACCCCGCTTCGGGTTTGTTTAGCAGCTATTTCGGTCATGAATGGTCAGAAAGGTTTTTGTATGAGTTCCTGTTTGAAGATGCTGTTCCCTTGGCTGTTGCAACTAGATAAGTGTGGTGAGGGAGTCGGACAAAATTACCTTTCCTAGTGGGCTGTGACGCATTTAAGTTGTATATTCACTACTAGTGGATGGCTGTCAGTAGGTGGGTGGTGAAAATTGTTATTCAGATCAAGGAGTAGGGAGCGATATATCGCGTCTGTACGGAGGTAATCCAAAATCTCAAATCCAAAATTACCAAGATGTTATACCAACCATTTTTAGATTACGCGATTGATTACATGCGATCGCGTTTGCATTTATCCCCCTATCCCATTCCCCCAGGATTTACGGAAAAATCCGCGATCACTGGAAAAGGTAAAAATACGGAAACTGTCCTGACTACTAGTCACGCGTTCCAAACCGATAAACTTCGTCAAATTCGTGCAGCTCATGTACAGGGAGGAAAAGCTTTACAAGTCCTCAATTTTGTGATTTTTCCCCGCTTAAATTACGATTTACCATTTTTTGGTGCGGATTTAGTCACCCTACCTGGTGGACATTTAATCGCTCTCGATATGCAACCTTTATTCCGAGACAATCCCACGTACCAAGCAAAATATACCGAACCAATATTACCAATTTTTCACCAATTCCAACCCCATCTACCCTGGGGAGGGGATTTTCCAGAGGAAGCAACGCCTTTTTTTTCCCCGGCTTTTTTGTGGACTCGTCCCTCGGAAACTTCTACAGTCCAAACCCACGTATTTGAAGCTTTTAAAGCTTATCTACAAGCTTATTTAGATTTTGTGGATGCTGCAACACCAGTTACAGACCCATTGTACTTGGAGCAAATCGAAGCTGCTCAATTGCGGTATTTACGCTATCGTGCAGAAAAAGATCCAGCACGGGGTATGTTTAAACGATTTTACGGCGAAGAATGGACAGAGGAATATATTCACGGCTTCCTGTTTGATTTAGAGCGTCAGTTACAAACCTCTTCCTAGTACCAAGCGGCGTAAATATGCCTACCTTTTCCCTCGCACCCATGCTCCGGGTGGGTGCGGAATCTACGAGGATCCTGCCTCGTGGATGAAGGCAATAGCCCTCTCTGACTGAGTGATTACGCAGAGCATAGTCACTAGATAAAAGCTTTATCATAAAGCGCTCTCTGGGCAATTACGCACCTGATCTCATTTCTAGCCCCGAAAAAACTTAACACTTATATAAGTATAAAGTGCTAAAGCTCAACTACGTACCTTTTCTCACCCATCAAAGTTGAGGAAATGGGAGTGTGTATGTGGGAAGTGTATAATATCTCACCCATGTTTCCTACTTTTCCACCGTTAAAAAGCCTGAACCCACTCTTTGATTGTGTATTCAGTCCAGATACCATGTTGCCAATAGGGGTCATTTTCCACTAATTGGCGCACAGTTTCTTCGCTATCAGCTTCATAGATAGCAAAGACTTTAGTGACATCTTTGGTGGGACCGATGGTAAGGAGTACACCTGTTTGTTTTTGCTGGGCTAATCCATCGAGATGGGCTTGGCGATAGGGTGCGCGCTTTTCCAGTACATCTTCGCAATAGCTACCCCACATAATGTATTTTGTCATAAAAGCTCCAAAATTTTACAGATGAATACTTTTTTGTCACGATCGGATTTGTTGCTCACTGGTGGGGTAAAACGGTACTATTCGATTTTTTCATCTCCACATCATAGTATATTTTTGGTAAGAGTTTGAACTTACTAGTACAGTTTGGCGGAAATAAATCTATCATTATAAATAGCTGAAAAGCTTATATAATCGTGATTGTCTCCTTGACTATTGAACTTTTTACTTTTGCCTTTTTGTACTAGTAACTTGGAGTCGCTGAAGCAAAGCCGTCCTCGAAGGACGGGGTTTCTACCCAAATTTCTGATGAACTACGAAACAGCACGCAAAGTTCTCATTGAACAAACACACTCTCACGGGGAAAACCCTGATGCTTTACTGACGCGGATGCAACAGGGTAAACCTCCCATACCTGGACAAATTACATCCATTTTACTAGCTCTAAAAGTCGTACTGGAAGCCCTTAGAGACACGGATACCATTGACAAAGAGTTAGCCTATACTCTGTATCAATTGACGGTGAAAACTCAGCAATTATTCGCATCCGGAATCCGAGCAGGAGTAAGTTGGCCACCCCTTCTGAAAGAGGATTTAATCAGGATTAGTAATACCTGTGAAAGTATTTTTGCCGGAGAGTAGAGACGACCAGTCGGGTGGTCTCTACAAAACCAGGGTCGTTTTTACAGGAAGAATACTTACCGATTTCGTAGTTCTGCTTCCAGTTTGTCAAGGTCAGACTTGAGAAAAACTGTCATTTGTCCATTATGGGATTTACCTTCCCGTGGTTGAGCTATTTCCATCCAGTAGGCATAGCGATCGCCAACTCGTAGTTCTCCTTGTAAGGCTTCACGAATGGGGGTTCTAGCCATTCTTGCAGAATTGATAGCGCTCAGGTTAGGGTAGCTATATACAACTTGAGCGCGTTGAAAATCTTGATAAATATCTAACCCATAAATTATCCGTAGTGATTCCTGTAAACGGTTAAAATTGATCCCGTTAATGGCATCAAACATGGCAATCCGTTCCGAACGAATCCGACTGCGATCGCGACTGTAGGTAATTTTCCCTGGAGGAAGAACGGAAGCTTGAAAACTAAAGCGTTGTGCAGCAGTATCACTTTTTGTCACAAATAATTTTTCCCCGGTTTTCGGACGTAGGGTCGGATGAGCTTGAATCCAAGCTGTTACTTCTTCGGTTCGCTGTCCTGGTAAAGCATTTGCAGTAGTTGGTAGCAGTAAGGATGTTAAGGAAATCAGAAAACCCTGTATTAATTTATGTGTCATTTTTTTGTCAGATTATTTACCTGTATATAGGTTTCCCTGTTTTTGATCATCTCTATCAATTTCGGGTCGTCTCTACTCCCGATTCCCTTTTTGTAAACGTTTCAGGGTTTCTTGAATCGAAGCGATCGCAAATTCGGATATTTGCAAGTTTTGGCTAGTAATAACTTCCAGGGTTCTCTGAAAGTTATCGATCAATTGGCTAATTTCTGCTGCTGACAAGCTGGGAATATGTTGCTGAAGGTAAGCTCCAATTATCCCGAAATTCAGTATTGTGGTTGTTAATATCTGGGTGTCCGATGTGGTTAATATCTGCATTAATACATCAATACTTACAGGAATTTGCTTACCAATTTTGACAAGGCTTTTAGCTGCGCTAATGCGTACGTACACGTCCGGGTCGTTGAGGGATAGGGTTAAAGCGATGACGCAATCGCTACAGGTGCAACCAAGTACACACCCAAAAGCCTCCGCAACCGCAGCGCGGACGCGGGAATCTTGATCGTTGGCGGTGCTAATCAAAGATGGTAATATATCCGTGTCTGTGGCGACGGTCGCTAAAGCAAGAGTTGCCTTGGCACGAACCTTGGGATTGCGATCGCCGAGTGCATCGATTAAGGCTGATGTCGCATGGTGGGCTGATTTTCCAATACGAGCGATCGCATCAGCAGCATTCCCCCTGACCCATTCATCATCGTCCTTTAAGGCGGCAATTAAAGCGTCAACGGCAAAAATAGCCTTTTCTCGAAAACAGCCGAGTCCAAACGCCGCATGGGCGCGAACGTAGACAGATTCGTCCCTGAGTACCCTAACTAAAGCTGGAACCGTTTCAATGGCGGAACCAATTTTACACAATGCTTCAATGGCTGTCACCCGAATCACCGCATCTTCATTGTCCAACAAATCGATTAATGCAGGAACTGCGATCGCGGCTTTTTTACCGAGATTCCCCAAGGCAACAATGGCATGGTAGCGTAGGTCACTATGGGATAAGGTGACTATCAAGGTGGAAACTGTTGCGAGAGTTTGGTTTTCAGTTGATGGTGAAACTGGTAATGGGTGGTTATTTGGATTGACACGAACCTGTGCGTTATCACTGACAAACGCGTTTTTCAGGATTTTCAGCAGTTGCTTGAGCAGATTCTTCATACATCGGAACGCTGTTGTGATGATGGTCGATTGCACACCTTCCCGAAAGCTTGATTTATCTTGTGTTATCGCTTTTTGCTCAATACCACGCAAACAGAACAGAAAGTTACTTGTTTTTCGGTAAAAACCAATATTTAACTGTCCTGAATCTTGCACAAGCTGATTACAATCGAGTTTGCAGAGCCAACTATAGAAAATATTTATGAATACCTCTGCTTACTACCTACTCTGTCTCTATGCCACAACTTTAGCAATTATCGGTAAGCTTTCACCCATGTAGATTGCACAATCATATTGACCGTTAACTGTTAACAATTAAATTAACAGTCAACAAAACCAAGAAGTAGCTATGCAAATTAGATGGGTTTTCGCTTCAGGATTTATATTGAGTTTTGTTTCAGGTAAACTATCAACTTTTATATTCTTTCTCTTATACAACTTGTTCGCCAAAAATTACGCAAACCCCAAAGCCAAAATAAATATTTTTTTTCAAAAGATAATTAGACATGATTAAATCAACGAATTTGGATACATAGCAATCCGATTTAAGTCGTGAAAAATAGCGTGCTGTTGACTGATGGCTGGTGACTGTTAACCGTCAATTGTCAACCGTTAACAACCCTACATGTAAGATTTCACAAATCCCGCTCGGAACGCTGTATACTTCAAGCAATTAGCTTTGAGCGATAAAGTCAGTTAGAGAGCATTGTGGCTATTTCTAGAGCTTGATATTATTACCTTCTAAAGCATAGAAATATCAGTCAGTCGGCGAATATGTAAATAAAAGTAGAGCCTCCGTATTTAGCTCGTAGTTGCACTACTCTTCGTCCCTTGCTTCCGACGACAGCAAGTGAACGTTCTTGCGATCGCCTTCTTGGCAAAAAATTCACACCTACTTATTGAGAACAACTACACCCTAACATCGGTTTTCCAATCCCTAAGAGCAGACACTAATTCAGGAATCAAATCATATCCGTACCACAACCATCATCAAGATGAAGTCAAAACCTGCGTGAGTTTTTTCTTACTGTATGAATGGGAAAAATAACTTACTGCAAAACCCAAACAGAAAAACTGCCAAAATGGTAGTCATATTTATTGGTGCTGACAAAAAATTCCCATCTCCTTACTGACTATTACAACTATAGTAAGTTGTTTGCGGATAAATACTCAGGATATGATTTCCTACCTCAAAAAATAAACCATCACGCTCATCACGGGATATTTTTAAATTTGGATATTTAATAATTAATTCCTCCCCATTCATAACCTGTTGACCCATTACATCACCAAGAGAATCCGGTAGAACCCCCGTCGCACCAATATAAAATATCAACGGCGAAATCAATTCGCGATATGTCCTTTCTATATACTCCTGCAAATGGGTATATGCCGTTGTCAAAGCCGCTACCGTTTCTGCTTTTTTTCTACTATCACCATGATATTGAACCGGGAAAGTATGGGTAAGGGAATCCATCTCCATGTGAGCAAATTCGGCTTTGATGATATTCAGTGGTGCGAACCCTAAAAATTCATCGAATATCGACTTCACAAACAAATCAATAGCTGTTATTTTTCGCCGTTTAGTAAGTTTTTTCGGTTCAAACTGGATATTTTCCAACCATAACATGGCCATATTTCCATTGGCGAAAATCTCACCTGTTTCTTGGTCATAGACATCATAGTACTGATGGAAAAACTGATTTGCACTTTTGAGTTGACCTAGGTGCAGAATCATGGAATTACCCAATTCAATACGATAGCGCTGACGTATCGCTGTATTTCCAGTAACTAACCCAGATAGGGGATGTTGCTCTGGTTGGTGGGGAAAATTAACATATAAATTCGGTGATAGATAATGATTTCTCAGTTGCTCAGTTTGACGCGGAATCCATTTTATTGACTCGTTTTTCAGACAAGCTTTAATCATTCCCATCAACACTTTTGCCACTAGGATTTGTGCTAATAGACCATCGGGGATAGTATATTTACTCTCAAAATTTACCAACGGTAAATCACCCAGAAAAACTGTATATTCTCGTTCAAAATCAAAATCGGCAGATGCGGCAATTAGATTGTAACGACGCAACCAATCAAACACAGCTTTGTTACCAATTTTGATACAAAGGCTGGAAATATTTAATTGGCCATCGCGGACAATTGTATAACTATTAAATTGGTTAAGATTATCCAAAAATGCCCCAGAAACATCTGTAACAGGTGTATTGTCTTCTTGTTTGAGTAAACGTACCCGTCGTTTAATTAATAGATTCATGGTCGCACTATGGTGATTATATACCACCTTCCCCATCCGAACATAGGGATGGGATGGCGAATAATCGATATATTCAGTCTTTAACCAGATTTTTTCCCCGGATTTGAGTAAACCATAAACCTGTTTAATTCCGGTTCTTTCGTAGTTAGTTTGTAACTGCTGTTGGTTCAATAATATATGCTGACGATGCTGAGATAAAAATTCCATCACCTCAACTACAGATACAGCAGATTTACCCCTAATATTTGCACAGGGAATACCAATTTCATGATTTACCAATTTTTCCGGATGAAATAGTATCTGTTCTAAATCGTAGGTTAAAACCCGTAGTTCCGTTTTACTTAATGCTTTGACCTGGGAATGCTCCCATAATGTCACATTTCCCGTACTATAAAGTGCATACTTGGCTAAATTAAATTTCCCATCTGCTAATAATCCTCTAGCAAAAGCATACACCGCAGAATGATTTTGCTGACAGGGCACTCCTAAACTATCATATTCATCCCCACTCAAGCTTTTAAATCGGTAAATCATTCCCGTTAAACTTCCCTGGGATTTAGCTACCTCCAACACCCAACCCGGTATCTGCAAATCACCCTGACCTCCACAGATTTTCTCCACCGCACTCAATACCAAAACCTGATAACAATAACCCGATTCTTTTGGTATTACCCCATCTGTGACAACAAAGGGTGCAACATCTACACAATAATAACCATATACCTCTCCCCCTAATTTGTACAATCTAAACTTAATTTGCGACTCCCCATCCCCAATTTGGGTGACTTTAATTCCACTCTTTGGTAACTGTACCATTTTTGCCAATCCCCCTGATCTATGGTAGATATGCATTGAAATTATTGCTGGTTTCTTGAAGTGTAGATATCTTCACCAACTAGAATTTATAGTGCTATTGTACTAATTGACCGGGAAAATGTCAAATGATAGGGTGAGTATGGCAGTTCTCAAATGCCTCAGTCAGCGACGGCTAATGCCTTTATTCACAAGGCAGAGCCTCATGGGTTCTGCACCCACGCGGAGCATGGGTGGGAAAAAACGGTACAATCTATTTTCCGTACTTCATCGTGTAATATACGGCAGATTGCCAATTTTCTGTTAATCAGGGTTAGATGGTGAACAAAAATAGACCCTTGTTATTAACGTGAATACTTCTACAGAGAAACTGGCTAAGACGAATTTTAGATGGGATAATACCTGTAAATCAATGATTTTGTTAGTTACCCATGTATTAGTTGAGAAGAAAATCAATAGCTAGCTGATTCTGAGTGTACTGATTTTCTTCTCTATATACTTAATACTTAAGAGGTTTTTAAAAACTTTTATTGACCATGGATGACTCATGTTAAGCTAGCTCTTTGTGTAGAAGCACTCACGTTTAATTATTGTTCGTAGTTATGAGTAATTTTTGAATAGCAACTTACTACATCTGAAAGTACAGAATATGATGTATGGGAGTTTTTGTGACTGTTTGACTAATCCCACAAATTCTATTTGTGGAAGTTACGTCAATGTTGATTTCCACTTACTTCCTGTAAGACTTTCCCTAAAATATCCACAGCAACTTGGATTTGTTCGCGGTTGATGATTAAAGGGGGACAAAAACGGATGGCAGCTTGACCACAGCTTAGTAATAATAATCCGTGGGAGAAGGCCATTTGTAAGATGCGATCGCGTAATTTGCGATCTAGTTCCCCGTTCTCATCCAGTAGGTCTACTGCTACCATCAATCCCTTTCCCCGTGGTGGGGAAAGACAAGCAAATTGTTGATGTAATTTCCCTAAACCAGCTTGCAGATATTGTCCCATTTCCTTAGCATTGGCCATTAATCCACTGGTTAATAAATCCAGGGTCGCAATTCCTGCTGCACAAGCAACCGGGTTCCCCCCAAAGGTGGTTGCGTGGGAACCGGGAGGCCATGTCATGATTTCTGGGCGTGATAAAATGGCTCCTAAAGGTAAACCACTGGCAATTCCCTTAGCACAGGTGATAATATCCGGCATGACACCCCAGTGGGAAATGGCAAATAATTCCCCTGTCCGTCCCATTCCCGATTGGACTTCATCCACTACCATCAAGATACCATAGCGATCGCAAATTTCCCGAATTCTTGCAAGGAAACCATCTTCGGGAACAATATAACCACCTTCCCCCTGAATCGGTTCAACAACAATTGCAGCCACTTCATGGGCTGGTATAATTGTCTGGAATAGGTGATTTTCCAGGTAATCTAAACTTGTGTGGGTTCCGTAGGGAATATGGGTAATACCTGGTAATAGGGGACCAAAATTAGCCCTTTGCACGGTTTTGGAACCCGTTAGAGACATGGCTCCATAGGTGCGTCCGTGAAATGCACCTAAAAAAGCAATTACCAACTGTCTACCAGTATAGTACCTAGCTAACTTAATAGCTCCTTCGTTGGATTCTGCACCCGAATTGCTAAAAAATACCCTTGCTCCATGGGGAAAGGGAGCTAAATTCGCTAACCTTTCGGCGAAAACCACCATCGGCTGATAATAAAAATCAGTCCCCGACATGTGTAATAAATTTTCTGACTGGAGTTGAATGGCTTTGACCACATCCGGATGACAGTGACCAGTCGCTGTCACCGCAATCCCCGCAGTCATATCTAAAAACACGTTTCCATCCACATCCTCAATCATACACCCTTCACCACGAGCGACCACCAAGGGGTAATCCCGTGTGTAGGATGGAGAAGTCACCAAGCGATCGCGTTCTACCCAAGCTTGGGCACGCGGTCCTGGTAAACTGGTAATTAACTGGGGTATTTGTGGTAAATGTTTATATTTAGGAATACTAATCATTGGTTGAGAATCAGAATAATATGAATTTCAAGAAGGGGATACAACGATTAATTATCTTGCTCCAGGTTGTGTAGTTAAAAGTATGTATGTGCCGCAAAAATAGATGTATTATTTTTATTCTCTAAGTCAAATTACATTCTGTTACAAAGGTGACTAATTGTTTCTTTTTGATTGCGGCAAAAAAAACTCAGCACACCCAAAACCTTTTTTCTGATCGGAATCGTATTGTCTCTACTCCCTATTACCCACTCCCAATTAATCCATGAAATACGGGTTAGCGCTACATACAACCACCCCCGAACTCGGTTTAGCAATCAATCAGTTGACGGAAGCAACAGAAAATTTCGTGATACTGCGATCGCAAGTTTGGCATTTACAACGGGAAGTATCAAATTTATTGCACCAATATTTACTAGATTTTCTCCCACCCCAAACCTGGCAAGATTTAGGACTAATTGCCGTCGCGGCTGGTCCTGGTGGATTTACGGGAACTAGAATTGGAGTGGTAGCAGCACGCACCTTTGCCCAACAGTTGGGTATACCCGTATTTACCATTTCTACCTTGGCTGCCTATGCATGGCAGATCAGTCAAAAAAGCTTCCAAACGCTACCAAATCAGCAAAATATCCTCAATATTGCGGTACAAATGCCAGCCCAACGGGGGCAATTATTTGCCGCCATCTATCAAATTAATTTACAACAATCGCAAATGACACCGATTCTATCGGACAGTGTATTTTCCCCCTCCGCATGGCAAGAATACCTGGATAATTACCATAATAACTATCAATTAGTCATGGCGACATCTGGGTTAGCTGCAACCGCCACCAGTATTTTACAATTAGCGACCAAGGAATATCAACAGGGTAAGCGTCCTCACTGGTCACAGGCGAAACCATTTTACGGACAAAATCCAGTTTAATCAGGTTTTGATAAAATAGTAATTGTGATGTTGCGTGGTTAATCACCCAATGGAAGCCGTAACAATTAATTTTAAACCTGTCATTGACTTAAGTGATGAACAATTCTATCAATTATGTATTGCCAATCCCGATATTAGATTTGAACGCAATGTCACAGGAGAATTAATTATTATGCCACCAGTGGGAGGAGAAACTGGTAATAGAAATGGTCGAATTATCCAACAGTTATTTAATTGGTCAGGTACCAATAATAGAGGTATTGCCTTTGACTCTTCTACAGGCTTTAAATTACCTAATGGTGCTGAACGTTCCCCCGATGCATCATGGATTAAAATAGAACGATGGCATGGATTAACACCTGACCAGCGAAGAAAATTTTTACCCCTTGCACCAGATTTTGTGATTGAATTACTTCCTCTCAGTAATAACTTGAAATATCTGCACAAAAAGATGGTTGAATATCAAGAAAATGGTGTGAGATTAGGCTTTTTAGTTAATTTTACTTCCCGTCAAGTAGAAATTTATCGAAGTGGTCAACCTGTGGAAATATTAAATAATCCCAGTAGTCTATCGGGAGAAGATATTCTACCGGGTTTTATCTTGAATTTAGAAGTGATTTGATCATGATTTTTGCGTGAATTGAGTTTATCTTTTACGGACAATAGTAAGTAACTAGAATTCACCCATCCTTCCAATCCATCTACACGTCTATTTGGACCAGATACAACCCGGACATAAGTCCAAATACCAGAATATCTCATCGGCATGACAGCATTACCGTTATTCAATCCAGCCCTCGATTTACCATTAGGAGAAAAACGCAAAGCCAGTTGTCCGGTTCTGATTCCCGATACGTAGCAAACTCCATATCTTGCGCTAACTGATTGTGCGTTGATCAGGAGAGTTAGTGCTGCTACTAAAGTTAAACTAGCAGCAAATAACGCCAGTTTTTGGGAGATTTTAGGCATGTTTACGCAATTATTCAGGATGTTTAAATTGATTTCTTAAAAGGCTTTTGACAATTTCCAGTAATACTTGTTTTTTAATTTAACCTGATAACATTTACCTGAGTAATTGTGCGTAAATTAAATTATTTTCTGGAAGAATATCTGTAGTTTCACTGAACCTTAATCACAAAGTTAATTTATAGATAATCTCCTTAACAACTTTTGAGGAATCAAGATAAAATATACTAAGTAAAAACGCACTGGAGGGTGACAATCTAGCTACAAAGCTTTATACAGCAAGGATTATATAATAGCGATACACATGATTGTGTTAAGCTTCGCTTATCGCCGAGCGACTCAAGAATGAGTATTGCCCTGAAAATACAAATAAATTCAAAACCAAGTTCAACGGGAAAATAAATAATATAATCAATCAAACTGGAAAATGAAGTTTATCTTTTGATGGCATAGGCTAAAAACTATTGCTGCATCCTAGTTTCAGGAGTTTTCGTCACCCCTTCAGCAAGACACATCTAATTTATCCCAAAATTTAATCGAATTGTTGACTGTATTTCCGGTCAGCAGTTAGCGATAAACACATTAAATATATAAATTAAATGCGTACAGCTTATCCATTCATTACTGACAACTAATTACCAATAATTATATGCAAAATCCTCATCAAACCCTGGAAAAAAATGAAGTGATGGCTTTAGGAAACTCACTACGGGAAATCAAAACCCAGTTAGTTAAACAACCTTCCCAAGCAGGAATACGACGAGTTTGGTATCAGGGAGAAGAACCCTATTTTGATATTATTTTTGAATTGGAAGAGGAGGAAATCACTTGGTTCGAGTTTACACTACGTGGTAAATCTGCGTCCTGGGATCGACGTAAAAATGTTTGGCAAACCGGAATGACAAATGAATTACAAATGCATGATGTGAGTTTCTATGCTGCGAGTAAGACGATTGAGACTGATAAACGAATTGACGTTGAGTTTTTGGCTGTAGTTAAATCAATTTTACAAACGCGATCGCAGGAACCAATTTTTGCCCAGGTGTTAAAATTACTTCCTGTTTTACCTGCTGAAGGTTGAGTTTCCTTAAAATGGGGTTGGGGTTTTTAAATGTATTTTTTCACCGAATTGGGGATGAATAAATTCAATTTCCCTTGCATGTAAACAGAGACGATGATACTGGGAGTTCGGACTATAGAGTTGATCTCCTAAAATTGCCGTATCTAATCCCTGGGGATGGACAGCGTGAACTCGTAATTGATGGGTTCTTCCAGTAATAGGTCGAAATTCAATACGAGTTAAGTGATTTTGAATATCCATGAGATGGACATAGGTAATACTTGGTTTACCCCATAACCAATTAACTTCCTGATAGGGTCGATTATCTGGGTTTCCCCACAATGGTAATTCAATGGGGTTTTTCAGTCCTGGAAAATTCTCCACAACACCATCAAGTAAAGCTTCATAAACTTTGGTGACTAATCTTTGTTGAAATTGTTGACTAAGTTGACGATAGGTATCGAGATGACGTGCAATTAATAAAATCCCCGAAGTCTCGAAATCCAATCGGTGAACAGCCAAAAAATTGTTGCCATCACCATAGTAATTACGAATTCGACTGAGAACACTATCTTGGGTATGTAAATAGCGTCCCGGTACAGATAATAAATTAGCAGGTTTATTAATGGCGATTAAAAACTCATCCTCGTAAATAACTTCTAAGTGATGGGAACTGGAAACAGCATTTAATCCAGAGAGCAGAAAACCCATAATCGGTTGACACCTTTCTGCACAAGCACCATAAAAATTACCAGGGATTTTGTCTGAAGTTGGTTGACCCCACCAAAATTCCGCCATTGCGATCGCTTTGAAACCACGTTTGGCAGCATAATGGAGTAACTTGGGTGCGCAACAATCACCCGTTCCCGTTGGCAAACCTGATGGCTGAAGTTGTTGGAGTGTTTGCGATTGTCCCAGGAAGTTCATCAAGGTATAGGTCGCGTGCATTTGGATTTGTAATTGTCGCGAAAGTTGTTTTCGTTGTTGTTTTAAAGTGTGAATTTTTTGGTCTGCCTGCCGTATAATCTCCTGTAAGGGTATAATTAGGGCATCACGTTCTTTTTTGAGTACCTTACGTTCAATTCCATCCCGACGACTTGCATCCGCTAACTCTGCTAAAGCTTGGTCTAATTGGCTACCTGTAATGGTTTTTAAAAACTTTTCCCTTTGTTGATGTCGTTGTTGTTTGCGTTGTTGATGTAATTGATTCAGAACTAATAATTTTTGGCTAAACTGTTCCTGTAAATCTTGATATTCTTGTCGTTGGGGAATATTTTCAAGTTCCAGAATTTCCTGTTTAATCGCTTCCAACTTGCGTAATACTTCCACCTCATCCGCAACAACTTCCTCCCGTCCAGGAATTGGTGGAACCCAACCCGGAACCTGACTACAACCATTTAACAACCCAGAGAAAGCCTTGAGAACTCTTTGCTGTCCCTTTGCCGATTCGACAATTAATACACCATACATTTTCCCTTCCTGATTGTACTCTGGAGCAGTACTTAACTGCTGCATTAGTGATTTTGCGATCGCTTCTGCTAAACTAGTCCGGGGAAGTCGTAATAATTCACCAGTAGTTACACAATATCCTTGATAATAATAACTAGGACTTGAATCCGGTATAGAGGCAATATCAGGAATAAAATCCGTCAGCAAATACTCCATAATATCATTCTAGGAAAAAATTCCCTACAAACAACTTTCCAACCACTTCCATAAATCTGTCAACACCTCTAGATAATTATCATCATCCTGCAACTCATGATAACTATCTGGATACTCCTTTAGCTCTTTCCTCTCCATAGTTAACTGCTGAAAAATTTGCCGATTTCCTTCTGGGAATATAACTTGGTCTGCACCAGCAATCACCATTAAAAACGGTAAATCCAACTCTTGAATATGCTGTTTCACCCAATCTTGAACCCGAAAAAACTCACTTGCTAATCTTGCTGTCCCCAAACTATGCCTTAATTTGTCCTGTCGATAGGTTTCCACCATCTTCGGGTCTCGAACCGCTAAACTAAAATCAATTCCCGTACTCAAGGAAAAACGCGGATAAACCCGCGATAAAATTTGTCCCAGCAAAATTTTCCACGGAGAAACCGTTGATTTACTCAATGCGGGTGCAAAGGTAATTAAACCAGATAAGGATTTAGCTATCTCTGGATAACGCAACACAAAATCTATCGCAATTAACCCCCCCATACTATGTCCCAACAAAAAACAGGGAATACCAGGATTTTGGACTTGAATTAGCTCTAAAAATAGTTTAATATCTTGACGATATTCATCCCAACTATTGATATAACCCCGTTGTCCAGCAGATTTACCGTGTCCCCGTAAATCAATCGTATAAACACCAAAACCATAAGGAAGTAGATACTTACTAATATTGCCATACATCCCCCCATGTCCACCTAAACCATGTACAATAATTAGAATTGCTCGAATAGGTGTTTCTGGCAACCAACTTTGATAGTATAACTGGGTCTGATCAAAACTGCGAAAAAAGCTTCCTTGGTAGGACATGTCTGACTAGTGATATGGAAGTAAAATTAATTTTGAATCTACTGTTGGAGTTAGGGAGTAGTGGTCTGTCCTATTAACTTTAATGTGTAAAGAAAGGCATGTAGTAGCATTCATAGCGCCTTTATCATCAAGCTTTTTCAAGGCTAAAGCCACTACTACAAACCCCTCAGAACTTATGGAACAGACCAGTAGTCATTATAGACCCTAGACACCAGAAGGTATGAAAGAGATTTTTCCCCACTCCCGACACCCTTTCAAGTCAGAAATTATCAACTATACTCAGTTTTTTTCAATCTTAAAAAAGGATTCCTAGAGGACTTACATAAGTGTCATCAATAATGATGATTTTAGGTTTATATAAATTAGTTCTAGTTCTCCAGAATCAGGACTAAAGTCGTGACTACAAACTATACACCAGATGTTACTTGTGTAGACCCGATAGGAGACTTTGTATAGAAAATCAATCAGTTTCTCAGATGTGTGTATAATATTCTCGATGACGACTACTATACAAATGTCTATTTTTAGCGAAATCAAACCCTTTAATACCTGTGTAATTGGTGCAAGTCAAGGAATTGGTCTCGGTTTTGTCAAATACTTACTGACATCCCATCAAAACAACCAATTATCAGTTAATCATATTTACGCCACCTATCGTCAAGATGATTCCGCCAGGGAATTATTAACTTTAGCAGCAACCAATCCCGAACAAATCACCTGTTTACGAATGGATATCACCGATGAAAACCAAATTGCAATGGGAATGCAAAGCATCCGTAATCAGGTGCAAAAACTTCATTTTGCCATTAATTGTGTGGGAATCCTCCATGAGGAAAATCTCCAACCCGAAAAGAGTTTACGACACCTCAATTTTGATAATTTAACCCGTTATTTCCAAGTTAATAGTATTGGTGGGGTATTACTTGCGAAACATTTATTACCTCTATTCAAGCACCAAGACCGTAGTGTATTTGCAACTATTTCCGCAAAAGTTGGTAGTATCGGTGATAATTTCTTAGGTGGATGGTACGGTTATCGCGCTTCTAAAGCTGCTTTAAATATGCTGATGCGCAATGTTGCAATTGAATATGCACGTAGTTGTCCGAAAAGTATTGTCGTCACCCTCCACCCCGGTACAACTGATACCCGTCTTTCCCAACCTTTTCAAACCAATATTCCTCCAGAAAAACTATTCCCTGTTGAACGTACCGTCAGTCAATTAATGGCAGTAATTCAAGACTTAAAACCGGAAAACAGTGGTCAGTTTTTTTCCTGGGATGGTAGTAATTTACCTTGGTAGGGAAAAAATGAAAAGTCCCACCGGGTATATCCAAGTGGGAGATATAGTCATGTTACAGATATTAATTATTCGCAATAATTTCTTATTGTCTGAATTAACATCTATTGTGGTAGAGTGAAAATGAATCACAAAGAAAGACCCTATGGTGCCAGGACATCTACCTTTCCTCTGGCTTTTTCCCGCTAGGCTTTGTTTTTTTCACCTAGTGGGGTCACAAAATCTTGCTTTCGTCTTTAATTATACAGTAATAACCCTAAAGAAATCAATCGGAATTCAGTAAATTGTGATTTTGGCTGCATTGATTTTTACTTAAAGACTTACATATTCGTGAAGGGTAAATTAGATTTTGAGATTGTCTGTTTTTGCCAGCACGACGTAGGAAATCCATCATTAATCTGGACCATACCTTATCAGGTTAGACAAAAAATCAGCATCTGACTGATATGGATGCTACATAATTAGGATTTCTTCAGATTTATGGAAAAAACTAAAAAGAGAGTTTTACTGGTAACGCGATCGCAAAGTTGTGAATCCCTACTGCGTCTCTCCCGTCAACCGTGACCTATCAACAAAAAAAGGGGGAAATATATCAGCGTGTAAAGTATACCAGCTAAAAAGTAGCTGTTTCACTGTTTACCAAGCGAACGCGACTAGTTTGATTTGCCATAACTTCCACTGTCGAGTAGCTACCATCACCAGCAAAGGAATTGAAATAGAGGTCTTCACCATACTGGGCAAATAGGGTATATTTACCCGGAGGTAGTTCCACAAAAAATCTGCCTTGATTATCGGTTTTCACCTTTTGTAAAACCTTAAACTGGGATTGAATCTGGCTAATTGGGATTCGTGGTGATATTGCGGGGATGGTATCAGCAAATATCCAAACAGTGGTTTCGACTGGTTGGGGAGGAGTTCGCTGTTTGGTTGTCCCGATGGTTGGCATTTGATCACCTGTGATTTGGACGACTTCTCCTTGAATACCTTGTTTTTCCGATGATTTTACTTCTGTTTGTTCACTCATAGGTTGAGATCGGGGTTGGGATGTATCATTCAAGTTGGTACTACTGCGATCGCTGATATCATCGACATTGTTACATCCCATTAATAAAAATAGGGAAATAATAATACTGAACAAAAATAATCGATGTGGTCGGAATAATGCCATCGGTTTACTCCACTGATAACAGGATACGGATTTGTTCCCCTTTTGGTTTGTTGACAGTTGACCTTTAAGTATTAACTATCCAGTTGACTAACCTTGAAAGTATATCTTGGGATTGGCAGTCAGCAAAAGGCAATAGGTGGTATACTTTTGTAATTTGAACTAACCATTTGCTTGTAGTCCTTGACATTCGCTACACAAACCGAAAAACTCTAAAGTATGGTAAAAAATATTGAATTTGTGGGATGTTTCCAGTTGTTGTTTCAGGTTGTGGACAGGACATTGGGGGATAGGAATGGAAGTTCCGCAGCGTAAACATGTTAAGTAATGTTCGTCTTTTTGGGTGAGATTATATACGGCTTCTCCATTGGCAAGGATTCTCACCTGTACCATCCCTTCTAATTTTAATGCTTCTAAGGAACGATATACCGTTGCTAAACCCATACTTTGATTGCGGTTGCGTAGTTGAATATAAATATCTTGTGCGGATATATCTTCTTTGAGGGTTTTAAGTAAGTTTAAAATTTTTTCTTGACTACGGGTACGGATCATTTTCGTATATCCTGGTTGATGATGTTTTACTATTAATTACAGGACTTACTTAAGTGGCATATTATTTTCAGTTCCTAGTGAGGACTTTAGTCCTCAAAGTCAGCGCAAATAAAAAATCAGAATTGTGATGACACTTGGATAAGTCCTAAATTATATTCAGACATTTTAGTGCAAATTTATACTGTTTTGTTGACAAAGGGCTGTTTTGGTCGGAATTTTAGTATTTCTTTGTCAGAGGATGTTTTAAAAGTCGATTTTAATAGTACAGTTTATAGCGATAAATATGCCGTTTGAGCCTATTGACTGTCTTCAAGAAGTGGTTGATAAGGTATTTCTTGACACTTGACCAACATCTTCTAGAGATGTTGCTTGTTCCATAAAGTCACCTTTTTATTTTATGATGACATTGCAGCTAGATTTTTTGGTAATTTGCTACCGAAAAGATATAGGATGAGCGTAGCAGGATTTTGAACAAAGTATGCCCGTGCGAAGAACCTACCGAGCGAAAATTTTGGTGACATTACGTCCTTCTGTCCTCGACCCCGCAGGAACTGCTGTCCGGTCGGGATTGGAAAAGTTAGGCTATGGTAATGTCAGTCAAGTACGAATTGGGAAACATATTGAGTTAATTATCTCTTCTAGTGATGAAGCTAGTGTACGTCAAGATTTGAATTTTATTTGTGATCAAATGTTAGCGAATCCCGTGATTGAAAATTATAGTTTTGATTTGGTTGAGGTGGAATCTCAATCGGGAGTTATTTAGTTATTAACTGGAATTTATCTCAAATCTCTCAAAATGCAGGGAGTGAGGAGTTGGGAGTAGTGAGAAATGCACAATTGCCAAAAGTAAATATTTATTTCCCAGTCATTGACAAAGTATGAAATTTGGAGTTTTAGTTTTTCCCGGCTCAAATTGCGATCGCGATGTGGCCTATGTCACCCGCGATATCCTCCAGCAACCAACACGCATGATTTGGCATCAAGAAACCGATATCACCGATGTGGATGCCATTATTATACCGGGAGGGTTCAGTTTTGGGGATTATTTGCGCTGTGGTGCGATCGCGCGATTTTCTCCAGTGATGGCCCAGGTGGTAAACCATGCCCAACAGGGTAAACTGGTTTTGGGAATTTGTAATGGTTTCCAAATCCTAACGGAGGTGAAGTTGTTACCCGGGGTGCTGGTTCGCAATCGGGATTTACATTTCATCTGCGATCGCGTTCCTCTGGTGGTGGAAAATAATCGTTCCCCCTGGACACAAGCTTACGAAAATGGGGAGGTGATCACCCTACCGATAGCCCACGGTGAAGGATGTTACCATGCCGATCGGGAAACCTTGCGATCACTGGAAGAAAATCACCAGGTGGTGTTTCGCTATCATGGTGAAAATCCCAATGGTTCGTTAAATAATATTGCCGGAATTTGTAATAGTACGGGAAATGTGGTAGGAATGATGCCCCACCCAGAAAGAGCCGCAGATCGGATGTTGGGAAGTACTACCGGATTGAAAATGTTTGCGGGGTTACTAGAGAAAGTAGCGGCAATGGTATAGATTATGTAGCTAGGGTCTGCGGAAAAAGTCTTTTTTTGATACTCCCCAGTCCTAAAGGGACGGGGATTCTTGAACAGCCCATAAAAGGACTTTCAAAGGCGCAATCAAAGCACCCCTACTGACTCCATCAAGATTAATACTTAATTTCGCCGCTACTTTTCTTAGAATATTGCT
>CALJJQ010000129.1 GCA_937973965.1 uncultured Calothrix sp. | reverse complement strand
TTCCGCGCCAGAATCAATCATGCATTGAAAATTTAGCGATCGCATCCTTCAAAATCATGTTTATTTATCCAGATTTTGACAAGATTTTGAGCATTATTACTTATTGACAAAGGGCCAATGAGATTAACTTGTTAGCAATGATTCGTAATAGCCTACGGCAAGGCTACGCCTACGTAATTCGTAATTCATAATTCGTAATTGTGAGTTTGACGGTTCTTTAGCCTTATTTAGCAGCCTTATTTAGCGTGAGTACTCCTACCCCCCCATTTCTCACAAAACCCTAAAACTACGTGAATTCGATGAATGATAACGCCTGAAACTCTTGTCCGGTATCATTCGTAGGAAATAGAAGTTTTTAAAAACCTCCTAGTATGTCTAGTATGTTGAGAATAAAATCATTAAACCTGGAATCAGTCAGTTATTGACTTTGTTCTCATAATGTTTAGACAGACATCAGCCTGCAATTGCTGTTTGAAGCTAGAATCTCCACACTTTAGAGCAAGGAGTATGTCAAAAAGATACTAACTGATCAACCTGTTCCTGGTTGACCTGCTCCAGGGTTTGCCAAACCTCCTGCATTAAACCCTCTAAACCTTCACGGGTGACAGCAGAAATCAAAAACACCTTGGTTCCACTAATTTCACTTAACTGGGTTTGCAGAACTGCTAAATCAGTCACTTCCCGATCTACTGCATCGATTTTATTCACAGCCAAAATTTGCGATCGCAATTCTAATCCTCTTCCGTAAGCCACTAATTCCTGCTGAATCGTGGTGTAATCTTGAATTATGTCTGCACTAGTCCCATCGAGTACATGCAACAAAATCCGTGTCCGTTCGATGTGTCGCAGAAAATCATGTCCTAAACCCGCACCCTGGGAAGCACCTGCAATTAAGCCGGGTATATCCGCAAATACCGTACCATCACCTGTCGGTTTGCGCACAACTCCCAAATTCGGAACCAAAGTTGTAAAGGGATAATCAGCAATTTTCGGACGCGCCGCGGATAAAGAAGATATCAAAGTGGATTTTCCCGCATTCGGCAAACCAATAATTCCCACCTCCGCCAACAGTTTCAATTCTAACCGCAATAACTTAATTTCTCCTGGTAATCCAGGTAAGGCATATTCGGGAGCGCGATTGCGATTACTGAGAAAATGCTTATTCCCTAATCCACCTTTACCACCAGCTGCCACCAACAAAGTCTGTCCCCCAGAGGTTAAATCCCCAATCATCTCTCCCGTTTCGGCATCATAAATCACCGTACCACAGGGCACATCCACAATTAAATCTTTCCCGTTTGCTCCCGTGCAGTTATTCGGACCACCTCTACCACCGTCAGCTGCTTTAAAACGGTGATTGTAGCGAAAATCTAAGAGGGTTTGTAGGTCCTCATTCGCCCGAAAATATACGGAACCCCCTTTGCCACCATTACCACCAGCAGGACCACCTGCCGGAACGTATTTTTCCCGACGGAAGGCGACAATTCCATCGCCACCTTTTCCAGCTTCTACTTCGATGTCTGCTTGATCAATAAATTGCATAGGTCATTCGGGGAAATAGGGAGTAGTGAGTAGGTATGAGCTTATTTTCTGTTTTGCTGTGTCCAAACTACATGGGGAACTGATTTGATGCAGAGGATGTGGGAAGTAGTGTAAACGCGCAGCAGATAGACTGGAGAATACAGGGAAAAGCCACTTTCATCTCAAAGAGAAGCTGCGCTATGCCCATCTACGCGTCCTGGTACAAGCAGTACATGTAGGTTATTCCCAAACACTCTAGGTGAATTGAAAAGACAATTACTATTGTAATTTTTTATCTATACGCAAATACTTTGTTGTATATATATTAACAGTGAGAGTTGGAAAAATTACTTTTGAATTTATAATCATCAATACACAAATGCATTGGACAATTGCTGCGCCGTTTATCGATAAATCAAATATTCATACAGCCAAGTGGTTAGTTCCTTTTGTTCCAGGTAGTCATCATACCTTTAATATTGTACCTCGTCCTCAAAAGTTAGCAAATTGGCATCATCGCCATAGTCAGCTTACAAGTTTACCAGAATGGCTAGTGTATTGGGAACATGGGCAGCAAACTTTGCAAAAAGCCAAATCGGGAGGTGTAATCACAGTTTTTCCCCAACTAGCAGCCATGATTGGCACACAAGCAAAGTTGAGGGGACAACGGATTCCGATTGTGGCTTGGTTATTTAATGTGGGTACTTGCAATTTGGGAATTCGTCGTTGGTTGGCACAGAAAAGTTTACAAGACATCGATTACTTTGTTGTCCATACTCGTCGAGAAATCGAGATTTATCATCAATGGTTGGGAATTGCCAAGGAACGATTTGTATTTGTCCCCTACCAAGTTCCGGCTATACCGATAACATGTTCTGAAGACAAAATAAATCCGTTTATTGCCGTACTTGGTTCCGCTCATCGGGATTTTGCCACCCTATTTACAGCCGTCGAGCGGACAAAAACACCCACCGTCGTCGTCTCCGGAAAGCGAGTGATCGCTGGATTATCGATTCCTCCCCATGTCACTACTTTATTTGATATCCAGCGTCATCAGTGTCTGGAAATTGCTCAAAAAGCCATTATTAACGTGATTCCCTTGCACACCCATCCCAACATTACTGCTGCGGGACAAGTCACCCTGGTGGAAGCAATGCGGATGGGACGAGCCATAATTGCCAGTAAATGTAATGGGATTGAAGATTATATTACCCACGGGGAAAATGGCTGGTTAGTGAAGCCAAATTCTGTCGATGCTTTAGCAGAAGCGATTCAGGAGCTATGGCATAATCCAGAACTACGCGATCGCCTGGGTCAATCAGCCTATGATTATGCGACTAAATACTGCTCAGATGAAGCCGCAGGTCAAGCTTTAGGAAAAATTCTCGACCAGGTTGTCAACAATCAACTTCACGCTGTTTTGTAGGTCTTCTCTCAGGGAAGTCGGGTTTCTTCAAGAAACCCGATCTATAGAAACTTCTAAAAATACTTGTGATTACAACCTACTGATGTTATCAATTCCAATCAATTGGTAAAAAAATAGGTCAAAAATAAGTTAAGCTGATGACGCATTTGTCACGAATAATTCCAGTCCAAAATCCAAAATCCCATAACAATCAATCAATAGCTCGAGTAAAAGCAAAATGGGGTCTAGCTTGCGGCATTCTTGGCATTAACCAGGCTAACCCCTCACTAGTTCCAATCCACAGTTTATTCCCTGTATCTGGTGCTAATGCTAACACTCGACTAGATGGTAAACCTGCAACTTGATCCAAAACAGCTCCCGTATGGGGATTTAAACGCCATAAGCCATTGTGGGTTCCCACCCAAACGCTACCATCTTGGGCAAAATTAACCGAAGTCACATTTCTACCACGTAAAGGTGTAACCGAACGCATCACCATCCCATTTCTGGGGTTAATTACCAGCAAACTATTCGGCATTCCAGCCCAAATTAAACCCTGGGGACTGATGGCTAGGGTTTGCACGCTGGTTCCCGGTAAACCATCAATCCGCTTCATGATTTTAGCACTAGCCGTATTTACCCGTACCAATCCATCCAGTGTCCCGACCCACAATTGTCCCTCCGCATCCAGGGTCATAGCATTCGCACTCACCCCCGGCAAATTTTTCAAAGTGGTCATAATTAACCCCTGGTCAGGACTAACCAATGCTAATCCATTATCCGTTCCAGCCCAAACATAACCCCGTCTGTCCACCAACAAAGACAAAACCCGTTTAGATGGTAGTAATAAATTTTGAGCCGTAACTTCACTAGTACGTAAATCTACTCGCTTTAAACCTTCGTAGGTTCCCACCCACAAACGACCAACTTTATCCTGAGCGATCGCACCAATGGCTCGATTCGGTAAACTCACCCTAGCTAAGATATTACCCGTATTCGGGTCAATCCGCGCCAACCCTCGCCAGGAACCAACCCATAAATTTCCAGTCAAATCCCGTTGCAAGGCGTTCACCCGGTAATCTATTTCCTGCAACCGTTCCCGTAAACGCTGTTCATTGGGCAATCTATCACCACCTGGAGGTGGGGCTGTTCTGATGTATCCTGGAGTCAATTCCGATGGATCAAGTTCTAATATTCTTTGCCCATTCACTGGTGGTACCGCAAACCCCAGTAATGCAGCACTCATTAAACTACAAAAAGTTATCGATTTGCGAAACAATTGCACAGTCATGGTTCCTTTGCACACATAGCCCCCAACCTGTACAAATGTGAAATTGGCTGCGGGTAATACGAGTGTGCCCAAATTGACCAAAAAAATTAACGCCCCGTCAGATTTTTAATTCCATAGAGACGTAATACATTACCTCTCTACATGCAAATTAACACCTTCCCATACATCGAATATGTCCCTTCGTAAACTATTCTTAACAAAATGTTTAAATAATTATGTAATAAGAAATTCAAATCAAAAAGTTAAAAAGATTCAAAGGTTAACTTATCCCTTTCTTGATATATTGTGTAACAGGTTGCAATTTACGCAATAAAGTGAATTTTGTCCTTTGTCCACCACCCAGTTAAATACCCATCAATAACGAAGGTTGAAGGCAGACGCTGGCAGAGCGCTTGTGCACACCAACTGTTTGAGCTTCCGCGACCGTTGGTTAACGAGTGTATGTATAAATAGTGTCCAATCCCAAGATGGTTTTTGATGGTTGATACTGGTAGGTAAGCAAAATCAAAGTTTGAATTCAGAATTGTGGAAAGTCAGGACATCTTGTTTTTACACTTTGTCTAGGTTTTTAGTGCTGTGTAAATTGAAAAACTAAAGAAAGTATTTCTAGTAGGCTTTCCACGACTTGCAAGAATTCCTCCGCTAAGGAAATTTCAAGCAACCATCCCGACTGAAGTTGCCATAGTTCGGTCGAGGGGAATTAGACGAAACGTAAATTTGCAATCAATAACGAGTGACTTCTTGGAAGGGAAATTATGTCTTACGCTCAAACTAAGACTCAGTCGAAATCAGGGTATCAGGCTGGGGTAAAAGATTACAGGCTGACCTATTACACACCAGACTACACACCAAAAGATACAGATATTTTGGCCGCATTCCGGATGACTCCCCAACCAGGAGTACCCCCCGAAGAAGCAGGTGCGGCGGTAGCGGCTGAGTCTTCCACTGGTACCTGGACAACGGTATGGACTGACTTGCTCACCGACTTAGACCGCTACAAAGGTCGTTGTTATGACATTGAGCCGGTTCCTGGTGAAGATAACCAATATATCGCTTACGTTGCTTATCCCTTGGACTTGTTCGAGGAAGGTTCTGTCACCAACATGTTGACCTCGATTGTCGGTAACGTGTTTGGTTTTAAAGCATTACGGGCATTACGCCTAGAGGATTTACGGATACCCGTTGCTTATTTGAAAACATTCCAAGGTCCTCCCCACGGTATCCAGGTTGAGCGGGACAAATTGAATAAATATGGTCGTCCTTTGTTAGGTTGTACCATCAAGCCCAAACTGGGGTTATCGGCGAAAAACTACGGACGGGCAGTATATGAGTGCTTGCGTGGTGGTTTGGACTTTACCAAAGACGACGAAAACATTAACTCCCAACCATTCCAACGTTGGCGCGATCGCTTTTTGTTTGTAGCGGATGCAATCCACAAAGCTCAAGCAGAAACAGGGGAAATCAAAGGTCACTATTTGAACGTGACAGCGCCGACCTGTGAAGAAATGTTGAAGCGGGCAGAGTTTGCGAAAGAGCTGAAAATGCCCATCATCATGCACGACTACCTGACCGCAGGTTTCACAGCCAATACCACCTTGGCAAGATGGTGTCGTGATAATGGTTTGCTATTACACATTCACCGAGCAATGCACGCGGTAATTGACCGGCAAAGAAACCACGGTATTCACTTCCGGGTATTAGCAAAATGTTTGCGGATGTCTGGTGGAGACCACATCCACACTGGAACCGTGGTAGGTAAACTCGAAGGTGAACGGGGAATTACAATGGGCTTCGTTGACCTATTGCGGGAAAACTACGTAGAACAAGACAAATCTCGCGGTATCTACTTTACCCAAGATTGGGCTTCCATGCCTGGGGTAATGGCCGTTGCTTCTGGTGGTATTCACGTATGGCACATGCCCGCCTTGGTAGAAATTTTTGGTGATGACTCCGTACTTCAGTTTGGTGGTGGTACCTTGGGACACCCCTGGGGTAATGCTCCGGGTGCAACAGCAAACCGTGTAGCCTTAGAAGCGTGTATCCAAGCTCGTAACGAAGGACGTAACCTTGCTCGTGAAGGTAACGACGTGATCCGTGAAGCTGCGAAATGGTCTCCAGAGTTGGCTGCGGCTTGTGAACTGTGGAAAGAAATCAAGTTCGAGTTTGAAGCAATGGATACCGTCTGATGATTTTAGATTGGTGATTTGAGATTTTGGATTGGGTTAAGGGCAATAATTTGGGGATGCATAGAAAAGTGTGAAAGAAAATAAATCTTCATGACTAACTTGCATGTTCCCAAGAATACAGCTTATGCGTATCCTTGCCTGTTAATCTAAAATCCATAGCCTGCAAGGCTTGTCGTTTCCCAATTTTTCTCTGGGTATGACAGTAGGCTGAGTAATCCAAAATCCGAAATCTAAAATTTAGAGGGGCTGGAGTCAGGCATGGATATAAAGCAAATTGCGAAAGATACAGCAAAAACACTCTCTAGCTACCTGACCTATCAGGCGATGCGGACTGTACTTAGGCAACTCCACGAAACAAATCCACCGTTAGCACTTTGGTTGCATCAGTTTTCGGCGACGAACCGGATTCAAAATGGAGAATTGTACATTGAGGAGTTATTCCGCGAAAATCCGGATTTAGCTTTACGGATTATGACAATTCGCGAATTACTAGCCGAAGAAGTCACCGAATATCTACCGGAAATGGTAAAAATGGAAATCCAACGTGCAAATATGGAACATCGTCGTCAGCACCTAGAGAGAATTACGCAATTTAGCTTGTCTGACCCAGCCATTGAATCAGAATTTTCCGATAACTCTGAACCTGAAAATTGAGATTCGTTTTGTTTGTGAGGGAAAACAATTGAGATTGGGGTTGATCAGCAACAGCTATACACTTAACTCCAAAATCGAAAATTGCCAATTTACCTAGCAACAAATCAAAGTCAAAAATACACCTAGAAACTCGTTATTTAGTTGGATACACCCATGCAAACTTTACCAAAAGAGCGTCGTTACGAAACCCTTTCCTATCTTCCTCCCCTTTCCGACGCTCAAATCCAAAAACAAGTGCAATACATTTTGAACCAAGGTTACATTCCAGCAGTGGAATTTAACGAAGATTCTGAGCCAACAGCGTACTATTGGACAATGTGGAAACTACCTTTGTTCAATGCGCGTAGTACCCAAGAAGTATTGAGCGAAGTGCAAGCTTGTCGTTCTCAGTATCCTAACTGCTTTATCCGTGTAGTTGGTTTCGATAATGTTAAGCAGTGTCAAGTTCTCAGCTTTATCGTTCACAAACCTAACCAGGGTGGTTATCGCTACTAATTTGGGTTTGGATAAGCATTCGGGGGAGCGGGTTTAATGTCATAATTTCCCCATATTTCAATCAAGGGAGAGGTGGATATTCAACCTTTCCTTTTTTTTATTCACAATCAAAAATATAAAGGTTCGTAGCGGGACTTTAGCGCCTTTATATTCTTTATAATAATGTGAGTTCGATGAGTTATAAAACCTGAAACTCCTATCCAGTATCATTCGTAGAAAATAGAAGTTTTTAAAAACCTCCTAGGATGTTGAGAATAAAGTCATTAAACCCGGAATCAGTCAGTTATTGACTTTGTTCTCAACTAATGGATGAGGTTACTTTAAACCTTAACTTTCAAGGTTATAATTCGTCGAACTCACATTATATTAAAATTTCTTGTTGAAGGAGGAAAATCAAAGTTCTAGGTGAACCGTATTCAATTTTTCACAACTGAAAACGGCTGTAATTCATCCCCATTGCTGAAGGATTTGTGCAAACCAGTTTTCAAACCGGGAACCTAATGCATCGAGGGAAAATTCCTGTTCTGCACTTTGACGACAATCTTTGCGGTCGATAGTATCTAATTTTTGAATTGCAGCAACTAACCCGGTAACACTATCTGCTGGGACGATAAACCCGGTTTTCCCTTCAACGATAATTTCTGCTGGTCCTCCACGGGAATAGGATATAACGGGAACACCACAAGCTAAAGCTTCAATCGCTACGTTACCAAAAGCTTCCATCCACCGTGGGGTCATTAATAGTGCTTGACATTCCCGAACAACCGCTTGTAGTTCCTGTGTAGATAAAAAGCCTAAATACTCAATGGGTGCATTAGGGTAATCCTGTTGTATTTTTTCCCAGTATGCTTGGTCTTGAATTTTCCCCATGATTTTGAGGGGGATTTGGGTAATTTGCGCTGCTTGGACTGCATCTTCCAGACCTTTTTCGGGGGAAATGCGTCCTAACCAAGCGAGTTGATGTTTGGGTTGGGGACAAAATTCATACAAGGATAAATCGATACCACTACTTAAGTAATAAACCGGGGGTGTTAATTCGGGAAAGGTTGCTGCTTGGGAAGGAGTATAAAAGCCGATGGTGTGGGGAAATTTCTTGGCTGTCTGAACAATTATCTGGTCTAATGCATCGGAAAGGGAACTCATACTGACAAAATGAGCGATGGGTGTGTGGAAAAAGGGTGTGAGGTAAAATGGCAACCAATCGTAAGCAAAGTTAACAATAAGGTCGTAGTGATCTTGTTGTTGACGAGCATAATCCCACATATTAGCGAGAAGGGAATTTGCTGGTAATGTGATGGGGTCGGTACGTTGTTGACTTTGGGCTATAGTTTGTAGATTGCCAGGGATTTGCACAATGTTAAAGTTAAATTCATCCCAAAGGGAACCTGTGGGAGCAACAATATCTAATTGGTGTCCACGACGGATTAATTCTTTGGCGATATTATACACACTTAATTCGACTCCACCACCCAATCCTGTTCCTAATCCACCGACGGGTGTTGTCACAAAGAGTAATTTCCATGATTGGGACTGGGATGATAAGCTGGTGCGCATGGGTGCTGGGGTGAAGGAAGGTGAACCCTGTTCATTTTATCCTAGGGAGTAGGGAATAGGGAGTAGCTGTAATTTTGAGGGGTTAGGAAAGGTTCGTAGTAGTGCTTTAGTGCCTAAATGTATCAACTTCAAAGTAAAACGGTATCACCTCTTTACCACCCGACCCTCGACTTACTCTATCGAATTTAATTACACCAAATTCATCTACGTATTTTCCACCAGGTGAAAATCCCTCCAAAAATCATACCTGTACCGTGTAACCAATAGCCGTAGCTGAGGGGATTAACACCCGGTATATTTAAACTGCCGATACCGTAGAAAATTTGTTGACAGAACCACCAAAATAAGTAGAAACCTCCAGAAAGGGATATGGGTATAAAAATAATCACCAAAGGTAATACCGAATCTACCTTGGCTTGGGGGAAACGGACAACATAGGCAGCAATTACGGATGCGATCGCACCATTAGCACCGATCAGGGGTTTGTTGAGGTTGGGTTCTCCCCAGATTTGGATGATGCTAGCAAAAATACCCCCCAATAGATATATTCCCAAAAAAAACAAATGACCTAAGCCTTTTTCGACGCTTTTACCAAACACCCACAGGTAAATCGAGTTACCTAAAATTTGGCTGAAACTACCGTGGAGAAATAACGCGGTGAAAATTCCAGTCGAACTCATGAAGAAGAAAACCAATGCTGCGGGGTTTCCAGCGAAAAATTCTGACCACGCTGTAGTAATTTTGGCGGGAATCAAACCCCAATTAGAGATAAAATCCCCTAAAGTCCCATTTAGTTCTAATTTTAATTCCCATAAAAATAAACCCAAATTCAACCCAATTAAACAACAGGTAACGATTGGTTTCCGTTTACCAACAACGTTATCACCAATGGGAATCATGGTTTTGGAGAAGACAGGATACAGAACCCAGGATACAGGAGAAATCGATCGGGTGGGGAATTAGGAACTGGAGATTGGCTGTTTCAACAATCAAAAGTGACTTCCGTCACCGATAGGGACGACAACAGGAGCGACAAAACATCTTCTGTAAGCATCCTACCCCTTCTGTCGTCAACCCGCTTCCACAAATTCTTAAAATAAGCCAATTAAATCCCCATAGCTTGGTTGAAACTGGCAGGATGGGAACAGTGAAATTTATCAAACCGCAAACCAGCTAATCCCATTTATCTGGAAATAGCTGGAAGTGAAAGGAGGATTTGCTTGGCTAAACTCAAAGTTGCAATCAATGGATTCGGACGAATCGGTCGCTTGGTGTTTCGTGCAGGAATCAAAAACCCCGATATCGAGTTTGTCGGGATTAACGACCTGGTTCCACCAGATAATTTGGCTTATTTGCTTAAATACGATTCCACCCACAGCAAGTATAACGGAAGTGTGGAAGCAAAGTCGGATGGATTTGTGGTTGATGGTAAATTTATACCCTGTGTTTCTGTGCGGAATCCGGTGGAATTACCCTGGGGTGACTTAGGTGCTGATTATGTCGTTGAATCTACTGGTCTATTTACTGACTATGAAGGTGCTGCTAATCACCTCAAGGCTGGGGCAAAACGGGTCATTATCTCTGCACCAACTAAAGACCCGGAACGAGTCCGCACTTTTGTCATGGGTGTTAATCAAGACCAGTACAACCCTGCTGAAGATGTAATTGTTTCTAATGCTAGTTGCACAACTAATTGTTTAGCTCCCATTGCCAAAGTAATTAATGATACTTTTGGTTTGGCGGAGGGGTTGATGACAACGGTTCACGCGATGACGGCAACCCAGCCCACTGTGGACGGACCGAGCAAAAAGGATTGGCGGGGTGGACGGGGAGCCGCTCAGAATATTATTCCCGCTTCCACAGGTGCTGCAAAGGCGGTGGCGTTGGTGTTACCGGAACTTAAGGGTAAGTTGACCGGGATGGCTTTTCGGGTTCCCACTCCGGATGTATCAGTAGTTGATTTAACTTTTAAAACCGCAAAATCAACTAGTTACGGGGAAATTTGTGAAGCAATGAAGGCAGCAGCAGCAGGACCTTTGAAGGGAATTTTAGGCTATACCGATGAAGCGGTTGTTTCCACCGACTTTCAAGGTGATAGTCATTCAAGTATTTTTGATGCGGGTGCGGGAATTGAGCTAAATTCTAACTTCTTTAAGGTTGTTTCTTGGTATGACAACGAGTGGGGATATTCCAATCGTGTTCTTGATTTGATGTTGGATATGGCTAGGAAAGAAGGCTAGTTTGGCATCAGGAATTGGGAGTGGGGAGTAGTGAGTAGGGGTAAGAAACTGTAGGTTAATCCCTACCCATTTTTGGAGGAGAGACGCGACATGTCGCGTCTGTACAGGAAGTAGTTTTACCCTACGGATTCCACTTTTCACAAGACCCAAAAAATCACAAATGCCAGGTTTTTTCAGCCTGACATACCTACTGGTCTGTCCCATAAGTTCTAAGGGGTTTGTAGTAGTGGCTTTAGTATAGAAAAAGCTTGAAAATAAAGCGCTAAAGGGCTACTACGTGCCTTTCTTTACTCATCAAAATTAATGGGACAAAGCACTAGAATCTCCGCACTTGAGGGTAGTGAGTATGTCAATACTGTCCTTCGTCACTCCTACTCCCGACTCCCTGTGGTTTTCCGTTCTAATATTTCCTTTAATATCAGTGTTACAACTGCTAATAGAGCTAGTACAACTGCTGCGGAGTAGGCTGCTGCTGTTTCGTACTGTTTATAGGTATCTTCGACGAATAATGGTAAAGTTTGGGTTTTGCCGATAATATTGCCAGAAACGACGGAAATCGCCCCGAATTCGCCCATTGTCCGAGCATTAGTTAAGATTAAGCCGTACAACAAACCCCAGCGCACATTGGGAAGGGTGACACGCCAAAAGATTTGCCAGTTATTCGCACCCAGGGTTTGAGCTGCTTCTTCTTGGTCATTTCCCAGTTCTTCCAGGACGGGGATGACTTCACGAGCGACAAAGGGCATACTAACGAAGGCTGTGGCAATTACCATACCCGGAAAGGCAAAAATCACGTTAATACCTAATTTGGCGAAAAAACCTCCAAACCAACCATTTTGACCATAGACCAAAACGATAATGAGACCGATGACAACGGGGGAAATGGAAAAGGGGAGGTCAATAATACTTAATAATAACGCCCGACCGGGAAATTGATGACGGGCGATCGCCCATGCTGCACATAAACCAAATACGGCATTAATGGGAACGGTGATGCTGGCTAGAGTCAGGGTTAACCAAGCTGCGTGAAGAAAATCTGGGTCGGTAAGGTTAGCGAAAAATGGACTTATTCCTTGGCTAAAGGCTTGTAAAAATACGTTGAGAGCCGGAATATATAAAACAAGTCCTAGATAGGCGATCGCAATTCCAATTAAAATTAGAGATACCCAGGAATTTTGCTGGTTGGTTCTCTGTTTGCTAGGTAATTTATTTTGCATGATATTTCCGTCCCCATGCCTGTAAAAGGTTAATTGTTAACAATAAAATTAGGGAAATTACGAGCATGACTGCACCAATTGCGGTGGCTCCGGTGTAATCGTAGGCTTCTAAACGTTGAAAAATTAATACTGGGGCAATCAGGTCTTTAAAGGGTGTATTGGAGGCAATAATTACCGTGGAACCGTATTCCCCCACCGCTCGGGAAAATCCCAAAGCTACACCTGTTAAAATCGTCGGCAACAGGGGGGGTAAAATCACCCGGATGAATGTCTGCACTTGGGATGCACCTAAACTCCAAGCTGCTTCTTCTATTTCCCGTTCCATCTCCTGTAATACTGGTTGCACCGTCCGTACCACAAACGGTAAGGAAATAAATATCATCGCCACAGCTACCCCTAACCGCGAAAAGGCCACCTGTACACCTAATAGGGAACCAATCCACCCATTTTGGCTATATACCGTCGCTAAGGTTAAACCTGCAACTGCCGTTGGTAAGGCAAATGGTAAATCAATGGAAGCATCAATGAATCGCTTTCCCGGAAAGTTATATCTAACCATTACCCAAGCAATTAGAGTGCCAAATACACCATTCAGTAGGGCGGTAATCAGGGCGGTGACAAAAGTCACTTCATAACTGGAAAGGGCAATGGGACTGGTGGCTATGCGCCAAAACTCCGATGGTGGGGTGCTAGCGACTTTGGCAAACATAGCCGCAATCGGTAGGAGTAACATGATACTCAGATAGGACAGTGTTAATCGCCAAGTCCAAGGTAAATTAATTACTTTTTTCCACAGGGTTGGTTCAATCGGGTTTTTTGTGATCAGACTAGTCATTAGGATTTTGGATTTTGGATTTTCAGTAATTTGGTACAGTTAATTACATTTGTTGCCAGTAGTTGTGCTACTCTGCGTCCCTTGCTTCCTGCGAAAGCGGGTGAAGGTTTCGTCTATAGCGCTATACCTGCAACGAGGGAAACTAAAAGCTTGGAATTGCCTAGTAACACGCGGCGTAAATACGCCTACCTTTTCCCTCGCACCCATGCTCCGCGTGGGTGCAGAATCTACGAGACTCCTACCTCGTGAATGAAGGCAGTAAGTCCTCGCTGAATGAGTGACCACGCAGAGCATAGTCACTAGATAAAACTAAAAGCTTTGAATTGCCTAGGTTGGTTTACACTGCACCGAATCAATATCCAGCAATATGATTCATTTACTTGTTTTTGATATCAGTTTTGTTGGGTTCCACTGCGTTCTAACACTACTTACTTCAACACGCTTAAACCGTGCAATGTAGTGACTCCCCAACCTACAATTACTGTATTCTGTCTCCTCCCCTAACTTAATGACGATAGACTAGCTGTTGCAAACGAGTCCGAAAATTCACTACCATCTGATTCAAATCATCCATATCAATTAAAAATGCATCATGACCATGGGTGGAATTTAAAGTTACAATTTCCGCATTGGGTATGTAGCGGGCTAAAACTTCCTGTTCCTGGGGTGGATACAGAATATCTGTATTAATTGCCACCACTAAAGTCGGTTGCTGAATGTTGGCAAGAACGTCAAAAAATTCACCTCGATCCCGTCCTAAATCGTGACTGTCCATTGCATAGGTCAAACTGACATAACAATTAGCATCAAACCGATTGACAAGCTTTTGTCCTTGATACTGGAGATAACTGGCAATGGTAAATTCATCGTCCACTTCTTGATTTATCTGTTCCCGGCCAAATCTGGCTTCAAAACTTCCCCAAGCACGGTAGGTCATCATGGCCATCATCCTTGCGGTGGCTAATCCCCGTGCTGGTGGTTGGTGATTGTAATAATTACCATTTTGCCAATCGGGGTCTGCAAAAATCGCTTGACGCTGGGTTTCGGAAATTCCGATACACCAAGCCGAATGTTTACCGGAAACAGCTATCGGCGCGATCGCATTCACCATTTCTGGATATAATACTGCCCATTCGAGAACTTGCATTCCCCCTAGGGAACCCCCAATCACCAGTTGTAAGCGTTTGATACCCAAGGCTTCCATTAGTTGGGCTTGCAGATGTACCATATCGCGAATTGTGATTCTGGGAAATTCTGCACCATAGGGTTTTTTTGTCAAGGGGTTAATACTTGCTGCTCCTGTTGTTCCGTAGCAACTCCCCAGTACATTGCTACAAACCACAAAATCCGTTTCCAAATCAAAGGCTTGACCTGCACCAAATAGGGGTTTCCACCAATCATCTGCATCTGCACCACCGGTTAGAGCATGACAGATTAACACGGCGTTATCACCACTTTGATTCAATTTTCCCCAAGTGCGGTAGGCAATCTGTACTCCTTCTAAAATCTTTCCAGATTCTAACCAAAAGGGTTGGGGAAGGTGGTAATACTGGGTTTGGCTGGAAATATGGTTGAGAAAATTCATTTTTGTCGGCAGTCGGGAGTCGGAAATCGGGAGTAGAGACGACCCGGTGGGTCGTCTTTAACTAGGAATGGAGGAACCAAGGAGATGAGTAGTAGGATGAATTAAGATACCTCATGTTCCAAAAGCTTGCTCAAAATCCTCCTTGATGTCATCAATATGTTCCAATCCGACCGAGACACGGATTAAATCGGGTGTGACACCAGCAGAAACTTGTTCTTCAGGACTTAATTGTTGGTGGGTTGTGGATGCAGGATGGATCACGAGGGTTTTTGCATCACCCACATTGGCGAGGTGACTAGCTAATTTTACCCGGTCGATAAAGGCTTTTCCAGCTTCTAAACCGCCTTTAATGCCAAAATTTAACACACATCCGAAGCCCCTTTGCAGGTATTTTTGGGCACGTTCATGGTAGGGATGCTTCGGTAAGCCAAGATAACTCACCCATGCGACCTGGGGATGGGATTCTAACCATTGTGCCAGAGCGATCGCATTATTTACATGTCTCTCTACTCTTAGGGAAAGGGTTTCTAACCCCTGCAATAACAAAAAGGCATTGAAGGGACTAGGACATGCTCCTAAATCACGCATTCCTTCCACCCGTGCCCGAATAATAAAAGCAATATTCCCAAATGGTCCGTTTGGTCCAAATACTTCATAAAAATTCAAACCGTGATAACCGGGTGCGGGTTCGGTAAACATGGGGAATTTGCCGTTACCCCAATCAAATTTACCGGAATCCACAATCACACCACCAATGGATGTACCGTGACCTCCAATCCACTTAGTTGCCGATTCCAACACAATATCTGCACCATGTTCAATCGGACGACATAAATATCCTCCACAACCAAAGGTATTATCCACAATCAACGGAATACCATTTTCATGGGCAATGTGGGCCAGGGCGGCAAAATCGGGTACATTAAATTGAGGATTGCCAATGGTTTCCACATACAACGCCTTAGTCCGCTCATCAATTGCCCCTCGGAATTTCTCGACATCATCACCTTCCACAAACTTGACATCGATCCCCAAACGTGGCAACGTCACCTTAAATAAATTATATGTTCCCCCATACAAAAACGTAGTGGAAACAATATTATCCCCCGCTTGAGCTAGATTCGCGATCGCTAAAAATTCCGCCGCTTGACCACTTGCTGTCGCTAAAGCTGCGACACCCCCCTCTAAGGCTGCGACGCGTTTTTCAAATACATCCGTGGTCGGATTCATCAACCGGGTATAAATATTCCCAAATTCCTTCAGAGCAAACAAATTCGCTCCATGTTCCGCATTGTTAAATACATAGGAACTGGTTTGATAAATTGGTACAGCCCTTGCATTTGTACCCGGAGCAACCTCCTGTCCTGCATGAACCTGTAAGGTTTCAAAGCGATAATTGGCAGACATCGTTTTTATCTCTCTTGATTAATTGGTTTGGTGTCCTTTTCCAGAAACATCGGGAGTGGTGAGTAGGGAATAGGGAATAGGTTGGATGATTAGTAGTAGTACAGCAGATTGCAGGTAAATGTGGTATTTAAAGGCCTGTGAGCAATGGTTTTTACTCCTTTTCCTGTATTCTGGAATTTTGGCTGTATGTGTTTTTTCGTCTGTTGACAGAGGATTTTTACCGTCTCCTGGGGACTTCAGAATTGTTCAGAATCAAGAATAATTAGGTGTTGTTTGACCGATAGTTTGCTGATTCGCCTTCCCCATTATTCCTGTGTCTTCTGTTGCTCTAACCCTGGATTTTGCTAAAGTTTAAGTTATCTGCGTTAACACGTATCGATTTTCTTTACCACTCCCTACCCCCTAGTACTTCCTATCTCCCTCCAACCTGAATCCGATCAAAAATCGCCCCACCAGCGAAAAACTTCTCCTGAATACGCTTCCAACCACCCAATTCTTTCACACTCCCTAAATTGCTTACTTTAGGATATTTCCCGGCAATTTCTTTATTTGTGAGTAACTTTTCATCCACGGGACGAAATCCCACCTTGGCAAATTCAATTTGAGCTTCCGGACTGAATAGGAACTGGACAAAGGCTTCCACCACTTCTCGATTATCATGTCTAGCAACGTTTCGATCAACTATGGCAACGGGATTATCTATGGAAATGTTGACATCAGGAATTTTGTATTCTGTTTGAATACCCTTTTGTTGAGCTAATACCAACTCATTTTCATAGTTGATTAACACATCCCCCTGACCTTGCTTAAAAAAAGCGTCAGTTGCTTCCCTCGCATCCCTCGCTAAAATCGGTACATTTCGATATACCTGGCTGACAAAATCCGTCGCTTGCTGTTCATTTTTACCACTTTGGATGGCAGCATTCCACAGAGCTAAAAAATTCCACCGCGCTACCCCCGATGTTCGTGGATCTGCTGTAATTACCCGTAATCCCGATCTGGTCAAATCTTTCCAATCTTGGATCTGCTGCGGGTTCCCTGGACGGGTGACTAAAGCAACCACAGATTTAGTGACAATACTTTGATTGGGAAACTCTTTTTCCCATCCCGGTTCAATCAAACCTACTTTCTCTAAACGCTGTATATCTAAACCCAAGGCTAAATGCACCACATCCGCACCTAAACCATCTGCCACAGCCCTCGTCTGCGCTCCCGAACCACCGTAACTACGACTAATCCGTACCCTTTGACCGTGTTCTTCCTGCCATTTGGCGACAAACTTGGGAATAATCGCTTCATGGGCTGTACGCGTCACCGCAAACGAAACCAATGTTAATTCTACCTGCTCCCGTGGCTTGGCATTGGCTTGGTGATGCAGCAAATTACAGGATGTCACCACACAACCGAAAATTAAACCAAATACCGCCAAAAATATCCGATTTCGCCATTTATTTCGCCCCCAAACACCCATGTTGATCTTCACTTTCCTAATCTACACCTTTCCGGTCGGAATTTCGTAATAAAGTTACGGATATAAATATTACAGAAATGGTTGGAAAAATGCAATTGATTTTGTGGTCAACAGTAAAAAACCCTTGACAAATCCCTGGAAATATGAAATATTAGTAAGTATGAGTTTTGCGGGTATAGCTCAGTGGTAGAGCGTCACCTTGCCAAGGTGAATGTCGCGCGTTCGAATCGCGTTACCCGCTTTGAAGGCTTAAATATGTGATTTCAAGTATGTCTACCAGGCTACGTGAATGTGTCTCTAAGTGGAATGAAGGTTCTTAGAAACAGGACTATTCAAACTGCCAAAATATCCTTGGATTTAAGTATATACCTGATAGCTAAATAGTTGCAGCATATCTTTATGTCTAGCTAACCAAGCTATACCTGGTCAATCAGTGAGCTTTGTGTGGAGTAAAGTTAGTTAATGCTTTAAAGATCAACCGTCAACCGTCAACTGTTAACAAACCTAAAGATAACTAAGGGCAGGATTGGTGTAAATTGGGTGTGGAAGAAGAAAAATCAAAAAATAGTATAGAGAATTCTAGATAGAAATAGTATGGATACAGCCAAACTGGATTTAATTACAGGAGGAATTGCGATCGCAATCCTGATTGGTGGATTTTTAATGATGTTTACAACCGTATTTACCACCAAGTACAAAAATCTCAAAAAATAAACTGCTCTTGACTAGGCTACACCCAATTTTTTCGCTTGAGCAAAAGCATCTTCCAAAGGAATTCCCTGACGTGTGGCAATATAAATCAACGCCATTGCCACCGAACGACTTGCACAATCGCAATGGATCAGCATTGGTTTTGGTAACTCGGCAATCTGCTGTAGCACAAACAAAGCTATTTGCGGATTGATTTGATGCATGGGAATATTCAAATACTTCAATCCCAAATCCCAAGCAGATATCTGTTCTAAATCGTTAAAACCCTCCTCATCAGGGGCACGGAGATTAAGTATCGACTTATACCCTTGTTCAGCAATTAAACTGAGTTCAGCCGCAGAAATTTGTCCTGCGATCGCTAATTCATCGTTAATTTTTTGGATAGTTTCCATTCTTGTATATTCACTCCTTTTACCTCCGAAGTTGGTCAATTATTTCCAGTATTTTCCAACGAGTTATCAATGGTTTTTTGTAAACTGATTTCGATTAAAGCATAGGAAATAAAATCTGGATAAAATAGACAATCAAGTTGCCAACAAGTTTCTAGAAACAGACGTGGATCGATTTCCCAGCAAGCTTGTAGATATTGACGTTGATAATTATGCCAAAACTTACGGGGATTAAGAATGGTGTCTGGATTAAACAAAGGTTGATTTAAATACTTCCAGACGGGAAACTTTAGGTGATATGGCGAATTGCGTGAAAACATACATCCTCAATATTCCTTGTCAGAAAAATAGGGAATAGGATAATACCCTAAATTAGATTTTAGATTTGAGATTGGAAACCCTTTTTATCAGGACTTACGTGACTAGCATCTTATTTGACGTTCGTAGTGAGGACTTGACCCAGATTTCTCACAAGTAAGTTATAAGTCTTGAGTGACGGATTAATTTTCCTTCTACGGACTATCCCTACTCCCTGTAAGTTGTAGGAATTTGCTCCAAATGCAGGTTTAGTCCTCAAAGTCAGCGAAGATAATGCGGACTCTAAACAAAAAATCAGAATTTTTGTGACACTTGCGTAAGTCCTATTTATATTTATATGGGGTTTTATTTGTGCCATTGTTTTTTCCAATTGGTATAAAATTAAAAGCCCACAGGTTGTTTCATCCCAATGGTCTATTTTCAAGATAGATAAACAATGTGAGGAAATTGTGAGGAAGGGAGATAGTTCAGGTGGGTTGAGAAATCAGGTTTTTAGAATATAGAAAACAGCACTAGAGAAGCGATATATCGCGTCTCTAGATATATTGCCAAAACCCCAAGATTAGAATAAAAAAACAATTACCATCCAATCCCGAATTCTAGGATGGGAGAAAAATTCACGAAAGTGTAGCGACACGATAATTTTGGCGATAATAGGCTTGGTACTCCTCACTCAGTAAAGGTTCCCACCACTGACGGTGATTGAGATACCAGATAACCGTTTGACGTAAACCCTCCGTAATTGTTACGGATGGACTCCAACCTAATTGGTCTTGAATTT
Source organism: uncultured Calothrix sp. (assembly GCA_937973965.1). Classification (GTDB taxonomy): domain Bacteria; phylum Cyanobacteriota; class Cyanobacteriia; order Cyanobacteriales; family Nostocaceae; genus NIES-3974. Next base: position 11,275 of record CALJJQ010000129.1, on the reverse strand, counting down.
TACGAGAATTAATTGCGTAGCGACGGTCATGTCCAGGTCTATCGGTGACAAATGTGATTAAATTTTGGGATGGTGACACAGGTAAATTTTCTGCTAATTCATCCATTAAGTTACATAATGTGCGAACTATATCAATATTTTTAACTTCGTTATTACCACCGATATTATAGGTTTCACCCGGTAATCCTTTCGAGAGAACCACATCTAAAGCACGACAATGGTCGCCGACATATAACCAATCTCGAATGTTACAACCATCACCATATACAGGCAGAGGTTTACCGATAAGTATATTAATACACATTAAAGGAATCAACTTTTCGGGAAACTGATAGGGACCGTAATTATTCGAGCAATTAGTGATAATGGTCGGCAAATTATAGGTATGATAGTAAGCCCGGGCTAAATGGTCACTACCAGCCTTAGAAGCCGAATAGGGACTATTTGGTGCATAGGGAGTAGTTTCACAAAAAGCAGGTGCATCCGCAGACAAACTTCCATACACCTCATCCGTAGAAACGTGGAGAAAACGGTAATTATCCGGTTGATTGCAACTTAACCAGTGTTGACGAAAAGCCTCCAATAGCGTGAAAGTACCGACTACATTAGTTTGAATAAATGCACCTGGTGTGAGGATGGAGCGGTCAACATGGGATTCTGCGGCAAAATGGACAATCGTATCGATATTTTCCCCCCCTAACAAATCATCCAGTAAAGAGCGATCGCAAATATCCCCCTTAACAAATCGAAAGTTTTCTTTCCCTTCCCATGCTGCTAAGTTGTTGCGATTTCCAGCATAGGTCAGCGCATCCACAACAATCACGCGGTCATCAGGATAACTTCCACACCAGTGGTGAACAAAATTACTACCAATAAATCCAGCGCCACCGGTTACTAAAACTCGTCGCATTTTCCTCACTCCAGTTTTCAGACTATCGATAGTGTATCAATATTGATAGTCATGCATTTTGGATTTTGGACTACCCATTAATTTCGATGGATGAGAAAAGGCACGTAGTTGCGCTCATAGCGCTTCATAAAACTTTTTCCAGGCGAAAGCCACAACTACGAACCCCTCACAACTTATGGGATAGACCACTACTTTAACTTGAGAAACTTATCTAATGCGGCTACCATACTGGGAGGCCAACGGCGGATATTTCGCACCCAGTTTAAATCTTTATACCGAGTATCCAAACCAAATGCTGCCACCCAGTTACTTTCAGCCTCACCCTGCTCTCCATCAACCCATAACGCTGCTGTCAGAGCTGCACGAACATCCGCAAATTTAGGGTACTTGCGCACAATTTTTTTCAATTCATGGATAGCTTCTGTTTTTTGTCCAATTTCATACAAAGCCAGTGCGTAATTTGCCCTAGCAAAGGCAAAATTAGGAGCAATTTCTGTACATTTTTGATAATCCGCGATCGCTTCTTGCCAACGTCCCAGGCCAGCTTTCGCATTACCACGATTATTGTATGCCATCGCATCCTTGGGATCGAGTTCAAGAACATGATTATAATCAGCGATCGCTTCTTCCCAGCGTCCTAGACCTTCTAAGGCTGTACCCCGATTTAGATAGGGGTCAGTGACGTTAGGAGCTAATTTGATGGCTTCGTCAAAATCTGTTAATGCTTCTGCAAGTTTATTTTGGCTGACCCGGGAATTCCCCCGATTACTCCACACCGCAGCGTTCTCTGGGTTTTTTTCCAAAATCTGCGTCCATAACTTTTCTGCTTGAGCAAATCTACCATTTTCGGTTGCGTCAAAGGCTGCATTTGCCCATTCACCAATCTGTTTGATAATGTCCGGGTTGGCGTTATTCTCCATACTACCACCCCCAGCCCAAACTGGATTCACCCAGCTAAAAGTCAGCAAAAGGCTCAAAACAATAGCAATTAGTCTAATCATTCTCTGTCCGACCGCGTTCCTTCATCATAATCATTTTATCGATATTCAGTCTCAGAGAGATTATTTTCAAGTTATAGCAATTTGTAATTCGTAATACCCGCTACGCGGGGAGCAAGCTAAGTAATAGCCTGCGGTAAACCGCTACACGTCTACTTAATTCGTACTCCCTATTTCCTACTCCCTATTCCCAAGCTAAAAATTATCTGGGTTAAAATCGTCCACTCCCCCCTCTCCATCGCGTTTTGAGCCTAGCAATTCTAACTGATCAACGAGAATCACCGGAGCAGTGCGATTTGCCCCTGTGCGTGCATCAACCCAACTCTCAAACTTGAGAGACCCTTTCACGGCAATTTGTTTACCTTTGTGTACGTAATTTTTCGCAACTTCGGCGGTCTTACCCCATAGTTCTAAATTAAACCAGTCGGTGTTATCTCCATCACGGGTACGCCGATTGACTGCTAGGGTTAATCGACACTTGACACTTCCGGAATCGAAGTACTTAATATCTGGCTCGATGCCAACTCGACCAATCAGGGTGACAACATTAATACTCATAGGTTCAGCCTTTTAGTACTTGGGTACTGATTAAATAATGATTTATATCATAGCGAATAGTTCTGTATAAAATCTCTGTAAAATCTCCGACCAAATGTTAGCAAACGTTAAGTTGATAAAAATTACTCCAAATGGGCACTAAAAACTTGCGGATATACGGAGAGAGTTGGAGAATAACAGAGAATAGGAGTCTGAGATAGAGTAAAGACTACCAAAAGTTACATAAAACATAGTCTGCTTTACTAGACTCGGAATAAAAAAAGTAATAGAATCCAGCACGATTCTATCTTACGATCGTAGTCAAAAGTATTGCAAATAGGGGGCGAAAGAGGCGTGGGTCTTTTCAGCAAGTTTAATTTGTCGCGGGATATGGGTATCGATCTCGGTACCGCTAATACCCTGGTGTATGTATCTGGTAAGGGGATTGTGCTACAGGAGCCTTCGGTGGTGGCGATTGACCAAACCGAAAAAATTGCCTTGGCAGTTGGTGAAGAAGCGAAAAAAATGCTGGGTCGGACTCCTGGAAATGTGGTTGCTCTCCGTCCTTTACGTGATGGTGTCATCGCCGACTTCGATACTGCTGAGTTAATGTTAAAAAACTTTATCCAGCGTGTAAACGAAGGTAAAGCTTTGGTGTTACCCCGGATTGTGATTGGGATTCCCAGTGGTGTTACGGGGGTGGAACGACGAGCAGTGATGGATGCAGCAGCGCAAGCGGGAGCGAGGGAGGTGTACTTAATTGATGAGCCAGTAGCAGCTGCAATTGGTGCAGGTTTACCCGTTGCGGACCCCACTGGCAATATGATTATTGACATTGGTGGGGGTACTACTGAGGTTGCAATTTTAAGTTTGCAAGGGACGGTTTTGAGTGAATCGGTACGGATTGCTGGGGACGAGTTGACCGAATCCATTGTCCAGTATATGAAAAAAGTTCATAATTTGGTCATTGGTGAGCGGACTGCTGAAGATATCAAAATCCGCATTGGTTCAGCCTATCCCACGGTGGAAGATGAAGAGGCGATTATGGAGGTGCGGGGTCTACACCTGCTATCTGGATTGCCGCGTACAGTCACCATTAAAGGTCCGGAAATCCGGGAAAGTATGTCCGAACCCCTGTCGGTAATTATCGAAGCTGTCAAGCGGACTTTAGAGAGAACTCCACCGGAATTGGCTGCGGATATCATCGATCGCGGTATTATGTTGGCTGGTGGTGGCGCCTTGCTCAAGGGTATTGATACTTTAATTAGCCATGAAACAGGAATAGTCACCCATGTGGCTGCTGACCCCTTAAGTTGTGTAGTTTTGGGTACAGGTCGTGTGTTGGAGAACTTCAAACAGCACGAACGGGTTTTCAGCGCTCGTTCTCGTTAGCGATCGCCTGTTGTTTCGGTTTGATCGAAAATGATGGGATACAAAGTAACGTTGTTCTAAAACGGCTTTCTGGTAAACTAGATGTAGTCGCCATAGGGCATTAAGACACTTTAAAGGAACGTCGAGGGATGGTAAGGCTATTTTGATAGCACAACCCAATGAAGCGTTAAGAAATCCTCGGATTTGAAGGCGAGGAGGTATGTCAATAGACCAACACTAGCATTTTATTGTCAATGTGTTGGATTCAGTTCCTATGAATCCAATGTTCCCCAAATATTCTACTTCTGTTGTCTCTACATAGTATGTTTTTTCATCGTACTATGTCATGTTTTTTTATTTTTTAGTTTTTTGTCCGTGAATTGCAACTAGAGTTTTTAGGTATATATGTATACAGCACGTCGATGGTGGGAGCGTCGGGGCTTACAAATTAGTCTGTTGGGTTTAGTTGTTGGCGGGGCGCTAATTTTGCGGCAAACCCAGGGTGCTGCACTCTGGGAGATGTATCAGGGGGTAACTGGTCCTTTACAGGAGGCATTATCCGCAATGCCAAGCCAACAAGAACAGTTAAATGATGCTCGGATTATGGAGTTGCAGACGCAGGTGGTGCGTTTGCAAAGTGAAAATGAGAACTTGAAGAAATTAAACGCCTACATTGAGAAAGACCCCAGGAAAGTCAAACCGATTATTGCCCGTGTAATTGCTCGAAGTGGGGATAATTGGTGGCAACAGGTAACACTAAATCGTGGTAGTAGTGAAGGTGTAGAGGAAGGGGCTATTGTCCAAGCAGAGGGGGGTTTAATTGGTCGCATTGAATCGGTAACTTCCCATACGAGTCGGGTACTATTAGTAAGCGATTTTCAAAGCCAAATCGGGGTGACAATTGGTCGGACGGGAGCAAAGGGTGTGTTACGCGGGAACGGCTCTTCGGAAGCCATATTGGAGTTTTACGAGAAAGTACCTAATGCTAAAATAGGCGACTTAGTTTCTACTTCTACCTATAGTCAGAAATTTCCCTCTGGTTTATCTGTAGGACAAATTAAATCTTTAGATTTGGAGAGACTACCAGCTTCCGCAGCTCAGGTAGAATTATTCCCACCGATTCGTTCCCTAGATTGGGTGAAAATATATCCAAAACCAGAAAATCAGTTAGAACAAACCACAGAAAAATCTAGTACAACTCAGCCAAAGTAAAAAGGCGCTCCCTCATGTACAGATAATAGAAATAAGGGTGAATGTATCAGCTTCTCTGCCATTTTTTCAGAGGATGTTTTCAAAGTCAATTTTAAGACTTAACAAGCTCATTTTTTGGGAGTAGGCAGAAGGGAATCGGCAGTAGTTGATAACGACAAATATTTTACAGTTTGAGCCTATTTTATGTCTTCCAGAAGTGATTGATAAATTATTTATTGACACTTGACAAACATCCTCTAAATGGCAGCTTTAATATCCCCTTGCTGTGCGAGGAATGATTTTCCATCTCCCGTCAAAAAGTGAATATCTAATATTGGAATATTTGAAGCAATTTTCTCCACCCGAAGTCCGATGGTTACTAATCTTTTATTTTTTCGCCGACCAAAACGCAGCCGATTTAGTTCTCCACCAGCCAAAAAACCGAAACGGAAGCCGGATGCATTATCCTTTGCAGGACAAAGAAAAGCCAAAAAACGCAAAAATCCGATTAAACCAGTGAGAAATTGGCATTCCCGCACTCGCCAAATTGTCGATGGAATCATCATTTTTGTCTCGGTCATGTTGTGTTTAATACTTATCCACGCTCGCTTACCGGGAATGGAATTGCTTGGTATAGGTCCTAATTGGCTACTGATATGGGTTGTAGCTTGGAGTGTAAAGCGTAACGCTTGGCAGGGTGCGTTGGCGGGTGTAATTATGGGTCTATTGCAGGATGGGATGACAAGTCCGCACCCAACCCATGTTTTAAGTTTAGGGGTGGTAGGATTTCTAACTGGCTTAATGCAGAAACAAAAGTTTATTCAAGAAGACTTTATTTCTATTGCGTTAATTGTATTTTTGATGACACTGTTAGCAGATACAATATTTGCTGTCCAATTAATATTTGTTGGCGATCGCTTGGCTACGGATATTTGGATCTATTACCGTAAAGTGGTGTTGGCGGCTGCGATTCTCAGTAGTTTATGGGCACCTGTGGTTTATTTTCCCCTGAATCAATGGTGGCAAAAACTACGACAGGCAGAACAATTTTCTTAGTTTTAGGGATTAGGGGTGACGGAAATCCCTTGGAGACAAGATATATCGCGTCTCTACATTTTCGTCGAAGATGTCCAAGTTGGAGTACATGGCATTATTGTCAGGAAAGAGTCAGGAAAGGTTGTCAAAATTCATCCTACATAAATTCGACGGAATTTAAGCTCTATAATCCGCAATCTGTGTGAATCCAAGATTTTATTAGAAGTTCAAGCTCCAAGTCACCTCTGGGTTTAGTTGAGAACAAAGTCAATAAATAGCTATTCCCAGTTTACCGATTTTATTCTCACCAGACCAGGAGGTTTTGAAAAACTTTTATTTGACACGAATATTACTGTCCAAGAGTTTCAGACTTTGTGATTCATCGAACTCACATTAATCCTCGTCATACTTGGGAACTTGGGGATACAGTTGGATCTGTTTTCTCAAGATCACAATAATGCCACGACAGTGCCTGATTGTGAATCTCCTCACCTTTAGTGAGGAGAGGGTTAACCTGAGTTTTAATCTGAAGAATTTAACAGAGAACTCGATGAGATTTCTGTGGAGGACGATGATGATTGTTTTCGATCCTCATGGTGGTGATGGAAGCGAATCCCCAGGAAGATGTCGTACAAAAATCCGAGAAAATCTTTTTTGCTTAACAGTCCCAGGGATTGGTGAGAACCTTTTGCATCCAGGAGGGGTTTCATTTCATAATAGGCAGATTGGTACTTGTACCAGGGAATCGAAGGCCAAAGATGATGCACCAGATGGTAATTTTGTCCTAAAATCAGGATATTTAAAATTGGGCTAGCATAAACACGAGCATTTTTCCAGCGATCGCGTTCTTGAAATGGTCGATGGGGTAAATAATCGAAAAACAACCCCAGGGTAATTCCCACCACCAAGGAAGGTACAAACCAAAAATTGAGAATAAAGCCCAAAAAATGATATTGAACGGAAATAATTATAATTGCAGCGACAAAAGCGCGACTGAGAAACCATTCTAGTAGTTCATACTTACGCCATAATCGACGTTTGAAGAAAAAGATTTCGTGGTAAAAAAACCGCACCGCGATTAACCACAGGGGACCACCAGTGGATACATAGTGGTCTGGGTCATTTTTGGGGTCATTAACATGGCCATGATGCTGAAGGTGAACGCGGGTAAACACAGGGAACGCAAACGCCAACATCAAAGCGCTGCTGTGACCGAGTATGGCGTTCATAATTCGATTCCGATGGGCAGATTGATGACACGCATCGTGAATTACAGTACCAGAAATGTGTAAAGCTAGGGTATTTAAGCCAAAACACACCCATTTATACCATCCCCAAACCCAGTAGCCAAAGCATGACAGGATCACAATACCGACTGCTACTAAAAACATCAGCAAAGTCGGATTTAAGCCATCCGGTGCCATTAAATATTCCTTTGGCGGGATTGTCAAAGGCTTTTTTGCCTCCGCCGTCAGCATTATCAACTCCTTTCAACCAAACATTACGAATATACGACAGATATCGTTCAATAATAAAGTTTTATGTAGCAAGATTTATCCAGCATGGATGCATTGACGACAAAATTAGCGATATGATGCCAATCTAGCGGTATCGTGCAGGGTAACTTAGTCGGTGATTTGAGCAGATATTGTACGCGGTTGATGGCAAAATCATTTCGTCCGTGGGTCTGGTAAATCCCGAAATTCTGCACGAATCCAGATAGCATTAATCGTCATTCAAGGTGATTGCGTCGGTGAGAACATAAATCAAACCGCGTATCCTTTTATGATTATTCCCAGATAGCTCCTGATATTTACCCCTCCCTTATGCAACTACGAGAATCAATCCGTCGCACAAAAATCGTCGCCACAATTGGCCCAGCTACCAGTAGTCCAGAAATGCTTAAAGCAATTATTGAAGCAGGGGCAACTACCTTAAGGCTGAATTTTTCCCACGGTTCCCATGCTGACCATCAGCGCAATATTCGCTTGATTCGTCAAACTGCCTTTGAGTTGAATCAGCCGGTAGCAATTTTACAGGATTTACAGGGACCGAAAATTCGTTTGGGAAAATTTGAACATGGCTCGATAGTCGTGAATAAAGGCGATCGCTTTACTTTAACGAATCGTCCCGTGGTTGGTAGCCAAGAAATAAGCTGTGTCACCTATGAGTACTTAGCTGATGAAGTTCCCCCAGGTGCAAGAATTCTCCTTGATGATGGACGTGTGGAAATGTTAGTCGAGGAGGTTAACCGTGACAAGGGTGACTTACACTGTCGCGTCACCGTGGGGGGAACCCTTTCCAATAATAAGGGGGTAAACTTCCCTGGGGTTTATCTGTCGGTCAAAGCAATGACAGAGAAAGACCGGGAAGATTTAATGTTTGGTCTTGACCAAGGTGTGGATTGGGTGGCTTTATCCTTTGTCCGTAACCCCCAAGACCTAATCGAAATCAAAGAATTAATTTCTAGCACCGGTAAACAAGTCCCCGTCATCGCCAAAATCGAAAAACATGAAGCCATTGAACAAATGGAGGCTGTATTAGCCCTGTGTGACGGTGTAATGGTCGCCAGGGGGGATTTAGGGGTGGAACTACCTGCGGAGGATGTCCCTGTCTTACAGAAGCGTTTAATCGCCACTGCCAACCGATTGGGAATTCCCATTATTACCGCCACCCAAATGCTGGATAGTATGGTCAACAATCCCCGACCAACCCGAGCAGAAGTCTCTGACGTTGCCAACGCTATTCTCGATGGTACGGATGCGGTGATGTTATCCAATGAGACCGCCGTCGGTAAATATCCAGAGGAAGCAGTTGCCACAATGGCACGAATTGCCGAACGGATTGAACAGGAAATGGCCCAAAATAGCGATCGCCATTCTTTAGATACCCGTCGTTCCATACCCAATGCCATCAGTCAAGCTGTCGGACAAATTGCTGAACAATTAGGTGCTAGTGCTATTATGTCACTCACCCAAACCGGAGCCACAGCTCGCAATGTATCTAAGTTTAGACCCCGCACACCGATTTTGGCCGTTACTCCCCACGTCAGTGTCGCTCGCCAATTACAGATGGTTTGGGGTGTACAGCCTTTGTTGGTCTTGGATTTTCCATCCACAGGACAAACTTTTAAAACTGCTTTAGGAGTGGCTTTAGAAAGGAATTTAGTGGTAGAGGGCGATATCGTGGTGATGACTGCTGGTACACTCCAAGGAGTGTCTGGTTCCACTGATTTAATTAAAGTTGAGGTGGTAACTGCTGTCCTCGGTCAAGGTATTGGTCTGGGACAGGGTTCGGTGAGTGGACGCGCTCGAGTCACCCATACGGTAATGGATGCCAGTAACTTTAACCCTGGTGATATCTTAGTGGCAACAGGTACAAGTGCCGATTTTGTTGATGCCATTCGCAAAGCCGCAGGTATTATTACCGAAGAAGATAGTTTGACAAGTCACGCAGCCATCATTGGTTTGAGATTAGGTATACCTGTAATTGTTGGTGTGTCAGGTGCGACTCAAGTTATCCGTGATGGTGCAATTCTCACGATGGATACGGAACGCGGCTTGATATATTCTGGTGCTGTAGGAGCGACGATGGTTGGTTCGTGAGTGGGGAGTGGAGAGTGAGGGAGTTGGGAGTGGGGAATTAACAAGAACTTTACCTCCTGATTCCTAATCCCCTGTCCCCTAATTCCTGTCTCCTTCAATTCTCCCCTACAAATAGGCTGAAAGTACCTCAATTGTTTGCTTGGCGGTTTTTTCCCAGCTAAATTGTTTGGCTCGCTGGAGACCAAGATGGGAAAGATGCGATCGCAGTTGACTATCGCTGGCAATCGTCTGCATTGCGGTTGTAATTTCTTCAATACTGTAGGGGTTGACAAGGATGGCTGCATCCCCTGCTACTTCTGGTAAGGAGGAAATATTAGAGGTAATTACAGGGGTTCCACAGGCCATTGCTTCCAGGACAGGGAAACCAAAACCCTCCCACAGACTGGGAAAAACTAATGCAGTTGCACCATTAATTAGATTTGGTAATTCGGCAAATGGGACGTAATCTAAAAATTTTACTTTTGGAGTGATTTCTAATTCTTGAATATGGGTTTGTAGAGTGGGAGTGAATCTGCGATCGCATGGTCCTGCTAACCATAACTGGTATTCTTCCAGGTACAATTTTTGTTTGATTAATTTGGCAAAAGATTGAATTAAACGATGGAGATTTTTATAGGGGTCTTGTCTCCCTAGATAAAGAAAATAATTTACTTCAGATTTTATCCCATCTAGGTTTGGATGAAAATGAGCAGAATTATGGGCAAGTAAAATTGGCGTAATTTTACTGCTTTGAATTCCATAATATTCCTGAATATCTTTTGCTGTTGCTTGGGAGTTACAAATAATATGCTCTGCTTGTTTGAGTACAAAGGGTAAGTAATAACGAAAATATTGAGTCAGGGGAGATTTTAGTTGGGGAAATCGCAAGGGAATTAAATCGTGAACTTGGATAATGTAACGAGTTTTTGTGAAAATTGGTGCTTCCGGTTGGGGAGAAAATAGTAATTTTGCTTGTAGATGGCTAGCTATTTTTGGTAATTTCAACTGTGTCCATAGCAGCCTTCGGAAATGTCCTTTTGTCCCCTGTAAGGGTGTCATATCACCGGGTATGGAATAACTGTTAAAATCTTGATAGGTTTGAGATGTTAATAAAGTCGGTTGTAATGATTTTAAATAGGGTAACAAATTAGTAATATAATTACTGATTCCTGTCGGTTTCTCAAAGACTATTGATAAATTAATAATTAAATTATTCATAATTCTTTTTAACTTTGATTAATTTTGATTGATGAAGATTTCAATTTCAGTTGATTTTGTGAATCAAATTATACGAAAATCCTAATATCGTTTACGCTAATACTTGCTACATATTAGGGGCTGTAACCGTTGATTATTCTAGTTTCATTTATTTCAAAGTACAAGAGAATTGATATAAGAAGATGTTTGTCAAGCATTCATTATCACTATTTTGGGACATGGGGTTATAAAGCTGATTTTCCAAAAATATAAAAATATCTCAAAACACCATACAGCTTTCCCAAGGCAGTTTGCGGCTTGATTGGCATCAATACCAAAGCATAAATTAATAAACGAATTAATCTCAACAATAAAATATAAGTCGGAGCATATCTTTTTAAAGTTAATAAATATCCATAGGTACTATGGTGAATTTTCCGAAAAATATATTT
>CALJJQ010000128.1 GCA_937973965.1 uncultured Calothrix sp. | reverse complement strand
CCCATAACGAGAAATTTGGGTCAATAATCAAACCTCTGAAATATTATTCTCTCATGGTATCAAACCACCCAGCCAGATTAAGTTTGACACTGCACTAGTACAACTTGGTAAAGCTAAAAAAGTACTTATGTAAAAATAAATTGCTCAAGTGGAACAGGTATCTAGTATATGCAAGATACCTGTTCCACAAGAGCTTTAAATTTTTGCTTTATACAATGAACACTGCACACTAGCTTATCCACACCACTTATTTTGAGATAAATCCTTGCTAAGTCTCTAGATAAGGTAGATAAGGTAAAATTTTGAATTTTGCTACAAAATATCAGGTATTAAATTACCTATATCCTATATGTAGTTTATTGGTCTATAAATTGTGGAAATTTAAACTTATTGTTCAGGTGAGTTTGGTTATTTTGATTAAATGATGATTTTTGGGTTTTATTATGCATTTTCCCCTACCTGAAAGATATGATTTTCTCAATCGCTTTTATCGACTAGCTAGCATTAATATTCTTTCGGGAATTATGGTTCCCTTAGCGGGTTTGGTTGATATTGCCTTTTTGGGACATTTGACGGAGATTCGTCATTTAGCGGGGGTGATTCTGGCGACAATTTTGTTTGATTATCTCTATCGGGTGTTGAAATTTATACGCTCATCCACGAATGGAATGACTGCTCAGGCTGTTGGTCGGGATGATTTGGATGGTGTGTTGTTGATTGGTTTGCGCAGTGGTTTAATTGCGATCGCGATCGCATTTCTAATCCTTTCTCTCCAGTATCCCATTGGTCAATTAGGTTTTGCTGTTCTCAATACAACTACGGATGTAAAGGCTGCGGGTTTAACCTATTTTTACGCTCGAATTTGGGGTGTACCTGCGGTTTTGGTGAATTATGTGTTGATTGGGTGGTTTTTTGGACAAGAGAAGAATTTTTATGTGTTGTTGATGTCATTGGTAATTAATCTCACAAATGTGGGGCTGGATTATGTGATGATTAATCTTTGGGGTTGGGAAAGTTTCGGTGCGGGAATTGCCACGATGTGCAGCCAATATTTGGGGTTAGTGGTGGGTTTAATTGCGGCTGGTTTTCTGATTAAATGGGGTAGGTTGGGGAATTGTTTGACCCAGGTGTGGAATTGGCAAGCATTGAAGGCGACTTTTGCCCTAAATGGGAATATTTTGATTCGATATTTGGCTTTTATTTCTACCTTGGCGATTTTTACAAATTTGAGTGCAGGGATGGGGACTCAGGTATTAGCAGAGAATGGTTTACTGTTGCAAATTGTCACCCTGTGTGTATTTATTATTCAAGGGATTGGCCATGCAACTCAAAGTATAAGTGGAAATTTTCATGGTAAAGGTCAATCAGGAAAGTTGATTCCCCTGTTGCTGGTAGCTACATCTGCAAGTTTATCTTTAAGTGTAAGTGTGGCGATTATCTCCATTTTATTTCCCCACCAGGTTTTTAGTTTGTTGACTAACCATCAGGAAGTCACCCAAAATCTGGCCGATTATACAACTTGGTTACTACCAGTTTTAGGATTTGCGAGTATTGCTTTTATCTTGGAAGGATACTTTATCGGGATTACAGCAGGTGCAACCCTACGTAATTCATCCCTGAGCGCGATCGCCATTGGATTTATCCCTGTTGGTGCTATTGCTTGGTACTACCACAGCAACCACATTCTCTGGTTAGCCCTAACAATCTACATGTTAACTAGTTTAATTATCCTGGGTCTACAACTACCAAAAACTTTGCAACCTCAAGCAGCACAACAACAACCAGTTACTTATTCCCGTTAATTAGACTTTGCAAAATCCCCTGGGTTTAGGGTACATAGCAATACTCCACCACATAAAATTGACATAGTTCATGGTGAAAGCATTCATGTCTTTTCTCCCCCAGTGTCCCCAGTTCCCCAGTATTATGCCCTTCAAAAAGGGTGCTGCTCATCGTGGTATAAATACAAATATAGAGACGTATCACGTCTATTTACGCGTGTATAGACCACATAAATTATTTAGCAACACCCTTGTTTTAGCTGTGGGTGAATCCCCGATTATAATAAACCTTCAAGTTGACGACGGATACGATCAAGTTCTGAGTCTGAATACTCAGTTTCCCCATCATCTGCGCTAATAGATGGCTGACTAGGAGGTTGGTTGGGGTCCCAATCGGTAGTTTCGACATTGTTTTCTGGAGGTATAACAAGCGTACCATCTGCTGGTACAAATTGATAATCGAAGTTAGCAGCAGCGCAAAATTCCTTAATCTCAGCGTCATCAATCGCTTCCACCGTCGGTGTGGGAAAATCCTGTGCTTCCAGCATCATGGCAAAACGGTTTGCGTCATCTTCCGACTCAAACATCAAAATCTGATTTTGATCTCCGACTCGAATCGAATGAATTCCTTCGTTATCCGTTCCAGGATTGAAAATTAACACAAATACACGCATGGGTGTAACATCCGCTCTTGTTGATGGAACTAAATAATATTAAAGTTTGAGCGAGGATAGGGAGGAATGTTTAGGCAACAATTCTTACTTTATTGTTTGGGGGAGCAGCAAGGGAAATAGGGAATATACTCGAACTCCTATTATAGGCTAGTATAGTTCTAATATAGAATATTGTCTTGATGTCAGGCGATCGCTTGACTTTATCGGTTATTTTGACTCAAGGTTGCGCTGACAAACCTACCCCCCATCCACAGCATCAAGAAACAGATTGTCTCGATTTGGCATCATGATTAGGGAATCAGCAATTTTTTTGATGGAGAAATGGGGATGGGATTCATCGGCAAAAAAACTCTATATCGTCAAGCTTTATATTTGTTAATAGGTATCATAGGGGTTCTTTGTACCCCTATTCCCCCCTCTGATGCAGCAGAAACGGTGACAATCCAGTTTGGTCCATTTACCCAAACAGTGAAAATTTCGGAGATTGAACAGTACGCAAAGACGGGGAGATTATCCAATTCCCTACAGGTATTTGCACCCTTTCTCACCCCCGATGTTCGCAACCTATTAAACCAAAAGGTCGATATCGACCCCCAGGTTGCGGATCGATTTATCGGTGAAATATTAAATACCCCCCAGGGTCAACAGATTTTTGCTCGCTTAGGTCAAGCCATTCCTGGTAGTAATCGAGATACAATTCAAGGGGCGTTGAATTTGATGATTCGCCAGGTGAATGGGGCTAGTATACTAGGATTTTTACGGGCTTACCCTGGACGCAATGTGACCGTTGATGCCTCGAAACTCCTGGAAGTGGGTTTGGCTTTGAATCCGGATAACCTCAAAAGTCAAGCTCTAGGGGTATTTTTAGAACGGGATTTAGCAACAACCGAGAGAACTTCTTTACCGGGTAATATTAATCCCAGCAATCCTGGTAAGTATCCTGTACAAGTACAGACAATTAATTTTAACCGAGGGAATCGCCAAATTATCGCTGATATTTACATCGGAGACACCCAAAGTCAACAACCCCTAGTGGTACTTTCCCACGGTTTCGGTGCTAATCGTTTATTTTTGAAATATTTAGGTGAACACCTCGCTTCCCACGGGATTACCACGGTTAGCATCGAACACCCAGGAAGTAACAGTCGTGCCGTCAATCAAGCAATAAATCGAACTAACTTGGCTAGATTAATCTCCGCTAGCGAATTTATCGACCGTCCCCAGGATATTACCAGCTTACTAGACGAATTAAGCCGACGCAATCAGCAAAATCCAACGGGGGTAAAATTTAACACCAATAACACCGTTGTCATTGGCCATTCCCTCGGTGGATATACAGCCTTAGCCCTCGCAGGGGGAGAATTAAACATTGGAGAATTGAGAAGATACTGTCAACGCAACTTAAACGCAGCAGCATCCCCTGGAGACTGGCTACAATGTGCAGGTGCATCCCTCCCAGAAAAACCGATCCCACTGCGAGACCAACGCATTCAACGCGCGATCGCTCTCAATCCGCTAGTAGGTCAATTGTTTGGTCGTCAAGGCTTATCTCAAATTAATATTCCCGTGTTAATGGTAGCCAGTACGGAAGATGCCATCACCCCTGCGGTATCCCACCAAATTAAACCCTTTTCCCAACTCCGGGGAAGCAAATATTTAATTACTGCCATCGGAGGAACCCATTTAAGCTTAAGTGATAGCAACTACCAAATCCCCGGAACAACCCTTGTTCGCGAACGTCGTGGTCGAGAAGCCGACAGATTTCGCCAATTAATCCGGGGAGTGGGACTAGCCTTTGTCAAAGAATTAACACCGGAAGCCTCCATCTACAGACCCTTTCTATCATCATCCTACACCCAGTCATTTTCCACCACTGCAATTCCCCTGCGTTTTGGTTCTGACCTGCCAAAAAGTGTCCAATCTTGGTTAGAAGTCAGTCGAGAGTAGCAGACATGTACTACTTGTATCCGAGACTCATGATATCATTTCCGGTTAAACACTTGTCATTACCGCCCTCAGAGACGTAGCACTGCTACGTCTCTACTCCCTAATTCCCTATTTGGAAATCAGCTTTAAAGGGGGATAAAACCAGCATCCTCGACAACTTTTTGTCCCTGAGCGGAACGGGAAAAATCAATAAATTCCTTGGTTATAGGACTAACCTTCGGTTTCACCACTAGGTACACAGGACGACTAATTGGGTAGGAACCATCTTTAATCGTGTTTCTATTGGTCGGGACAATACCATTAATGGGAACAACACGCACAGTTGTCTGATTTTCAATTTGGGAAACCGTACTGTAGGTAATACCATTATCCCCCAAAGCCCTCAGTAAGGGGGTAGTTTCGTCTTTTGGAGCGGTTGTAAAGTTGGCGTTATTAGCTCCAAAGGACTCACCTAAAAGGACTACTTCCTGGAAAAAAGTATGGGTTCCGCTATCGGGGGAACGATTAATTACCTTGATGGGTGCATTCGGTCCTCCCACCTCTGACCAATTGGTAATTTTGCCTTGGAAAATTCCCTTTAACTGCTCCATTGTCAATCCCCCTTGATAGGGATTGTTTTTGCCCACTGCGATCGCTAAGGCATCTCTGGCAATGGGTATCCCCACCAATCCTGCTTGAATTTCACTCGCATTCAGGGGACGGGAGGATGCTGCCAATACCACTTTATCATTTAACAGGTTTTGAATTCCAGCATTGGTTCCATTGGGTTTGCCATCGGGTACACCGTAAACACTAGGAATTGCAGGATTGACTAAGGCATAGGCTTGCTGTAGTTTCTTAATAATAGCTACCATCGTCACACTCCCATCCATTGTCAATACCTGGGGGTTAGGAAGACTTACGTCTAGTGAGGGTATTTGGGTAGAAGTTTGATTTGAAGATACATTACCACCAGGAGTTGCTGGGGATTCCTCTGTGGTGGAGGAAGGGGGTTGATTTACTTGATTGCTGTTAAAACCGGGTATTTTATCCTTGAAAAACCATCCTGCGGCTAAAATTGCACCAGTAATAATCAGACTTAAAGTCAGGGTGAGGGTTTCTTTATTTTTATTACTCATATGCAAGATAATCTAAAAACCTGAAAAGAGAATTTTGTCTGACTAGGGTTAAGCTGAGGTAAAGTCAAAAAGTTAATTAATTTAATTTATTTAACGTGAGTTTGATGAGTTATAAAGCCTGAAATTCTTGTCCAGTATCATTCCTAGGAAATAGAAGTTTTTAAAAACCTCCTAGGATGTTGAGAATAAAATCATGAAACCTGAAATCAGTCAGTTATTGAGTTTGTTCTCAACTAATGGATGAGGTTACTTTAAAACTTAACTTTCAAAATCATTGATTCACAGAGATTGTAGCGTTTATAATCCGTCGTAGCGAGCTACGACCTAGGAGTATTCACGTTTATTTACATATATTCAAACTTGGCTTTTGAATATATATCTAGTATCAAAAGGTAGAAGTAAGAATGCAGGAGACAAAATGCTCAAAATATTAATTATGTAGCTTTTCCCCTCAAATTAATGGTTGGTTTATTTACACCGTACTGTACTAGTAGGTCAAGGCAACAGACAAAATAAAGCTGATGTTCTAGAGTTTTCTGCTATTTTAAATGGTAGCTCCTCCCACCTCTGACCAGTTAGTGATTTTGCCTTGGAAAATTCCCCTTGATAGGGATTATTCACACCTGCGGACTTTATAGCTATCACCATATATTTGTATCCCTACTCTCCTAGAGACGACCCGAGAGCTCGCGTCTCTACTGCAACGGTACAAAACCGACCCTTGCAACGACTTCCTGTCCCCTGGGTGATAGAGCAAAATCGATGAAATCCTTGGTTGCAGGACTAACTTTGGGTTTGACAACTAGGTAAACAGGACGACTAATGGGGTAGGAACCGTTTTTAATGGAGTTTCTGTCGGTAGGTAAAAAGCCGTTAATTGGCAATATCCGCACCGTTTTTTGACCCTCAATTTGGGAAACCGTGCTATAGGTAATTCCATTATCACCTAAAGCTCTCAGCAGTGGCGCAGTTTCATCCTTTTCTGCTGTCGTATAATTAGGTAAATTAGTAGGGAAAGCTTCTCCTAAAAGAACAACTTCTCGAAAAAAGCTTTGGGTTCCACTATCGGGAGAACGATTAATTACTCGAATGGGTGCATTTGGTCCACCTACCTCTGACCAGTTAGTGATTTTGCCTTGGAAAATTCCCCTTAATTGCTCCATTGTCAATCCCCCTTGGTAGGGATTATTCACACCCACTGCAACTGCGATCGCGTCTCTAGCAATGGGAATTCCCACCAATCCCGCTTGAATTTCCTCCGACTTTAGGGGACGAGAAGAAGCCGCGATCGCAACTTTATCATTCAGTAAGTTTTTAATTCCAGCGTTTGTACCATTCGGCTGACCATCAGGAATTCCGTAAATTGTGGGAAGTGCAGGATTAGCAAGGGAATAGGCTAATTGTAATTGTTTAATAATTGCCACCATTGTCACACTCCCATCCATAGTTAATACCTGAGGATTGGGTAAACTCGTATCCAATTTTGGTGCTTGACCAGGGATCACATTTTGGGATAAATTTTGATTTAAAGGCGGATTAACGGATACTTGTTCACTACCTGGCAGAATTTTGTCTCGCAATGACCATACACCAGCTAAAATACCCCCAGTAATTACCAAAGCAAGGGTCAGAATCAAAGTTTCTTTATTTTTGTTTGCCATGTTGAAAATTGCTTGATATTACTTGTACAGTGACAATAAATTTATTTAATTTTAGATTTTGGATTGGGGATTTGGGATTGAATCCATAACCTCTGAGCAAACCATAGATATGCTGACTGACTTCAGGAGATATTGGTCAGTGTAAATACCCAGAAGCTAGCACATAAGTAGGTAGGCGCAATTAAACATAAAACCGCAACGTAACCGAACATTCGGTTCAAAGCCTTACTCCCGTACAGACGCGATATATCGCGTCTCTCCCTGATATCAACTTAAATTTACTTAAAAGCATCCTCTATCTTGAATTTTGGCCCCATGCTTAAATCTCAAAAATATGACTAGGAATATATTCAGTAAGAGCAAGATACACCCTTCTCTATTTTAAAGCATGATAATGGCTAGGTTTTATGCAAATAAATGTGAAAAATATTTCCTGGTCTGCCAACTCAGGAGTATCTTAGATTATCTTAAGTATGAATATCTAATTGAAAAGAAACAATAATTAACGAATTAATGCACAATAATAATTAAATGTATTCATAAATAAATAACGGTGCTTCCACCATAGGTCTGTCATGAGTAGCGAAAATCAATTACCACTATTTGAACTTGGGGAAACCGAACTCAATCAACCTTCTAAACAACTTATCCCCACAGATGCAAAACTTCCCATACTCCCAGGAACCTATGACAACCTGAGTGAATTAAGTCAGCACTGTCGTGACTGTCAACGCTGTCAATTAGCTCAAACTCGTCAACATGTGGTAATTTCTCGCGGGAACCCGAACGCAAAAATCATGATTATTGGTGAAGCACCAGGACAAAACGAAGATGAAACTGGTTTACCCTTTGTCGGACGTGCAGGACAATTATTAGACAAAATCCTGGATTCAGTCAAATTTAACCGTGAAGAAGATATTTATATTTGCAATATTATCAAATGTCGTCCCCCCAACAATCGCGTTCCCACCCCGGAAGAAATTAACGCCTGTCGTCCCTACTTATTAGAACAGATTCGCCTTGTCAATCCCCAAATAATCCTATTTGCAGGAGCAACCGCAGTCCGGGGATTAACAGGTGACAAGCGCGGTATCACAAAAATTCGCGGTACTTGGATGGAATGGGAAGGACGCTTGTGTATGGCGGTTTTCCACCCATCCTACCTATTACGTAATCCCAGTCGGGAAAAAGGCACACCAAAATGGTTAATGTGGCAAGATATCCAGGAAATTCGCCGTAAATACGATGAATTATGCACTCAGGAAGCTAGTGGTCTGTGTCATTAGTTTTGATGGGTTTGTAGTAGTGGCTTTAGCCTCGAAAAAGCTTTATGATAAAGATACTATATACCCGCAGGTTTGTCGTAGACTAGGGCTACTACGTGCCTTTCTTCACCCATTCAAATTAATGGGACAGACCACTCTATTTACAATCCAGAAGTGATTTTCTGGTCTTTTTGGCGGATATAGGCTTGGTAATCCTGTAAATCGGCAGCGACTTTATTGGAGAGGAGATAGCATCCTAGTAAATTGGGGAAAGCCATCGCGAGGAAAGTTGCATCCGTAAACTCAATTACCGATGTGGGATTAGTGATAGAACCGATTACACAGGTAATTACAAATAATACCCGATAGACAATAATGGTACTAGTACCAAATAAATAATCCCAGGCTTTTTCTCCGTAGTAACTCCAGGAAATCATGGTGGAGTAGGCAAAGAGAAATACGGAAATTGCCAAAACTGTGGGGAACCAGCTAAGAACTGTACCAAAAGCAGCAGAAGTCAAGGAAGCTCCTTGTTTCTGGTTAATAAATTGAGTTAATTGGCTAGCAAGTTCGGGGTTAGTAGCTTGAAAATTAGCTGGGTCGTACACTCCCGTAATC
This sequence comes from uncultured Calothrix sp., assembly GCA_937973965.1. Taxonomy (GTDB): domain Bacteria; phylum Cyanobacteriota; class Cyanobacteriia; order Cyanobacteriales; family Nostocaceae; genus NIES-3974. The sequence goes on along the minus strand of CALJJQ010000128.1, from coordinate 9,261 downwards.
ACAATTACCAAAGCTGTCATGTTACAGATGACAATGGTGTCGATGAAGGGTTCTAATAAAGCAACCAAACCTTCCTTAATGGGTTTATCAGTCCGAGCAGCAGAGTGAGCGATCGCAGCTGAACCAATTCCTGCTTCATTGGAAAAGGCGGAGCGACGGAAACCCTGGACAATTACAGCAATTATCCCACCAGTAATCGCAGCACGCGGTGTAAAAGCCTCAGTGATAATCGTTCCAACGGCGGAGGGAATGCGGGTAAAGTTGACCAGCAAAATCCACAGGGCGGCAATTACGTAGATAATACACATAATTGGAACCAGTTTGTCAGCCACATTACCAATTCTTCTAATGCCACCAATAATAACCACTCCCACTAATACCGCTAAAATCACTCCGTATAACCAAGCAGGTAAAAAAGGAAATACCTTTTGCACAGCACCGTAGGATTGGTTGGCTTGGAACAAATTTGCACCCCCATAGGCTCCAAAAATACAAAATAATGCAAAAATACCCGCAAGAATTTTTCCTAAAGGCTCTAAACCAATTTCCCGTAATCCCCGCGATAAATAATACATCGCCCCACCTGCAACACTACCGTCGGGACGAACTACACGGTATTTTTGACCAAGGGTACATTCGACAAATTTACTCGTCATCCCCAGAAATCCACCGATGGTCATCCAGAAAGTAGCACCGGGACCACCCAGCATAATCGCCACTGCCACACCTGCAATATTACCTAAGCCAACCGTTGCCGATAAGGCTGCTGCCAAAGCTTGAAAGTGGGTGAGTTCCCCTGCTGCTCCCTCCGTATCATGTTTACCCTGGACAATTTCCACCGCATGTTTGAACATGCGAATATTGACGAACCCCATGCGGATTGTAAAAAAAAGTGCAGCAACAATTAACCACAGCACAATCAGAGGAAAGCCAAGCACTTTAAAAAACAATACCGAGAAAATAGCATTGGCAACCTGGGCAAATAATTGATCAATAGTTGTAATCAGGTTATTCCCAGTCGCACCGTCAGTTGCAAAGGCAACACCAGGAACCAAAGACAATAAAATTGCAAATATCCAAACCTGTCGATGAGAAACTTTTTTCATCTGTATTTTTCCTAACCTCACTGTGAAAATAGGGAATTCACCTGGATTTCTCGTGACTCCTCCCTACACCTCTGGGGCCAGTGAGGTTTGTGAGAAATACAGGTTTTGTACCGTGGGACATCAATATCTCAGTAAATCCATCGGTTGTAAGCGGGATTTTGGATGATGTCGATAATTAATTCACTAGATATTACCGAAAAAACGCAGTCTTGACGATATGCAAGTTTACCAAGTGTGAGGATAAAAGAGACAGGATATTTGGCGTTGTGTAGAGACGTAGCGATGCTAGGTCTCTACGACGATTGTCGTTTCTCCTGTATTCCGTCTCCAACCCATCTCGATCAAAAAAATGTAATATCAGGCAGTGATTATGGGCAAACTAGAAATGTTGTCCAGCAATAACGGTGATGAGCAAAGAACAGAAATTATTCAGAACCAAGGTACATCGATTAGTAGATCGATTTAGTGATGAGGAATTGACGGGTGTGTGGGAAACAATGTGGGGGTTGTACTGCGATCGCATGATGTTCAAGGCAATTCAAGCAGCAAAAAGTTATCAACAACCTTGGGATCTACTCACCCACGAAGAAGCAGTGCGCTTCTTGGGATAGCAGGAGGTGTGGTGAATATCGAAGTCCGCTATGCCAAATCTTTTTTAAACGACCTCAAGCGTATCAAGACCCCTGCATACTCCCTAATTTATAACTTTGTCTTTGTGGATTTTCCTGCTAAAGGTACCATGCACTCCTTACCACAGGTGCGACAAATCGACCAAGAGGGTGTTTTTTACCGGTTTAGGTTAGATAATTACATAATTGGTATCGAACTACGCGGCGAAATTGTTAAATTCATGCGTGTGATACCAATGCCAGATGTTTAGAACGAGCAGATACCTTTAGACTTAAAACTGTATAAGACTGACAGGGAATAGCTTGGGCATTACCTTAAACTTGTTGTTGAAAATTTATTTGAGATTTCCCTATGGACGCGACCGCACTTTGGCAGCGATACCAGGAATGGTTATATTTCCACGAAGGATTAGGTTTTTATCTCGATGTAAGTCGGATGCGATTTGATGACGCGTTCGTGGATGCGTTGCAACCGAAATTCGCCAAGGCTTTTGCCGATATGGCTGAGTTGGAAAAGGGAGCGATCGCCAACCCGGATGAAAACCGCATGGTGGGTCACTATTGGTTGCGTAACCCGGATTTAGCACCGACTCCAGAACTCACCCAAGAAATTGTCGCTACCGTGGAACAAATCGAAGAATTCGTGGAAAAGGTTCACACCGGCGCAATTCACCCCCCCAAAGCCCCTCGCTACACCGATATTATCTCTATCGGTATTGGTGGTTCCGCTCTCGGTCCCCAATTTGTTGCCGAAGCTTTGGCTCCTGACTTTCCCCCCTTAGCAATTCATTTTATCGATAATACCGACCCAGCTGGTATTGACCGCGTACTCACCCAGTTGCGCAATAAACTTTCCAGTACTTTAGTCCTAGTTATTTCCAAATCCGGTGGCACACCCGAACCCCGTAATGGCATGTTTGAGGTGAAAACAGCCTACGCACGGCAAAATCTCGACTTCGCTAATTATGCGATCGCGATCACCATGCCCGGTAGTAAACTGGATGAACAAGCTAAAGCCGAAAAATGGTTAATGCGTTTCCCCATGTACGATTGGGTAGGTGGACGCACCTCGGAACTTTCCACCGTCGGTCTAGTTCCCGCAGCCTTGCAAGGTATCGATATCAAAGCCATGCTCGAAGGTGCGAAGGAAATGGATGACGCAACCCGTGTCCCCGACCTCAAGCAAAATCCCGCAGCCTTGTTGGCCCTTTCCTGGTACTATGCTGGTAATGGTAAGGGCGAAAAAGATATGGTTGTCCTCCCCTATAAGGACAGCCTGCTCCTATTTAGCCGCTACCTACAACAGCTGGTGATGGAATCCCTCGGCAAGGAAAAAGACCTAGAGGGAAATACGGTTCACCAAGGTATTGCAGTTTACGGTAACAAAGGCTCTACCGACCAACACGCCTACGTGCAACAATTACGGGAGGGTGTTCCCAATTTCTTCGCCACATTTATCGAAGTCCTCGAAGACCGTCAGGGTCCATCTCCAGAAATTGAACCAGGTATTACGGCTGGTGATTATCTATCCGGATTTTTACAAGGAACCCGCCAAGCCCTCTACGAAAATCATCGCGACTCAATTACCGTTACCATTCCCCAAGTTAATCCCCGCACCGTCGGCGCATTAATCGCTTTATATGACCGTGCTGTCGGCTTATACGCTTCCCTAGTTAATATTAACGCCTACCACCAACCCGGTGTGGAAGCAGGTAAAAAAGCCGCAGCCAGTATTTTAGAACTGCAAACCCAGGTAGTTACAGCCCTGAAAACCGCCAGTTCTCCCCTAACTATTGCCGAACTCGCTGACAAAGCCGGTGCATCCACCCAAATTGAATCGGTTTACATGATTATTCGCCACCTCCACGCCAACCAACGGGGTGTGATTCTAGAGGGTAATTTGGGACAACTCAGTAGTTTGAAGGTGTCTCTGAAGTAATATTTGTTATCTCCTTATCATATTTTGTGCGTTTTTGTTGCATTAGCAACATTTTTTTACGGCTAAACGTCTAAGATAGAGTAAAGTTACTTATTCAAAGGGCGTTTAGCTTTTTATATGGATCGAACTAAATGCAGTTGAAAATACTTACAACTAAATCCTCACTATTTTAAGAACCGTAGTTCTTAGCCGCAATTTTGCACTTATATCATCTCGTTACCTAGACGATGCTGAAATCAGAAAATTTTGTGATTTTCAATTTGCAACTTTTACTTGATTGCCATTGTCGGATAGCAAGCAATGATATTGAAAATCAGCGGAAAATTTGATGATTTGATTGCTGGAATAGTTAACCTGCATTTCTCACGAGTTAAGGGTAAGGGTTGAGTAGTGGCTTAGTTTTCTTTCTATTCCCTGTTCCCTACTCCCTAAAAGTTTTAGGAGTTTGTGAGAAGTCCGAGTTAAAATAGTGGTAATTGATACTTTACAAATATTTTCCCAGAATTTTGGTTTTGCGAGGGATTATCCATAAGCCAGAAACACAAAACTAAATATTATCAAAAATTGCAGACTTCGAGAAAAAGACAAATAAATATCACCGACAATCCCACGTAACTTTTGCTAAAACTAGAAATAAATATAAACCTTGTGTAGGTTGAGATATGGAGTTTTGAGTCAGTCAAACAACCTGAGAAATACCGACTCACTATTACCTCCTCCCTACTCCCAATATACAAACTATTAATCAATCATAAAAACAGGAATAATACAAAAATGAACACACCAACAAAAGCACGGACTGTCCAAGTTCGTTATTTAGAGTCAATCAAAGGGGGAATGGCTCAATTTTTTACACCCCAAGCTAGCCATGAAACCATGCTAGTGCAGATACCAGCAAATACCATCGATGACCTATTCGTCCACAAAACCCATACCGACCAATTACTGGTAGTCAAAGGCGAATTTGTCATTGTTACATTAATTAACAAACAATACCAATATATTCCCCTCACCGAAAAAATACCAGCAGTAGTCATCATACCTCCTGGGGTTCTCCACGGTGCGATTAACTTCAGTGATGAACCAGCTGTCGTCGTCAACGCGGTACTACGTCATCGTCCACCCCATCCAATGGATTATGTCACCCGTGGGAGACCTTTCCCCTACGATTTAGAAGCCGCAAAACAAGCCTTAGAGCGATTGAAAGTCAGCATTTAGGGGGAAACAGGGAAAATATAGATTTTGCCTGGGTGAGAAGTCGGGTTTCCCCTAGAAACTCGACTTCTGGTATGCCAATAACTCACATTACAATTCCTTTTGACTGAGATCGGTTACACGAGGTTGATAACAGCGACAGCCTTCACAGGGTCCATTGGGGTTAACAGCGCAGCGAATGTACCCCGAACGAGCATTGTATTCGCAGGTAATATCACCGATGAGGTAGCCGACACCTTCGAGATAATAGCGATCGCCGTCGAGACGATGGAGGGTGGGTGATAAATCGGAAGAATAATGACGTGAACGAGAATTGTTGGGAAACGTGCTAGCAATTCGTCGCATTCGGTTGCGCATTCGCATTTGGGATTTACGAATTGCTAAAATTGAAAATAATGGTGGTATTAATCCAACAACCAGAACCAAGAGTGTTTTAAATGGAAACACCTTCTCCATACCTCTTTGCGCGATACTGTGTTTTCACTATTTAGTTTTTGAGTTTTAGTCAGCCTTGTACTCAGCATAGCGGTTACAAGGGAAAGATGGGAGAAGGTTCAATATTTAGAAATATTTCTCAGGTCTAGTAAGCTGTTCTGCATTTAGTTTGTATACTAGATGCAGGCAAGATGCCACAAAAGCTGGAAATTTTTGCCTTATACTAATGAATGCTGCACACCAGCTTGTTTCTCCGTTGGGGTCTCTCACAAAAAAATTGCTCATTAGTTGGGAGTGAAGAGTAGGGAGTAGTGGTAAAATTAATCCACAATCCTCCATAGACGCATGTAGTGCGGGTTCCCGTAGAGTAATCCAAAATATAAAATTAAGCGAGAACCTGATTGTGGAATACTAGGATATAAAGTGACCTACGTATATTTCAATTACCTGTGACCCAGCAATCAGAATCAACCGAAATCCTCAGTCGTACTCCCTTATATCCACTCATCCAGCAATCAAAAGCCAGATTTACCAGCTTTGGTGGTTGGGATATGCCAGTACAATTTAGTGGCATTACGGCAGAACATGAAGCGGTGAGAAGTGCCGTTGGGATGTTTGACATTTCCCATATGGGTAAGTTTATCCTGTCAGGGAAGAATTTAATCGCCAGTTTACAGCAACTGGTTCCTTCCGATTTAAACCGTTTGCAACCAGGTGAAGCACAGTATACGGTTCTCCTGAACCCGGAAGCAGGAATTGTTGATGATGTGATTTTTTACCATCAGGGGGAAAGCTCCAACGAGCAACAACGGGGGGTAATGATTGTCAATGCTGCAACAACTAGCAAGGATAAACAATGGTTATTGCAGCACCTAGGTGACGATGGAATTGAATTGACGGATGTTTCTCCCAACAAGGTTCTCATTGCGGTTCAAGGTCAAAATGCCTTAGCTGTATTACAACCCTGGGTGGGGGATGAACTTACTCCCATCAAAGCCTTTGGACATCTAGAAACTACTGTCCTGAATCAACCAGGATTTATAGCTCGGACTGGATATACAGGGGAAGACGGATTTGAAATTATGATTGACCCGGAAACCGGGTTAGAATTATGGCAGAAATTGCTGGATAGGGGTGTGATTCCCTGTGGGTTAGGAGCAAGGGATACCCTGCGCTTGGAAGCAGCAATGGCTTTATACGGTCAGGATATTGATGATACTACCTCACCATTGGAAGCAGGTTTAGGTTGGTTAGTTCATCTTGACAGTAAAGGGGAATTTATTGGTCGTGGGATTTTAGAAACACAAAAACAACATGGTGTCAAAAAAAGGCTGGTGGGTTTACAGATGCAAGGTAGAAATATCGCCCGTCATGGCTATCCAGTCTTGCACAACGGTGAACAAGTTGGAGAAATCACCAGTGGAACCCTCTCACCCACACTAGGATATCCCATTGCCCTAGCCTACGTCAAAGCCGAATTAGGGAAACTAGGACAAGAATTAACAGTCGAAATTCGTGGTAAAACCTATCCAGCGATTGTAGTCAAAAAACCATTTTACCGCTCGCGATCGCGCACTAATTCCTAAGAGGGTGTTTAAACAGTTATTTTTAATACTTGAATTATCGTTTTTGGGAATGGGGAGAGACGCAAAATGTCGCGTCTGTACTCTCGAAGGAAAAATCAGCTTTATAACCCCATGTCCAGAGTCAGGACGATAGTCAAAATAGTGATAATTAATACTTGACAAACATCCTTTAAAACAAACTTGCTCCAGAACCATCGATTATCTTGTTTATAAATAGGGAACAGGAAACAGAAAATAGTCAACAGTAATAAGAAATCACTTCATAGTTATGATTGCGACAAACTTCCTCTCTGAATAAAGCTGCACCAAAATTGTAGACACCTAGCGGCTTGTCCAATTACTATCTTCTTGGTTCAGCAACCGTAAAACCCTTATTCCCCATAACCGAATAAATCCTGTCTCCTGTATTCTATCTCCTATATCCTGTCTCCTGTATTCTGCTGTATATTGCATATTGCTGATTAATTTTGTAATCTTTGCGCTGCTTGGTGATTAAATATGACTTTTGAATATCCGAACGATTTAAAGTACCTGGATACCCACGAATATGTACGCTTAGAAGGCGAAATCGCCACCATTGGAATCACAGAGTTTGCCATTGACCAATTAGGTGATATCGTTTTTCTGGAATTACCGGAGGTTGGTGATGCAATTACCAAAGGAGATAGTTTTGGTAGTATCGAATCAGTCAAAGCTGTTGAGGATTTAAATGCACCTGTAACTGGTACGGTAATTGAACGCAATGATGCACTAATCGAAAACCCTGAATCTATTGGGGAGGATACCTACGGAGAAGGATGGTTTTTAAAAGTACGCGTCAATGACCCCAGTGATATCGATGATGCCATGAGTGCAGATGAATATGCAGCTCAAGTTGATGGAGAATAGTCAACATTACAACATTAACTCTGTACACTAGAACCCTTGACAAAGCTATTAGCTATTAGCTTTCCCTATAGCTGCTAGCTTTACTTTTCCCCTCTCCCCACTCCCTAACCCTTGAGGAAACCACCACGCGTTTACAACAACCCTAACCCACTTTCAAGTCAGGAATTTTTCTGTATCAGCGATCAAATTAATCTGACCAAATCGGCAGTTTATTTACTTGCTTGAGGGTTAAATCAGCATAGGTCATACCCTCATTGGTGGCTGTTTGTTTACCAAAGTATCCCTCCTCACCTTCATGTTCATGATTACCGCTACTTTTGACGATATAATGACCTTCTCGTCGAGCGCGATTGTAGGGAGAACCAATAGTCCATCGCCATCGGGAGGGGAATAATATCCCTCCCACCCTTTCCATTAAATCCCTTTCCCCACGAAAGTGGTAAATTTTTTTAGCGACATCAAAACCTTCATTCCCGTCAAACACCCCACCAAAGGAAACAACTGTAATTTCTACTGGAAGCCATTTGTAAATGTAGGGTGCAGCACCTAAAGCCACCTGTACACCACCACTTGTACCCATAAGAATTAGTTGAATGGGTTGATCTGGGGATGGGGGAATTGGTTGCTTTTTCTCCATTTGTTCAACAATTGTCAGAGCGATCGCTTGGTTGTAAATTAATCCGTAGCGATTATCGGCAGAAACCGCCATCCTCCAAGCATTACGCGCTTCCAGGATATATTTAGTTAGCTCTAACCATCCTTCCGCTCTTTCAGTAAATTTCCACAAAAATTCAAATATTTTTTGACCACCTATATTTTGATTGGCTGCTGAGTAGGGAAAAACACTACGTACACTTAAACATTGGGGTTGGTCTTGTTGCAGACGGTCTAAAAATGCATTTTCTCCATCAGATAAATCATTTTCGGTTGCACCGACTCCTGGTAAAAACACAATGTAGCAACGATGGACAGGGGAACTCTCATTGGTATTATTTTTTATACTATTAACTCGTTTTGTAAGTTCTCTAGTTCTGATGTTTAATCTTTCTGCACCCCTGTCTAACCACCACACGATAGTTCCTACGGGAGCAAAAGTACCCCAGATTAAAAATAAAAATCCCGTCAATAGGAGTAGGCTAAACCCTCCATTTTTCATCCCTAAGAGGAGTTTACTTAATAAATTTAACATTTAATCTAAATTTTGTATGGTTAATATTTCCGGATCTTGCGTACCTAACGTGCTAAATTAATATTATAATGCTAAGAAAGTAAAGCTCTAATTTCAAAATTGCGAAAATTTCTCAAGCCAAATCCATTTCCTGTTATTAGCTTCAATTTATTATTAATCCCTTCTACTACCCCATTAGTAGTTTTTCTTTCAAAATATCCAGCTATTTCTCCAAACCATCGCTTAATCGTCTTCACACTTTTCTGATAATAAGGTTCAGCTTTTTTTAACCAAT
>CALJJQ010000127.1 GCA_937973965.1 uncultured Calothrix sp. | reverse complement strand
CCAGGAATTACGGGCTGCAGAAGACCCGGAATTTGAAACCTTCTACACGAAAAACATCCTGCTGAATGAGGGTATCCGCGCTTGGATGGCTCCTCAAGACCAGCCTCACGAAAAATTTGTATTCCCCGAAGAGGTACTACCTCGCGGTAACGCACTGTAAAAGTTTCAAATTTTCATCACTGACATTTTGACCCCGTTACCTAGGTAACGGAGTTTTTTCTTAGCTTAAATCCTTAATCTTGGTTGTATTCGGATAATTCGCGATCGCTCCGACTAGGTTGAGATTTTCTAAAACTTCACTAGTTTTTTGTAAATGCGATCGCTGAATTTGTCCCATCCGTGTCACCAAAATTATCCCGGTGGTCAGGGTTGCTAACAGACGAGCATCAACGGAGGCAAATAGATCGGGTGCATCCATCAAAATTAAGTCATAATTGCTATGCATTTGCTCCACAAAATCACGCAGGCGTTGAGTACTTAAAAGATGCACCGGGTCTTCAGCGACCGGTCCAGAGGTGAGGATATCAATAGAAGGATGAATCGGTTGCAGATAGTTTTTATACGTATTTGTGGTTTCATCCACAAGTAACAAAGATAATCCCCAATCATTGTTTAGCTGTAAAAGTTGATGCAGGTGGGGATGGCGTAGGTTAGCATCAATTACTAACACCCGTTTGTGCATCCTTGCTGCACTCATGGCTAATCCCAGGGTGATGGTTGATTTGCCTTCACCGGGTCGTGCGGAAGTAATTAGTAAAGATTTATAACTCAAGGGTGCGGTGAGAATTTGGATATTTTGATAGACTAAATCCAGGCTCTCATGGGATGGTAACATGGCCATAGTTTGGGCTGGTGTATCTAATACCATCGTCTGACCCTTGTTTTGACCGACAAAAGGTAGATGGGAGTGCTTTTGAGGACGCGGACGCAAAAATTGTAATTTCGGCACTTTACCCAGTAAACGTACCTTGGTCAGCTTTTCCATCTCCGTTGGTGAATGAACGGAGTCGCTCAATAATTCCCAGATTAAAGCCGCGATCGCTCCACAAATCGGTGCTGCAATTAAACCCCCTGCTAACCGTAAAGTCCTTCCACTACCAATATAAATACCTTTTTGGGGAGCTTCGATAATTTGCCAATCGTAACCTCCTTGGGCTATTTTTAACCCTAGGGATTGCTGGGCTTGTAATAGCTGCTCTAGGGTTCTGCGGTTGGTTTCCACTTCCGGTAACAAACGGTTGTATTCTGCAATTAATGCCGGATAACGACTCAATTCCTCCTGAAGGCGCTTTTCTGACTCCGCCAAGCTTTTTTCATTAGCATATAAACCCAAAGCTGTCGTCTGTACCTGGATCAGTTCTTCCACCAGACTTAAATCCACCCCAGCCATTTGTCCTTGGGTCAGGAGTCGTTCCCCACCGAATGATGGCTTGACGGAACGGGCTATACGTAGAGCTTCATTAGTATCAATATCTGTTTTATCTCCCAGCGATCGCCCGACTTCTTGACGCAGTAATCCCATCAGGTTTTGTCTTTGTTCCAACAGTTTTTGCACAAGTGGTGAATCGTCGGTGTAGCGAATCCGTTCCTGAGCTAGAGCTAATTCAGTTTTTTGAATTTCGTTCAGTAGAGTTTGATACCGATTTGATTGACTCAAGCGGGAGGAAACCAAAGCATTACGAGGAGAAGCTGCCAATTTCTGCTGTAAGTTTGTATACCTTGCCTGCACATCCTGAAGTTGAGCGCGGGTGGTTTGCAGTTGTTTCTGAGTTGCAGCTAGGGTCTCCAGGTGAATTTTCGATTGCACCTCCGGATCTAGGAGGTTGTGACGACGACGAAAGGTTTCTAGATTGCGTTCAGCTGCAATTACTTTAGCTTTGGCTTCAGGTAAGCGTTCGTTGACAAACCCTAGACCTCGCGAAAGTCGGATTTTCTGCTGTTCAATGTTGTATTCTTGATAGACTTTTTGCAGCGCTTCTAAAACATGGCGAGTTTTTTCGGGATTTTGATCTTGGAAACTGATTTCAAATACTTGACTGGGAGTTCGATTGACACCGCTACCACCTTCCACCCGGAGAACTTTTAGGGGTCCTGGACGATTTTTCTTCCCTTTGATATCTTCAACGCTAATATCTTGATATTTTGGTTTTAAAGCTTTAACTGCTTTTTCAATTAACTTAGAACTCAGCATTAATTGCTGTTGAGCAGTATAATCAACCACTTGAACATTGGGGTCAGTGAAATCCTTGTCGGTGTTTCCTTGAATATTGCTTCTTTGAGTTCCTTCGTATAAATTAGAACTGACCAGGATTTGCATGGAACTTTGGTATTTTGGTTTGGCGGTAACTGTCAAAATACCAGCTACTGTCATCACTCCACAAGCGACGGCAATGACAATGCCACGATGACGGCTAATTATCGATGATAATTGTTTCATATCCACCGCGCTACGTGGTGCGATAGTGACCAGTTGACCTTGTTCTAGACCTGTTTCAGCCACTATTTGATTCCCCTTAAATACGGAACAAACCTTTTTACTCAATGTTATATTGGTAGCAATTTTTCCCTATTATCCCATTGAGAACATCAGGAAAAATTGACAGCGAGCTAAATTAACTGGTTGCCATTATGGACGATTTTAATCATTTTTCGGCAAACCTTAAGCTTCTTTTCCTAACTACTAAAATATAACCAGATTTATTTAAGTTTAACAGGATTCTTGATTGATGATTCAAGAGATTTTTTATCGCCTATTTCTTGATTTGAAAATAGGGTGAGTGGGGAGTAGAGACGACCCGTCCGGTCATCTGTACAGGGAGTGGGGAGTAGGAAAAATCTACTCCATACATTCTGGTTTATACAGAATTTTGTGGGTTGGGTAGAGGTACATAAATACAATGCACTATTGTTCTTGGAGATGAAAGTAGTCTTTCCCTTACTCACCATTCACGACTCCCTACTCCCAACTCAGAAGCAAGTTTTTGGAATTGATGGAAAATGCAGAAATCAGTGTATTTTGTTACTATTTGTAGGCAGTTCTGGTGTCAATAGAGAAATCGATTGACATGATTTTAGATTGCAATGACGTAAATAGGTTTGATAAGTTGCATCTGCAACGTATTCCCAATTCCATTTTTTCACTCGTTCTAAATTATATTTACCCATTGCCGTTAGTTGACGACAATTTTTCATCGCTTGTTGCATGGCTAATCCTAAACTATAGGGGTTAGTCGGGTCGAATAAAAATGCGCCATTATCAGCAAATATTTCCCGAAAGAAACCGCTATCGGGTGCAATACAGGGTTTAGCAAAGGACATAGCTAAAATTGCTACTCCTGATGTGGTAAAGATTTGATAGGGAAGGATGATGCAGTTACTTGCTTGCATGTAGTTTTGAATTTCTGCATCGGGGATAATTTGGGGAATGTAGCGAATATTGGTTGAGTTTTGAGTGAGTTTATAAATTTGATGATGAATTTGGCGATTGGCTGGTTTTCCAGCAATGATTAAAAAGCTATCATCTAGATCAAGTTGTTTGAATGTGTATATAGCTTCAACAAAACCTTTGCTGGGATAGATATTACCAAATAGTAAAAAGACGAATTTATAGTTAGGAATTGAGAGGATTTGTCGAGCTTGAATTGGCGTAGTTTGATTTGGGTAAGCATCGATATAGTTACCATGATAAATCACGGTAATTTTCTGGGTTTTTTGGAGATTTAATTCTTGAGATAGACGGGTTTGTAGGGATTGATAATGGACTATAAATCCATCAAAGAGGATGGAGATAATCCAGCGCCACCAAGTCAATATTGTCTGTCAGTATATGACGGCTACTTCCAACTCTCTATTTCCCTCCCTTCATTTTCTGGTTAAATTCTAAAGTTAATTATCAGAAATTTACAAAACTTTACCATTTGCATAGTTATCGATTTTATCCCATTGGTTAAACGTATATTTTTATGCATATTAATTATTTTTCCTAGTGTTGAGATGATAATTTCTGAGTCAGAATACAAATGGTTTTTATCATTTTTCTGGCATATTTTTAGTGGATAAATTTATGTCTGTTTTTAAACTTGCTTTGAAAAAAACAACACGTAATTATTGGCAAAAATTCATATAGTCTCTTGAAAATTTTTGTAAATCTGACCGCACAAATACGGATTTTAGGTCGATTTATCGGTAGAATACAAATCACCAATATTTAAGGATTTTGTTATACAGAGATAAAAACTAGTATATATTGTGTCTTGTTCGTTTCCCTCTAAATTTGATTTCCGGCTATTTTTCAGTTTTTCTGTGTGTTTTCCCAACTTGAATCTCATATAGATTTATCTTGATATCACCCGAAATTCCCCCAGGTGAAGGATGAGGTTTGAGTAAATTATAGACAGAACAGCAGTTACAGTGAATTCAATATTCTGTGAAATTATGGCTGATGTGACAGAATCAATCGAGAATCGCTTCACGATTCAGGAAAAACTCGTCTATCCTTCCCATCCACCCAGGGAAAAATCACTCCCAAACCAATCTGCACCCACCTCCGGCTTTAAAGTTAAATTTAAACAGGGAAACCTACTGGTGCAATACACCAACAACCCTTGGAAAATGCATTTATTGTCGGGACGCGATCGCCATTTTATCAGTGAATGGTTACAAGTCTGTCCAGCTAGTCGTGTATATCTAGACCCGAAGATAGATGTGACATACCTGGAAATATGGTGTGAACTGGCTAAAAAGTATGGCAAAAAGACTTTTTTGGTGTTTGAACGTACTCGTCAGTCACCTCCATACCGTTATCCCCGTCAGTGGTTGGTCAAGCGGTGTTGTGATTGGTGGATTAGCTTGGGTTTATTGTTGCTGACAACTCCGTTGTGGTTGACCATTGGATTCCTGTGGTGTTGTTCTGGTCATCGGCAAATTCTGCGACGTCAGTGGTGTGTAGGGGAGGGTGGGAAGCTATTTTTGAGTTACCAGTTTAATTGTCAAGTTACCAGTGAAGCGGTGGGAGTTGGGAGTTTTTTCACGGTTTTCCAACGATGGCTGCAAAACTCGGCAATGGTGAGATTACCTTTGTTGCTTAATGTGTTGCGAGGGGAAATGGGTTTATTGGGGATTTGTCCTCGATCAATCATGGATGTGTTGGCAATGTCAAACCAACAGCGCAGGTACTTAAATATTGCACCAGGAATATTTCCTATTCCTGAATTTGGTGATTTACAAGATTGCACACGCATCAGCAACTGGGAATTGGAGTATTTAAAAACTTGGAGCCTATGGAAAGATATGCAAATGTTGGCCAAGTTAGTCATGGGTCGGAGGTAGTCCATAGGTTCAAACCCTTATTAATCAGTACATTTGACCGGAATGGGGGAGCTGCAAGAGCGGTCTTACGTCTTCATCAGGGTTTACAGGGTTTACAGATTAACTCCCAGCTACTGGTGCAGTATAAAACAATTAGCGATCGCACGGTATTAGGTGCAAAAAATAAACCCCAGGAGTGGTTGAATCGGGGTAGACCCACATTGGATAATTTGCCGTTAGTGAGGTATCGGGGTCGGGGAGGGGATAATTTTGCTTTGCAATGGTTTCCAGAAACGGTTGCAGCACGGATAGAGGAGTTAGCACCGGATGTTGTGAATTTCCATTGGATTTGCGGATTTGTGCGGATTGAAACCTTGGCCAAGTTGAAGCGACTGATTGTGTTAACCCTACATGACATGTGGACTTTCACTGGAGGATGCTACTATACCCAAGAATGCGATCGCTATACCCAATCCTGTGGTGCTTGTCCCCAGTTACATAGTCAGAGGGATAATGATATTACCCGTTGGGTATGGCAACGTAAACGCAAGGCTTGGCAAGGATTGAATTTGACCGTGGTGACTCCAAGTCGCTGCACAGTAGAAATTCTGCGTCGGTGGGAAAGAAACGATAGTCGAGTTCGATTAATTACCCAAGCAAATGCAGGGGTAGCCGTAGCGAGAAATTTAGCAATTAGTTATAGTCAAGGTGAGTACATTGCTCCCTTAGATGCAGATGATATTTGGCATCCTCGCAAAATCCAATATCAAGTTCAATATTTAGAAAATGCTCTTACACCCAGTCAAATCCAAGATTAAACACTACCTCAAATTATTCCAATCAAATTTACAATCTACAAATCAACTTCACCACCAATCCCAACTAGAAAAACAAAGTTTTTGGCAATTATCCATCCATCAACGGAGTCATATGATGTCCGGACAATCAACCATAATATAGAAGAAGGGTGCAGTCAAAGAGCGATCGCCTTGGGCCGAAACGAATCAAAATCGAGGAGCATCTTAGCCTGGATGAATTGGAGATACGATACCGTCAAGCAAAAGAAGGTG
>CALJJQ010000126.1 GCA_937973965.1 uncultured Calothrix sp. | reverse complement strand
CCCTAAAATGTGTTTACCTGTAGGGAGTTACTCGCTGTAAATGCAGAATGAATATAGATAACTTGGGTTTGTTGAGTCAAATAAAATTCAAACCTTTATCTATGAATATTTCCCTAAGAATTTTCGGAATTTAACGTTTCTGGTATAAAAAATGCCAATAAAAAATCTTGCACTTAAACATCTATCAGGTTACAAAAACTCAAAGACATGGCGATAAAACTTTTAGCTATTCCCTCTTCACGACCCTAACCAAAACATTACTATGCCAGATAATATCATAGAGAAATTACAAAGAGCCAATCACTTATATCAATCCCTGAATGATTTTATTTTAGAAGCAGAAGGAGAATTAGCTGTATGCTTAGAAAAATTTAGTGCTGAGAAGCTCGCGAAATTATCCCCATTCCAGGGAAGTCATAATAATCAAATGGTATTAGATTTATTTACGACAGAAGGGAATATAAATCATCAAACACCCATAGATATATATATTCAACAACAAACTGATTTAAACGATATCGATAGACAGATTCTCCAAAATTGGTATCGCAGCTTTGTTGGCTTATTTACTGTAGAAAAAATTTCTGAGGATGGATTGATATTAAAAAACTGGCTTACAGCCAAAGTATACCATCTCCAAATCAAAAACAAACAGGAAGAACAACAACTTGCACGCATCAAACCAGGAGAGATATTACTAACCCGAATTTCTCCCCTAGATGCAGAGAAATGGATATTTTCTGGATCCTTTACCTTAATGGGTAAACTCGGAAAACCGAAACTCGCGATCGCCATTGGTAATTTTAAGCAGAACTTCCCCAATTATCTCTACGCAGACGCACCAGAATTACTCCAAGAAGCTTGGTTATCCGTAGAATGGTATCATCAACAATTCCTCAATTACTTTGGTAGTACAGAAATTACCATGAGTGGGAAGGAACTAGCTGTAAAACTCAAACAATTTCAGCAACAATTAGCCGAAAAACGCTTAGAAAAAGTCGGTATAGATACCAGCAAATCTCTCGAACAATTAGCCACAGAATCGGGAATTTCCGACAGTGAAATGCAAACCAGTCTAGAAACAATGGGAATTGATTGCCAAACCAGTCAGGAAATTTTCCAACATCCCCTGACCTCCAAAATGGTGACACCCAAAGTGGAGCTACCTCCACACATTTTACACGCTCAAACTGTCACTACCGTGTCCCATCCCCAGTGGGGACAGGTATTTTTAACAGACTATCTAGAATTCACCCAATTATTAGCATCAACACCTTGGCAAAAAACTCCAGAAGCGGAGAAATTAGTCCGCGAATACCTGAGTAAACCAGAGGTTCATCTTGGAATTTGGCAAAATTTAGCTACAAAATATCCCCGTCAACTAGAAATAATTTTACAGGATATTTTAAACTGTCCCGATTGGGAATTGGAATCAGATTTACACCAACTCTTACAACAATACAATAAACCCCCACAACCCCAACTACCAGAAATAGCTAGCGTCCCCATCCATTTACATAACCTATTTGAAGAAGCTCTGATTGAAGTTAATCGTAAAAGTAAGAACAAAAATAAATCCAAAACTAAATCTAAAACAGGATTTGAATTATAGTAAAGTTGACAATTCCCAATTAAATTCAATGCTACCTTGTCGTAATATTTGCCATTGACCATTATCCCACTTAATCACCGTAGATGGTTTACCAATACTTACGGTATCAAAATCGGGAGTTAAAGTTAATACCTGCGGGAATTGAGCATTAATCTCAGGGATGGTCATTAGGGGTGGTTGTTCAGAAAGGTTAGCACTAGTGGTTGCAAGGGGACCTGTTTGCTGTAATATAGTTTGTGCTAGTTCCAAGTTGGGTACGCGTACACCGATGGTTGTCGGTTCCTGGGGATTCATGGTTGCAGGGACACGTGGTGATGATGGTAAAACTAAAGTCAGCGCTCCTGGTAGGAATTTGGCTGCTACTTGTTGCCAAATTTTTAACTCTGTTGGACTACCGATAACGTAATCCCAAATTTCCGCAATGGTAGCTGTCATCAAAATTAGTGGTTTATCTTGACGACGCTGTTTCGCTTGAAAAATCAATTCTGCTAATTCGGGTTTAACTGCGAGTGCTGGAACTGTGTCTGTGGGAAAACTGATGATTTTACCTGCTAATGCACCTTGAATTAGGGTTTCAAGTGTTACTTGTGTCATAGATTTGTAATTTGTAATTTGTAATAGCCTGCAGCAAAGCTTTGCGTACGTAATTTGTAATTTTTAAAAACGCTTGGGAAAGGCTATAGCTTATTTCATAAGTTTGTTCAAATCAGGATGTTGATGTAGATTGATCAGGTCTTGATCTTGTTGAGCTAAATATCTGTATTTTTCTGGTTCAATTTTAATTGCTTGGGTAAGTGCTATAATTGCCGACTGATGATTATTTTGTAATGCGAAAATACAAGCTTGATTATACCAGGCATCCCCATAATTGGGATTAATTTTGATGGCTTGTTCGAGGGCAATCATGGCATCATTTAATAGCTTGGTGCTATCGAAGACTGGGGACACGGGTAAATCTGTGGCGCTCTGAGCTAATTTTATTAATGCCAAAGCTTTATAATTCCAGGCTTTTGCTGATTTAGGTTGGGTTTGGGTGGCTGTGTCGTAGGCTGCGTGTGCGTCGGTATACTGATGTAGATAATACAAAGCAGTACCACGGGAAAGCCAAAAACCGTAGAATTCCGGAAAGAGTTTAATTGCGCGATCGCAAGCTGCTATTGCTTGTTCATATTTTTCGAGTTTGATGAGGATATCACCCCGTAACCACCACATACTACTATCTGTGGGACGATGTTCTAGCACTTGATCGCAACTTGTGAGAGCTTGGTGGTATGCTTGGTCATGGATGTGGATTAGGGTAATTTGGTAAGCTGCTTGCTCGAACTTGGGGTCAAGAGCGATCGCTTGGGTGTATGCTGTGATCGCTGGGGTGGGTTGTTGAATTTTCTCCAGGATTAATCCGTATTCATACCAGTCTTCGGCTGTGGATTGTTGCTGTTGACGTTGCAGTTTCCTTTCTAGGAGGGTTGCAGCTTGTTGATAGGCTGTTTCTGCTTCTGGGTGACGGTGGATTTTTTCCAGGTATTTGGCTTGTTCTAGCCAAGCTTGGGGATTGCGGGGATGACGTTTGGTTTGATGGGTTAAATATGCTAATCCCTGTTGGTAGGATGTCGCTGCTTCCTGGGGACGTTGAAGTTTGTTGTAGCTAATTCCCTGTCGATACCAAATTTCTGGGTTGTGGGGTTGTAAGCACAGTTTACAGGTGTAAATTGCCAATAGATTTTCGGTTTGGTCTTGTGCTGGAGTGTGGATTTGCTCGTATAATTTAACCAGCTTGATCCAGGCGGTGGAATTTGGGTTGAGATTAAAGGCTTGATGATAGGCCGCGATCGCTTCTGTAGTTTGATGTAAATGTTTGAGTATATCTGCTTTGAGTTCCCATGCTGCGGCTTGATTTGGTTCTAGCTCTAAGGCTTGATTTATAGCTGTTAAAGCTTCGGTGTTTACTTGTTGCGCAAATTGTAATTCAGCAATTTTTTGCCAGCTTTTTGTGTCCTCTGGATTTTCCTGGATTGCTCGTGTAAATGATGCGATGGCTGCGGCGGCATCGGCGACTTCTTGGTATAATATACCTTGATAGTAGTAAATTTGGGCAGAGTTCGGTTGAAATTCTAAAGCCCTTGCATAGGCTGTCAGTGCGTCATCGTAGCGACTAAGACAATAGAGGGTATATCCCTGCATAAATAAAGCGTCAGGGTTGTCTGGTTGACGTTGTACTAGCGTGTCAAATTTAATTAAGGCTTGGTCATACTTTCCTTGGGAAACTAATTGACTACCACGACAGTATTGGTCTTTATTTTTATCCCGAAATATCCATAGAAAACCAATTAAACCCAAGACAAAGAACACCGAATATTGACGAAATCCCTCACTACCCACAAAAATTAATTCACGGGGAACCTGAAGTACATTTCCTAACATAAAAGTTATTTCCCACAACCCCCGACTAAAGGGTGGTACTAACCATAACAACCCCATCAAAATCCAAATACCATAGCGGTATAACCAGTTAATTCGCGGTTTAATTTGACGAGGTAGCCAAGGTGCAATTATCCCAAATCCATCTAAACCCGGTATGGGTAATAAATTAATCAAAACTACAAAAATATTCAAGTTAATTACATAGGCGATCGCGGGATAAATATACATCCACCAGCTATCACCACCAGACCCATCCAAGATTGCATTGTGCCAACCAAAAATGAAGGGAATCGATAACACCACAGCAATCACCATATCTGCAAACGGACCAGCAACAGACACCGCACTTTCCCATTTGCGATCGCGTAAACTTTGATGGTCAATGTACACCGCACCCCCCGGTAAAGCAATACCACCAATCATGAGAATTAATAATGGCATCAGTAAACTGACTCCGGGGTCGGTATATTTGAGGGGATTGAGGGTTAAATAACCTTTGTCCTTGACCGATTTATCACCACCCCAATATGCGGTAATTGCGTGTCCAAATTCGTGTAAACACAGAGATACTATCCACCCTAGACATATCAATACGGCAATTATCCACATAGTCGCACTGTCAATAACAAAGATTTGGTGATAATTATTCAACTATAGCAATTAGATTTTTGTTTGGCAGATATTGTCCAATAGGGTTGAATTAGAACCGAAAACCGAAGGTATATAAATCAATATGCAGCGACATGATTTATCTTCTGCTCCTTCACCTCACAAGGAATTTTTTAGGTATTAATCAAGATTCATCCTGAATTTTACCTTTTCAAACTGCTTCGGTGCATCAATCTCTGTAAAGATATTCATCGCCTGAACAAAATTATCATTGCTCAGATTCCATTGGCCATGTTTTCGTTGGGTAATAGCACATTGATAGTATGCTTCAGCTAAATCACATTTAGCTCCCATTTTCTTTAAAATTTCAATTGCTTTTTTATGCTCGATACAGGCTTCTGTTAATAGATTTTGCTCCCGCTTAATTTCTGCGAGACAACTAATTGCCTTTCCTTGGACTTGGGTAAAATTATTTTCTTCTGAATAGCTAATTACTTGCAGACACAATTGCAAAGACCTATCTAAATCACCTAAATTTTTATAGGTAAAAGCAATAAATAATAAACAATAGGCATAGCCCCAGGTGGTTAGACGGGTATTATAAACACTCTCTTCGGCATTTTTCACTAATGTGTGAATTTCGTCATTACCACCGAGAAAGGAATCAATATAAGCCAGATTAACTTGACAAAAAGCCATGTACTCAAAACGAGTATTAGCCTCCATCACTAACTGAATCACAGTTTCAAAAAAATACCTGGCATCTTCTAATTCCCCTAATTCCATGCGACATAAACCGAGGTTGAGCAAAGTAGACATGCGATGACGAGATAAATAGCTGGTATCAACGATCCGTTGAGCAGCTTGATGACATTTGAGTGCCTCTTTTAAATTGCCAATAATGCGGTGACTATAACCAAGAATATTATACAGTTGCACTCGCGATTCATTATTTTTGATATTATGAATAATTGGTGTGATCGCAGAAATAATTTTTTGCAGTAGCCCCAAATGATACAGGGAGCAACCTAAAGGTAAGGGAATTTTTTCTAAACTACCTCGTCGCAATAAAATAACATTACCCGCTTCCGCATAATCACCAATTTCTAAATAATGATAATAGGCTTCTAAAGCCATCAAAGCATCATCAATATCGGTGATAATCTGAACATAATCAGTCCAAAACTGAGCCGCAATGCGGTTAACCTGTTCCCATTCCGATGTAAACTTCAGCCGAGCGATCGCCTCGTCACGAATCACTGGATGTAACCAATACTGTCCCTTTTTCACCTCTAAAAGAGAAAAATCCTGTAAAATCTTCACCGCACGCCGACGTTGCAATTCTGGCACATCCCATAATAAACATAATACCCCTGCAAGGGGGACAGAAGTAATATCTTGATAGCGATAACATCCCAAACGTAACAGTAAATTATAGGCTTCCTGGTTAGTTTGTTCCAGTCGATTAAATTGACTTGTCACCAAATCATTTAATTGGCGTTCGCTTAACAAATTATTCCGATTTTCCTGCCAATAGGGGTCAATTTCCCGATTATAATCCGTAATAATAGCACTACAAATAATCTGCATCGCCTTGGGATTCCCACCATAGGCGTGACACATTTCGGTGATAATATCGGATTGGGAATCTAATTCACGACTGCGGAAAAAATGTCGCCATGCATCTGCATTTAATCCCTTCAAAGGATAGGAATAGACCTCAATCGCGGCTTCACACAACCTTTCTCGACTGGTAATGATGGTTGTTGAATTCACTCCAGGGTCAGCCAAAACCCGCAACAATTCCACATAGGGACGACGAGTATCAATCAACTTACCATCCCGGTCAAGAGCAGTATCCAAATTATCAATCAAAACACCGATTTTGTACCCAGAATCCCGTAATTTCCGCCGTAATCGTTCTAAATTAATTCCAAAATCCCGTCCCGGTTCCTCATTAAAATCCCGTCGTAACCACTCCTCAATCACCGTTTCCGCAGGAGTTAAATTTTGTCGTTCCGTAGCCATCCACAATTCCAGGACGACATCAAAATAACGAGTTTTAAAGAATTTCCGCGCAAGGGTGGTTTTGCCAACACCACCCCGTCCTTGAATCAGAATGATTTTTGCACCATTACCAACCGCAGCATCTAAATCCTGTAATTCGCGATCGCGCCCTAAAAAATTTGTGTTAATATTGGTTGGGTGATTAATATCGGGACTACCGTCATTATTTTTATTTATCCCAGAATTAATCCCAGGGTTAACCAATTGGGTAGAAATCATACTATGCTCAGATGGATGCTGTCGATGCCATAATCGTTTGACAGCACCAGAAAAAGAAGTCTTACTGACCTTTTCCTGCAACACATCAGAAAGCACTCGCCATAATTGCGCACCCACTTCCCGCAGATAAATACTAGAGTATCCTGATTGTTGAGCAATGACTTCGTACCTGCGCTTGTTATCTTGCCACAACTCCCGCAATAATATGCGTTGCGGAATATCTAGATGTTTTCCTCGGCGATTGAAAACTAATTGGTCGATAAAATTTAAGGCTTCTTCTGCACCCATTCGCAACCAGATATGTCTTTTATAATACTAGTCTAGCGATAATTGGACACATTGATAAAGTAAGTTTTTTACACCCATCCTACAATATCCTACAAAATATCCTACAAATTAGATTATTCAAATCCCTACATTACAGTATTTACAAGCACCGAGGTTTTGATTACAGTTGTAGTATCACAGGAAAGCAAATCAACTTGGTGCTACTGGTTAATTATATTTCGCGTTCAAAGAAAAGGTTCTGTGGTCATTCCTGTGGAGTGAGGAGTCAAAACGTAATAGCAACGAAAATCTCACCACTTAAATTATTTGCAAATCTCAGGATGGTAAACCATGACTACCAATCGCTACAACCCCGTGTTCCGCTTAGTTGTCCACCTAATTAAATACTTTTTACTGATGATTGCTGGGTTTGCGATCGCCTATTTATTATCTCATTTATTTGGTCTATCGGCTTTAGCCGTCAGCGCTTTTCCCAGCGTCACCCAGTTAATTATCACCACCGGACTTATCCTCATGTCGGTTCTTGGTTTATTGATTGTAGTTGAATCTGCAAAATAAGGCCATTTTCCGGTGTGCAGGGATGAGGAAAAACCAGTTCTGTTGTACAAAGTTCTTTACATGTAGGCTATGGAGAAAAAGGGGGTGTTGACCTTCTTTGCACAAACAAGTAATTTGTATCACCCATAATCCCTATTACCAGAGATTACCGTTATTATTCATTTGCAATTTCAAAAACCCGTACTAGGGAGTGCGGATTTTTAATATTTATACTGAAATGGGAACGTAGCACGGATGCAAACAGTCTTATAAACTAGTACTCAATCAATCTCAAAGTCAGGGGTGGGAGAGAATAATCCTGAAATTTTCACAGGTGAGTGATCAACCTGGAGTCAAGGATTGATTTTTTCACTAATCACTAATTACCGTACAGACGAGACATGTCGTGTCTCGACCCTACTCCCGACTGCGAATACAGATAAATCAGGGTGAGAATCAAAAAAAACCTCCTGTATTCTCAATTTTGAGTGCTAGGATTGACATTTTTGTTTACGAATTATTATCAAATAATTCCTTTGAAAAAAACGATTTATATCCATCTATTTCCTATCTACCAATGAAATTCAAATTAATTCGCAGCATATATTTGATTCTGCTATTACAATTCCTACCAAGTATGGGATTGGCTCAACCATCCGATCCAATTAACAAAGTTGTTGCACTCAAATGGATGGATAACTTGGGAGATGGTCAATTTTATCCAGAAAGATTTATTAGTCGGGGTGAATTAGCATCAATTATGGTGCGGGTATTTCGTTTAGACCTGCGTCAAGATTTAAATCCCCAGGACATTAGAGTAGTGGATGTACCACCCCAACACCCCCATTATCGCAGTATCCAAACAGTATTAAAAACCAATATCATGCAGGGATATCGGAATAACCTGTTTTTCCCGAACCAACAAATAACCCGTGCAGAAGCGATCGCAATTTTTGCCCAAGCTTACGGAGTGTTCCAATTTCCCGATCAAACCGTCAACGAATTCCTGAGTAAATTCCCCGACCATAATAGTATACCAACTTGGGCCCGTCGTGCGATCGCCACAGTTGTTGCGGAAGGTTTTCTCAATCCGGAACAAAATAAATATTTGCAACCCCTTCAACCCATGACCAGGGGAGATATGGCATTATTACTTAATGCTTACCGGGAGCGTAACCAACCCCAACCGGAAACCCCCGTAGTCCCCAAAGCCAACTTTGAATCTGAGGGAGCAGGGAATAGGGAGTAGGGGGTGAATAAAGGTTCGTAGTAGCGCTTGAGACCTGTATATTAAAACTTTTCGTAGTTAAAGCCACTACTACAAACCCATTTGTAATGTACAGCGAAGCGTGCTTTGCTGCACCATGACGCAAATGATTTTGCCTACCCACTTATGACGCGGATTTAACAGCAACAGGTTGATTCTCTGCTGCAGAAATTTGGACATTCAAGCGTTTTAACATCGCTTGACGTGCATAAACAGCTAACTCATCATCTAAGGGTGATAGCTGAATCGGTTGTTGATACTTTAAACGTAATCCAGTTTGAATCAACCAATCGGCGACAAACGGATTTTTCGGTAATAATGGTCCGTGGGAATAGGTGGCGATTGCATTTTGATAAAAGGCTCCTTCGCTACCATCCTCACCATTATTGCCTAATCCGTATACCACCCGTCCCAAAGCTTCCACATTTCCTAACCGTGTGCGTCCACCGTGATTTTCAAACCCGATTAGATAGGGTGTCATTCCCGTCATCTCCTTCAGGTCACTAGCTAACTTGGTGGCGGTAACTTCAATGACCAAATTACCAATACAACGCTGAGTATTTTCACCAGGATGAACTGAGACTAAATCCAATATCCCCAAACCTTCAATCCTTTGTCCCACACTAGGTTCATAATAATGTCCCAACAATTGGGGAGAACCACAGGTAAATACCCCCGGTGTCCCTGCTTCTATTTTCTCACGCATGGCCTCAGCCTTCGCACCTTGCAAATCCCGCATCACCAATTCCTGTTGTCTGTCCTGCGCTCCACCCCCGACAATAATATCCACTGAGCGAATATCTGCGGGAGCCGCATCCTGATCCAGGGGTACAACCTTTACCCCAAATCCACGCCATTGACAACGACGCTCAATCGTAATTACATTACCCCTGTCGCCGTAGGTACTCATTAATTTTGGGTATAACCAACCAATGGTTAATTCTAGTACTTGTGTAGTCATTATATTTGCTTATATATCCTGATAGTTACGCGTATCCGTTTCAATCATTAAAATCTTCGCAGGCGATCGCGTCAAGTCCGACCATTAAATTGAGAATTTTGCCACAGTTGAGTGGGAAACTTGCTCGTCAGATTCATGGAAGCTAGTTGTATGTCAGAACAGACAATTCCTTCATCCCCAGTTCCCCTGATACCGTTGTACTTTGAAGTTGATACATGGTAGGAGAACAAGGAATGCAGGGGAAGAAAATGTATCAAAATTTGAGTGAAATGGTATTACCCCATTGTTTCTGGGTTGATGCACCACTATACCCGACTGCCAACTCCCAACTCCCAATTCTTTAAAAATGTATAAATTTTGCTATTGTTGTGAAGCTAACAGCGTTACCATAGCTGGGGTTAACATTTAGCCAAATCATCTCTAGCCTTCCCCATATTTAAATACCAGAGTTATCAGGAATTATGGATTGTAAAACAGCTACCTTGGTTTATCAGAGCGAAAATCACCTCGAAAAAATTCGCGAAATTTTTCCCCAAGCATGGCAATTTCTGGAAGAGGTTTCTTGGGCTTACGTACAGGCAAAAGCAGATAAATTTGACACCGCCATCAAAAATATAGTGGGTGAAACGCCTTTTAAATACCGGATGGTCCATCGGGATGACCGCGACCAATTAACTAAAGACCTGGGAGATTTATTAGGTGATATCACTTCCCGGTTGTTACTAGAACGGCATTTTTCTCAAGTTGTTGGTCAGCCTGTATTTTTTAGCACTATCTGCTGTAATAGTCATTTAACATCCGACCATGAGTTAACTTTGGAGGAAGTTTTACCCTTACAACGAGCCGCGGTAGAACTGCAATTAAATTTCTAGTACAGGTTGGCGGAAATAAACCGAGTATTAATTAGTCATAACTTGTATCTAGTGACTATGCTCTGCGTGGTTACTTAGTCAGCGAGGGCTACTGCCTTCATTCACGATGCAGGTGCCTCTTAGACTCTACACCCACGCGGAGCATGGGTGACAGGGAAAGTAGCCAGAAAAAAACTATTCTTGTACAGACGTGACATGTCGTGTCTGTACCGACTCCCTAATTCCCTATTCCCTGCTCCCAAACCTCACAAAATTAAGATATTACTACGTCCAGTTGCCAAGTAAAACATAGGCAGCCCAGTAGTAGGGAGATTTATATTCGGGGGTTTTGAGGATTTTGACTTGGGCACGACGTAGGGCTTCAGCTTTAGAAATACCAGTTTGACCGACTTGTTTGAGTTCTTCGTAAAATACACTCATTAAATCGGCGGAGGCTTTGTCGTTAACACGCCACAGGGTGGCGATAGTACTACGAGCTCCCGAACGGACAGCAACCCCCGCTAATCCCAGAGCCGAACGAGCATCTCCTGCGGCTGTTTCGCAGGCGCTGAGAATCAACATTTCCAGGGATTTATCTTGGGAGAGTTCGACGGTTTGCAGTAGACCGCTAAGTTGGTTAACTTTGATTTGACCGTCCCAGGTGAGAATAAAGGTGGTGTCTAAGGTGGAACCAAATTGGCCGTGGGTGGCTAGGTGGACGATGGGGAAAGGAGCGTCAGAAATTCGGGCTTGAAATTCCCGGTTGGTGAAGGTTTCGTTCAGCAGGACTTGGCTAGGTATTTCCGATTCGATTTTGCGAATTTCACTTCTGACGAAAGGTAGGGCGGAAAAATTAGAACGTGGTTCGCTAATTCCGGCGACTAAAGCCCTTAAACTTTCTTGTTTGAGTGCTTTGGGGGTCAGGAGTTGCAATCCGGGGGTGAGGGCGATGCTATATTTTTCAATGAGGAATTGCTTACCGTCATCTAGGGCTGCCACTGGTACACTTCTTAATACTCCATCAAGGACGAATACCAGTGTTTCCACTTTACTGTTATCGATATCGCTCATGGCTGGACGCAACATTAAGTTATACATTCTTTGTAGCTGCGGTCTGGCTAAGTCGGAGGTGGTATCTTGGTTGAAACTTTCCCGTAGCCGGATAGCTAATTTTTCCACCTCATCCCGTGGAATATCGGTTTTGTAGTAGCGAAATAAGCGTTTTTCTTGGCTCTTTTCTGCCTGTCCCAGATTTGGTAAACTGGTAATCATGGCCAGTTCCTTGTCGAGAATAATGGGATAAACCACGGCGGCTTTTTCATCCACTTGATCGACCTGTTCCGGTTTGGCGTTCAAACAGGCTTCCCGGAAAAAGTTATCTAATTCGACTAACTGCAAACCTTCAATGATGTCACGGGCGCTTCTTAAATTGTTGTCTTGGGTCGATTTTACCAGTAAACTCACAAGTTGGCGGTGGATGGGTTCGACGGCATCCCGGAAGGAAAACTGAACATTCGGATCGGCCGCTGCAAGGTCTGCCCGTAGGGATTTAATGGTATTGACAGCTTCTTGATAGGATGCGATCGCCTGCTCGTTTTGATTCTGGGCTGCGAGGACTCGCCCCAGTTGCCATTGCCAACGGTAGGCGATATCATCGGCACGGCTTTGTTGGGCTACTTGTACCGCTTCCTGGGTGACTTTTTGGGCTTCTGCCCATTGTTGGTTTTGTTCATAAACATGACCTAAGGTACCTAATGCGTCTGCATATATGCGGGGATTACCTAAATTTCTAGCTTGTTGGATGGCGACAGCTAAGGTATCGGCAACTTCTTTGATGGGGACGGAGGTGGGGTCTTGTTGCCGCATCCGCATCATATTAAAGGCCAGATTGATACGTCCATCGATGGCGGTTCGACCTGTGACTATACCAGCAAGTTCCTGTTGGAGGGTGGGAATTAGGTTTTTGGCGGCGTTAATTTGTTTAGTGTCTACTAGTAGACCAAGGTGGTTAGCTAGGGATTGGATACGTAAGCTACCTGGTTGGGTTGCGGCTTGTTGGTAGTATTGAATCGCTTTTTCGGTGGATGGGGGTTGGATGGGTGCGTTGATGGGTTGGTCGATCCTCAACTGAGCACGAGCTGTATTTCCCAGGGTTAAATTCACTAGGGCTGTCAATTCCGGTGAATTTAGAGTTTGAGCGATCGCTAAACTTCGTTCTAAAATTACTTGGGCTTGGCCAACGTTACCTGTCACCCGTAGGGAATCCCCTAATGACCGCAGAGCAATAAGATTTTCCCGGTTAGCGGCAATTTTTTCCAGGGCTGGTTTGAGTTTTTCGGGTTCGGTAAATCGCGTCTGTGATAAACTTAAAGCCGTTTCTAACACCCTGATAGATCGCCGATGTAAACCCATGCTCTGGAGTACTTGGGCTTGGTTTACTTGGCTAATCAATGCTTGTTGGGGTTGTTTTTGTTGGGTATAAATTTTTGTCACCTGTTCCCAAATCGGAAAGGCAGCATCACCCCGTCCCCTGGCTGACAATAAGGTGGCTTGGATTTCCAAAATCTGCGCTCTCGCGAGTTCAGTGGCTGGTTGGGTATTTTGAATACTAGAAACCAAATTCACAGCTTCCGTAATTGCCTGATCAGCTTCTTGCCAAGCTCCTAATTGTTGATGGCACAGGGATAAATTGCTCAAACTTAAGGCTTGACGGATGGGGTCTTTCCTTACTTGGTATTCCTTGGCAGCTTGTCGGAATAATTTGGCTGCCTCTTCATATTTGCCAGTTTGATATAGTTGTCTTGCTTGGGTTTCCCTTGTAGATCGATTTTGAGCGATCGCATTTACATTTGTATTGATATTATTCCCTGGAATGGTTGATATTTGTGTCCACGCTGGTGAGGATACAGATATGGCAACTGCCGTCATTAAAGGAATGAATAACCGTTGCCAACGGCGATAATTTCTGCTCCATCGATGTAAACTTGATTTGAAGCAAGGATATGTCATTTTTTCTTGGTTATATTAAATTATATTTCAAATTTTTCCGTGAAAACTCTGAAATAATCAAATTTTAGATGAATAGTCTTCCTAAATCCATACTTGTTATACCGATTTAAAAAATGTTTGCGACAGATCACCCTCCTCGAACTTCGGTAAGGGTTTAATGCATGTGTTGCATTCTTTTTTCAATTTGGTATTAATCGCTGTGTCAGCTTTTCCCAATCCCTAAAAAATTCCCTACGCGAATTTCATCTCCGGGATTACCATAAAGATGTAACGGAATGTAAATAGTAATCCCATGCAAACAGTATCATCCGTAGTTGAGTGTAACCAATCCCCGCAATTACTGGGTGGTGGGGACGATCCACATCGATTTGATTGTGCAGAAGCTTGGTATCCAGTTCATTATGTTGAGGATTTAGACAGAACCAAACCGACACCATTTACCCTCCTAGGTCGTGATATTGTCATTTGGTGGGACAGAAATGGAGATAGTTGGCGGGTAATAGATGACCAATGTCCCCATCGGTTAGCACCCCTTTCCCAAGGAAGAATTGCCGAAGATGGACTGATAGAATGCCCTTATCATGGTTGGGCTTTTAATGGTGAGGGTACATGTGTACGAATTCCCCAACAGGTGGAGGGAGGTAAGGCGCAAACATCCCAACGTGCTTGTGTCGCGAGTTTGCCGACAACAGTGAAACAGGGTTTACTATTTGTTTATCCAGGTAATCCAGGCAATGCAGCCAAAACCAAAGTCCCCATTATCGAACCGATTGAGGAAAATGCTGATGATTGGGTTATTATTAATACTTTTCGTGATTTACCCTACGATGCCGTCACCCTGCTGGAAAATGTCCTAGATGCCAGTCATGTTCCCTTCACCCATCACAATACAGTTGGTAAGCGGAGTAACGCCGGTCCAGTGGAGCTAGAAGTACTGGAATCCGCGAAAAATGGCTTTGTTGGTACTTGGGCAGAAGGACCCCGTAAAGGACAATTAGGACGGCAAGATACTAAATTTATTGCTCCTTGTTTGATGTGGCATGATTTAACATCGAAACAGTATGGACGGACAATGACAGTAGTTTATGCTACACCAATTCGCAAAGGAGAGTGTCGATTATTTGCCCGTTTTCCCTTCAAATTTACCTCCAAACTCCCCGGATTTTTGATGAAACTGACACCAAAATGGTATTCCCACCTGGGACAAAATCGGATTTTGGAAGATGACCAAATTTTCTTACATTACCAAGAGCGATATTTAGAAGCCAAAGGAGGTAGTGAAAAAGTAGCAAAAGCCTTCTATTTACCAACAAAAGCCGATTTATTCGTCTTTGAGTATCGCAATTGGTTATCCCAATTTCAAGCCGACCCCTTCCCCGGTCAAACTTTGCCACCTCCCCTACCCACCAACCAACTGCTCGACCGATACCATTCCCATACTAAAAATTGTCGCAGTTGTCAGCAAGCACTAACCCAGATTCAGAACATTCGGGAAAAAATGGCGATCGCAATTTTCCTACTTGTCACCATCACCCCTTTATTATCAACTATTTGGGATGAGCGATCGCTATTGATCACCATTATCACCACCAGCTTGAGTCTCCTACTCGCAGCAGGATGGTTCGGACTGGGTAAATTAGCTAAAAGATTTTACGAAGGTCGAGAAATACCACCCCGAAATATCGACAAATAATCAGGATTTTGGTGTGGTGAAGTACTAGTGCTCCACCAGATAAACTTGGCCTGGTTCATGGTGAAAGCATTCATTTCTTCATCTCCCCCTGCTTCCCCGACTCCCCATCTAAAGGTGCGATCAGGGCTACTACGTGCCTTTTTGTACTCATCACAATTAATGGGACAAAGCACTAGGTTGCAGAACTAAGCAGTTTTTGACTGGGAGATGGGGAGTTTTCGCGAAAAATACCTTCTACTGTTGCGAGGAATTCGTGTTCTAAATAGGGTTTGGTGAGGTAAGCGGTTGCACCTAATGCGGAGGCTAGTTGTCGATGTTTTTCCGCACTCCTGGATGTCAAAATCACGATGGGTTTGTCTTTGATACTGGGGTTTTGACGGACGTGGGAAAGTAGTTCAAATCCATTCATCCGAGGCATTTCGAGGTCGGAAATTACTAGGGATATTTCGGGATGGTGTTGTAATTTTTCCAGGGCTTCAATGCCATTTTCTGCTTGTAATACTTGATATCCGTATTTTTGCAGAGTGAGGGAAATTGTTTGTCGTAAACTAATTGCATCATCAACCACTAGTATCCATCTGGGTACAGTCAGGGGAATTTCCGATGCTGGTAATGAGGGTAGTTTTATCCCTCCATCTTCTATACCAGCGAAACTATCTAAATTATCTGATTCCAGATATGCGGTAGTTGTTTCGTTACGAGAAATGGGGAGTGCTGTTGGTTTGCTGGGGGATAGGACTGGTTGATGATAGGTCTCAAAGGGTGAATACATCTGATGGGAGGTCAAAATTAAAGCTCCATCCACCACCAAAATTAAATTACCATTGGCTAAACTAGTACACCCATAGACATATTTTGGAGGTGCGATCGCATTACCTAGGGGACGGATCACTAGTTCCTGTTCTCCGATAATTTGATCTACCTGCAATCCCAGTAATTCGGAACCATTTTGTAGTACCAAAATCGGATTATCAATATCTTGGGTATCAAGGGTTGTGGTTCCATGAGTTAAACTTGCACCACTGACAAAGGAGCTATTATAGTGCATTAATTCTGCAAGATTACGGATGGCAATTATTTGCTCATCATCTCCATTTTGCCAATATAAAACCCTCCTTCCTTCCAATTCTCTGATTTGCGTCACCGAGGGAAGTAGGATTTTTTCGATACTATCAAGCAGTAATGCGTAGGTCGCACCTCCTGCTTGTACGAGCATTAACTGTTCTGTTGTCATAGAAAAGGGTATCTTCAGAATAAAAGTAGTACCTTGATGGGGACGGGAATAGAGGGTAATATCCCCGTTCAAAGCGCGAAGTTGAGTTTTGACAATATCTAAACCGATTCCCCTTCCGGAAATATCGGTGACTTTACCAGCAGTGGAAAATCCCGGTGAGAACAATAAATCTACTAACTCATCTTCACTGGATTGGGGATTGGTAAGTAATCCTAGTTCTAAACCTTTTTGACGAATTTTCTCGAAGTTTAAACCTTGTCCATCATCACGAACTTCGATGATAGTTTGACTTCCCTGGTGGTAAGCACGGATTTCAATTGTACCTGTTTCCGGTTTCCCCTTACTACGTCGCTCTTGAGGTGTTTCAATTCCGTGGTCAAAAGCGTTACGGACAATATGTAATAGCGGGTCGTAAAGTTTTTCGGCGATCGCTTTATCAACTAATACCTGTGTACCAACAAGTTTCATTTCTACTTGTTTTTTGTACAGATTTGCTAAATTTTGAATCATTTGGGGGAAGCGGTTTAAAATATTTCCCAGGGGAGACATCCGTGCTTCCACTAGATTATCAATAATATTAAGGGCGAGGATTTGTTTTTTATCATGAACCTGGATCGAATTACGGAGAATTAGGTCTAGGGATTCGGCTGTTTCCTGTAGTTGTAAGCTTTCCTCTAAGGCTGAATGTAGTGTCAGTTGGTATTCCGTATATTCATCCATTTCCAAAGCATCAAAGTTAACCGATGCCACATTTCGGGTTTGATGGGAGGTAAAGCTTTGTCCTTGGAGGGGGATTTCCCGTAGTTCGTTTAAAGTATTTTGATGACGGGATAGTTGGCTAAATAGTTTTTCGATGACTTGATGGAGTTGTTCATCTAACAGACTACGACGTTTTTGATAAATTAATAGTTCACCCGCAAGGTAGTTAAGTTTGTGTAAACCTTCCACATCAACCCGGACAAATGAACGGTGACGGGGAGTAGTTGGTTTTTCCTCCGAGGTTGAATCTGCTGGGTGGGGGTGATTAATCGCTGGGGATGGGGGGATGGATGTGCTTTCAATGATGGTATTTTCTTGATGGGAAGCGGAATCTGATTCAATTGGTTGATTTTCTGGAACTAAATCTTCTACTAAATTATTTGGAAAAGAATTGCTATTTGCGGGAAGATTTTCCCCCCAAATCGCTTCCATCATTTCTTCCCTATTTTCACTACTGGAAAATGGAGAATTACTGGAAGCGGGATATTTTTTCACTTCTAATAATACTTGTAATTTTGGTGAATCTAACCAGTTTTTTTCTTGCTTAGTGATGGGTGGATAGGTTTTATATTCGTTTGCTAATGTCTGGATACGTTCTTGTAAAACCCTAATTAATTGTGGTTCCCCATCTAGGAATTGGGCTAGAGCTAAAATAATAGTATAAATAACACCTTGACGATATAGACGTAAACTCTCTCCCTCACCAAACTCATCGAGAAAAGCAAAAAACTCACGTAACCAATTTTCGAGATAATCCAGGGTTGATTCCATTCCCTGACTGGGGATAAGTAATTGTAATTTTAATTCGGATTCAGGAATCTCTAATTCATGGTTAAACCAGCCTAAAATATAACGAATTACCTTTAAATAAAACTTCGCTGATGTCGGCTTAATTGGTTTGTAATTTTTGTGATTACCTTGGGTTAAAAATCGATAAAATGCTTCAATCTCATCCCGCAATGAATTTTGCCTGGGTGCAATTAACTCCTGTTCCCCAGTAGCAATATTAATATCTTGATTATCTTGATTTTGATGATAATCAGTATTAATTACTGTCGTTGCACTCAAGGGTAAACTACCTACATCCGAACCTGGAGAATTAACTCCCTGGGCTAACTCTAATAATCGTGGAGAAACCTCTCCCCCCCGAACTCGATCCCCCCCCTGAACAGCAGCTCGTGCTGCTAACAAATCAGCTAAAACCGCATTACCAACCTCCACAGCACGGTGGGAATTCCGTGACAAAGCATCAACCATTGCCTTGGCGATCGCAGCAAAACCTGGTAAATTTAATGACTCCGCTAAACCTAAAAATACTTCTGCTTGGGTCTGTAAAAAATCCACCAATTCGTCATTTCCCGGTGGATTTTCGAGAATCTCCGCAATACTATCAATTCGTTGGGAAACACCAGTTTCAAAAATTGACAGGACAATATCAAACCCCAACTCCTCAGAAGTTGGGATATAGGTATCTGCACCAAAAGCATCACCTAATTTTTCTTGCAATTGAGCAAAAACACCAGCTGCACGTTGTAAAATCTCATCAGCATCAATACTAGTACCACTAATTTCCGCAGTCACAGGTAATTGCAAACACTCAAAAGCTTGAAATAACAGGGTTTGCAACTCTCCATCTAATTCCACATCCGGATTATACAATGCTTTAAAAATATCTTCTAAGGAATGGGCAATTTTATTAATTACCTCCAAACCCACATTTGCTGCACCCCCTTTAATTGTATGGGTAGCACGCATCAAATTATGAACCTTCGCAGTACTAAAATCCCCTGCTAAGGAAAATAAATCCGCTTCAATTGTTTGTAATAATTCTGGAGCTTCTTCCAGAAAGTAAATATAACCTTGTTCGCGAATAGAAGAATCGGTAATCATAATAATTTTGGGAATCAGAAGTCATGAATTTAGGTAGTGAGTAGGGAATCGGGAGTAGGGAGTAGGAACAATGATTTCGGAGAAATTTAGTTCCCAGTTTTGTTTATAGACTCCCGATTTTGCAAAGCGCGAATAAGTCCTCTCAATAAGTGTCCAACAGTTTCACATTGCTGGAGGAGCAGATTAAACTTTTGAGCTTCAATACCTCCTATCTGTAAACGAACTGCTAGCAATAAATAAGTCTCTAATTCTTTTAAAGAGCCTTGAGATATCCTTAAATAACGTATGCACTCAGAACCATATTCTCGTCCATAGCCTTCAGCTATGTTTGTGGGAATTGATGTTGCAGCTCGGCGAATTTGAGAAGTTATTCCGTATATTTCTTCTCGGAGAAATGCTTGAGTTATTTGATAACAACTTTGGGCTAAATTCATTCCCTCTTGCCAAACTTTTAAATCCTGATAAGAGCGAATCGTAGAAACTAAATATTCCTGCGATTTATCCGATTCCCGACTCCCCATTCCCGACTCCCTTATAATCAGTTGACTTTAAACTTGCTCGTGCTGTTTAACAACTCCTCTGCCATTTCTGATAATTGTTGGAAGACAACCGCAATATTATTGGTTTCCGATGAGGTTTTGTTCGCAATTTGCGCAACATCTTTCATCGATGCCGTTACGGATACCGATTGCATCATTTGTCCTTGGGTCGCCTCCGTAATTTTATGTAATAGCTCGCTAATTTCCTCGGTGGCTGTAACAATTTCATTCAAGCTTTGACGGGTTTCACTGACTAGGTTAGTTCCCTCTACTACCTGCTGAATACCTGTTTCCATGGCCACTGCAACTTCTCCTGTCTCCTCCTGAATTTCCTGGACTAATTTCTCAATTTCGATGGTTGCTGCTGCTGATTGACGGGAGAGGGAACGCACTTCATCCGCAACAACTGCAAATCCTTTCCCGTACTCCCCTGCACGGGTGGCTTCAATAGCAGCGTTAAGTGCTAGTACGTTTGTTTGAGTAGCAAAGTTACTAATCAGGTTGACGACTTTAGAAATTTTCTGGGATGATTCACTGAGGCGTTTGATTTTTTTACTGGTTTGAGCAACGGTTTCGCGGATGGCTTGAATTGCTTGCACGGTTTTATTCATGGCTGCATCGCCTTTTTCCACGGTTTGACTAGCTTGTTTGACGGTAGTTTGCACTATTTCCGCATTGTCCACCACAGCTTGGGTGGAATCAACCATTTGTTGAATTTCCATCAAGGCTTCGTTGATTTCTTTGGATTGTTGACGGGCTAAACCTGTTAAACTACTAAGGGAAGCGTTACTTTCGTTCGATCTAGCTGCTACCTGTTCGGCTGCTCCTAATACCTGACCGACAATTTGTCGCAATGCTTGCAGGGTGTTATTATAGGCATCCGCGATTGTACCGAGAACATCTTCGGTAATGGGAGCGCGCACCGTTAAATCCCCGTCGAGAGCAGGACGTACAGCTGCTAAAAGTTGCATTGCTTGCTTTTGGAATTTTTCGGTGTTTTGTTTTTCCCGCTCCGCAGCTGCGCTTAATTGGGCTGATTGTTGTTGGAGGGTTTCCAGGTATTCGGCTTGTTGTAGAGTTGTTCCTAGTTGGTTGGCAATACGGGTGAGTAGGGAGACTTCCAATTCTTCCCATTCCCTTGTACCCTTGTTTTCAAAGGCTGCAAGCATTCCCCAGAGTTTTTCCCCTTGGAAAATCGGCACAATTACGTAGGCTTTGGCTTGGTATTCATCGAGAACATCCACATAGCACTGGGAAAACCCGGAATTGTGGATATCACTACGGACAAAGGCATTGCGATCGCGCAGTTCTCGAGCTTGGGTGGCTTGTAGGTAGGTGTCTTTAACTTGTTTTCCTTGGGCTTTATCGCTTGCCGTCAGTAAACCACCTGCACCAAAGCAATTACTGATATTTTCCTGTAATTGGGGTATTTGATTTTGTTTTTCCACCAACGATACCCAACCGGGAGCTATGGATTCAGCAACAAAAACACCACCCCAATCGGCATTAAAACGGTAAATGGCTACCCGGTCTGTATTTAATAATCCCCGTACCTCTTTGGTGGTGATGGAGAAAATCTCGTTAATATCAATGGACTGACGGATTTTATCAATGACTTTGGTTGCAGCTAAATCTAATTCCGCAACTCTAGTTACTTGTTTGGTTTGCGCTTCTAATTTCTGGTAAGTTTGAGCTTGTTGCATTGCGACTGCGACTAATACGGCAATCTGCTGCATGACGTTAATTTCTACTTCTTGCCATTCACGGGTGCGAGAATGTTGGTAACTTGCAAGCAGTCCCCAGAGTTGATCCCCTTTGAAAATGGGAACGGTTAAATAGGCTTTGGCTTCAAATTGGTCTAGTAATTCAGTGTAACAAGCGGGGAAGTTTTCCTGAGCAACATTGTTAACGACAAAAGTAGTTTTCTGCTGATAACGACCACCTCGATGATCCTGGAGATAGGAATCTTTTTGTTTGTAAATGGAAGTTAAACTGCGGATGCTA
Organism: uncultured Calothrix sp.; assembly: GCA_937973965.1. GTDB lineage: Bacteria > Cyanobacteriota > Cyanobacteriia > Cyanobacteriales > Nostocaceae > NIES-3974. Next base: position 33,089 of record CALJJQ010000126.1, on the reverse strand, counting down.
TCACAGTGACCGTTTTCCTTTAATAAAGCTTGGTCAATTTGTTGGTTTTGCAGCTTTTCTTGGAAGGGTAGCCAACCAGCACTGACTGATTCAGCAATAAAATCACCACTCCAGTCGGGATTAAACCGGTAGATAACTGTACGGTCGGTTTGCAGGAGTCGTCGAACTTCCGCTACTGTTGTTTGCAGAATAGTTTCTAGTTGGGAAGAGTTGGTAACTTTTTCGACTAGGGCTTCGCCAATTTTACGGGTGAGAGCGATTAAATCCTGTTGATGTTTGGCTGTTTTGGCAAGTTTTTCGGCTTGTGCTTGAGTTTGCTGAATATATTCAGCTTGGGAGATAGCTGTGCCAAATTGTACAGCTACTTGTTTAATCAGGTTAATTTCTGACTCTTGCCAATCCCTGGCTCCTTCACTGTGGTAAGCTGTTAACAATCCCCAAAGTTTTTCACCATTAAAAATGGGAGCAGTTATATAGGCTTTGGCTTCCAATTGCTCTAATAAATGCATGTAGCAATTAGGAAAACCAGCTTTTTCCACATCATTAACCACAAAGGTTGTTTTTTGTTGATAGCGACCCCCCTGGGTGTTTTGCAGATAATTATCCTGGGGATTATAAATTTTCGCTAGTCCTTGTAGGGTTTGACAGTGACCGTTTTGTTGCAAAACCTCCTTTTCTAATCCCTTGTCCATCAGGGGAACTAAACCAGGAGCAGCAGATTCAGCCACAAAATCCCCACTCCAATCGGGATTAAATCGGTACACTCCCACCCGTTGGGTACTGAGTAGTTGGCGAACTTCCTGGGTAGTAGCAGTCAGGATATCCTTAATATCCACAGATTGGCGAATTCGGGAAATTAATTTCGCGATCGCTTTTTCTTGGGTAGCAATTTTAGCTTGCTGTTGAGCTTGTATTTGCATTTTTTGTAGGGATTCCTGTTGGGATACCGCAACTCCTAAACTGCTAGCAAAGTGTTTAAATAACTCAATTTCCGACTCTTTCCAGGTGCGAGTTTCCGAGTTTTGATAACCTGCTAATATCCCCCAAAGTTTTTGACCTGAAAAGACGGGAACTGTAATGTAAGCACGGACTTGAAATTGTTCTAATAGGTCAATGTGACAGGGTGAAAAACCCATTGCATAGATGTCATTGACAATCATGCTTTCGTGGTGACGGTAACGTCCTCCCTGGGTTTCCTGAAGGTAAGTGTCTTCCCAGACAGTTTTGATTCCCCCACCCACCAAAGGAGTCCAACCAGCAGCTACCGATTCCGCAACATATTCACCACTCCAGTCGGGATTAAATTGATAAACCGAAACGCGATCGCAGTTAATTAATTGTCTTGCTTCTTGGGTTGCTGTTTGCAAAATTTGCTCTAAACTAGATGCACGTTGAATTTTATCAATTACTTTTGTCAAGGATTTATATTCCTGTGCTTGTAATTGCTGTTGTTGCTTAAGTTCCAGGATTTGCAAGCAATCACCGAGTTCATCTGCAACTAGTGTTAGTAGAGAAATTTCCGATTCACTCCAAATCCGTGTTTTTTGACACTGATGAACCACCAACAATCCCCAGATTTGTCCTTGTAAATAAACGGGAACCGCTAAACTGGACTGAATTTGGAATTTCTCTAATAACTGTCTTTGGTAGGGAGTCGCATCAATTTCTGCAATTTGGTTGATGGCGATCGCATCTTGATAATCGCAACTTTGAAAACCACCAAATACAATTGCGGGTAAATTTTCCCCCATTGCTGGAGTCCACCCCCGGTTCAGATATTCACTTGCAACTACACCCGTTTCTGAATTCACAAACCGGTAAACCAGAGTGCGATCGCTGACTATTTTTTCATGAATTTGCTTAACTGTAGTATTTAGTAAGGTTTCTCGGTCACGGGAGCGTCCCATTTCTGTCTTGATATTAGCAAACAGCTTCCGCCAAGTTTTTAAAAACCTTTGATTAACTTCACTCTCTACACCTTGTTCTATTAAAGTCGCTGCTAAAGAAGTCTCCACAGGTTTATTTTCCACCATTCCGCTTTCCATGCTTTCGACTGTAAATCCATTATTATTTTCATAAATGCTGGTCATGTCTATTCCTCAATCTTTAATATTAGTGAACAAATATTTATATGTAATGATTATTTTGCCTACTGAGCAAAAAATCTACGGATAATTACAAAATCCTTAGAATCTATAGTTAATGGTTTCCATCAGGAACTATTCATCATCAAGAGTCAATTAATCACCTAACACTCTGAATCCAGTAAATGTTGTATAGTGCGTCTGTTATTTTCCCTATTTAAACCTGTATTTCTCACAGGTGAGTAATAAGGGTTGAGTAACAGATTAATTTTCTTACAACTTCCTACTACCTATTTTCAAGCAAGATAAATAATCTAGGATAGTAAAAATCAAGCCTATATTTATTGAGAGATAATCCCATTAATTAGACAAAATCTCAAACCTGTATTTCTCACGTGTGAATGATAAGTCTTGAATAACGACTTAATTCTCTTCTTATTCCCTACTCCCTACTCCCTAAAAACTGTATAAATTTGGAATAAATATCCGGATAAAACCCCCAAATTATCAGTGATGAACTTGCCAATAAGGAGCATTAAAAATAGACTCGGTATTAATAGCAATAATCATTTTCTCCGACTCATTAATAAAATATCCTCGCAAAAATGGTAGCACCTCATGGGAAAATAACTGGGAGTTACCTGGTTTAATTGCACTAGAGTTCAGCAATTCAATATCCATTAGCTGACGTACTAATAAACCTAAATATTTACCCTCATATTGAATGACTATGACCATCATTTTTGCAGTGATATTGCTTCTGTAACTCAGGGAAGCATAACCCAACATCAACTCCAAATCAATTAACCATAACATCTCCCCCCGCCAATTATAAATACCTTGAATGCAGTTAGGCATTTCGGGAACGCCACATACATCATTTAAGGAAACTTGAAAAACTTCAGTAATATTAGCTAAAGGTATCACTGCTGTATCTTGATTTCCTAGGCAAAAGCTTAAAACTTTCTCTTCTGTTTCTATCACTGTAATTTCACAACAATAACACAATTATCTGATGACAAAAGCACAAATATTCAGCTATTAATCTGATGCTAACAGCCGATAAAAAAAACTACAACAAAGTTTTTATTTCAATAGACTAACAGTGGATACCTAACTCATTAGTGATGAGAAAAAATTGATTTTTTCGATAAGACATCCCATCAATTTTCATCAATATTGAGCAGATGATGAATGCATTTTGGATGAGTAGGGGATAAATGCTGTCATCATAGATGAATTTTCCTACCACTTCTGTACAGACATAATATGTTACGTCTCTACTTAATTAATTGCTTCAAAGTACCCGCTAACTCCTCTGGGTCAATTGGTTTTGATATGTAGCCATCTGCACCTAGCATTGTTCCCCACATTTTATCCACATCACTATTTTTAGTCGAGCAAAAAATCACCGGAATATTACTAGTACTGGGATTATTTTTGAGTTCTCGACAGATTTCATAGCCACTTTTACCGGGTAAAATCACATCCAGAAAAATTAAATCCGGTGTTTTTTGAACTAACTGCTCCTGTGCTTCTTCACTACTTTTAGCACTAATGACAGAATGTCCTGCTTGTTGTAAATAACGACAGAGAATTTCCATATCTGTTAAGCCGTCTTCAACAACTAATACAGTGCTCATATTAATCACCTTTTCAATTCTGCAAAATTAAATCAAACTTCATTAACCTGTTTCATCCATGCAAGCAAAATTATGTTTATCTAATTTTGATGCATTAAATTCAGAATAGGTTCAGTAAAAACACTTAGACAAGAAAGGAAAACTATTTAATATTTATGTTATGAACAGAATTAGAATTAACAGAAATAAGACTTTATCCCATCGCAGTTGCTTGATGGTTGATACGATTTAAGCCAGATGTAGGTACAGTAATATACTTACGAACTACTGCCATAACCTTATCCGCAGCAACTGGTTTGCTAATAAAATCAGTTGAACCAACCACTTTCGCTCGTACTCGGTCTAACAGACCATCGCTACCAGTTAAAATAATAATTGGTGTATGGGTAAATACGGAAACTCGACGCAATTGGGCGCAAATTTCGTAACCACTGGCAACAGGCATGACTAAATCGAGGAAAATCAAATCAGGCTTATGTTCAATGAGAATGGGTAAAGCCTGTAGGGGGTCTTGAATTTTGATGAATCTAAACCCGTTAGGAGCAAGAATTTGCTCTAGCATTTGGGTCACTTGGGGGCTATCATCAACACAGGCAATCAGGGGACCCGATGGGGTTGATTTGATTTGTGTTACTGGGTTTTTCTTAACTTCAGTAATACGTAAAGGAATATCGGGAACTTCAATCAGTTCGATAATTCCCTTGAGGATATAGGGAAGTAGAGAACGGGTAACAGGTAGAATACCCTGCTTCATCCGAAAAGCCAAATCCCGCAGGGTATACTTCCCATTCATCAAAACGACGAAATTTTTATATACAGCTGGACTTACTTGCTGTTGAAGTTGTTCCGGACGGCGTAAAATTGGTGCGGAGTCAGGCAAAAAATTAGCCAAACCTGCTTCTGACCAGTTTTTCCAAGTATTCTGCATATACTTCAGCGACATATCTGCGCTGGTGAAACTCATCGGAGTTTCGAGGATGACATCTTGATTGCGATCGCAAGTGATGGGATTAAAGTTAGTGCTTTGGGCGAGGTCAAACAATAGTTCAGTAATTGTACTCTCGACAATGGAGTTAATTTGCTCGCGACGAACTTTTTGGCGATCGTGCAATGTTTCCAGCAATCGATAATCCCAGTAGTCAATTTCCGCATCCGAGCGTTGTAACTGGATTTTTTCCACATCGATGTCTGGACAAAATTGGGCCATATTTCTGCGCCATCGTCGAAAGGGGTGTTTTCCACCAGTAGCCCAGACAATTCTACCCAATCGGTAATAAAAAGCCCATCTATCGCCTTTAGCGATTCTAATATCCAGTTTACCACTGTACTGTAGCCGGGTACAGACTTTAAACTCCTCTATTAAGTTATTTGATACCATCAGTTCTGGATGGATCATTCCTCGTGTCCTTATTTTGAATAAAAAGTCAGTGTTTTTACCTGCTAAGATTCAGGTGTGATTCGTGTGTGAGTAGTGCCTGTAAAATTATGTATACAAATTAGAATCCATCCGGATGTGGTTTTGAGGGAATGAAGTCTGTTCATATCTCGTAACAAGATACATTTTGAGCAACTGTTAAAAATAGCAATCATTAAAAATCAGCTTGCTATTACTCCCCCAAACTAGGTCAATCACTTCAAACAGGGAAGAAGCAGATACTCCCTGATTTCAGGTCATTCAAGTTAACTTCTAAACATAATCTCAATGCATAGCTAGTGTTTGTGTAGAAAGGGAATACCTCATATTTATATCCAGTATTACGTTTTCAGGGTTTTAACTCAATCCGTGAAAATCCTGATTTTGATTTTATAGAAGCTTTAGAGTTGAGTTGGGAATCCATGCTTAATATCAAGGGTAGAAGATAGATTTATTCACATATTCATTTTCATCTGGTCAAATTTTCATTCTCAACAGAGGTCCGTTGAGGAGCTACTACATTGTGCAGCTTCAGTGCGTTGAAGTAACGTTGGAACGCAGTCGAACCCAACAGATTCTCTGACACAGAAAATAAGTCAACCTTCAACAACAATAAATCGGAAAATCAATTAAAATTCCGAATTACAAAAAATTTATTTTGGGATTACGGTGCAGAAAATGAACAATATCGCTGCATATTTTTTGCACCGATACCCAACCTTGTATATTAATATTTTTCTCTGGGCAAGATTTCTGAGGCTAAAGTATTTTTTGTATTTGCGATCGCTATCTCCATAATCTTAATATGGGTTTTGGATTTGTTTAATCAAGCAATTATAAATCCTTAGCTTACTACCGTTATCTTGAGATTAGGTTTTTTGTAAAGTTTTATTTCTATTTTCGCTGTTTCGAGCCTGAATGTCCACTCTGATGGTAATCGTAACATGCCTAATCACAAGTCTAGAGTCAGGAATTTTTTATTTATCTTCTGCGGTACATTGTTATTCATAATTTCTCTTTGGGTTATCTATATTTATTGGTTTTCACCTATAAAAACTTCCCAAATCTCTCAGGAAAATATATTTCCTTGGCAAACTCTAGAAAAAGTAATGAGTTTAACGGAAATTTGTGACAAATATCAAAACCTAGATCAAAATATTACTATAGCTAACAATCAATCTTTAGCAGCTTCCCAACTAGTATTTACTAGTTCCCAATTGCCGAAAAAATTTACCCTGAATACTCAAACTTTTCCACTTCTTCATGAAAGTGCAACGAAAGCAAAAGTGCCGATTTTCATGTATCACGATATTCTTCCTCAAAAGAAAGTTTTTTTTGATGTTACACCTACCGAATTAGAGAATCATTTCCAGCTAATTAAATCTCAACAAGCCACACCCATTAGTTTAGACCAACTAATTATTCACTTACGCACAGGTATTCCTCTACCAAAAAAGCCGATTCTGCTTTCCTTTGACGATGGCTATGGCGGTCATTATGAGTACGTCTATCCCCTCCTCAAAAAATATAATTATCCCGCAGTGTTTTCGATTGCAACTCGCTATGTGGGTGACAACACCGGACGCACCCATGTCAGTTGGGAAGAACTAAAAATGATGGCTGCTAACCCCCTGGTGACGATAGCATCCCACAGTGTCAGTCATCCTGCGGATTTAACAAAGTTGTCTGACGAAGAGTTGGTCACAGAAATTTCGGAATCGAAACGCATACTTGAGTCAAAGCTAGGTATAGCAATTAACTACTTCACCTATCCAGCCGGAAAACATGATGATAAAGTTAAGGAATTGGTGCAAAAATCAGGTTATATTGCAGCCCTATCAATGGATGATGCGAAGGAAATATTTGCTGGGGAGTCGGTAGATTTATTCGCCATTGGAAGATTTGGTCAGTCCCAAATTTCAAAAGTTCTTCCCCAAGCCACAGGTGGTGTAAATTTACCTTTGTGTGGACTGGATTTTCAAGCTGAGATTCGTCAGGAAGAAAAGAAAATTGAGGGTATTTCCTTTGTGTTTGTCTCCGGTGGTAAACCAGCTACAATTCACGCCGATAGTCGCTATCAAATAGAAGATATTATTAAGGGTACAGGTGCAGTCGCGGCGGTGGATGGCACTTTTTTTTCTTTAAAAACCCTCAATTCTAATGTTATGATTGGACCGGTTTTAAGCAAAATTGGTCATGGTTTTATTCCCGGTTATCGGGGGGAAATTCCCAAACTCAAGGGTCGTCCTCTAGTCCTAATCAATGACAAAACAGTTAAATTTATACCCTTTGACCCGGATAAACACAATACTTTGACGGGAATTCAGACAGAAATGCATCCGGTAAATGATATTTTTGTCGCCGCAGCGTGGTTAGTTCGGGATGGTCAACCCCAACCAGCCAAGTCTTTCAATAATTTATATGGTTTTGATGCTAAACGCTATCGGGCTTTTTGGGGGATTAATCAGGACGGACAACCAGAAATCGGTATTAGTCGAGATAACGTTGATTCGATTCAATTGGGTAAAATCCTAGCCGAGGAAGGCTTTGTCGAAGCTGTGATGTTAGATTCCGGTGATAGTACATCCCTGGTTTATCAAGGTGAAAGTAAGTCTCGGTATCGTCCTCGTCCCGTTCCCCACGCTGTCGCTCTATTTCCGAACCAGTTAGAGACAACTCCACGGGTTGTCTCTAGTGATTAGTCGATTTTGGATTTTGGATTTTGGATTTTTTGCTAGAAGTGGGGTTTTGAGGATAAATCTCTGTATGAACAGATAATCGTGATCAAAACCCGATTTCCGTGAAAATACTTGGCGATCGCATTGACACTCAACAGTTAACTGTCAACGTCAACAATCCTCATTTCTCGATTTAATTAATAATATTCACTAATGCCTGTTCCAATCTTGCTAAACCTTCATGAATATCCGCAGCAGTAACTACTAGGGGGGGAACAAAACGAACGACTTTGGGTCCTGCGGGTACTAGGAGCAATCCTTGCTCAATTGCTGCTTTAGCGATATCTGCGGCTGTATAGGGAATATCAAAGCTGAGTTCCATCCCGTTTATTAATCCCCAACCTCGTACATCTGTAACAATATGGGGGTATTTGGCTGCAAGTTGTCGCAGTCCCTGACGTAGTTGTTCTCCCCGATTGACCACGTTTGTCAGAATATCTTCCCGTTCTAGGGTTTGGCAAACACTGAGAGCGACACCGCAGGCAAAGGGATTTCCCCCAAAGGTGCTAGCATGTTCCCCTGGCTGGAATACGTCACAGAATTTTTTGGCTAGCATTGCACCGATGGGAATTCCTCCTCCCAATCCTTTGGCGCTGGTAATAATGTCGGGTTCTACTCCTAAAGTTTCGTATCCCCATAATTTACCAGTACGTCCCATTCCCACTTGTACTTCGTCAAAAATCAACAAAATTCCCGTTTCATCACAAATTTGCCGCAGTTTTTGGAAATATGCAATGTCTCCTGGTCTGACCCCTCCTTCTCCTTGTAGGGGTTCCATCAAAATTGCACCGACGCGATAATCACCTTCATCCAGTTCACTCACAGCTGCTTCCACGGCATTGATATCGTTGTAGGGTACGTAGTGGAAGCCAGGAACCAGGGGATCAAAATATTTTTGGTATTTTGGTTGAGCTGTGGCGGTAATTGTGGCTAAAGTTCGTCCGTGAAAACTGGCATGGGCTGTTAGAATAATTGGGTGTTCGATTTCCAGGACTGTATGGGCATATTTACGGGCGAGTTTGATGGCTGCTTCGTTGGCTTCTGCTCCGGAATTGCAGAAAAACACCCGGTCTGCACAGGAGTGGGAAACTAGCCAATTAGCCAGTTCTCCTTGTTCGGGAATGTAGTACAAATTGGAAACGTGATGCAGTTTCTGAATTTGTTGGGTGACACTCTCAATCATCGCTGGATGGGCATGACCGAGGGTACAGGTGGCAATCCCGGCGACAAAATCGAGATATTCTCGTCCTTGTGTATCCCAAACTCGGCAACCTAGACCTTTTTCTAAAGCGATTGGAAACCGGGCATAGGTTGACATCACGGTGGCATCAAATTGATTCTGGTCAAATTGATGTGATGTGCTGCTCCCTGATTGTACATTGGTGGTTGTTAGCGTTTCGATGCTCACTGCCTAACTCCTAAAGGTATTTTGATCTTACTGTGATTTTTAGCTGTATGTCACCCATCAAACATAACTTTGTTATCTGTTTTTCATGATACTTTGTTCCAGTATGTCTTGGAAATCGCAATCATTTTTGTCACTCTGGTTATGAAATGTCATCCTGATGCGTAGATTGTTTCGACGACGAAGACAAACTCAAAGACGGCGTGTTATCTATTCCAGTCTCGAACACAAGTACTATCGAATTCAAACGGAATTGATGGCGGGTGCGATCGCATTAGCGATAGTGTTTATCATTGGGACATTGTGGTATTGCTTAATTGAGGGCTGGTCTTGGCAAGATGCGGCTTACATGACAATTATTACCCTGGCAACGGTGGGATATGGGGAAACTCGACCGTTGGAAAATCGGGGGAGGTTATTTACCATTGCTTTAATTCTGATGGGTTTGGTTAGTATTGGTTACATTGTGAATCGTTTTACCGAAGCCATCATTCAAGGATATTTTCAAGAAGGTATTAAACTACGACAATTACGGCGACTAATGGATTCCCTTACTGGACATTATATCATTTGTGGCTTTAGTCGCACCGGGCGACAGATTGCCAAGGAGTTTCGGGCTGAAGGTGTACCATTTGTAATTATTGATGCGGAAGTTGAGTCAGTACGGATGGCCCAAATGGAAGGATATAATATGTATTTGGGTGATGCTACTTTAGATGAAAGTTTACTGCAAGTTGGGGTGGAACGGGCGAATTGTATTGTGGCGGCTTTACCTTCGGACGCGGAAAATTTATATATTATCCTTTCCGCAAAAACCCTGAATCCCCAGATTCGTGTCATTGCCCGTGCGAGTACGGAGGAGGGTTTGCAAAAGTTGCAGCGTGGGGGTGCGGATGTGGTAATTTCACCCTATATTACAGGGGGAAAACGGATGGCTGCTGCGGCTTTACGTCCCCAGGTGATGGATTTTGTGGATGGGATTATTTCCGGGACTGACCGTCAGTTGTATATGGAAGAGTTGCTGATTGAACCGGGAACCTGTGCTTTTGTGGGGGAGACTTTACAAAAAGCGGAATTGCGATCGCAGACTGGAGCTTTGGTTTTAGCAATTCGTCGCGCTGATGGCACATTGATTGGCGCACCAACTGGCGATACGCTGTTAATGGCGGGAGATATGCTCATTTGTATGGGAACTGCGGAGCAACTGCGGAATTTAAACCAAATTTTAAGTCCGATTACGTCAAAGCAAATTCGCCGTCCCCGTAGTTGATAATTCTCAGTATACCTAATTTGAGAGCAATTCTCTAGAGTTACTCTCGTGTTCCCGACTTTTTTAATGTTTCCCTGAACTGACCGTATGCGATCGCAATTGCCACTTCTATCTAGTCATCGTTTAATTTTAAGGATGGCAAATCATGAAGATATTCAACGCATTATTAGCTATTTTAGTCATAATAAAACCTATCTGACTCCCTATTATCCATTGTGGGAGGATGGTTTTTTTTCTGAAGAATATTGGCGGTTACAGGTGGAAACTAATTTACATGAACTGGTAAATGACCGTTCCCTACGACTATTTATGTTTCCCAAGGAAAATTTAGATATTATTATTGGTACAATTAATTTTAATAATTTTGTCAGGGGTGCAGCCCAGTACTGCCATGTAGGATATAGTCTAGCACAAACATGGCAAGGTCAAGGATATATGCTTGAGGGTTTAAGTTTGGCAGTGAATTATGTATTTCAGCAACTAAAAATGCACCGAATTATGGCCTGTTATATGCCCCATAATCAGCGCAGTGGTAATTTATTAAAAAAATTAGGGTTTGTAGTGGAAGGCTATGCTCGAGATTATTTATTGATTAATGGCAAATGGGAAGACCATATTTTAACTAGTTTAATTAATCCCCATTATCCAAATTAATTCTTCTTTTTTAATACCGATTCTAAAAACGGTTCGACGTAGCTCCCACAGTAAAATGTTTGCAATATATCCAGAATATAAGACGTAGCATTACTACGTCTCTACATCGACAAAATTTATCTTTCGCCTTCTTTTTGCAAATTGGTATAACCCATAGCCGCAAATTGTTGCCAACAAAGATACATTGCTCTGGGAACATGAAAGCAGCCTTTCCATTTTCCACCCTTGAGGTTTAATAATACCTCTCCCCGTCGATTCAAATAACCAAACCACTCCCCATATTGCTGATCAGCAAAGTGTGACCAGGTATATTCATGAACTTTTTTGTACCATTCCCAACAAGCTTCTCTCTGGGTCAGTCGATATCCCATTACTAAAGCCACCAAAGTCTCTAAATGTACCCACCATAATTTTTGATCCCATTCTAATTGCTGAGGTGGATATCCTTGAACATCAAGAAAATAATATAAACCACCATATTCTTGGTCCCAAGCAAAATTTAGAGTATTTAAAACCACATCCACAGCTTGATTAATTATCTGTAAATTACCGCGACGATGGGCAATATCCATAATAAACCACATCGCTTCAATTCCATGTCCGGGATTAATTAATCTGCCATCAAAACAATCTATCGGAGAACCATCCGGTGCAACATTTTCCCGCATTAAACCCCTTTCTTGATCCAGAAAATCGCCCATTACTTCTTGAACAGTTGCTGCTAATACCTGTTCTAAGGTCTCCCTTGCTAGCAACCATTCCATTTCTAAAGTCAAATTAGCTAATATCATTGGTACTGCTAATGACTTCATCGGACGCGTACCGGGATAGACTTTTGTATATTTACCTTTAGGATTATCTTGACGACGCAAAACATTATGATAAGCTTGAATTGCGACTTCCTTTGCCCACTCTAAACCACTAATTTGGGCATACTTACTAAATGCCATTGCCGCAAAACAATCGGAAAAAATATTGTAGGGTTGTACCAATGGTTGTCCGTTGCGATTGAGGGCAAAATACCAATTCCCTTCGCGATCGCGTCCATTTTCCGCCAGAAACTCTGCTCCCTGTTGTGCTATTTGCAACCAGTTTTCCCGGCGCTCAACTTGCTGATATAAACTGGAAAATGTCCACAATTGACGATTTTGTAACCAAATAAATTTGTCTGTATCATACACTTTACCTGTGCGGTCGAGACAGGTAAAATATCCCCCTTGTTCCCAATCTATTGAGTAATTCTCCCAGAAAGGAATAACGTTATCCAGCAGGGTATTTTTGTACAGTCGCGCTAATTCAGAGAATTCGTACCCTATCATCATGATTTTCACTCTTGTTGATGGGGTACATTATCACCTGTAGACAGTCTGACAACAAGTAGTTTAATCTACACCAACCATGACATCGGTGGATTTGATAACCGCATAGGCTTCTTTTCCAACTGTTAAACCCAATGCTTGGGCTGAATCTTTGGTAATGATAGCGGTAAGTTCAATTCCTGGTGTAATTTCTAGTACAACTTCTGTACTCACAACTCCTGGTATAATTTTTTTGACTTTCCCTTTGATGGTATTACGAGCGCTAAGTTTCATTGTTTCGCCTATGGTGCGTACCGTAAAATTCATCCTAAATCATATCAATGATTATTAGGAATAGGAAATTATTTTCATAAACAATTAATGATTATTGGAATCAAGGGAATTGGTGGAGACGAACCGTCGGGTCTGATAAAGGTGTTTTGACATTCAATAAAATGAATGCTGATAAAAATCATTTTTGATTAGCTCTATTATTTTGGATATCATCTAGTTGTTTCTCGGTTTTTTGATAAGGGTTAACTTTGGGTTTCCAAATAGGAAATAATCCAATGACTAATTGATTAATTGTATTGCGAGTTTGCAAGCTATAGGTACTCAATGGTTTTGGTAAAAAACTATCCCCAAAGCGAATAAAAATGAATATAATAACCATTATGGCTGTAAAATTTCCTTTGTTAATCATACATATAAATTCAAGAAAAAATTGCATAATTGTGAAAAAAATAATAATTATAAAAGTCTTTATTAAAGTTGGTGAAAAAATTATTGATATTGACACCATACTCAAAAAAAAGTTGTAAAGGAATGCCCTATCCCCAACTTTACTGATTTTCAGTGATGTTACGGAACTATTCGGATACATAATTAGTATAAAATTAAATGTCATCTTGAATTATTCTGTCTAGAAAATAATGGGTTTGTCAAAATCAAAATTTATCTAAACAGATATTGAGTTGATGAGTATTAACTTTGTCACCAAAAGAGATAGAAGATGAATTTAGGGAAAAAGCCAATTAAGTCATTAGCTGGGAAATTGATATTTTTCTTGTTTACTTATGTAATTGGTATTAATTATATTGCCACAACTGCGCAAGCGAGAAGCGAATTTCTACCGTTTTTTGATAATGAAGATAATCCCGTTCCTGTGGGATTTCCCCAAGGTCAACAACTTGATATTTCTCCCCTTCCCCCCCAATTAAATAAATTTGATCAAGCCGTTTTAAATGCATGTGGATCAATCGGAACCAAAGTCAACCCCGAAAAATTCAAACAATTAATGCGATCGCATCCAGAAGTCCTGCAAAAATTACAAGCAGTGACGGGGGGAGAACTACGTCCAGGAAGGAGGGGGAAATCTGATTTTATCCAGGATTTAACCAATATCTGGTTTCGTGGTAAAGGTTTTGAACATGTCTTTTGCGGGGAAATCAACAGTCCGACAAAAATCGGTGGTTTACACTTCTACGGTCGCTACCTACAGTTACAAAATCAAGGAATCGCTGGTCGTCTTCCCAATAATGATAGTAAACAGGAAGTGGTTCCAGGAGTAATCTACACTATGGGGATATCAATTAATGATGGCAAAGTTCGAGCATTAGATACCCTGAAGGGATATGGGTATCTGAGTAATGCGGAAGAATTATTAATCGATGCAACCCGTATATTTAAACTCCAACGAAATAATGAAGGTGCTTGTATTTTTAATATCAAAGATGCTGAAACTGGAAAGACTTTTTCATCGGTTTTTGTCCGTCGCAATCAAGCAATTATCACCTTTTATCCCGATGCAACACCCAATGGAAAAAAATGTATCGGTTCTCGTTGAGCTCTCCATGCTAATTGTGGATCAGTTAGTATTGATTAGGACTTACGCAATCACGGGAGCAGTTACGTCATTGCAACCTTAGGTAGACCCGCAGCAACTTCTTCCAAAGTAGCAATCTCAAAGTCTTGTTTTATCGTAATCAGTGCATAAGTCCTGTTGATTAGACAAACCCGTAAACTTTGAGCGAATAACTTATAATAAGTCAGTGAGGAGTTAGGACATGAAATACCAAAACTTTTTGACCGCGACGATTTGCGCCGGATTTGTATCAAGTTTAACAATGACTACCCAACCTGCCGCAGCTCAAGTTGCCTACGGTAGTTATGTCGGTGTGGGTTCAACCGTAGGTGTTACCGATGGTGTACAGGTGGGAGGTGTAGTTGCAGCACGCTATCGATTACTGAAAGCTCCTGTATCATTTCGCGCCCAGGCTTTAGTTGGTAGAAATACAGCCGTTGTCCCCACCGTTTCCTATGATTTACCTTTGAATTGGCAAACTGATGCCTACTTAGGTGCAGGATTAGTATTAGCTAGTGGTGATGAATCCTCCCCCGTTGGTAACAAAATTAGCTTTGCCCTACAACCGGGTGTGGATTACGTTGTCCCTAACAGTAATACGGTCATCTTTGGGAATGCGATTATAGCCTTTGATGCTTATCGCGATCGCGGTGGTACAGCTTTGTCTGTTCAAGGCGGTGTCGGTTTAAGATTCTAGAAAATCTTCAGTAGACTGTCAACAGGCTTTTAATGGATGTCTTGTACTAAGTTTGTCGAAGTATGGTAGTGCGGGTCAAAAAACCCGCATTTGGATGATTTCTAATTTCCACAGCCTATTAGTGTAATACGCTTGGTGTTAAAGATAACTGTAGGTTGGGTTGAGGCTTTGCGTAGACTGTTGATTTTGTGGAAATTTACCCATAAGTTCACACAGTTTTTGTGATGATCTCGTCCCGATGCTCCGCGTGGGGATGCATTCCACGAGACTCTGCCTCTAGATTCTTCAACTCAACCGACCCAATAATCAGGCTTTTAAGCCTAACTGAACTGTATTGCCTATTAGTGAACTTTTCATTTTCATTAAGAGGTTGTTTTTCAATTATTAATTATTACTATTTTGACAGACGCGACATGCCGCGTCTCTTCCTATTGCTGTACAGACGAGACATTTCGCGTCTCTTCCTGCTCCCAAAAACAATAATTCAAGTATTAAAAATGACTTGATAAAACATCCTCTAAAATGTTTAATACTTGAAGCTCTTTTCTGTCACCTGTCAACCGTCAACCAACCAAAATAGAAATATATCTGACAGAAAATCCAAAATCCCATTAGGGTATTGTCGTCCAAACTATATGTTTCCCCGAACAAATTGGGTATGATGGCGACAGTGAAGAAAACTCTGACAAAAATGGGTCTAAATGTGTGGTTTCAAAGGTTATTAGCAGCAACTTTTCTTTGTGGACAGGTGTTGCTGCATCTGTTTCGAGGTAAATTTCATCGTCGCAATACCCTCGAACAAATGGCTGTAGTTGGTTCCGACTCCCTGTTTATAGCCCTGATCACTGCAATCTTTGTTGGTGCTGTCTTCACAATTCAAGTTGCACGGGAGTTTATCCACTTTGGTGCTGGAAATGCTGTTGGTGGAGTCCTCGCATTGGCATTAACGCGGGAATTAACACCTGTACTAACGGCGGTAATTATTGCTGGACGCGTTGGTTCGGCTTTTGCTGCGGAAATTGGCACAATGCGGGTCACGGAGCAAATTGACGCGTTGTTGATGTTGCGGACTGACCCAATTGATTATTTAGTAATTCCCCGTGTGATTGCTTGTATGGCAATGCTACCAATTTTGACCATTCTGTCTTTAATTACGGGTGTCATTGGCGGATTAATTATTGCAACGACTAATTACAGCTTACCTCAAGCAATTTTTTTAGATTCAATCCGTAATTTCCTCAATAGCTGGGATATTTATAGTGCAATGATTAAAGCGGTAGTTTTTGGTCTACTGATTGCTGTCATTGGTTGTAATTGGGGATTAACTACGACGGGGGGTGCAAAAGGTGTGGGACAATCAACTACAACTGCGGTTGTGACTTCCTTGCTGATGATATTTATTATTAACTTTTTTCTGTCGGCGATTATGTTTCAAGGTGTGGGTAGCAGTCTTAAGTTGTAGTAGATTGCTTAAAAAATATGAACTCCTTGTAAATTTTTTCTTTGAACTTGTTTGCTAAAATCTTTTTCCACAAACCTTTAACACGAACATAATCTACCTCTGAAAAATCCCCATCTGCCGTAAATAATGGTATAAAAAGTCTGAGGATTTGTTGGGTTAAACTACGTTGTAACGCCACTGAATTTAACGCGGGGAAGCCACACAACTTAGTGTCTCTGCAAGCGGCAATTATTATTAACCATAATCATCCTTAACTTAACCATATGGGATAATACGGAGTTCATTTTTTTTAATCCTACGTAGTACAAGATGTGAAAAAGTGGTTTTTCCTACTCACTACTCTCCACTTCCTACTCCCGATTGACAAACGAGAAAATAGGGAACAGTAACTAGATGAATTATGGTGTGGAATTATGTGGTATTTTTCATAAAGCAATATACTCAATCAGCAGTCTAATTTACCCGTTTACTTCTTTACGTCTTGGTTGTCGAGGTTGTATTTATGCGATTTGAAGCTCTCGATGCGAGAATGCATGTTTTTGAAACAGCAAATGATTATTGTGTACTTCCAGGTATTTATATTGTTGCACGTTTAAAAGTAAAAAACCTCACCAACCTACTGAGGAAAAACGGTAAATTTAAAACGGTCTATGATGAAGCGCTATGCGATATAATGCTGACCACAACTGAGCATTTGATGAACTGTGGTTTAAAAATTACCTATGCCCATTATCAAACGGATGAAATTTCTTTACTTTTAGCTTTTGAAGAATACGGTTTTGCACGACAAACAATTCCCATAATTTCAACTTTAGTGAGTGAAGCTAGCGTCAAATTATCTTTTCTGTTGAATGAAATAGCCTGTTTTGAAGGTCGTATCTCCCAACTTCCTAATTTAAATGAGGTAGTTAATTATTTTCAATGGCGTAGTGAGTATAGCCAACGTCAAGCTTTACACACTCATTGTTTATTAGCTTTACAACGGGAAGGTAAAACTAGTGTACAAGCCAATCGGATTTTAGAAGGCTTAGGATTTTCCGAGCGGAAAAAACTTTTGTTAGAAAAGGGTTTGAATTTTTATTATGTGCCAACTTGGCAGAAGCAGGGCGTTGGTTTATACTGGCAGGATGTTCATAAGCTGACGAACTATCAAGGGGAAAATACACCTTTGAAAACGCGGAGAATTAGGCGGGATTTCGATTTACCGATGCTTGATGCTTATACGAGTTTTTTAGTGAATTTGATTAAACAAAATCAAGATATTGGTAAAAAATTATCTACAGGATAAGTCAATACGGTTCATTTAAGGAGAATTGTAGCGACTCAATTCATCAAATATCTAAAAACGACCCACCGGGTCGTCTCTACGGAAATCTAAAATCTAAAATCACTGATAACTTGTAATAATCGTTGAGCTTGTTGGGTGATTCCCGACCAATTTTGATTAGTAATACAATCCTTGGGAAACAACTCACCGCTAATCCCGATTGCGACAGCTCCTGCTTCGAGATAGGCTTTAGAATTATTGATGGTGACACCACCGGTGGGGATAAGAGGTACTTCCCCCAGAGGAGGACGGATGGCTTGAATATATTGAATGCCACCAACAGATTGGACGGGAAAAACCTTTACACTGGAAGCACCATAGCTGTATGCATTCATAATTTCCGTAGGGGTTAGCGCTCCTGAAACAATGGGAATATCCTGGGAAATAGCAGCTTGAATAATTTTGCCATTCACATGGGGTGTAAAAGCGAATTTAGCACCAGCTGCGATCGCATTTTCCAGGTCTTGACAATTGAGGATAGTACCGACACCGATTTGACAATTAGGTAAGTCCGACACCAACTTAGTGATTAAATCACCAGCGCGATCGCTATTCCAGGTAATTTCAATCAATCCCATACCTGCTTCTGCCACAGCATGAGCCATTGCCAATCCAGTGTCAAAATTGGAGACCCGGATAATGGCGATCGCTCGATGTTGATGGAGGAGGGACAACCAATCAGCGTTAATCATGGTTGGGTTTATGGGACTGTATATGTACATGTAGGGCTATCTAAAGTAAATCCTTGCCAATCATAACAGGACGATTAACTTGAATTAGACAGTATTCCTGGGATTGGCCAATAATTCTATGGGGTGGGATGGCATCGGCGATCGCTTTTCGCTTGACCCAGGCATAGCTATTGTGGGGTAAATTGGTAATATCATGACTACGTTGGCCATGACGGGGGGT
Source organism: uncultured Calothrix sp. (assembly GCA_937973965.1). Lineage (GTDB taxonomy): Bacteria > Cyanobacteriota > Cyanobacteriia > Cyanobacteriales > Nostocaceae > NIES-3974. The sequence goes on along the minus strand of CALJJQ010000126.1, from coordinate 14,321 downwards.
ATAAAAATTGAGTAAGACTGCGGTTTTACCTTCAATATTGACGAAGTGGATGGGGTGACGTTTTAAAATTTGCCCAACCGGGGGTTGGGTGACAAGTTGTTTAATTTGGGGATTGTAATCGTTGAAAAACCCATTGAGACCAGTTGTAGCCAATCCCAACCAAAAGGGGATCAACAAACTTGCCAACCAAATTCGCGATAGGGTGAATTTATCCTCAGAGCAAATACCTATTTTGTAAACTATCGGTACAATACTTGCAGCCAATCCAAAAGCGATCGCAATTGTTGTGTAGGGACGGATTTCTGGTATTCCCATCACCATCAGAATAATTCCTGCTAAAAAACAAATTATCCCCAATCCTCCCAGACCATAACTAATGTATGTAATTACAGTCATTGGAGATTTTCCTTTGTGTGTGAACCAAATATGGCTTAATTTATCCAAACCGATGGCAGCAAGAAAGGCAATAAAGGGATATAACAGTAAACTATAGTGGGATAAGCGGGTGGAAACCAGGCTCAGTTGAATCAAGAGAACAAAGGGAAAGCCAAGTAAAATCGATTTGTAGCTGGAAACGGGGGTGCGAACACAAATAACACCTCCGAGGATGGCAAATAATCCCCAAGGGAAAGATTTCAAGGGTACATTCCAAAGGTAAAAAAGAATCCCGTTCCCCGCTCGTTCGTTACTTCCTAAGCGAATTGCAAACCCGAATAATTCCTTTAAACTGGCAATTCCGTAATCCTGAAAAGTCAAATATAGCCAAATAAAAGTGGGAATTAACCCTGACACAAAACCTAAATAAATATAGGGGCGGGAAAGAAAATATTGACGCTTTTTACTGCTAAGTACATAGGGTAAAAGGGCAATAATTGGTAAAACCATCATCAAACTGCGTATCAAAAAACCTAGTCCTAAAGCAAATCCAGCACCGACGGTTAAAAAGTGATGTTGCTGCGGAATCAATTCGGCTTTTAATAATAAATAAATTGCCAACAAACTCAGAAATACCATCGGTACATCCGGGGTTCCCAACCGACAATACTGTAACCATAAAAATTCTAAACTTAAAATTATTGTTGCCCAAAAAGCCAAACTTTGATTCAAAATAATTTGCCCAATTTCATACACTAAAACCATACTCAGAAAACCCAAAACTAAACTAGGCAATCTGACACTGGTTTCATTAATACCCCCAATGGTATACATTATCGCCATTAACCAATAAAAACCAGGAGTCTTATGATGGGGAATTGACCAAGGGTGAATCCAATCACCTGCATCAATCATCATTTTCCCCCGCCATGCATACAAACCCTCATCATGGGCCATTAAACTACTTTGGTCAGAACTAAATAATAATAATGGCAGTATAAACAAACACAAAATTCCATAGATAGATACAGACCTAGTGGGGATTTTTTGTCCATCACCTTCGAGATATTCTTGCCGGATGGGAAACATATGTATGCACCGAGGAAGATTTCTTGATTTCAGCAGTTAGTTGATAATTTCAATTAAAATATTGTGGTTGGCCAATACAATTCACAATTAGTGCTGACAAATAAATAATGCTGTTGGTTAATCCATGAGATATTTTACTCCCTTATAATCCCCAACTCACCCCTTGAATACCCATTAATAAATTGGATCAGGGATTGATTTTTCCCGCGACTAGCGACCCCCTTTGAAGTCCAGTAAAGTTGGCAAATCCTGGGTTTTGAGGGTGTAAATTAAACCTTCAGCCGGGATAACTAAATGATGGAAATTGGTCTGTATTTAGACAATAGCCAATCAATTCCCAACTCATGATGGAAAATTAACATATTTTTTGACAGATAATTTACTCTGACTCTATTTTTATGCTGCTCAGACCCAATGAACGTGCCAAACTAGATAGCACCGACGATAAATTATTTTATTCGTTTCCTCGCTTTGTCACCCATGTCGATGATGGTTTCCTGCAACAATTAACCGAACTATATCGACAACGACTGCAACCGAAAATGCACATCTTTGACATGATGAGTAGTTGGGTATCCCATCTACCGGAAGAAATGGTATTCAGTCGGGTTGAGGGACATGGCTTAAACTCCGAAGAACTAGCGCGAAATCCCCGCTTAGATAAATACTTTGTCCAAAATTTAAACGAAAATCCCCAACTCCCCTATAGCGATCGCGAATTTGATGCGGTTTTAAACTGTGTGTCTGTCCAATATTTACAGTACCCAGAAGCTGTATTTTCGGAAATTCATCGCATCTTAAAACCCGGAGGAATCGCCATTATCAGTTTCTCCAATCGCATGTTTTATCAAAAGGCAATTCAAGCTTGGCGTGACAGTTCTGAACAACATCGGGTTCAACTAGTCAAAAGTTACTTTACATCGGTTCCAGGTTTTAGCACACCAGAAGTAATTGTCCGTGCATCGCAAACCCCTAACTTCCTACAATGGTTAGGGGGAGGAGGAGACCCATTTTATGCTGTGATTGCCTATCGAGAAAATTAGTTGTGGAGAACTGGGGGGAGACAGACGCGATATATCGCGTCTCTCCCTGAGATTAACGACAATTTTTACCACCCACCTACTCCTTCTTTTTTCATCAACTTTGAGAAAGGCAGTAATAACACGGTAGCCAGTTATATCAAGGGAAAGAGAAAATGTAGAGAAATGAAATGCCTTGTTTTCTTGGTATTTTGCCTCCTGTTGTCGGGAAAATCCGTTCCTGAGCCACAGTTGACAGTTCCAATTTCAACAACATTACTGGATGTCGGAATGTCAAAAGCCGTTGAAGTTAAGTATCTAGTTTTTAAGTTTATTATAAATTGATTATCTTCATAGATATTTCTTACAGATGCTTACGCCAACCACACTATGTATGTTGCACCTGCTTTGAAGTAAAGTTAATTACTCGTTGCGGGTGTAATTATATATAAATTAGGACTTGTCCACGGACTACCTATCTGCGTCGCTGCTTACTCAAGAAGCAATCTCAAAACTTGCTCCCTTAGTTGTAAGTGCATAAGTCCTATCCAAAAAACGTATAATTTATAACTTTACTAACTTGATTTTGAAGTGCATCAAGAGGGATGAACGGTGTGCTGTATTTAGCTGAAGTACAAAAACAAAAAGGTGGTTTGCTCGGTGGTGGGAACAAAGCAGATTTAAAACTGTTAGCCTGTCAACGGAGCGATCAATCATGGAGTTCGGTATCAGAGGAAGTGATTGCCGCAGACGATGCTAGCAAGTTGAGCGATGGGGCTTTAGTGATGGTGGAACTGACACCCCAGCGACAAATTCAACGCATTCAGGAAGCAGGTCGTCCCCTGGTGACAATTTTACAGAATTTTTCCCGACAAATGGAAAAATTCAAAGCCGCAGAGGAAGAAATTGAGGGTTGGAAGCAATCCTTAACTTTCCAAGCTCAGGAATTTAATCGCCGTCAGGAAGAAATGGAGGAACAGATGGCGAGGTTCCAGGCAATGGAACAGGAAATGCAGGAGTTTGAAGCCCAAAAACAACAAATCGAGTCTTCCCAGGCTGAAATCGAGGCTCTCCGACAGGAAATTGAGCGTAACCGTCAGGAGTTGGAGGGTGCTTGGGAGCATTTACGGGGTGAACAACGGCGTTTAGAGGAACTTCAGGCTGAGGGTCAAGGTAGCGGTTTAGACCCAGAACAGGCTCAAAAATTAGGTGAGTTAGTTGAATCTGTAGCAGGTGGTTTGACATCGATTGCGGGAATGCGCGAACAACTTAACTACGGTTTGGAAGTTGTCGAACACCAGCAATCCTGTTTAAATCCCCATTGGGAAATATTAGCAGCAATCCGTTCGGAAGTTGAACAGCAACAAGCGGATGTGGAATTACGGGAAAAGGAATTGCGCGATCGCCAAAATGAAGTGCAGCAAGCTCAAGCTTTGCTCGATGCACAAATTGCTGAGTTTAAAGCTAATCATGCTACACTAATCAGTCGGGAAGCCCAAGCTCGGATGCTGAAGGAGCAAATTTATCACCAAGAGGATTTGTATCAGCAAATGAGTTCATTGGCTGCAAGTTCTGGTCAAGCAATTTTTCTCGATGGGGAAATCTTGGCGATATTAGAATCAATGCCAATAGATGAACTTGAGCAAAAAGTCAAAGATTTGCAAGAAAAATTAACTGTCGATTCCAGTTTTGTAGATGAGCAGGAAACGGAGTTAACCTATAAACAAGCAACAATAGAGGAAATTCTGCAAAAGCTGAATCAAGCTACGGATGCGGAAAAACCTGCCTTAGAATCAGAATTAGCTGACGAAAAAGACCATTATCAAATGCTGAATGAAACATTGGTTGGTCAACGTCGGAGCTTAATCCAACGCCAAGAAGAATTAAGTCAGTATCAGGCTATTTTGTGGAAAAGGCAAGGAAAAACTCTGGAAAATCAGAGAGAAAATCAAATTGATTTACGTCCATTGTTGACACAAGTGGATAAATTCCGTCAACAACAGGTTGAGGATTTAGAGGAGTTAGAACGGGAACTAGAAAGTCTTCGCAGTAGTGTGGAACTTGCTCAAGGGTTAATGGAAAATCAAATGCAAGCTCAAGCGACTAAACAGCAAGAATTGCAAGACTTGCAAGAAGAGTTTCATCAACTTCAGTCCATGCTTCATCAAAAGCAAGTTCGTATTTCCGTCTACGAAGAACTTCTACAACCAGTCCAGGATGCCTTAGATCGATTGCGTCAATCATTACAAGTAACCAGTGAAATCTGTGAACAAGTCCAAGCTGTTAGTCATGCCCAATCAGATAGCATATCAAAAATCCGGGAAGTATTGACTAGCTTGGCAAGTCACTCTCCGGTCTAAGGTTACGGATACAAACCCCGGTCTTGTAGTGCGATCGCCACCCTTCCAACTCCAATACTATAGGCTGCTAACCGGGGGGAAATTTGTTGTTGTTGGCTGCGGGTCATGACTTGTCGGTAAGCTTGTACCATCAGGTGTTCCATTTCTTGGTTGACGCGTTTTTCATCCCAAAATACGTAGGATAAACCCTGTACCCATTCTAAATAACTCACTACAACTCCACCGGCATTAGCCAAAATATCGGGTAAAACGGTGACACCTCTTTTGGTGAGGGACTGATCAGCTGATAATGTCACGGGTGCATTGGCTGCTTCTACCACTAACTGGGCTTGAATTTGATTGACGTTATCTTCTGTAATTTGATTTTCCAAGGCTGCGGGAATTAACACATCACAGGGTAAAGTTAATAACTGGGCATTACTAATGGGTGTGCCTTGGGGAAAACCCACCACGCTACGACGATTGTCTGCTGCGTAGACTTTGAGGGCAGAAATATCTAAACCCGACTCAGCATACACCCCCCCAGCACCGGAGGAAACCGCAATTACCTTGGCTCCCGCTTCTGCAAGTAAAATTGCGATCGCACTACCCACATTACCAAATCCCTGAATGACGACCCGTGTTCCCTGCAAGGATTTACCCCGGTCTGCTAAGGCTTCCCGCACACAAATCATTACCCCCCGTCCCGTAGCCATATCCCGACCCCTGGAACCCCCAATGGATAGGGGTTTACCGGTGACAACTCCGAGTACTGCATGACCCATATTCACCGAATAGGTATCCATCATCCAAGCCATTTCCCGTGGGGAGGTTCCCATGTCTGGAGCGGGAATATCCACCGATGGGCCAATGTTTTTGATTAATTCACTAGTGTACCGTCGGGTAATTCGCTCTAATTCCCCCACACTATAGCGCTTCGGGTCAATGGCAATTCCCCCTTTGGCTCCACCATAGGGAATTCCCAGTAATGCACATTTCCAGGTCATTAACATGGCTAAGGCAGACACTTCCCGCAGTGTCACGGCGGGGTGGTAACGGGTACCGCCCTTATAGGGACCAAGAATATCACAATGTTGGACGCGATGTCCGGCTAATACTTCAATTTCCCCGTTATCCCGTTTAACTGGTATTGAGACCGTAATCACCTTGCGAGGATTACTAAGGATGGAAATAGTCCCCCCATCTAGTTTAAGTTGTTTCGCTGCGGCTTCTAGGTAACTACAGGCTTGATCGAAGGGGCAAATATAAGCGGGTGAAGGGACTTCTAAGGGTTGGAGGGAAGGTGCTGTCATGGGAGGTGAACTATGTTTGATGGTGACATGGGAATCTTAAATTAATCATTAATATTTCGACAATACCCTATAAGCAAGTGGAATATGAACAACAAATATACCGTTTGAGCCTATTTACTCTCTTCAATAAGTGGTTGATAAAGTATTTATTGACACTTGACAAACAACCTCTGATGCTGATGCAAAATCTCAATTAACCAGCTTCCGCATCTAAGGAAGTATTGGCATGAATCAGACGAATTTTTAAATCCCCATAAAATTCTTCCTGGTACATTTCCACTTTTGATTGGGCAGAAAGTAATAATAATGCCCAAAATACTCCAACTAAATCACTATTCGCTGGTTGATGCTGATTAGGGATAACTTGTTTGGTTTGTGACCAAAGTTGGACAAGTTGAGGTAATTCGATCCATTCTTGATCGATTAATAGTTCCTCCCTCGCTCGAAATAAAACCTGTTCTAACTCACCCGCGATTTCGCTGAGGTTTTCTTGGTGTGCAAGTACAAGAGCTGTGCGAAATTTACGAACATTCGAGCGATCGCGTGTTGGTTTGTTTTCTGATTTTGGCTGAATGGTTTTTAATTGTTCAGCCATAATCTGCAATTGTTCGATTAATTCATGCAGGGTGACACGACGTTTGGGGGGAGGAATAGCCGCAGGACGACGGCGTAATGTTTGTTCTAAAGGTACGCGAATCGCCTTGAAGAAATCATCATCACCGCTACTGGGTAATAGTTCCTCTAATAATTCATCGACTTCATCTTCCGCAGCTTGCATTTGCATCAAGGTATTCGCTTTGAATAACACCAGCATTGATGCCGATAAAAATGCTTGTCCGGAATGGGACAGGTCTGTTTCGTAACTGCGCTTATTAGTTTCTGGCGACATAAATTCCAGAAAACGGTCAATCACCTCAATCACCTTCACATCCCAAGGATCGATATCTCCCTGTTCGGCTTGATGAATTAGCTGGGTAATAGTTTCAAGTAGTTCGACTGCATCCATTAATTAATGCATTGATTTTAATAGTTTGCTCACGCACACAGCAATAGTATAAGAGGGATGAAAAACAATCAACCCTGAAAATGATATTTTTATACTCTTGATTTTGTAATTATTATGACTTGAATTTTCAGAATTTTCACTCACCAGGAGAGGAGAAGGGTCGTCTCTCCTCTCCGACTCCAAATACAGTTCGGTTAATGATTTTTCGTGGCGATTTCGGGAGACGCGATATATTGCGTCTCTACAATGATTTTGGGTTTACGAATTTATTGATCCGAACCGTGTTGCTCCTACTCCCTGATTAGGTCTACATCACCTCCGAAGCCACAGCTTCCGATTCCCGTTCCACAAAAGCCTGTACCCTAGCTCTGTAATCACGCAGACTCTCATCTACCCACTCACGATCGTTACTATTTACATATAAATGTACTAGCGGCTCACTGGCATCGGGTAATACCAATACCCAGCTATCATCGTAGGGTTGACAAATCTTCACACCGTCGATGAGTTCAAGATTTTGAGCGGGGTGGGTTTCGACTAAATAGCGCATCAATGCCCCTTTAACTGTCCAGGGACAGCGAACGGTGTAGGTTTTGTGGATGACACGGGGTAATTCGGAACGCACCGCAGCTAGCGATCGCTCTTGAATGGTTAACATTTCGATTAGTTTGGCGATGCAAAACATGGCATCGAAACCGGGGTGTAATTCGGGAAAAATAAAGCCCATTTCACCGCTTCCACCCAGCACCACGTTGGGGTTTTTCTGGGAGGCTTCCATTAATGCGGTGGGGTTGGCTTTGGTGCGGATGACGTTAGCATCGTGACGACGGGCTATTTGTTCAACGGCGCTGGTGGTGTGGACGGGAACAACAACGCTACCTCTGGGATTTGCTGTTAGCACCATATCTACCATCAAAGCAGTTAAAGTTTCCCCGCGAATGGGGATACCGCATTCATCCACCAGGATTAATTGTTCGCCGTTGGCGGAAACCTGGACACCAAAGTTGGCTTTCAGGGCTTCAACTACGTGTCCTAATTGGGTTAAGAGAGCTTCCCGGTTGGTGGTGGACATGGCAGTTTTATTTAAACTGGCGTTGAGGACAACCGCATCCACACCAAATTGATCCAGCATTTGCGGTAGAACAGCTCCGGATACCGCATACACGTAATCAATGACAATTTTAGCCCTACTGTTACGAATAGTTTCAATATGGAGGAAATTTTCAAAAGCTGTGCAGTAACGGTCAAGCACCTGACTGGGATAGGCCACATCACCGATTTCGTGAATCTGCGATCGCCGCATATCCTCTTTGAAAAATGCCCCTTCGATTTTCTTTTCTTTGGCCTTGGAGATATTAATTCCCTTACCATCCATAAATTCAATTAAAATGTAATCGGGACGGTCTGGGTGAACCCGGACATGGATGCCTCCTTCAACTTCGGAACCACGAATCACGGTTCTAGCAATTGGTATGGCTGTCGCATCGAGATTTTGAATATCCACTCCAACAGACATTAACCCGGCAATTAGGGAACGGGTCACCATCCGGGAAATATTACGTTGGTCGCGGGAAACGGTAACTTTAGAACGGGGTTTGAGGGTAGAACCGTAAGCTGCACCCAAATTGACCGCAAAGTCCGGTGTAATATCGATATTGGCTAATCCCTGCACACCCCGTTGTCCAAACAGGTTCCGTTGAGCTGTATTCCCCCAAATTAAGTTTATATTCAAAATTGCCCCTGATTCTACCTTTTTACTCGGCCAAACCCTGACAAAGGGACTTATTTGCGCTTCTTCCCCTACTGTTGACAGGGAACCAACTACCGCTCCCTCCAAAACATGAGCTCGCCGATCAACTCTAGTTCCCCTGGCAATGACACAGGCTGTCAAATTAGCTTCTTCGCCGACAATTCCCCCATTCCAGATAATTGGCCGCTTCAATATCGCATCCGCACCAATGGTGACATTATCACCAATCACCGTACCAGCTTCAATTTGTACCCTAGCCCCAATCCGACAATTCGCACCAATAACCACAGGTGCTTCAATCTTGGCGGATGGATCAATATAAGTATTTTGTCCCACCCAAATACCAGGAGACTCTTCCTTGTAGGCAAAATCGAGGATGACTTTCCCAGCTAATCCATCATACTGGGCTTCCCGATAGGCATCCAAGTGTCCAACATCACACCAGTACCCATCGGCCACATACCCAAACATCGGCTCATCTTTGGCTAGGAGCAAAGGAAATAGGTCTTTGGAAAAATCACATTCAGTATTTTCTGGTAGGTAATCTAAAACCTCTGGTTCTAAAATGTACGTACCCGTATTGACGGTATCAGAAAAAATTTCGCTTGTTGAAGGTTTTTCTAAAAATCGACGAATTCGTCCCTGTTTATCGGTGATCACGACCCCAAATTCAATCGGGTTAGGAACGCGAGTTAAAATTAGAGTTGCTTTAGATCGATTGCGTTTGTGAAATTCAATTGCTGCGGTTAAATCAAAATCTGTGATACTATCACCACTAATTACCACAAAAGTTTCATCTAGTAATTCAGCAATATTTTTCACACAACCAGCCGTACCGAGAGGTTGATCCTCCTCTACAGCATAGGTCATTTGTACGCCAAAATCACTACCATCTTGGAAATAATCCCGCATGGCATCAGGTAAATAATGCAGCGTGGCAATCACCTCATTGATATGATGGCGTTTGAGCAGATTAATAATATGTTCTGCGATTGGTCGATTTAAAATCGGTACCATCGGCTTTGGCAAGTCGCATGTCAGAGGACGCAAACGCGTTCCTGAACCACCTGCCATTAATACTGCACGCATAAGTCCTCCTTCTTAACCGGCACATGATTTTGTGCCACTTTCTGACTGACAACCGGAAAAATAGCCAGTTTATAATTATTTTCCTATGAACACATTCAGTTGAGAAACTTCCGTTGGACGCATATAAATGTGGGGAATAGGGTGTTGGGAGTTAGTAAATGAAACTAGAGTAATCAACGGTTATAGCTCCTGATATGTAGCAACCATTAGCGTAAACGATATACTTACATGGTGGAGTAGTAGTAGCTCTAGACCTTGATTTGAGGGATAAATTCCTCACTACGAACCCCCAGAACCGATGGGAAAAACCAAAGGGTGCTTTGTGAAGTTCATTTGAGGGATATTTCCCCTCGTCCTTTCCCAATCCATCATTTAAAAATTGACAGACCACTACTCCCTACTCCCTACTACCTTCAGATTAAATGGGAAAAAATTTAGGGAACTGTGCTGATAAAGTGTAAGTCTTCCGGTATAGTTTTGCATAAGCTCAACAGCAAATAAGCTGTTGTTTGCCCTTATACCTATTTCCCGAAAATCTGGCTATGGATGTACATAGGTTGGCAGAAAGTGCTAGCTGAAGGCATTTGAGGTTTTTGTGAACACAGTGCAAGCATGATTCTCTACCTAGCTACAATTGCCGGGATTTGGTATTAATTAATATTTACTGAACAGCACATATATCCAAGCAAACCACGATGAAAAATCAGGGTTTTAATTTCATTCCCCACGGTCAAAAATCATTATTTTTATACCGACGCTACAGACAATCAAGTGCATTTTCGCGCTTACTGGCTGCATTTTTTCTGACATCAAATGTGTCCCTATTATTACCGATTTCTGCGAATGCAGAAATTTCTACCCCAGTTAAATTATCTGCCAACTTATTATTAGCACAAGTACCTGCAACTGGGACAGTAATTTTTGTCAATCCTAGTACAGGGAATGATGTAGCGACTAATGGTAGCGAAGCTGCACCCTATAAAACTATTAGTTTTGCCCTTAAACAGGCTAAAGCTGGTAATATTATTCAACTTGCACCTGGTAACTACGACAGCAGTAATGGAGAACAATTTCCGTTGAACATACCCGCAAATGTCACTTTACGGGGTGATGAAAGTAGTAAGGGTCAGGGAATTCAAATTACTGGGGGTGGAGGTTATACTAGCCGTACCTTTGCCGCTCAAAATATTACCATTCTCGCAAACAATGGTGTCACCATTACGGGAGTAACTGTAACTAATCCCAATCAACGGGGAACTGCGGTTTGGGTGGAATCAACTAATCCCACTATTACCAATAACACTTTTACTAATAGTGTGCGGGATGGGGTGTTTGTAACGGGGACAGGTAATCCCAGGGTAGAAAATAACTTGTTTACCTTGAATCAAGGTAACGGTATTTCCATTGCCAAAGAAGCCAGGGGAGAAGTCCGGAATAACGTATTCCAAAATACTGGATTTGGAATTGCAGTCAGTGAAAATGCTGCTCCGTTGATTACTAATAACCAAATTATTGGTAACAATGGCGGTGTGGTAATTACTGGTGCTGGGAAACCGGTGTTGCGTAACAACGTGATTCAGGATAGCCGTGACCACGGAGTTGTGGCAATTACCAGTGGGGAACCAGATTTAGGAACCGAAGCTAGTCCGGGAAATAACCTGATTCGCAATAATGGTAGACAAGACCCGAAAAAATATTTTGATATTTTAAATGCAACGCGCGATCGCACAATCATTGCAGTTGGTAATGATGTTGATCCGAGTCGGATTTCTGGGAAGGTGGAGTTAGTTGTCGCCAAAGTTGAACCACCAACACCACCACCAGGGGGAGGTACAACAGCCTTTCGAGATGTTCCAGCGAATTTCTGGGCCAAAAGTTTTATCGATGCCCTCGCTGCCCGTGATATTATTGCTGGATTCCCCGGTAATGAATACCGTCCCAATGAACCTGTCACCCGCGCTCAATTTGCAGCCATCATTAATAAAGCCTTTAATCCCCCAGCAAAACGGGAAGCAATCAATTTCCGTGATGTCCCCACCAGTTTCTGGGGATTCCAAGCAATTCAAACTGCTTCTCGCGGTGGCTTTTTATCCGGATATCCCAATGGAACTTTCCAACCCCAGCAACAAATTGAGCGGGTACAAGCTTTAGTTTCCCTTGCTAACGGATTAGGATTGACCACAAGCGGAACAAACGTGCTGTCATTCTACAGTGATGCCAATAGTATCCCTGATTATGCTCGCAATGCGATCGCGGCAGCCACATCTCGCTCTATTGTTGTTAATTTCCCCACCGTCAGACAACTAAATCCCCGTCGTCCTGCAACCCGTGCAGAAGTTGCTGCTTTTGTTTATCAAGCAATGGTAAATGCTGGTTCCGCACCTGCAATTTCTTCTCCCTTTATTGTTAATGCTTCCCAGTAGTACCACGTTAATGTTTTGATTGATGGGTAAATAAAGGCACGTAGTAGCGCTAGTCTACGACAACCCTGCGGGTATAGCACTTTTCCACTGGCGATGTTTGCTTTTAACCATTTAACCATACGGTAAGCAATTCGCCGGACTTTATATTTCTAAAGCATCATTCATTTTTAGCCGCGTTCCTATCCTGAACGCGGTTTTTTTCTGGTATTGACCTGTAATTTAGAACCTAGTGTAAATACTCTTATCATTATGTCAACATAAGCACTAAAAATATTTTAGCATCTGTCCAAAGATAGATGAAACAACTTGTAAAACTCTCAAATTTAGACTATATATGTTTTTATATATTTCGGATATCACGTAACTATAGAGGCATACAGTTCATTGTGTAAATGCTGAAAAATTTGCCAGAAGAAGAACTCAGCGATTAAAATCGATACTCAGACAATTTTGTTTTCATCAAAAAAAATCACAAGGAGATAATAAGTATTAATACGCATAGATTGTTATCGGTAAGGACAAATCAAGCTGTCCCATTGTCAATTGCGCAGGTGACAGATATGCATATATTTGCCAACCAGACACAGAGATTGCTGGGGATGGAGACACTAAGGTCTTTATGGGAAGCAATCGAGCGCATCCGGACAAAATCCGAGCTTGACTTGTTGCTATTGACAGGGAATATCTCCGGGGATGGGAGTTATGCCTCCTATGAAACGGTCAATAATTTAATTACGCCATTAAAAATACCAACCTATTGGCTAGTGGGAGATTGCGATCGCGATCGCATAATGGAAGACTGTTTAAATACGGGTATGTTTTCCCAGCGCAAAGTATTTGAGCGGGGAGGTTGGTATTTTATTTTGCTCAATTCTTGCGTAGTAGGTTCCAGCTACGGATTTTTATCAGCACAAACCCTAGATTGGTTAGAGCAACATCTAATCCAAGCAACCCCCAAACCCACTTTAATAGCTCTCCACCATCCCCCCTTTCCTATCGGTTCAGATTGGTTAGATGCAAGTTGTTTACAAAACTCCGAGGAATTTTTGGCAGTTTTAGACCGTCATCACCATGTCAAATTGGTATTATTTGGACACATACACCAAGAATATCACCGCCATCGTCAAGGTGTAGATTACTTAGGTACACCTTCTACCTGCGTCCAATTTCAACCCCAAAGTTCTACATTGAAGCTTGACCATCGATTCCCCGGTTTTCGTTTACTGCAACTTTATCCAGACGGAACGTGGAAAACCCAAGTGGAAAGAATACCTGTATTTCGAGATTCAAATATTGCCATAGTACATCGATAACTTCCCTTACCTACTGGACTCGAAGGAAAGTAGGTAGGGGGAAGTAGTGATTAAAAAGATTTGGGTGCGACTTTTGACTACAGAGGAGTCAACAGGAAATACCTCCAGCAGAAAATCGTGCCATCATAGAGCTAATTACCACAATCATGGTGTACAAGTTTGAAGGTAAGAGTCAAAGGGAGGTAGAACAAATGCTGGGAATTACACTCAAAGAAACACAGGTGTATCGGGAGATTAAGGAAGAGGGAATAAAAGAAGGAGAACAACGAGGAGAACAACGAGGAGAACAGCGAGGACGCAAAGTAGAAGCGTGTCAACTCATTACACGTCTACTAACCCGTCGGGTAGGAGAATTACCACAACCAGTGCGATCGCAAGTTGAATCCCTTTCCCTGGAACAATTAGAAAATCTCGGTGAAGCATTGCTTGATTTTACCAGCATGGCTGATTTAGACGCTTGGTTAGCAGCACTTAACCCTTAAAATGGTGAAGCTGCTATTTTCCAACCTTAATGCGTCGAGATTCGATATTTGACAAATTATTTCAGCAATCTCCCAGTTTATGATTCGCCCTGTTAACAAATCCACCTGCAAATGCAGATGAGT
>CALJJQ010000125.1 GCA_937973965.1 uncultured Calothrix sp. | reverse complement strand
AATTTTCTCATGATTTGATGAATACTTAACACAGCCGATTACTGTTACTAATTTCATCAATTTCCTTTGGGTATGCCACTTTTATATAGTATCTATGTACTATGTCAATGCGATCGCACTGTGCCAGTTGCGTAAGTCCTGTGTGGAAGAGGCTAGAAGTCTGCACCATATATCGTATTGCTTGAATCTTGTCACACCAGTAGAATAATCCAAAATCCATCTGGGAAAGTTGGTGGAAGCACAAAGTTGAGTCACTGCTTCCGTAGGGTTCCCCGGTTGTAGCAAGCGGCGGTGTCGGTTTCCGTCTCGCTAAACTTTGTAAGCACAATAAATCTGCCACCAACTTTCCGCAAAATCCAAAATCGGTATTTCCTAAGCTGCTTCCCGTAATTGCGATTTTTCCGGTGTAGGAGCGATATTTAAAGATAATTGCTCAACCTGGGGAGGTAATACGTGTTCTAATACTTGCACTTCAATATTGACGCTAACTAAATAATTGCCTTGCTGGGAACCAACCGCATCTGCAACTATTTTGGCGATATCTGGACGCTTCGCTGTCAATGGTTCCCTTAATACGCAACGATCCCACTCGTGTTTCGCTGTAGGATTCAGACTGAGAATGTAGTGTTTAAGCATAAAACGCCTCGATTTTTCGATGTTTGATTACCCTGCGGATGCGCTGAAGTTTGATTATTACTATTATAGTTCAATAGTACTATAATGACAAGATTATCAAGATAAAGTCATCCCATAGGTTCTGAGGGGTTCGTAGTGGTGGCTCTAGACCCGAAAAGTTTTAATATCAGGCGCTATACCCGCAGGGTTGTCGTTAGCGCGACTACGAACTTTTTCTTACTCTCAAAAACTTACAGTATATTGTTCAGCAAGCCCTAATTAGACCTACAATGAGCGCGATCGCTCAGAAATAGGCAGTTAATAACCTATGTACTCGGTTACTAGGTCTAAGCCTATGGTCTTTCCTTTTCTGCTGTCTGGGAAGGTATTAGTATAAAAGCCATTAATCCCCGCTTGATGGAAACCGTTATCAAGGAGGTAAATGTTAAGTTTTCTGAATAAACCTTGTATACCAATGACTTAGGTGCTACTACTTCTCCCACCTAAACCTACAAAAAAATGTTAATTGCTGATACCCGGAATCTCGTCAAATATCTGGGTGGAACCTATGTCATTTTCGTCTCAAATACTTACAGTGAGAGGCTTTCATTATTGTGAGTGATTATCATTATCATGTTTTGGGGTATATTAACCCCTGAAACCTTTATACCTATAGTAACAGAAACCCTGATTATTAATCAACCCTTTTTCTGAATTTTTTGATTGAATTAAAAGCTGAGATAAATCAAGTTTGATCTGGATTATTTAGGGTGGTAAATATCTAGATTAAACTTGAATATTTGGAATATTGGGTGAAGTTGTCATTGCGGGGATACTCAAGCTGATTTTCCTGGTAATTTAGGATACCCCAATACACACATTTAGGCGATTCGTGCAAATTATCTATCCCAAGGACGGTGATCTTCCCTAACTCACATCTTGCACCAAGAGAAGTTGATGGATGTTAAATACTCAGTCGAAATCTAGAAGTATTGATTTAGCCATAAAAGCGAACGATAGCACTGTGTCTTTATGGCGTAACTTTTAAGTTTTACTATGTACATAGGCAGAGGTGCAAGATATAAGCAAACGCAAGGTACTACGCGATCGCCTAGCAGTTCCCCTAGAGTATACCTACCAAAAAATGTTAATTGCTAATACCTGGAATCTCGTTAAATATCTGGGTGGAACCTATATCATTTTCGTCTCTAAGACTTACAGTGAGGGCTTTGCAACCCTATAGGTGATTATCATTCTCACGTATTAGGGTAGGTTATTTCCTGACGGCTATATTGTGAGAGTAGCAGAAACCCTGATTATTAATCAACCTTTTTTAAAATTTTTTGAATGAATGGGATTTGTAGTCCGACCTTGAATTTGATGGTGATTGCCTAAATCCAAAACTCCCACGGGTTCAGCGAGATGCGATCGCAAAATAACCAGTCTACGGCCGTATCTTATTTTTGGCATTTGATTCTAGAAATCTCCTAAGTCGTGCGATACACCTCAAGGGAGTGGCTGCTGCATCGCGATTATCTTTGTTCTAAATTATCTTGGAATTTTTCCAAATTAATGAAAGACTCCCGTATTTGGGAATTAATTCTCGACGCAACATCAAATTCAACCACTCCTATCCCTTGGACAATTTTACCCTTGTACCTTTGCACTTCCGAGGGCGATCGCAAACAGCGAAGGTTTGTTTTGCAGCAGCGATCGCGTCAATTTGCTCAGGTGTTAATGCTGATATTGTCATGGTGTCAAATTTGCAGATTATCTTGTGTCCGGTAATATGACAATCACAAAATATGCTGAAAACCTTTGTTTCTTACCATTTACCCTACGGAATCAGCTAATTACGCTCGCGTGTGTTTTTGACAAGTGTATGAACGGACATGATATTAATATTGGAAATATTTATCTACTACCTAACTTCTTTTAATGTTTCAATCTCCTTGGTAAACAATTCTGTAAATAAGCTAATTACACTTCTTTCTTCCCGCACTTTGATATTTGCAGTCATAGACATCCCAGATTGCATTGATATATCCTTACCTTGAACATTTAAGGATTGTCGATTCAATTTAATTTTGATGGGAAAACGATAATAGCGATAATTTTCATCGGGTGGAAGTGCATCTGAAGCAACCCACTTTACTTCTCCTTTGATATCACCAAATTCACTAAAGGGAAAGGAATCAATTCGCACATCTACTTTCATTCCTTCCCGCACAAAACCAATATCTTTATTTGTCACAAATGCTTCTGCAATTAGGCTATCCTTGGGTACAATTGACAGAATTCTTTCACTGACTCGACTCACATAACCCTTACCCGCCTTTAAATCAAAAATCGTACCAGATACCGGTGCTTGTAGTGTCTGATATTTCAAATTTGTTTGCATCTGAGAAATTTTACTATTCACATCTGCCAGTTTCTTTTCATTATCTAAAGTGATTTTTGCCAATTGACTTTCTATCTCCGCCAATTGTTTGTTATTATTAGCGATTTTTTCCCAATGATTCTTATGAGTAACTGCAACTGTATTTTTTAACTCTTGCTGTCCCTGTTCAATATCAAACTCTAAACGTTGATATTCTTCCTGTAACTGCGATAATTGAGCTTTGAGGTTCTGAACTTTTTTTTGTTGCTGCAAGTATTGTAACTGGGAAATCCCACCTTGTTCTGATAGAATTTTCAACTTTCCAGTAATTTTTTCTTCAATCCCTAGAGAATCTTTTGTATCCGCTATTTGTACTTGTATTTGGTTTTTTTTACGTCTAATTTGTTCAATTTCCAATTTCCCCACTGCGGTACGAGTATTTAATTCTGTTTGAGTCACCTGCAAGCGCTGTTGCTCATCTATCCCCAATTGATTTTGATTTACAGCATTTCCCAATTCTCGTTTTAATAGCTCATTCTCTGCTAACAGAATTGTGCGATTTCTTAGCAAAAAAGCTGCTTCTCTCGGTAAAGATGTAATGAATAAATCAATCGAATTAGTAGATATAGGAGCTTGGAGTAACTGACGATATATTTGATTTTCCTGCATCAATGCAGTGCGAATTTTTTGCAGGGAAGTTAATTCCGCGTTTGTCGCAGTAGAATCAAAAACCAATAACAAATCTCCTGCATTTACCTGTTGTCCATCTTTTATATAAATATCTTTAATTACTCCACTTACTGGAGCTTGTACTTCCTGAACTGCACCTTCTGGTTTTAATTGTCCGGTTGCGGGAATCACCTGTTCTATTTTTGCAAAACTGGCCCATGCAACACCAAAACCAGCTAAACCTATTATTGTCACCATGATTGCTCGTGACCAAAGGGGTGATTGACGCAGAACAACGGATTGTTCTAATTGGGAGTCGGAAAATTTAATTGACGTTGATTCTTTATTGAGTGTTTGCGTGTCGAATTTTGAATTCTGATATTTTGGGGAATTAGATTTGCCATTCAATTGATGTGTATCTAGCTGAGACATAAGATATATATCCTATTTTATTTAGTATAATTATATGAGACTTGTAGATATGTAATTGTTACTTATCTAGAAAAATATTTGTGCATACATGATGAGTTATCTTGATGCTTCAATGATATTTCTAGTACGAGGTGCTATACCCGTAGGGTTGTCGTAGAATAGTACAATTATTTACCTTACCTCATCCATCGAAATTATTGTAGTCGAATACCAGTGAGAGGTTATTAAAAAAATGTGGGAAGGTATGAATTTTTTTGATTAATACCAATTTGAGATGAAGCTGCATATAATTTTTTGTGTATCGTTGTGTAGCTTGCTTTTTGCTCTCGCAGTGCGGAAACAACTGGAAATCGACAATTTCAGCAACTCGTTAATATTGAAGATTATGAGATTGCTTCGTCATTCCTCTTCACTTCGGACAACTTGTAATGTGCAACTTCATATTAAAACAGTACAAGCTTAACTACAGGGATAAATTAGGGTTATTGTTTTGCTGTTGACGGCTAACAGTTAACAGTTAACGTTTGTATATTCATCCATTAAAAGTATTGAATATACAACTTAAATGCACAATCACAGTATAATCTCAAATCAATTTAACTCCTGCTGATTATAAAGATAGAAATAATGACCTTCCTTTTGCATTAAATCAAAATGATTTCCCTGCTCAACCACTCTCCCCGCATCCATAACAATAATGGTATCTGCATGTTTCACAGTGTTCAAACGATGGGTAATAAAAAATACTGTACTATTCTGAAATGCTGCCGCTAAATTCAAACAAACTTGTCTTTCTGTGACATAATCAAGAGCACTAGTTGCTTCATCTAAAACTAATAATTTTGGTTTTTGTAAAACAGAGCGTGCAATCGCTATTCTCTGTCTTTGTCCTCCAGAAAGGGATGCTCCCCGTTCACCAACCTTTGTATTATACCCATTTGGCAAATTCATAATAAAATCGTGAGCTACGGCTATTTTCGCAGCTGCAATGATTTCCTCTGTTGTTGCATCGGGATTGGTTAAGGCGATGTTTTCTTGAATTGTTCCTTCAAATAACAAGGAATCTTGGGGAACAAAACCAACTTGTCTTCTCAGGGAATTTAATTCCACTTTAGAAATATCATAACCATCAATCAATATTCTCCCCGATTCTGGTTCATAGAGCCGAATTAGTAGTTTGGTTAATGTACTTTTACCTGCACCACTTCCCCCGACAATACCAATAAATTCACCGGGAGTAAATTCCAGATTGATATTACAAAGTTGCAGGGGACCATCTGTCCGAAATCGAAAATAAATATTCTCATATTTGACAGCACCGGTAATTACTGGTAAAGGAATATTTTGACGGTCGTTTTCTGCTTCTTGAGGAGTGTCAATGATATCGCTCAAACGCTCTAGAGATAAAGCTGTTTCTTGGAAGCTTTGCCAAAGTTGAGTTAACCTTAATAAAGGACTCGTAACGTAACTCGAAATAATTCTAAAGGCGATTAATTCCCCTAAAGTTAATTCTCCTTGTACAACTAAATAAGCACCCATCCATAAAACCAGTAAACTACTTAGTTTATTCAAAAAATTACTAGCAGAACTAGCAATCGTAGAAGTGACAACCGTTTTGAATCCAGAGGCGATATAATTAGCGTAACGCTCTTGCCAAGAAAAGCGTGATCGCAATTCGATATTTTGCGCTTTGACTGTTTGAATCCCGGATAATACCTCTACTAAATAGGATTGGGTAATGGCGTTTTGTTCGGCTTTTTTGCTTAGTTGTCTCCGGACTAGGGGGGAAAAAATTAAAGTCAGTAAAATAAATATAGGAACTGTTGCTAACCCCACTAAGGTTAATTGCCAACTATAAAATAGCATGACAATGATATAAATTACTGAAAATAATGCATCTAAACCCACAGTTAAAGCCGTACCTGTAAGGAATTGACGAATATTTTCTAATTCATTCACACGAGTTGACAGTTCTCCCACTGGTCGTCGCTGAAAATAATTCAGAGGAAGACGCAGTAAGTGGTCAATGATTTGTGACCCTAAACCCATATCAATCCGGTTTGTTGTATCCACAAATAAATAGGTTCTCAAGGTGGTTAAGAGGGATTCAAATAAAGCAATTACGACCAGTAAACCACCAAATATATGCAGAGTTTTTGTGCTATTTTGAACAATAACTTGGTCAATAATAATTTGTACAACTAAAGGATTTACCAAAGCCATTAACTGGACAAAGAAAGACGCAATAAATACTTCTGTCAATACCCACTTATAACGCCATAAGTAGGGAGAAAACCACTGTAGACCAAACCGTTGTTGAGGTGTATGTTTAGTTACAGAAAGTAGCAATACTCGCAATTTTACGGGGTTTGCAGCAGTAGAATGACTTCCTTCTCCTCCCAACTCTTCTGCTAATTCCGCTACTAATTTTCCAGTGCGAAAACGGCGAATCCCTTGGGAAGGTACACCCAAGATAATCACATTTTCACTAGTTTCATAAAGAACAGCAAAGTTATCTTGATAACGAATTAAAGCTGGTGTGAGAATTCTACCGATTCTAGTAATCGGTACATCAATCAATTGTGATTTTAAACCGATTAATTCAGCTAGAGATGCACATAATTGAAAAGATATTCCCGTTCGATGACTATATTCTCTGAAAATGCGCTGAATAATATCCCGACGAAACGGCATTTGCAAATGTTTTGCTACCATTTGAAAACACGCGATCGCCGAATTTAATTCTCCCTGACCCCGAAAGTATGGATACCTGATTTTCTGTTGATTCTTGATATCCCCATAATTTCCAGTAATCTCTTCCTCGGATGCATAGGGAATCTCTGTTTCCTCGAATTCCTCTCCCTGATTATCTACACTAGAAGTCTGAGAATAATTTCCTCCCCCCTCACCTAATTCCCATAAATCTGACTTACGTAGCCCAACTAAACGTACTGGTATTTTCCCAACAACCTCTAATTTCTCTCCCTCATCCCCCAATTCAATTGGTGAACCAGGAGAAATATTTGTAGCTCTGTTAATCCTAACTGTTCCACCACCACTGACAAACCAAACCCTTTCCTGATCCAAGCGACTAAATGCAATTTTTCCTGGTGGTAGATGATCTACCCTTGCTCCCTCCAACGCATTTTGAGCAAGTTGCTTCAAGTTAATTCTCCCATTCGCTTGAATCTCTGTTTGCGCTGCTAAAATATCAAATACTTCCAATACATGACAGCGAGACCGACGTACCTTCGCCAAATCTGGATAACAAGTCAGCAAATACAAGTATTTTTCCGCATCCAACGTTAAACACGTAACCTCTGTAGATGCGATCGCAATCTCACACCCTAGACCCCGCAAAATACCCAACTCACCCACCATATCCCCAGATTCCAAAAACATCAGGGTTGTTGGAGTATGAGTACGAGGATCATAGGACAATAACCGGACTTTCCCCTCACAAATTATATTGATGCGGTTGGGTATGTTCTCCCTCCCCAAAAGTTTCTGTCCGACACGATAACGAGTCGGTTGCATATTTTTCAATACATCAGCAACTATTTCATCTGGTAATTGTTCAAAACCTTCAAGAGCAGCAATAAAATCAGCAAACTTATCCGCAGCAACAGACATACCAATTCCTAACAGAGATTGATCAAATTCCACATATGGGGTCTGTATGCGCGCAGATAAAATTTATCGGGTTTGTATCTTACACAACTCAAATAACATTAAACTTTGACACTCACACAATTTTCCATCTATCTCAAGAGGTATTTGCAGACAAAATATACAAAATTTACATTTATTAAGTCAATTTCTTAACTTGAATTTTCCTTCTTTTTATACAAGCTCCTTACATACTTATATCAAAAAAAACCTGTTTTTAACCGTATCTGCTACTGACTCTGGCAGAATTATGAGAATTTTCTCATCTACTTTTGATTGACAAGGGAATCCATGCCTACTATATTACTATGTGGATATGTCAAATCTGATATTTCTGACTAGTCTATATCCGCAAGCAGCTTGATTGCTGCCGACAAAATTGATAAAAGCCTTGAACAAGTAGTGTTTCCTGAATACAGATAAATTTTGACATAGACTAACTATGATGGCAATTGGTTAGTGGTGCAATCTTGAGTTAGATGTTTAATTATCTGAATCTAGCTCTAATAAATGTAGTTTCCTCCCTTTGGCTCTATGGCTGGAAGTAAAGTTTATATTGTTGGGCTGGCTCAGTTATTTAAAACTAATATCAAATTGAATGTATATTGCCATGATGGCAATATACAGCAATTGCAAGGGCTTCTGTGTTTCAGTATGTACCAGAGATATGGCAGTTCCGACTCGTCCTCTTCTGTTTAAGCGACCTACCGACAAGCCTCTAACTACTAACCCAACGTTTATGAAAATCAGACCCGAATAATTTCACAGGATGTTGGTCAAGTATTAAAAAATACTTTATCAACCGCTTTTTGAAGACTGTCAATCGGCTCAAACGGTTATTATTTTTCCTTATAAACCTGTACAGACGCGACATGTCGCTTCTCTTACTACTTCCAAAAACGAGCTTGTTAAGTATTAAAATCTTTTAAAACTTCCTCTTAAAAGGTTTACAAAAATATATCGAAAATGTATAAGATTAGTTTATAACTACCACTGGCGGTAAGACGCAAAGTTGCTGTCATGTAAAGATTACACTATAAAAAACGTAATGAAAAAAATATGTTTCCCACTTCCTCGGTTTCCAGTAGTCGGAAGTTAGCTAAATATAAATATCTCAACACAAATAAATAAGCTGCATAAGTCTTGTAAAAACAAAACAGGTACAGCGCAGGCGGTAAACATAGCTGCTGAAGGGGTTGCGTATCTGTAGAAATTGAATAAAAGGAAGGATGTTCGCGGGTTTAATTTATCGGGTTTACACCGCTTGCATATTCTAATTTAATAATACCATAATCTCTGCCAAAATGGCAACACTTGAAAGATGAAATATGTTATGGGGGAATGTGTACTTGACGGTCAGTTAGGATGGAATGTGGAGTTTACATTCTTCTTTGATTCAAGTGTAAATCTCCCTTGTTTGTGAAACTGTGACAGAGAGAACAGTTGACAAAAGAGTTTTGACTTCTGCATTAGTCAATTTGTACTCTGGACTAGTTACTCCATTATTCTTCACAAGTATTGAGACCTTTTCGGCAAGATTTGAAAAATTGTTCGCCATTAATCCTCATCCTATAGCAGTAGCC
This sequence comes from uncultured Calothrix sp., assembly GCA_937973965.1. Classification (GTDB taxonomy): domain Bacteria; phylum Cyanobacteriota; class Cyanobacteriia; order Cyanobacteriales; family Nostocaceae; genus NIES-3974. Next base: position 23,231 of record CALJJQ010000125.1, on the reverse strand, counting down.
GTGCTTTCAATTTGATTTGCATATGATTTAGATGAGGAATTTTAATTCATGGCGATGGGTGATGAAGCGAAGAGTTTTATTTGCGCAATTTCTGAAACGTTCTGAAACAGGGATTTTCGACTATGCCAGTATTTAACGGAACTGCGGGAGCTGACAATATTGTCGGAACCGAACTTGAGGATACGATTAATGGACTAGGGGGTAATGATACCCTCCGAGGTGGTGGAAAAGAAGACCTGATCAACGGTGGAGCTGGTGCTGATTGGCTTTACGGTGAAGATGGTAAGGATAGCTTATTTGGTGAAAATGGTAACGATAGATTATTCGGAGGTGCAGGGGAAGACTACTTAGATGGGGGAAATGGCAACGATACCCTCAGAGGTGAAGATGGTAAGGATACTTTAATTGGAGGAGCTGGTATTGATCGGCTGTTTGGGGATGCAGAAGAAGACTTCCTAGATGGTGGTATTGGCAATGACACCCTGAATGGTGGAGACGGTAAGGATACCATATTTGGTGGAAATGATGCTGACCTGTTATTTGGGGATGCAGGAGAGGATTCCCTCTACGGTGATGGGGGAAACGATACCCTTTATGGTGGTTCCAGCGCGACCGATGTCAATGATGGTAAAGACCTCTTGGAAGGTGGAGATGGGGACGACCTGATCTTTGGTGGTTTTGAAGACAGCTTATTTGGTGGAGCGGGAAATGACACCCTAACCGTTGAGAATAACCCTGGTGGAAAGAATGTTCTGGATGGTGGTGATGGGGATGATTCCATCGTCGGTAGTATCAGCGAAATTGAAGGTGACACCTTGGAAGGGGGTTCGGGTAACGACTTCCTCAATGGTTTGTCTGGTGATGACGTTCTCATGGGTGATGACACCTTGGGTACACCAGGAAACGACACCCTCGTCGGTGGGGATGGAAATGACACCCTATTCGGTGATGGTGACAGTTTGAGTGGTGGTAACGATTCCCTTGTGGGTGGTAATGGAAATGATACCATCTTTGGTAATGGCGGTAACGACATACTTGATGGTGGTGCTGGTGATGACTATCTAGATGGTGGTCTTGGTGATGATACCCTCTTCGGTGGAGACGGTGCTGATATCCTGGATGGTGGTGACGGTAACGATGTCCTCGATGGTGGTGCTGGTCCTAGTACCTTGTTGGGTGGTGCTGGTTTAGAAACCATTACTGGTGGTGCTGAAGCTGACTTGATTGATGGTGGAGACGACAACGATTCCCTCTTAGGTGGAGGTGGTAACGACACTATCCTGGGTGGAAATGGTGATGACTTCCTCAATGGTCAAGCTGGTGATGATTTCCTCAATGGTGGTACTGGTGCTGACCGCGTTTTAGGTGGACCTGGAAATGATACCCTATTTGGTGGAGAAGATTTGGAAGGTCAGACTGCACCTGATACTCTCAATGGTGGAGCTGGTGCTGATTTATTTATTTTAGAAGCTACTGGCTATGTTCAAGATCCTTCCGAACCGATCTTTAATCCTCCTGGGGATATTATCAATGGTTTTGAGGATGGTATCGACTTGATTGAGTTAGAGTACGGTAATGGTACATTCAACTTTGATGATTTGATCATCACGGGTAATGGTACATCTCAGGTGACTATCAGTGTTGTCAATACCGAACCTGGACTACCTCCCTACACTGAAAAAGTAGCTACTTTGAATGGGTTAAACGGTTCTAATATCACCCTTACCGTGGACGATTTCGTTGTTTAGGAAGGAATGAACTATCAAGTAGGTGGACTTATGAATAGTCAAGTACCATCTACTTGATAGCTAGTTGAAAACCGGGGGTAGTGATTGTTGACATTCAATCTAACTACTCTTCCGGATTGTTAAGAGTGTAGCCTTCTAAGGGAATTTCTTTGCTATTAATGGTGTTATTGATGGGGTAGACGAAATTAATTTGATTGGTCATGAAAGTTTTGTGGGGATTTTAGCCCAGTGAAAGCTACGTCAGCAATTTACCTCGATTCAGATAAATAAGCTGTTGTACATTTAAATTGCATATTCACTACTTTTAATGGATGACTGTTAGCCGTCAACAGCAGACTCAAGAGTTATGTGATTGATGTAAATTTTAGCTTACAACCAAATATCCTACCCTGATGGGAGCAACCTCAGTTTTTCAATTGCCTTTATCGTGCATCAAACATGCGAATATTATTTTTACATCCTAATTTTCCGGCTCAATTTCGTCATCTAGCCGCAGCTTTAGCAAAGAGTAGTAGTAACCAGGTGTTTTTTGGTACTATTCGTCGAGAGGGAAGCATTCCTGGAGTGAATAAGATTTTGTATCAACCAAAACGGGAAGCGCGACCGGAAACTCACCATTATGTGAGACCTCTAGAGAATGCGGTACTTCAGGGTCAGGCTGTTTTTCGCATGGCTGAACAGTTAAAAAGTGTGGGGTTTGTACCTGATGTGGTGTACGGTCATTCCGGTTGGGGACCGACTTTATTTGTCAAGGATATTTTCCCCCAAGCTAGGTTGCTATGTTACTTTGAGTGGTTTTATCATGCACATGGTTCCGATGCGGATTTTGATCCGAGTGAACCATTGAGTGCGGATGATGAAGCGCGGATTCGGATTAAAAATGCGCCAATTTTGCAGGATTTATACAGTTGCGATCGCGGTCTTTCTCCTACCTATTGGCAGCATCAACAGTTTCCGTCGGAGTTTCAAAGTAAAATTAATGTTCTGCATGATGGCATTGATACGGATTTTTTCCGTCCTCAACCAGGAGCAAAGTTAGTTCTACAAAGTTGTCAACTCGACCTCTCCCATGTGGATGAGATTGTGACTTATGCAACGAGGGGAATGGAGCCTTACCGTGGTTTCCCGCAATTCATGGAAACAGTGGCTTTGCTGCAACAACGACGACCGAATTGTCATGTGGTGGTTGTGGGGGAAAATCGGGTTGCTTATGGAAAAAGATTATCTAACGGTCAAACCTATAAGGATTTGATGTTGGAGAAATTTCCTATCGATCAAAGTCGCATCCATTTTACAGGTTGGCTACCCTACCCGGAATATCTGCAAGTTCTGCAAGCTTCTTCTGTCCACGTGTATTTAACCCGTCCGTTTGTTTTATCTTGGTCGTTATTGGAATCCCTCTCAACCGGTTGTTTGGTGGTCGGTTCGAGAACTGCTCCGGTAATGGAGGTGATTACAGACGGGGTCAATGGATTGTTGGCTGACTTTTTCTCCCCGGAGGAAATCTGTTCACGGATTGAGGAAGCACTGAACCAACCAGAGAAAATGGTACACATCCGCGCCAAAGGAAGGGAAACTGTGCAAGAATATTATAATTTGGCGACCTTATTGCCTAAGCATCTGCAATGGATTGAGAAACAAACTGCTCCTGACAAGTTGGTGTTTCCTCCAGCGAGAATTAAAAGTGACGCGAAGGTGCTATCTGTGACAAAAAACCCCCGGAAGGAGGAGTCACAGAGTTTTGAAGGGGTGACTCCATCTTTTTCACAAGGTTTTCAAGTCAACCATCGTCAAGTGACGGTCGAAGAAATTATTCCTCTTCTGAATCAGTACCAAATACTACCCAAGCTGAAACAAGAAATAATTATTGATGATGCGATCGCCTCTTTTAATTGTACTGCGGAGGAAACTGCTAGATGTCAGCGGGAGTTTTGTCTGCAACAACAATTAAATTCGGAAGAAGAGCGTCAAAAATGGTTAGAACAGCAGGGGTTAACGGAAGCTCAATTTATCCACCTTGCAACTCGGAAGTTGCGAATTGAGAAGTTTCAACGAGCAACTTGGGGTGACAAATTAGAATCCTATTTTCGACAACGCAAACCCCAACTAGACCAGGTGATCTACTCTTTGATTCGTCTCAAGGATGGGGATTTGTCACGGGAGATATATTTTCGTTTGTTGGAGAATGAGCAACCTTTTGCAGAACTAGCAAGACAATATTCAGAGGGTACGGAAGCTGCTACTGGTGGTTTGATTGGACCAGTTTCTTTATCGTCACCCCATCCCCAGTTAGCTCAAATTTTGGCTATTAATCAACCAGGTCAGTTATCACCTCCGACTCGGATTGGTGAGTGGTGGATTATTGTCCGTTTGGAAAAGTTGATTCCAGCGAAGTTAGATGAAACAGTTCAGCAAAAGTTGCTAGATGAATTATTTACTGCTTGGTTACAAGAACAATTGCAAGCAACGACGGGGAATCAGAAAATTACGGAAATTAAAAAATCTGCCTAATTAATTTAGGAATGTTGCTGAATTTAGGTATGAATTATAATTTTTACATTTTAGTTTCAAACCAAAATCAACATGGAGACGTTTCATTGTTACGTCTCTACACACACAACCTAAAATTTTTAATTCATATTTGTATTCAGCAACATATTATCGCCTTTTCCAATCAAATGAAGTACAATCTCATTCCTAAAAAGTCGGACACCCTCCCCTCTAATTGGGGAGAGTTGGGGAGGAGTTATTCTGTACCTCACGAGAATGAAAAATGCGATATTTACCACCATTACCTAATCACCAAATAAATCATTAAATTTAGCTAGAGGTATTATCATCATGCCAGCTTTTAACTATGACAATCAAGTCCTAAATGGAGATAACTTTAACGGACAGAACCTGAATGGTTCGACATTTGCTAAAGCCACTTTGAACAGTGTACAATTTGTTGGTACTGCTCTTAGGGGTACTAACTTTACCGAATCAAAATGGTTTGGTGTCAATGGAACAAATGCGATTTTTACACCCAATAACAACTTCCCATCGTTTGCAAATTTTTTCAAAGCGGAACTACAAGATTCTCAATTAGTCGGTGCGCAACTGAGAAGTGCAAACTTTGAAGAATCAAAATGGATTAATGTTGATGCATCGAATGCTATTTTTGCACCAAACAACAACTCTCCATCACCGGCAAACTTTTTCAAAGTAACCTTAGAAAATGTTAACCTCAGTGGTGCAAATTTAACCCAGGCTAATCTCTCATTTATTAATACTAAAGATATCAATCTGTCCAACGCCAATCTCACCAATGCAAACCTCTCAGAAGCGAATTTGAGTGGAGAACAATCTGAACGACCTAACCTAGCAGGAGCTAACTTTACAGATGCAAATTTATTTAAAGCCAAGTTGAAAGCTGCTGATTTAACAGGTGCAAACTTCACCAATGCTAAGTTTGAGGAAACAGATTTTGAAGCAACTCTGTTCATCAATGTCAACGCAACAGGTGCTGATTTTCGTCAAGCCAAACTTACTGATATTACCTTACAAAATTCTATTTTTGACTTGGCTAACTTCAGTGGTACTGTCCTGAGTGATGCTAGACTAGAACCTGGTCAAGCCGGGAATTTAAAGTTTCGTGGTGCTGTTTTAAGTGGTTTTATTGTAGATGATGCTGATTTGATTGGGGCTGATTTTAGCCCTTCTGGTAATATAATTACTAATTTAAAAGGTGCTAGGTTTGATGATACAAACTTGAATGGAGCCAACTTTACTCAAGCAGATGCAGAAGAAATTATTATCAATGAATCTGCTATCGGTGCTAACTTCACCAGCACCAATTTACTCAATGCGGATTTATCCAAAGGTGATTTTAGTAACTCAAACTTCACCACTGCTAACTTGACTGGAGTGAAAATGACCGACGCGATCGCAACCGGTGCAAATTTCACCAATGCTAATCTGACAAATGCCAATTTATCGAAAGTCAACTTTACCAATGCGAACTTTTTTGGTGCAGATTTAACAAATGCGATCGCAACTGATGCGATTGGTTTAATTGTAGGTGATGGGGGAGATAACACCATTAATGGTACAACCGGAAATGATAACATTTTTGGTAACGCTGGCAATGATACTTTAACAGGTGATGCTGGTAATGATTACCTCGATGGTGGAGATGGTAATGATTCCCTCATTGGTGGTGCTGGTGCTGATACCCTGATTGGAGGTGCTGGTAACGATATTCTCCAAGGTGGTGCTGGTGCTGATACCTTAATTGGTGGTGCTGGTAACGACACCATGAATGGGGGTGCTGGTGCTGACCGATTTATTTTTGCATCGGGATTTGGTGCTGACCGTATTAATGGTTTTACTGATGGGGAAGATAAAATCGACCTGACTGCTTTTGCGACTAACTTTGGTGCTTTAACGGTGACTCAAAGCGGTCAAAATACGATAATTTCTGGTTATGTTTTTGGTACAAATACCATTACTTTGGGTAACTTTACGGCTGCAAATATTGATGCTAGTGACTTCATTTTTTAACTAGAAATATAGTCGTTATATTGTAGGGTGCGTTAGGTTTAAGCCTAACGCACTGATTTTTCTAAAAAACTTTAGAAGCATCTACTTTATTCAAATCAATTGATGATAGGTCGGGTTTTCTTTCATAATTCGCTATCGAGGATATTTATCTAGAAGATAGTCAAACAAGCTCAAAATTATATTTATGTCGATTACTCCCGATTCCCGTACAGACGCGACATGTCGCCTCTCTTCCCACCCCCAAAAACGAGAATTTAAGTATTCAAGGTAAATCTCTAAATATTCTCTTACAAACCAGACTTCTGAGACTAATAATTTCTTCTCTTATTCACAATTAGATTCATGCGGATACTTGTCACCATCGCTCATTTTTTTCAACCCCATAGCAAGGGTAAACACGCTTCCCAAAGGAAAAATCCCCAACCACGGATACAAGCTTTGACTCAAAATATTATCAACCTGCATCATTTATTTGGTCAATTGCAAACTATTATTAATATTGGACAGAAATTAGCTTTCCCTGCAAATCGAAGCCAAGATAGTCAACTGGATATTATTATTTGCACTACACAAAATTGTCATTTACTTGACCAATTACCAGTACCATCCCATTTCTATCATCACCATCCAACTCAGTGTGAACCCTTATTATTAGGATTTGAGTGTCAAGCTGTCCTGAGAGACTTATTAGGAAAATACGATTATTACTGTTTTTTAGAAGATGATTTAATTATTCACGACCCTTGGTTTTTCATCAAATTAAATTGGTTTACCCAACAAGCTAGTAATTTAAACTTACTTCAACCAAATCGTTACGAGGTTTCCACCCATGCTCCTGTCCAGAAAGCTTACGTTGATGGTGATTTACTCCCGCGAGTTACTGCACCCTTTCAAAATGTCCAGGAGGAACCAGAATTAAAAGGAAAAATTATGGGAACATCAATCACCTTCCGTCGCGCTTTAAATCCCCATTCAGGTTGTTATTTTTTAAATAGTAATCAAATGGCTTATTGGATAGGACAGCAGCATTTTCTGGATCGAGATAATAGTTTTATCAGTCCTTTAGAAAGTGCTGCGACTTTGGGTATTATGAAAACCTTTAGAATCTATAAAACAGCACCAGAACAGGCAAATTTTTTAGAAATACAGCACTTTGGTACAGGTTTTATCAGCTTGATTGGTAAACAGGTTAATTTAGCGACAGAGACCACTTGAGGTTAAATAAAATAGCACCCCCAACAAGAAAGAAGCTCCCAAAATTAATTTAAATGTCTGACTACTGGTCTGTCCCATTAATTTTGATGAATAAAGAAAGACACGTAGCAGCGTTCATAGCGCCTTTATCATATAGCTTTTTCGAGGCTAAAGCCACTACTACAAAACCCCTCAGAACTTATGGGACAGACCACTACTGGTCTGTCAAAATCAAAATTATGGATACATACCTTTAATAACTTAACGTGAGTTCGATGAGTTATAAAGCCTGAAACTCTTGTCCAGGATTATTCGTGGGAAATAAAAGTTTTTAAAAACCTTCTAGTATATTCAGAATAAAATCAGTAAACCTGGAATCAGCAAGTTATTGAATTTGTTCTCAACTAATGAATAAGGTTACCTTGAACCTTAACTGACAAAATTCTTGATTCACAAGTATTGTAGTGTTTAAAATCCGTCGTAGCGAGCTTCGACCTAGGAGTGTTCACGTTAACTTAAACACAGGTTTTTCGACCTACACCACCATACCTCGACAATCTTATTACAAGACATCCACCAAAATTAACTGGACAAACCACTACTGCGATTGTTCAATCGGTATAATAAACCCTGTATTCTGGGAAGAAATAGAGGAGCATTCTGTTTCCCTATTTCTTCCCAATCCTGTATAATATCCCTCTATGTATGATTGATGTTCTCTCCCCCCAAAACTACCCCTTTGACTTTAATTTAATGCCCAAAGAAGCCTATTTAGTGGGGGGTGCGGTACGGGATGCCTTACTGGGAAGAAAACGGGAATACCTAGATTTAGATTTTATTGTCCCGGAGAACGCGATCGCCATTGCTCAAAAAATTGCCCGTGCATCTGCTGCTGGATTTGTGGTTCTGGACAAGGAGCGTCAGATTGCTAGGGTTGTGTTTGCCAAGGTCACTGTGGATATTGCTCAACAGGAAGGTGATAATTTAATTGCCGATTTGCACCGACGGGATTTTCGGATCAATGCGATCGCCTACCATCCCCACAACCAGGAAATTATTGATCCGTTGGCTGGTCAAGCTGACTTAGATGCGGGTATTCTACGGATGATTTCAGTCGCAAATCTCCAGGATGATCCGTTACGACTCCTACGCGCCTACCGCCAAGCTGCCCAATTAGATTTTACCATTGAACCCCAGACCCAAGCCACAATTCGCCAATTAGCCCCCCTGTTAAAAAATATTGCTCCGGAACGGGTAAGGTCGGAAATTAACTATCTCCTGACTGATAGTAAGGGTACAAACTGGTTAATTTCAGCTTTTGAGGATGGACTGTTAAATCAGTTTTTCCCCAGTGCCAACCGGGAGGATTATCTGCGTCTGCAACAGGTTGATATCCAAGCTGCAATCATTTCCCAAAGGTGGGAAGAAATCGGTTGGCAACTTCAACAGCCCATCCGTGATACGATTAAAACTACCTGGCTCGCCATTGCAAAACTGAGCTGTTTGGTTAATTCCGATCCAGATGGGGCGGAACGGGAACTAATGGCACTGACTTACAGTCGTGCAGAAATTAGGGGTGTCATAACCACGTTAAAACTGCTCCCGCAACTAAAATCCCCGATGAAATCGTTGCGAGAACAGTATTTATTATTCCAAAATGCGGGAATTGTATTCCCTGCTACGTGCGTTGTCGCCGCCGCACATGATACTTTGGTAGGGGAAATAGCACCCTTAATTACCCGCTACCTTAACCCTGATGATCCGGTTGCTCACCCCAGTCAGATTCTGACTGGGGGAGATATTATTCTAGCACTAAAAATCCCAGCGTCTCCACTTATTGGTAAATTATTAACAGAAGTTGCGATCGCCCAAGCGGAAGGTTTGGTGACAACCCGTGAGCAAGCATTGGATTTTGTGCGAAAGATCCACTTGCAGGGGGAATAGGTTTTTATTCGTCGGCATGGGTTGCGAAATCATGGTATGAATTACGAATGTAGCGACATATCGTGTTGATGGGAATTTCAATTCCATAATTGTCCCAGATTGATTCTGGCGTTGCTAAATTTGGGCATGGATTATAATTGTCCACAAATTTTGTCCTCAAACCAAAATCAACGTAGACGTAGCAATGCTACGTCTCTACGCAACATAACGTAAAATTTTCAATTCAGATATAAATACATTCAACAACACCCATATAATTATTTTCATTCATCACATCAGCAATACCCCATAGGTCAATTTCAATAGATTCACCGCAATGGATACGGAAAATCCTCCCAGATTCAGATTACAACCGGGCACACTCAGGGAATGTCTGGAAAAAACTACACAGCAAGCTTTACAAACGGGTGCTTTACAACCTGTTCCCACAGATTACGAGTTGTTGGAACAGGATGGGGTAAATTTTTTAGTGAGAATTTTGGCTAATTTGCGGCGTAAGGATGCGGCGAAGGTGGTGCAGGAAGAGAAAACACGTGTATCAGGAAAAGCATTTAATCCGTTTTTACCCTACGAAGCAGATTTATGGGTGGGTGATATTTCGGATACCCATGTGTGTATTTTAAATAAATTCAATGTGGTTGAGCAGCATTTGCTGATGATTACGAGAGGATTTGTAGACCAGGAATGCTTGTTAGATGAACAAGATTTCGCCGCGATCGCATTTTGTTTGCAGGAAATGGATGGGCTGGTTTTTTACAATGGTGGCAAATTAGCTGGTGCCAGTCAAAAGCATAAACATTTACAGATGGTTCCCTTCCCCCTGGTTCCGAATGGGATTAATTACCCTCTAGAAGTATTATTTAACCAGCAAATAGACAAAAAGGTATCCACCATACCACAGCTACCATTTTTTCATAAAATTGCATCTGTGGAAAGAGAATGGCAAAATCACCAAGATGTCATTGCCAGAAACCTATATTATCAATACCGCAATTTGCTAGCAGAATTGGGGATAACAGCCCTAGAAAACAACCGACAATCGGCTGCCTACAACCTACTGTTAACCAGACAAAGAATGATTATAGTACCGCGATCGCAGGAAGAGTATCACGGTATTTCCATCAATTCCCTTGGTTTTGCCGGAGCATTACTAGTACGCCAGCGATCGCAAATACAACAGCTAGTAGAGGAAGGCATATTAAATTTACTCACCCACGTCGGCATCCCCCGCCATTAAAAACTTATAGTTTGTAATTTATGTAAAATGAAGTAAGTCAGCACAAATAAACCTAATTATAGCAATCCTACTAAATGATTCGTCAACGCAGGAGCAGCTGAATCAATTCCTGGAAAGGGATAGCATGTACATCTGACTTAGTCGGATTATTATTATGTAACGTAATTAGGTATCAGATGGAGATTAAAGCAATTCGTAATTACAAATTACGAATTACAAATTACGAATTATATTAAACGGTTTTGGTTCAAGATAGCTAATAACCTTTCGATTTGCGATTTTCGTAACCGGGAACTACGTTCTTTTTTCAAGGTTTGCAGAGGAGTTTGAATCGATTTAATTGCTTCCGGACGGAATTTTGGATTCGGTCGAGAAACCAACTTGAAAGCCGTTTCCAGATACTTAATCGTCTGTTCCAATTCCGAATTGGACAACTGACTACCCTGTTCCGATAAAGCCCAACCGATATTACCAATTGCATAGGCAACACTATGGCGCACCGAATCATCCCTATCCCCCAAACTATCCACCAAAGCAGACATCGCTGGTGCTGCATCCACACCAATTCCCCCCAATGCATAGGCAGCAGTCAACCGCACCCACATATCCTCATCCTGTAAAGTTTTAATTAAATGGGGAACCGCAGCCGTTGCATCCTTACCCAATCTGGACAAAGAATGGGCAGAATTGTAGCGAATAGTCGGATTTGGGTCACTTAACCCCTGCACCAAATAGGGAACCAATGCAGCTTTTCCCAAGCGATTTAAAGCTTGAGCAGCAGCTTGACGCACTGATTTATCAGTATCTTTTAATGCTCGTGATAACACTGGAACCGCAGCACCTGCATCTGCACCAATTTGTCCTAAAGCTTGAATCGCATACATCCGCACCTGGGAATTTTGGTGTTCAGCAGCTGTGATTAATTGGGGGACTGCATTTTTCCCCAAGCTGACCAATCGATCCATAGCCGCTTGTTTTTCCTGAGTTGTTCCCCGTTCCAGCTTTTGGATTTCGGCACTAACTTCCGGAATTTGAGCAATTACTTGGGGGATAAACGTCAGAGAGAGGACACAGGGAAGGATTATTTTGGGAATCAAATCGGATATCGGTGGGAGTAAGTTAGGCATTGTCAATGTAAACTAGGAATTATCAATATTAATTTTCACTGTGAGCAATTATAGGTATTTTCAGGCTGAGATCACAGAATACAATCATCCCACAGCCTTGATATTGTATTGTGTTATTAACTTGGAAGCACAAAAGAGCTAGTTTGTTTCCCAAAGCGGAATTTGACACCAGAAGCTTATTCCCACTCCCTATTTTCCAGCGAGTTGATGCGATCGCGCAGAAATGACACCGAAGAAGAAGCTAAATTTAAGGGTTTTTAAAAACCTATTTTCATTGGACTAAAGCTGTGCAGATTCCAGCGAATATGCAAAAACAAAAATTTACCCCAGCAACAAGACGTTGCACCCGAAAACCTATACTTTTACTCGTTCCCCATTTCCCTATGAAACTCTACCCTGTAGGGGATACTTATATTACAAAAAATACTTTTACAGTTTTTACCGTTGATGCGATCGCACACAAACTGCAAACTCCATAAATCCCATAATTTGACTATACCGCACCTCTACGACTCATTTCAAAACCATATACATAGATAGTTGATTTTGTGGGTTCGCTGCACTCATGGCTAAATCTTGCTAAGTATAAATAGGTACTTCATAAATGGCTGGTGGAGGGGATATGTCGAGAGATTTTGCTTCTTGAGGGGTATATAAGGAAAGAAAACCCGGAGATAAAGAAATTTGTGATTGGTGGAGGAGATTGAGAACTTGCTCTTTGCGCTGAGGTATAGATAAATTGAAGAAGCGATCGCTAACAACTGTTAAGTTCAATAAGCCGGATGTGGAAATGTGAACTTCTAACCATTCTTTCCCTGGGTCAATGATATACTCTGCTGTGATTAACTGTTTTAGGGTAGCAGGCAAAGTCTCTGGCATTATCCAATTCTCCTTAGAGGGAAGTGGCTTGTTTTTGTAACCACTGGAGCAAGCGCTGGTATTTATCTAGCCAATTTTTGTAACTTGCATGATTTGGCTCACTACATTGGCTCACTACAACAATAACGCATATCAATAAAATGTTGACCAGGGGTTTCAACTTGCTCAAGCCACTTTCTCACTTCTGGAAACTTATCTATTCTTGATTTTAAGCGATTATGTCGATTTAGAGGGTATAGCTATGACCTGGATTTGTAATCGTATGTCCGGGACTATTTGAGTCTGTTTTCCGTTCATGACTTGCTCCCCTGGGAAGACTAGCCATAATCATTGATTTTAGTAAGTACTCAATGGTAATTCCCCCAAAGTGCATGGCAGCAATTTTTCGCTGACAATTGTGCAGTGTTTCCGTATCAGAATGGCGTTGCATAAAAGCAGACTGCTAATCTTCCATAACTTAACATAGGTCGTGTAACAAGAGGTGGTCTAAGTAGTATACTGAAATTGTTACATTTTTTGATCTAATTGAGGAGCAGGTCTAAATTAATTCAGTTGCTCATCTAGCACCTATGAATTTAACTAAATAACGCAACTGGAAGGAAGCAGACAATACATCAAACTTCACCTTTCCCAGTATGCATATCTAAATATCCGCAATAAAGCAGGGTTAACAAATCTAAAATCTTCAATCGCCAAATTCATGGATGATAACTACCTTTGGCTGGAACAAATCCTAGAATCCAACACCATAGACACAATTAAACCAGAATTAATTGCATCTGCGGTGAAAGCAACCCTTGCGGAAGCCGAGGATTGTTTTGCCTGGGGAATTAACCCGGTGAATGGACGCGAACATGTTGCAGCGCGAATTCGCCTTTTAAAACAGGTTTATCCAGAGGTTGCAGATTTTGTCCATACCCAGCTAAAAACATCCATTCAAGCCATGCTGCCAACCCTGTGGAGGTTTTGGCTTCCCTTAGCAATGGATATAGCTCAAACTCGGCACAGCTTAGGATATCCTCTGGTGCAAGGGATTCTGGGGGGACAGGGAACGGGAAAAACGACCTTGACCAAGATTTTATATTTGATTTTACCTTATTTAGGTTATAAAAGCGCCAGTTTGTCAATAGATGACTTATATTTAACCTATGAAGAACGTTGTCAACTCCGGGAAAAAGATCCCAGATTGATTTGGCGTGGACCACCGGGAACCCATGATATTCAATTAGGGTTAGAAACCATTAGTCAATTTCGTGCTGGCCATCCCCAACTTTCCCTACCCAGATTTGACAAATCCTTACATGGGGGAATGGGCGATCGCGCGATCGCTGAAGTTGTTAGTAATATCGATATTCTCCTCTTTGAAGGTTGGTTTGTGGGGGTCAGACCGATTGCAATGTCAGTTTTTAAAAACCCTCCACCTCCCATTTGCAGCCATAGCGATAAAATATTTGCCATCGACATGAATCAGACATTACATAATTATTTACCCCTATGGCAACAGTTAGATAGATTATTGGTGTTATATCCCCATGATTACCGTTTTTCCTTAGAATGGCGTAAACAAGCCGAACGGGAAATGACAGCTCAAGGCAAAACCGGAATGACAGATAATCAAATCGAGGAGTTCGTCAATTACTTTTGGTGTGCATTACACCCGGAATTATTTATCAAACCCCTGCTTAAATCCAATGATGTTGATTTAGTAATTGAAATTACTGTTGACCATCAATTTGACCGAATTTTTAAACCATAAATCGGGAAAAACAGAGAGAATAAATTGGATTTTAGGTTTGAGATAATTGGGAGTTAGAATTGATTTTCCTCCTAAGTAGGACAGTGCAAATAAACCGAAGTATATAACGAAAAGTAAGACCTATGCTTTGTCATCAGAGGATGTTAGTCCAGTATCAATAAATGCTTTATCAACCACCTATTGAAGACGGTCAATAGGCTCAAAGGGTGTATTTGTCGTGAACAACTGTACAGACGCGACATATCCCATCTATTCCTACTCCAAAAAACGAGCTTGTTAAGCATTAAGATCGACTTTTAAAACATCCTCTCCCAACAATTTTTAACACCGACCTACCTACTCCCGACTCACCACTCCCTACTCCCTCTAATTCACAGTAGTTTACTCCAAACGCAGGTCTATCCCTTTGATAATGGCGCACGTCCAAACAGAACCGTCAAATCTCGCAATTTCTCACTTAAGGATTGATGAATTGCATCTTCATGGTAACGCCATTCCCAATTACCAGTATCAGTGCCAGGGAAATTCATCCGTGTATCGCCACCATATCCTAACACATCCTGTAGAGGAATAATCGCTTGATTGGCCACGGAACTAAGGGCTAACCGAATCAAATCCCAATGTATGCCATCCTGACTAATACTTCCTCCTAAATATAACAATAAATTGCGTCTTTCCCAATCATTTAAATTATTAAACCAACTCAAGGTCGTGTCATTATCGTGGGTTCCCGTATAAACAACACAATTACGGGGAAAATTAAACGGTAAAAACGGATTTCCAGGGTCAGAACCGAAGGCAAATTGTAAAACCTTCATCCCGGGAAATTCAAATTCATCCCGCAACGCTTCCACATCGGGTGTAATCACTCCTAAATCTTCAGCTAATACGGGTAATTTACCTAATTTCTGACGAATCGCTTTAAATAATTCTTCCCCAGGTGCTTTCACCCATTTACCATTAATTGCCGTTTCTTCACCCTGGGGGACAGACCAAAAAGCTTCAAAACCGCGAAAATGGTCAATTCTGATAATATCCACATAATCTAACATGGCTTCAAAACGCTGTATCCACCATTTAAATCCCTGTTTTTGTAGCCGTTCCCAATGGTAAATTGGATTTCCCCACAACTGACCAGTTTCGCTAAAATAATCCGGTGGAACACCAGCCATTTGTGTTGGTTTCCCGGTTTCTTCATCTAAATAAAAATAATCCGGATTCGCCCAAACATCTGCACTATCATGGGCTACATAAATGGGAATATCACCAATAATATCGATTCCTTTTTTATTCGCGTAGGTTTTGATTTCTAACCACTGATGGAAAAACTGGTACTGAATAAATTTATAATAAAAAATAGTATCTGCTAACTCTGATTTCGCAAGGGACAAAGCTGTCGGTTCGCGCTGCATGAACTCTGGAGACCACGCGTACCAACTATCACCACCATGAGCATCCTTCAAAGCCATAAACAAAGCAAAATCATCTAACCAATAGGCTTTAGAATGACAAAACTCCTCAAAATCTGCTTTTTGTTCCGGTGTCGCACCGCTAATGAAATTTTTACAAGCAGTTTTGAATAGATTTGCTTTAAATTCAATTACTCGGTCGTAATCAACTCGATAGGGGGAAAAATCAGGTATATCATGTAAATTATCTTTGCTGAGTAAACCATCCGTCACCAATTTCTCAGGGCTAATCAGCAAAGGATTTCCTGCCATTGCGGAGTAACACATGTAAGGAGAATTACCGAAACCTGTTGGTCCTAGTGGTAACACTTGCCAATATTGTTGCAAACTGCTGTGTAAAAAATCAATAAATTGCTTGGCACCACTACCCAAATCACCGATACCAAAACGACTTGGTAAACTAGTCGGATGCAACAAAACACCACTGGAACGTGGAAACGGCATATAAACCCCATACAAAGAAATACCCACCCATTGAATTTAGCATAATTAGGGAGTGGGGAATAGGGAGTAGGGGGTAGGGGAAAACCACTTTTATCGGTTTTGGTTCTGTATTCTGTCTGCTGTCCCCTTATCCTGTATTCTGGATTCTGACGACCGTATTCTATTTATTTTCTCTCCATGTCCTACCAAAATCCAGCTCCAACCGTTGATATTATGATCGAATTAATTGATCGTCCCCACCGTCCGATTGTGTTAATTGAACGTCATTTTGAACCTTTGGGTTGGGCTATTCCTGGGGGGTTTGTGGACTATGGTGAGTCGGTAGAAACGGCTGCATGTCGGGAAGCAAAGGAAGAAACGGGGTTAACTGTGGATTTGGTTGAGCAATTTTTAGTCTATTCTGATCCACGACGGGATTTACGTAAACATACGATTAGTATTGTGTTTTTAGCGACGGCAAGTGGGGAACCTCAAGCGGGGGATGATGCGAAAGGGTTGGGAATATTTACTTTGGAGAATTTACCGCAGAATCTTTGTTTTGACCACGATCGCATTTTACGGGATTACTGGAAATATCGTTGTGATGGGATTCGTCCCAGGTTGGGGATTTAGGGGAAACAGAATCTGAGACGTAGCATTGCTACGTCTCTACAAAATTCATCTGTGGTATTCTGGTTTCAAATTGGCATTACTTTTTCTTGCCACTTTTTGCAGCTTTGGCAGCCTTTTTAGCAGCTTTTTCGGCTGCGATCGCGGCTTGTTTTGCGGCTTCTTTTTCTTCTGCAAGTTTACTGAGGTAGTAGTGGTAATCTCCTAGGTAAACACGGAATTCTCCGTCGCGAATTTCGACGATTTTGTTGGCAACTTGGGAGATAAAATACCGGTCGTGGGAGACAATTAGGGCGGTTCCGTCGTAATTTATTAATGCTTCCTCCAACATTTCTTTTGCGGGTATATCGAGGTGGTTGGTTGGTTCATCTAGGATTAGGAGGTTGGCTGGACGTAGTAACATTTTGGCTAATGCTAATCGAGCTTTTTCTCCTCCACTGAGAGCGGAAACCTGTTTGAAAACCGTGTCACCACTAAATAAAAATCTGCCTAATAGGGTGCGAACTTCTTCATTTTTCCAATCGGGAACTTCATCGTGAATCGTTTCCATCACGGTTTTTTCTAAATCTAAGGCTTCGGCTTGGTTCTGCTCAAAATAACCGGGAATGACATTATGTTGTCCTAATTCAACTTTCCCTTCGCTGGGAGTTTCACCTCCGGTAATTAATCGCAATAGGGTGGATTTTCCGGCTCCATTGGGACCAAGAAACGCAATCCTATCACCCCGTTCTACTAATAAATTTGCTCCCAAAAATAAAATTTTATCGTCATAAATATGGGTTAAATCTTTAATGATGACAACTTCTCGACCACTGCGGGGAGCCGGTGGAAAGCGAAAATGTAATGTTCTCACACTACCCGTCGGTGCTCCAATCCTCTCAATTTTATCTAATTGCTTTTCTCGGCTTTTAGCTTGGGTACTACGGGTCGCACTCGCTCGGAATTTCTCAACAAAGGCTTGCTGTTTTTCTATTTCTTTTTGCTGCCGTTCGTAAGCACTTAATTGGGCTGCTTGATTCTCTGCTTTTTGTTGCAAATAAGCTGAATAATTTCCTAAATAAGTTGTCGATATACCCCTTTCTGTTTCCACGATTTGGGTACATAAACGGTCGAGAAACTCCCGGTCATGGGAAACAATTACCATCGGTGTTGTTAATTTCTTTAAATACCCTTCTAACCATTCAATCGTCTCCAAATCTAAATGGTTAGTCGGTTCGTCCAATAGCAATAAATCCGGTTCCTGCAACAAAATTTTACCCAAACCCATGCGCATTTGCCAGCCACCGCTAAAGGAACTAACCAAGCGATCGCCGTCTTCTAAACTAAACCCCATTTCTGGTAAAATCTTACCTATACGAGCTTCTAAACCATACCCATCTAACGCCTCAAACTGACGTTGTAATTTATCTAACTTATGAATTAACTTATCCAGTTCCTCCGGAGATGCGGTTTCCATATCTCGCTGTACCTGTGCTAAAGCCGTTTGTACAGCATTCGCATCCTTAAACACAGTCCAAAACTCTTCGTAAACTGTCCGGGTCGGTTCCACCTCAAACTCCTGGTTCAAATAGGCAATATTTAAACTCGCAGGACGTATCACCTCCCCCGATGTCGGCTCAATCTCTCCAGTTATAATCTTTAATTGCGTCGATTTCCCCGCACCATTCACTCCCACCAACCCGATGCGATCGCCAATTTTAACTTCCCAATTCACATCCTTGAGAACTTCGCCTGTCGGATAGATTTTACTGATGTGTTCGAGTCGCAGCATTACAATTTCTCCCAACTTGTAAACAACGCGAGTCGTCCAATCAACCGACACGCATCGAGATTCATCTTAACAAAACTCAAAGGATTTTCGATTTTGGTTTTTCGATTTTGGATTGATTACCTGGTGGTCTCTGGCAAACCCTGCTACCCCTGTGGGGTCTTTACCCTCTCCCCAATATTTTCTTTTGTCAGATATATTCTCCCTGTGGGGTATAAAAAACTATATATACTGCCAAAACTTATTTTTAAGATACCCCATCAGCTAAAAAGCTAGTAACTGGATAGTTTTAGCACTATGAGCAGCATCGCAATGCTGTATTTTTGTGCTGGCTTAACCAAATATTAATCTATTGTTATTTGCAGTTTAACCTAGACCCTGTTAACTTATTACTAATTCACTTTTTGCTGCAACATTTGAAGCCCTCCTGATGTCGTAAATTTCGTCCTCTGGGGGGATTCTCTATTGAATTAGTTTTGGTACTGAGAAAAGCCGAGTTCAAAATTTGATGGCAAAGACCATCAAGAGGTAGGAACTAGGATAGGGATAGGTTAGCGATCGCCTGATCCAGGATTTGGGAAAAAAGCTCGCGCTGTTCTGGAGGAATTCCCTGCATCATGTCATCCCGGACTTGAGCAGCGACAGGAGGTAATACACTTTCTAAGTCCTTTCCTGCGTCAGTGAGCCAAATTCGCCAAACACGGCGATCGCGGGTATCGCGTTCACGTTGTACTAATCCTCGTTCCTCCATCCGATCGATCACACCCGTCAAGGTTCCACCCACCTGCTGTAAACGCTCCCCAATGCTAGATGTGGGTAATCCATCCTCCTCCCACAAACAACACAAAACTAACCAGTGAAAGGGTGTCAAACCAAAAGCATCCAGTCGTTCCGTTAACCGACGTGTTGCTAATTGGGCTAATAGCTTAATGCGATAGGCTAGACTTTTTGGCGCACGTACACTATCCCACGTTGCCATTGCCAATAATTCTTCTGATGTCGAAATCATATAGTTTGCCGCTCATACTGAAAATGTGAATTGGAGATGTTTCGTGCATAGAACCCAATGACACATCGAAGTTGTCAACAAGTCAAGAAAAGAAAATGCAAAATAAGCAGCAACAAGCAATAATAAATACATACTTGCGCTGCTCTTAGTATATTTGCACAAATTGTTAATCTTTCGTCAAAAAATATTTTGGTCGAGATTAATATTTATGTTTCACTCTAAATTTGGCAATTTTGACAAAATCCCAAATCATAATTAGTAGCTCATCAAAAGTTAGTTGCACTAGCATAAAATACTACTAGCACAACTACGACGTTACTAACTTCTGTTCTGGATATCTAACGTTTGTTGGGTTTAGTAGAGTTCTTCTTCCTTGTGGGTTTCAATTACACAATCAGAAGTGGGATATGCAACACAGGTGAGGACGTATCCACCTTCCATTTGGTCATCATCTAAGAAAGATTGGTCAGACTGGTCTACTGTCCCGGAAATAAGTTTACCTGCACAGGTAGAGCAAGCACCAGCACGACAGGAATAGGGAAGATCCAGACCAGCTTCTTCTGCTGCATCTAGAATATAAGTATCATCTTCACACTGGATAACTTGTTCACCATCTGGTGTTTTCAGGGTTACTGAATAGGTTGCCATTTTCTGAAATCCTCTCTTTACAAACAGCAGATTAAGTTCTCTTTCAGCTAATTTGCGCAGTTAACTAAATTTCGGAAGTTACTTGCATAAATTTTGCTTCATTTCTGATACTACGAGAAAAACACCATTATGCAACCGGAAATTTAAGCCGATTAGTAATGAAATTTTGTTGTCCATTTAAAATAAGTTTTACTTATACTTTATTGAATTTACAAGTAAAACTATAAAAATTACTTATAAATACGCCGATGAATAAATGATTAGACTAATGGAAATTAGAGATGTAGGATTGCTACGTCCCCACACAACAGGAGAAAATCATATTTGTATTCATCCACACCCTTGTATCCTGTATTCTGTATCTTGTCTCCTTGTACTCACGAGAAAATAGGGAATAGGGAGTAGGAATGAACCATTTTCCTGTTTGGTTGTGTTCAAACGACATGGGAGACGAAGTTGAAAATATGCCCAAAAAACGTCCACACTTACAGAAACAAGATAAACCTAACAGTAACCAGATTAATCCTCCTCAACCCTCAACAACCAAGACACCAGCAATGACTCCCATACCCGATGGTTGGTTAGAAATAGGGACGATTGTAGCTGCTCATGGACTATCAGGGGAAATGCGGGTGTATCCGAGTACGGATTTTCCCGAAAGATTTGAAGTTGCGGGTACGCGGTGGTTATTACCAATTGACGCAACCGAACCGATATCCGTACAACTAATTGCTGGTAGTTATTTAGAAGGAAAGAATTTATATTTAATCAAGTTAGCTAGTGTGACAAATCGTAATGCTGCGGAAGAGTTGCGGGGATGTCGAATTTTGGTGCGAGAAGATGACCGTCCGCAACTGGAGGAGGGAGAATACCATATTGCGGATTTAGTTGGTTGTCAGGTTTACATCCAGGAAAATAATCAATTGGTGGGTGTGGTAGTGAATGTGATTCCTGCAGGGAATGATTTACTGGAAGTAGAAAGATGGGTAGATGATACAGAGAATCATAATCATCAGCAACCAAATATATTAATTCCCTTTGTGGAAGCCATCGTCCCTGTAGTTGATATTTCCGGTAAAAGGATGGAAATTACACCTCCCGATGGGTTATTGGAAATTAACCAGTAGGAGGGAGATGTTCCTGTCTTCTACTCAAGGAGATAACCTAGCCTTACCCAGACGATTTTCTTTGTACCATTGGGCGATCGCGGGTGTCCATGCTGCTAAATGGGGAAACATCAACTCGCACAGTTTCTGAATTTCCAGCTGTGCGTCTTTCTTGTAACGTAAATCAAGGAAGTGAAGCAGCGATCGCAAATTAAAACTAACAACAAAATGCTGACGATAGTCAAAGGGGACTTTTCCCCGTGCATGTTCTTCCGACATCCCCGCTTCAAAGTCAGCTTTATACCTTTTTGCTGCTTCTACACACCATTCCAGGTCTGCTTGTCTTTGTTGGGCTGAGTAATGATATTTTTTACCTTGCCTATCTGTGTAATCACCGGCAGGACGCAGGTAAAAAACATCCTCCACGTCTTTCTTCCCATCAGCTACATCGATTACCTGCATCCCCGTATAACGGTAGGACTGGACATCGAATGATACACCGACACGATGGGTACGAGCTTGTTGCATGACGCTATGGGGAAAGTACCCACAGTTAAAGACTATTTGCGGGTGTTCTAAGCATCCAAAATGCCCTCTATTTCCAGCTAGTAAGCGATTTACTATAATCTCACCACATTTTTCCTCACTGGGAAAGCGATCGCGCTCATCATACACAAACCCATCTGTGTAATCCTGATGCATTGCCGCGTAAATCACCTGCTGCGGATTTGTCGTTTGAGCAAGAACCTCGACGCGAAATCTTTCCATGAGCAACTAAAACCTAAACTCAGCAACAGTTGTGATTCCTCTCAGCCCTACATCATACCCCCCTTTTGCCCCATCCAATTCTAAATAATTCCTTAATTTCGTTTACAAAAATTAATTTATAGTTTACAATAGTTAACATACAAAACACAGCAATTATTCTAGGAAAATTTTCAGATGACTTACAAAGGCGCGATTGTAGACGAAACCGGTAAACTCAACAACTTTGCTCTTGAACCAAAGGTATATGTAGATGAGCAAGGTGGACGTACAGGATTCACACCCTACGCGGAACTATTGAATGGTCGTTTAGCAATGATTGGATTTATTTCTTTGATTGCCTTAGAAGTATTCACTGGTCATGGTGTTATCGGCTTTCTTCAGAGCTTATAAATAAAATAGAATTGGAATCGATATTTGAGTAATTGTCATTGTTTGTGAAAGTTTTTAATATTTCCTGGCATTTGGCAATACAAAGTAGAACATTAAATAAAAGTAATGTTTTTCCAATAAATCCAGATAAAGACGTTCTGCAGGAGCGTCTTTTGTGTTTATCATAAATAGTCAGGGTATTTGTCAAGCTTTTGATAAATGATATAATTGAGACTGGTTCAGCCTCGAATTGCCTAGGTTAGGTTCAGCGAAATTACAAGCTCGTGTTCATGAGGCAGCTAGTCATGAATTATCCTTAGAAATTAACTGGGAGCAGTTGGCTGGAAATTAATATTCTCATAACTGGATAGAGGGTTGAGGGAATCTGTTTTTTGAGCCGCTAATCGCAGCTTTATAAAGTATAACTAGGGATGAAATGGGTCACAGACTCTGGCAAAACGTTACCACCGCAGGACTTACGCAACTGGCACATTTTCAGTCAAACTATCACATTGGCTGAATTCAGACGTAAGGTTTATAAATTAAGGATTACACACATTAAACTCATATTCAAAGGTATGTGCCAGTTGACCTTATTTTGTGACGCTTGC
>CALJJQ010000124.1 GCA_937973965.1 uncultured Calothrix sp. | reverse complement strand
ATATATCCTTTCTAGCAGTTTCCAAGAAAGGGAATTTATTTCTTTGATAAAGAACATAATAAGACCTTATCCATAAAACAAGCTGAATCCATTTAATGGTATCATTTATTTGTGTAATTAATTCTGCTTAACTACTTAACTGAAGAAATCGGGTTTTTAAAAACCCGACTTCTATAACTAATGTAGTAACTCCTCCACATGATGTTGATTCCACAGGCTTTGATATAGTCCAGGTTGTTGAATCAATTCGTGGTGAGTTCCCGTTTGGACAATTTTCCCATGTTCCATGACGAAAATTCGATCAGCAGTTGCAGCAGCAGAAAGTTGATGGGTAATAAATAAAACAGTTTTCCGTTGGGTTCCCTGGGAAAGATTGTTCAGGATTGTGGTTGCGGTTTGGTTATCAACACTCGAAAGAGCATCATCCAAAATCAGAATCGGTGCATCAACCACCAATGCACGAGCAAGAGCGGTTCGTTGTCGTTGTCCACCGGATAGGGTAATTCCCCTTTCTCCGACTATTGTGTCATATTTTTGGGGAAAGTTGAGAATTTCTGGATGAATTTGGGCTGTTTTTGCCGCATCTTCCACAGTATAGATATCACACAGAGGTTTACCGAAGCGAATATTATTTTTGATACTGGTACTAAACAAGAAACTATCTTGGGGTACATAGGCGATCGCACTACGTAGATCCGCAAGAGAAATTTTTGTAATATCAATTCCATCTAGGAATAACTGTCCTGGTTGAATATCAATTAAACGGGTTAAACTGTTGGCAAGGGTGGATTTTCCCGAACCAATCGCTCCCACGATGGCGACGGTTTCCCCCGGTGCAATCCGGAAGTTGATATCAGCTAATGCGGGTTCCTTGCTACCAGGGTACTGGTAATTTAGGTGCTTGGCTTCCAGTTTCCCCATGACTTGATTTTGGGGGAGGGGTTGAGTGGGTACAAAATCGTAAATTTTTGGTTGGGTACTTAAAATCGCTTCAATGCGATCAATACTGACTTCACCCCGTTGGAATGCGGTAATCGTAAATCCTAACAAAGCCGTGGGAAAAACTAACCGCTCCACATACAATAATAAAGCAATAAAATCACCAACAGTCAGACTATTATCTGCAATCCGTCCAGCACCTAACCAAATCACAATCAATGAACTAATACTTGCTAAACCCCCAATTAGGGGAAATAGGGTATTACGACTTTTAGCAAGTTGGATATTTGCATTTAATAAGGCTTGGTTTTTGCGGGTGAAAGCTCGACGTTCATTTTCCTCCTGGGCATAGATTTTAATTAAAGCAATTCCGCTCACATCCTCTTGAATTAATTCACTTAACTCAGAAATGCGACCTTGAACTGTAGCTTGTTCATTGCGCAGGCGATCGCTAAATAGGTGTACCAGCAAAAACATCACCGGATACACAGCCAAGGAAGCAACGGTAATGGTAACACTAATTGCCAACATATAGGGTAAAGTTAGGGCATAGGCAAATATAGTATTCGCCAAACTCAAAACCGCAAAACCCAACAAACGGCGAATATTATCCACATCACTAGTCGCACGACTAATCAAATCCCCCGACGTATTCGTAGCAAAATACGCTGGTTCCATCGATAACAAATGTTGAAAGATTTTCTGCTTCAGGTCAAACTCCACCTGTCGTCCCACCCCAAACAACCAAATCCTCGAAGCCATCCGTATTAACCACATTGCCGCCGTCAAGGATATAATCGGCAACACAAATTCCCACAACTCACCATCAGTAAAATTACTGATGGAAAGCTGGTCTACACAGTTACGGATTAATTGGGGAATATACACACCCAATCCATTCACCGTGAATAGGGCTACAATACCCAATCCAGCTTCTCGCCAATGTGGACGTAAATAAGCACCCAGTTTACTCAGCCTTCTTGATTGCCCCATGACTACAATGTTGGTAAAAAAATAGTGGTAAGAGAATTATAAAATACAGGATGCAGGAGCAGTGGCTAGGGGAAGAAAAATGGCGCAAATATTTAGGAATTGCGCATCTTACTAAGTAACTATATTGTTTCAGGTGTTTGATTAATCACCTATGAGGTTTTGCGATCGCGATTCCAATGGTCTAGCTATCACCCTTGAAAACACTCACCAACAAACAATGATGACGAGAACGTCAATCATTTCAGGTCTTGGATAATTACAAATTATGAATACCCAATCCGGAACTATTTTGATCTGAATTACTATGGCAATGTAACAGGAATCTTGTACCTTGAGGGAGTTAAAAATAAATTTCACTCAGTATCATCTAATACTCTACTATACTGACATACACTTGAGACTGTAAGTTCTGGTATTACCAGATAAGTCGATGAAAATAGACTGCAAATAACATCATAAATAGTGAGATTTATTAATCACCATGTTGATATTGATTTACGTATTTACTGGTAAGGCACAAGAAATAAACTCTTCATTGAGTAATGGGTCGATTTTCCCACTACTCCCTAATCCCTGTAAGTTTTAGGTAACTGAGAGAAATCTGCAAAATCAATCTTTGATTCCCATGTCAACTAGAAATCAAAAACTGCCATCAGAGCTACTCATAAAAACCGGTAAATTTGTCTGGACGAAGATGTGGCAAATGATGATGCAAAATCTCGCACCAAAGGGAGAAAATGGAGCTTATATTCGTCCAGAAAGTCAATTGAGAAATTGGATTAAGCGGCAAGAAAATCATATCTATCAACCGGGTGAACAAAGGTATCATTTATATGTGGGGACAGGTTGTCCTTGGGCACATCGCACTTTAGTTGTCCGCGCTATCAAGGGTTTAGAAGCAGCCTTACCAGTTACCATTGTCAAACCAGTTGGAGATAGGGGTATTTGGGTATTTTCCGAAATAGAAAGAGGTTGTCAAACCTTACCGGAATTATACAATTTAGCCCAACCGGGATATCAAGGACGCTGCACTGTTCCCGTACTTTGGGATAACCAAACCCAAACCATTGTGAATAATGAAAGTGCAGAAATTATCATTATGTTAAATTCGGAATTTAATCAATTTGCCAAACATCCCGAATTAGATTTATATCCAAAAGATTTACGAGCAGAAATAGAGCAATGGAATGAGAAAATATATCATACCGTCAATAATGGAGTCTACCGTTGTGGATTTGCCCAAACCCAATTAGCCTACCAGACAGCAGTGCGGGAATTATTTACAACCCTAGATGAGATAGACAAGTTTTTAAAAACCCATTCCTATACCTATTTATGTGGTGATAAAATTACCCTGGCAGATGTACGTTTATTTACAACTTTATTTAGATTTGATGTCGTTTACTATGGATTATTTAAATGTAATTTGCGTCGGATTCAAGACTATGAAAATTTAAGTTTGTATTTGCAAAATATATATGAACTACCGGGTGTAGCGGAAACATGCGACATTGAACAGGTCAAACAAGATTATTATGGTAACTTATTTCCTTTAAATCCAGGTGGTATCATTCCCATTGGTCCCGAATTAAAATTGGTAAGTGGGAAATAGGGTATGATTCGTAAATGTCTGTTTACAGGAGAAATAGACCTTTCCTATCTCGAATGGGGTAAAAGTGGAAAACCGTTGCTATTGTTGCACGGATTAGCAGATAATGCTTGGGTATGGGCTGGAGTAGGAGAATATTTTGCCACCCAAGGGTACCATGTAATTGCCCCGGATATGCGCGGTCACGGGGATAGTAGTAAACCGGAAACTGACTATACCTTTACAAGTGCGATCGCGGATTTAGAAAAATTACTGACCTACAAGGGTTGGTCATCTGTTCATGTGGTGGGTCATTCCTGGAGTGGTAAACTAGCAGCGATTTGGGGACGAGAAAAACCGCAAATTTTCACATCGATGGTGTTAGTTGATCCCATTTTTATTTGGAAAATTCCCAGTATTTTTCAAATTACTTTTCCGCTTTTATATCGTGTTTTACCCTTTTTACAAGGCATGGGACCATTTCCCAGTTATGAAGCGGCTGAAACTAAAGCTAAAAGTTTATACCAATATGCTGGATGGAGTCCGATTCAAGCTCAAGCATTCCATCACAGCATTGAACAGAAATCCGACGGTACTTGGGGGAGTAAGTTTACCATTGCAGCTCGTGATGGGGTATTTGAGCAAGTGTTACGAGTACCCGGTTTAATTACGAATATTCAGATTCCGACTTTGTTTATTCAACCAACCAAAGGAGTGAATCGTCAAGAATGGCAATTAAAACCCTATAAAAAGTATTTGACTAATCTACAAATTCGCCAAGTTCCAGGAAATCACTGGGCTTTTTTAAGTAACCCAGATGAATTTAACACAGTTGTGGAGGAGTTTTTTCGGAATATTGGAAAATAGGGAGTAGGGAGTGGGAATGAATTATTTTTGCGTCAAACCACCATGAAGAGTTGATTTAAAGCTAATTATCATCAATTATTAATATTGTCGCAATGAAATATATCACGACTTTACCCGGATTTCTCACAACATTTTCAAACCCCCGCAAAATCCGGGTTTCTATATTTACTCTGCACCATAGCTAAAAATCCAAAACTTCTAAAATATATTCTAATCTAATTAAGGCTTTGCAAAACTCATCCCCAAACTTGTGAGAAATACAGGTTAGATGTATTTTCAGCAAGTGAGTGATAAGCATAGAGTCATGAATTGATTTTCTTACTACTCCCAATTCCCAACTCCCCATTCCCTTACTGATAATACCGGCGTAAAATCACCCCAGCAACAACAGGAGTACCAATCAAAGCCGTCACCGAATTCAGGGGTAAAACCAGTTGATTTCCAGGTAATCCCGACAATAAATCTGCCATCAAAGCCAAAATAGCTCCCATCAACGTTACTCCAGGTACTAACACCCGATGGTCATGGGTATGGAACAGACTGCGACACAAATGGGGGACAGCAACACCTAAAAATGCGATCGCGCCACAAAATGCCGTGACAACTCCTGCTAAAATAGAAGCATTGGTAATAATCCAAAATCGTGTCTTTTGCAGGTTTAAGCCGAGGGTAAAGGCGTAGGATTCACCTACCAGTAATACATTTAAAGGTTTAGATAGCAAACTGGCAACTAGTAATCCGCAGGTAACTGTAATAGCTAGAATCGGCATTTGTTGCCATGTCACCCCAGCAAAACTACCAAACGTCCAGCTTAGATAAGCTTGGCTTTGTTGTGCATCACTAAAATGCAATAAAATACTTACTAAAGCACTGGTGGCATAACCAAATAATAAACCTAAAATTAACAAAGTCATCGTATCTGCAACCCGACGAGACACAAATAAAACTAAACCTAGTACTAAACCAGCACCCAAACTCGCTGCAACTACCAAGCCTAAATCCGCAAACATTCCCCAACTAGCTAAAAATCCCCCCACACCAGCTAAATTTGCACCCAGTAACACCAAAGCGACCCCTAAAGAAGCACCAGAACTAATTCCCAAGACAAAAGGACCAGCCAAAGGGTTTTTAAAAAGCGTTTGCATCTGGAGACCACTTACACCTAAAGCAGCACCAGCAAACATAGCAGTCAAGGCTTTAGGTAAACGAAATTTCCAAACAATACTTGTCCAAGTTGATTTACTAGCTGTTTTTCCCAGCAATATATTGACGACTTCTGTTAGGGGTATGTGAACAGAACCCAAAGCTATATCTAGTAAAAATGTCAGTATTAGAAATATCAATAAACAGGCAAATAATAAAAGTAACTTTTGATGATTTGTGACAGTGAACTGATTACTGACCTTAATTTGGTGATGTTCCTTCTTTTGTAGTAATGACATTTGGGATATAAATAAATAACGTAATTTCTTCTCAATTTACTTATACGCTTAAACTTTTATTCAACTGCTGATGCCAAGTTGCTACCAAAAATAGCACTATCAGTCATTGCGACCAAAGGGAAGTAATCCCATCATCCTCAAACTACTATAGCAATCCTCAATAGTTCGTGAACAGAATTATCCGTACATAAATGCTTTCTCAAATAAGATCGCATATTTCAGTCTAACGATGATCGGGTACACTGTCTCAAATCATATAAAGTCTTGAACCCTCAAATTGCTCGCGTAAAAAATCGAGAAATTCAATTGTATGCTGATTATCACCTTGAGGATATTGTTGAAGTGTAAACTGCTTACTTTGGTAATCAAACGAACCGTAATATGTCTGTCTTGACTTGTCTGATTTTATCGGAACTTCAACACGTTCCTTACGGTTTCCCCATGCATAACCACATCAGTCCCCCATAGTAAATGACACTCGTCTAAAAACAATGCAGGTATCGTACCATTAGCGATTTCCTCATGCCATTTTACATGATACCTTTATTCGGTGCATCCCAAATTTTATTGCTCGCTGGAAGAATAATCTTGTCATTGCATTGGAAGTACGACCTTCAGCAATCGATAGACTCGTTCTGAGTGATAGATTTTACGATTACTTCATTGCACTCACAATGACAAAATATATTTTTAGAGGATGTTAGTCAAGTATTAATACATGCTTTATCAACCAGTTATTAAAGACGCTCAAGAGGTTCAAAGGGTATATTTATCATTATCAACTACCCCAATTCCCTACTCCTAAAAAACGAGCTTTTTAAGCATTAAGTTCAACTTGGAAAGCATCCTCTTACATTTTTGAGATACTCCTCCATTCTTCTACTAGTAAAAAATCAAAAATCTTCATGGTGATATTTTTCACAGATACTGAAAAATGACCATTGATTGAGTTTAAAGAAATATACAGCAATCCGATTTAATATCGTTTACGCTAATGCTTGCTACATATTAGGGGCTGTAACCGTTGATTATTCTAGTTTCATTTATTTCAAAGTACAAGAGAATCGATTTAAGTCATGAAAAATAGCGTGCTGTTGACTGATGATTGGTGACTGTTAACCGTTAACAACCCTACATTTAAGATTTCACAAATCCCCTTCGGACTGCTGTAGTCCACTTCTATGAGATATTTTCTCGATGGTACAGAGTAAGCAGTTTTATTTCTGGAAATAATGGAGAATTTACAATCTAAAATCTCATAATTTCTGCATCTGATGAAGAATTTATCATGTACTGAGGGAAATACAGTATGTCTCTAGAATTATCAAATAATTACTATACTTTGTCCCACCAATCTTTAAATACTAGTTATATTTCTACTACCGATAATTTTTCTGGGTTGATTGAGAATAATTTGTACCAGGGAAATCGCAGCTACTCCAGTTATATCCATCAAGACCTCAATCCCAATATAGAAACCCCAGCAGACCAACTATCTACTCAAGCATGGGATTTTGGTTGGGACTTTTTTCGTCCCGATACTCCTAATGATTCCGGCTATAGCTCTACGGATGGTTATGGTCTAATTGATGCATCGGCTGCGGTTGCAAGAGCTATTAATCAAGAGCGGTTTGCGGATGTTCCTAATCTTGGTGGTAATAATTGGGGTGCGGATTTGGTGAATGCACCGTCTGTTTGGGCTAGGGGTTATCGCGGACAAGGAATTGTTGTGGCGGTTTTGGATACGGGAGTGGACCGTAATCATGAGGATTTAAGTCGCAATATTTGGAGGAACTCCGGTGAAATTCCTGATAACGGTATTGATGATGACGGCAATGGCTTTATTGATGATGTGTTCGGTTGGAATTTTGACGCGAATAATGACAATAGTTTGGATATTGATGGTCATGGAACCCATGTTGCAGGGACTATCGCTGGGGGAAATAATGGTTTTGGTGTGACGGGTATTGCCTATGATGCCCAAATTATGCCAGTTAAGGTTTTGGATGATAACGGTTCGGGGACAAATTCCGCGATCGCTAAAGGAATTTATTATGCCGTGGATAATGGGGCTGATGTGATTAATTTGAGTTTGGGGGGAGGAAGCTATAGTCAGGAAATGGAAAATGCAGTGCGGTATGCTAGCAGTCGTAATGTGATTGTGGTGATGGCTGCGGGGAATAGTGGGGGTTCTCAACCGATATATCCAGCTCGTTATGCGGAAAATTACGGGATTGCGGTGGGTGCGGTGAATCGGAATGGAAATATGGCGGATTTTTCTAATCGTGCTGGAAGCAAGGAACTTGCCTATGTGACTGCACCAGGGGTGAATATTTACTCAACTCTACCGAATAATCAATATGCCGCCTATAGTGGTACATCAATGGCAACTCCCCATGTGGCTGGGGTGGTCGCTTTAATGTTGAGTGCCAATCCCAATCTGACTGATGGGGACGTGCGCAGAATTTTGACGGATACGTCGAAAAATTCTGTTTCCTCTCGATTTGATTGGTCTGTAAATACGTCTGGTGAATCGTTTGGATATGAAGGGTTGACGTTTAATCGTTCCTTAGCTCTGACTCCTGGTTACGATTTTGGGTACGATTTTAATAATGGTGATTCCCGGTTTATTTCTGTCCCCAGATTCGATGACAATGGCTTGACGGATCGGATTAATGATTTGTACAATTCCCCGTCGGCAAAGATGGATGTTGCCGTAATTGTCAGCAATTCACTCCCGACTTCATTTGTCATGGATAGCTATGAAAATAGTACTGAAGTGAAAACTGTTAATTTTAATTCAGCTAACGCTGTCAACCAATTAGAATTACCATCGGCAATCTTTCCGCAAGCAGCTGGCAATGGTGCAGCAAATAACGGTGGAGAAAACGATTTAATCGATCCAGATTTATTTAATCGCGAACGCGATCGCATTTTATTCGAGTACCGCGATTGGTTCCGTTTGCTACCAGTCACCTAATACTCGCACTGGTCAAAAATGATGGGTGGGAAGTCGGGTATAGTGTCCGACCACCTACTGATTTGTCAAAACAGAAATGATGGATACATTTATTTAGGGCTTGCTGAAAAATAGCAAAGACGCGATATATCGCGTCTCTATATATCACAAGAATTTGAGGGGATTTTAGTCGTAAAAAGTGCTTTCCAAATAGGTGTATGGAACTCAACAACCTTGCATTTATAATTTTTTAGAGCCAAGCAAAAGTGGTTTTTTTAGGTTAAAACTATTCCCTACTCCCGTCACGGACTACTCCCTACCCTCACGAAAAGACTTTTACAGCTAGTGCTACGCTTCGCAAACAGCAGACCCTATTTATAACTCAAATATTCTCATCCATCACTGTCAACACAGTAGCTTTTATCCCGGAAATCAAGTCTGTTGCTAAATCCCTAAACGCCCCCTTGGGATTATAATCAATTTTAGCAAAAAAGATATTCAAAATTTTATCCATTTCTGAAACCCTATATTTTTCGTGTTTTTAATAGAAATTAATCGCAAAAATATTGAGAATAGGTCAATTTATTGCGAAAATGACCCCCCAAAATAACCCTGTACAAATTTTGCTGGATTATTTAGTATATTCGAACCAATGAATTCACAAAAAGTTTGATGAGCAAGACTTAGAGACGACGATAAACCACCGATAGATTATTTGCAGGCATATCATAGACTTGCATCAACTCTAGATTATGGTTGTGAGCGATTTGAACTACATCTTGTAAATTACGTACACCCCAATCAGGATTTTGCGATCGCAAAGACAGATCGAAGGCTTCATTGCTGGGTGCGGTGTGTTGATGGTTGTATTTATAGGGGCCATACATATACAAAATACCTCCTGGGGGGAGAATTCGCTCTGCACCAGCCATCAAACCGAAACAGGATTTCATTGGAGAGATATGGATCATATTGATATTGACGATTGCCGTAATCGGGAAATCCTGGAGGTGGGAAAAGTATTCCCATTGGGAAGTTGCCAATGGTTCAATAGCCCAGACTGGACTTTGGGCATCGATATCCAGAGGTGGATATAAATTATCACTAGGTGCGTATTGAGACCAAGCTGCAATACTTGCTCTTGCCGTGGGATTGGGGTCAGAGGGAATCCATTTACGGGGTTTGAGTTGGGGAGCAAAATAAACCGCATGTTCTCCCGTACCGCTAGAAATTTCTAAAACAGTGCCCGTAGGAGGTAGAACTTGGGATAGTAGTTGCAAAATCGGTTGGCGATTGCGCTGGGTTGCGGGAGCAAATTGACGAGCATCGGAGAGATTATCCATAAAAGCAATATTTAGCCTTGAGAAAAAAAAACAAATAGCTTTAGAATGGGAATTTACTCCCAAAAGCAGCGAGAGTGAATCTCGATAAAATCTCGGAAGCAGGGATTATTAGCTCATAAAAATATACTGACTTCAACCCGATCCACTTTGAGAACCGTAATTCTGAGTCGCAATGACAAAAACTGCGGTTTTGATGATGGACGAGGTATGACTTTCATACTTTCAGCAGTCTATTACTTTTTCTCCAAACACACGTCATGGGTTCTATGTGGTCTGAACTAAAACAAGCGATCGCAAATGTAGAATTGCTACCACTTGATTGGGTTGGCATTCGAGCGGTGAAAGAATCAGCAACAAATCGATTTGTCCGTGATGGGATTCCCCAAATCAACGGTAAAAGCTCCACAATGGGGGCAATGGTTGAGGTAATTGTCGATGGTAGCATCGGCTATGCTGCGACTAATTCCTGCACACCCCAAGCCTTAGAAACAGCGATAAAAAAAGCCTACCAACAGGCAATCAGTGTCAGAAATTTATCCATCCATAAATTTTTTCCCCAACAGACCCGTCCCCAGGTGGTGGGAGAATATATTTCCCCCTATCGAGATGACTTTGATAGTCTCAGTGCCGGGGAAATCAATGACCATCTCATCAAAACCTGTCAACACCTGAAAGTTAGTGACAAAATAGTCCAAACAGCAGCCGAATTAGTCACCAGCGATCGCGAAACCTGGTTTGTCAGTTCCAACGGTTCCCAAGTATATCAAAAATTCCTCCTGATTAGCTCCTATTACGGTGCGACAGCCCAAGATGGATTAATTACCCAACAACGAACAAGTAACGGTTGGCAAGCCCATTCCTATCAAGGGGGAATGGAACTATTTTCAGATGTGAATCAATGGCAACGGGTCGAGCAAATCGGTCTACAGGCAGTGGAATTATTAACGGCGGAAGAATGTCCCAATACCCGCACCCATTTGGTATTAGCCCCTGACCAAATGATGTTACAAATCCATGAAAGTGTGGGTCATCCCTTGGAAATTGACCGGATTTTAGGGGATGAACGTAATTATGCTGGAGGAAGTTTTGTCAAGTTGGAGGATTTTGGCAACCTAGTTTATGGTTCACCCTTAATGAATATTACCTTTGACCCTACCGTGACCGGGGAGATTGCTAGCTATGGATTTGATGATACAGGAGCAACAGCCAAGCGGGAATATTTGATTCAAGAAGGTGTATTAAAAAGGGGTTTGGGAAGTTTAGAAAGTCAAGCTCGTTCGGGTGTTCCTGGTGTCGCTTGTGCGCGAGCATGTTCTTGGAATCGTCCCCCCATTGACCGGATGGCGAATCTGAATTTGGAACCTGGTCAAGGAAGTTTTGAAGACATAATTGCCGATATTGAGTATGGGGTGTATATGGAATCCAATCGCTCCTGGTCAATTGATGACCGTCGTTATAAATTCCAATTTGGTTGTGAGTACGGTAAATTAATCGAAAATGGTAAATTAACGAAAACCCTGCGTAATCCCAATTATCGCGCAACAACACCGGAATTTTGGCAAAATTTACTCAAGGTCGGTGGTCAGTCAACTTGGCAAATGTATGGTACTCCCTTTTGTGGTAAAGGAGAACCAAATCAAGCTATTTGGGTCGGTCATGGTTCCCCGACTTGTGTGATTGGGAATGTGGAAGTTTTTGGAGGTGGTTGATTGGTGTTGAGGAAGGCAGCATCCAAGATTTTCAGCAAAATCCTTTAGTTTCTCCATTCCCCTTTTGTATTCGGTCTCCCCGAAGAATTTAAGTTCCTCAACCCAGCCTACAAATTTCCAAATTTTCGGCTCTAACTGAACCGTATTGCCTTATACTCCCCATCCAAAATCTAATACCGATTGCAAAAATGTTGGCAATATATCCAGAATATGAGATGTAGCATTGCTACGTCTCTACACATATTCATCATTCATCTGTCCCATT
Source organism: uncultured Calothrix sp. (assembly GCA_937973965.1). GTDB lineage: Bacteria > Cyanobacteriota > Cyanobacteriia > Cyanobacteriales > Nostocaceae > NIES-3974. Next base: position 6,913 of record CALJJQ010000124.1, on the reverse strand, counting down.
CTGTTGACAAATTTGTATCAAATCCCAAATCCTCCTGTTTCCCTTATATTCCCAATCTAAAATCTAAAATCCAAAATGAACCCTGACGATTTATCTAATTTAGAAACCAGTTTCAATCAGTTAGCTGAGAAACTACAAACCCACAAACCATCCCCAGCAGGATTTACACTGAAATTAAATGGGGAACGTAGTCAATTTACCCGATTTAACCATGCTCAAGTTCGACAAACTGGGTCGGTAGCAGATGGATGGGTAAAATTAACCTTGATGGATGATTCCCGTAGCGCTTATCGTCAATTTCCCTTTACAGGTGATTTTCAACGGGATTGGCAACAAGCAGAAATTGCCTTGCAGGAATTACAGCAAGAATTACCCACCCTACCTGCTGATCCCTATGTGGTTTTACCAACTGGAAATAATCAGAGTCGGGAAGTGAATCAAGGTAACTTGCTCACCAGCGATGATTTAGCAGCAACCATACTCACACCCGTCTCCGGCTTAGATTTTACTGGTATTTATGCTGGAGGTGCAGTTATTAAAGCCTATGCTGATTCCTGTGGTCAACGACACTGGTTTGCCACCGACACCTTTACCTTAGATTATTCCCTGTTTAACCCTGATGGGAAAGCCGTCAAGGGTTTTGTTGCTGGAAGTAATTGGGATCTAGAGCAATTTACCAGTCAAATTCAAGCTGCAAAACAACAGCTACAACTTCTCTCCCGTCCAGTGAAATCAATCCCCAAAGGACAATACCGCACCTACTTTGCACCAGCTGCGATCGCGGATTTAGCAGCGATGTTATCCTGGGGAGGAATCAGCGAAGCGGATATCCAACAGGGTAATAGTTCCCTCATTCCCCTAGCTCGTCACGAAAAAACCCTTTCTCCGAAATTTACTTTAATGGAGAATTTTCAACGGGGACTTGTTCCTCGCTTCAATGAATTTGGTGAAATGACTGATGTCCAGTTACCAGTCTTTGCTAATGGTGTATTAGTAAATACTTTAATAAATTCTCGCACCGCTAAGGAATATGGCAAAGTCCCTAATGGTGCTAATAGTTCTGAGTCCCTCAGAGCTTTGGAAATACCTCCAGGAAGTTTATCGTCATCGGAAATATTATCTCGGCTAGATACGGGTTTATACGTATCGAATCTGCATTATTTAAACTGGAGTGACCTCCATGCGGGACGGATTACGGGAATGACCCGGTATGCTTGTTTTTGGGTGTCTGGGGGAGAAATAGTTGCACCAATTGAGGATTTGCGCTTTGATGATACCCTTTATCGCTTTTGGGGGGAGAATTTGCTGGATTTAACCAATTTTCAAGAATTTATCCCGGAAGTAGGAACCTATGAGGGAAGACATCTGGGAGGAAGTGTGGTTCCAGGGATGTTGATTGAGGATTTTACCTACACCTTGTAGTTAGGGTCTGCGGAAAAAGTCTTTTTGTCAGGGTAGGGAGTAGGGAGAGACAACCCGTCGGGTCTTTTGTACAGGGAGTAGTTTTCACCCATCGAATTTCGGCGTGAAGTACTAATACTCCATGTCATTAATTTTGATAGGTTAAAAAAGGCACGTAGTAGCGCTCATCGCGCATTTATACCGATTCTCTTTTAACATGAGTACTCCTGCGGAGAAGCTTGCTACGACGGATTCCAATAACTCCTCTCCAATTCTCTCTACTTTTGGAGAGAAGCTTGGGAAACATTGATTTCTGGTTAAAACTAGGGATTTTTCTGCCCCTCTCTGATATCGGAGAGCAGGGTGGTTGATACCATGAGAATGAGGCGAAGGTTCCAGTTGTAGAGATATTAAAATTGCTGGTTTATAACCCAAAGTAGTTGGGAGGTCAACCCATACAAACTAGGGTTTGACAATATTGCGATCGCTATTTACGCTCTGGGTAAATTTGATCATCACAAAGGCTGTCAAAAAACAAATAATTGCACCAACAGTTCCAGAAATACTTGTACCTAAAATATCTAACCCGGAAATACGATAATCAGCAAAGGGAGTGGGAACGACTACACGAATATTTTCCGCTAATGCAGCGAAACCAACTTGTTCTGCAACTGCTTCTAAACCATCTGGCCATGATGATGCAAAGAGGGATAGGATCGCAGCAACCAAGTAAATTCCAGTAACGGGTATCAACCATCCCTTCAGGGGTTGTTCGATTTCGACAAATAAATCCGGTCTAAATTTAACTAAACCAGCAATCACCGCAGCTGTAATTAACCCTTCACCAATCCCAATTAAAATATGTATGCCAGTCATTGCTGGTAACACCACACCTAGGGGTACGGTATGGGAAAGGGCTAACTCAATACTACAAGCGATCGCAGCCATGACGACGCTGATTCCTGCACCGATTCCTGCGAATAGAGGTAAACGGTTCCAGGAATTACCAAATTGGGTTCGGAGAATTTGGGTTAACCCCCAACCCACCCCAACACCAATGACGCTGATATTGAGGATGTTTGCACCCAAAGCGGTAATTCCTCCGTCAGCGAAAAAGACTGCTTGAATCATTAAAACTAAAGCAGTAGATAGGATTGCTAACCAGGGACTTCCCAGAATAATTGCCGCCAAAACTCCCCCTAATAGGTGTCCACTTGTACCACCAGTGACGGGAAAATTCACCATTTGAGCGGCAAAAATCAAAGCTGTCGTGAAACCGAAAATAGGTGCTGTTTTTTGACTGAAGGGGAATTGGGAATATTTGAGGGAAATGGCGATCGCACCTGTACTTACCAAACCTGTTCCCAGTGCAACCGGGACGGAGATAAAACCATCGGGAACGTGCATACATCACTCCTTAATGATGGGATGGCATAGCTCCTTAATCATACCAAATACCAAGGAGGAACAGTATGTACATTTGCAAACATCAGACTACTTGTTTTCCCTATCCTTGGTTCATCAATTGTAGATGCCTGTAGGGTAAATTATCAAAAAGATGGCGATCGCGTCTGCTTTCCTATTTTACCCAAATTGCTAAACCACCACCCCGTCCCCGTGCGGCGATAAAATCTTCGGTGACTAAAAAAAATGCAAAGAATGGTAATTTCGCAATGGGTTGTTGTGCAAAATCTTGAGCATTTCCTCTTTTACCAATTTTTCCTTGATAAATAATCCGATTTAAGCAAGATATTTCTATCTGTTCAAAATCAAATGCTAGTAAATTTTTCTGCTCTAAATATTTACACAATCCTGTCAATTTCAATCGAAATCCAGCTAATTCTATTTGATTGGTAATTATGCCAATATTTTTCGTGTGATGATTCGGTTCAAAACCAATATAAGCTGAAACGAACTGAGGCAGATAAAACCCTTTCCCTAAAACAATTCCTGCTCTTTGCTGCGCTTTTTTAGTACCCGTTGCAAAATACAAGCGCCATTGTCCACTTAAACTTTCAAATTCGTAATTCAGCCGTTGCTTTTTTGCCACAATTTCCGCATTTAATAAAGCAGATACCACATTACTCGCACCCGGACGCACTAAAACTTGTGGATTCCTAGCTGCCACTGCTTGCTGAATAATATCTAAATAATCAGAATTATCTGATAAAAATTTATTTATCTTTTCTTTCATGATTGAGTAGGGAGTAGGGAGTAGAGATGACCCGGTGGGTCGTCTTCAGGGGAGTAGTAATGAGCTATTTTCTTGTTTGGGTTAAACGACATGGGGGACTGACTTAAAAAGGGGTAGTGAGTAGGGAAACAACCACTTTCATACATTCATACATTCTCGTCTAAGCACTACATGACGGCTACTCCCTATACCCTTGTTTGTAACTGCATCACCAGGTCTGTATAGGGTTCCATAATCATACCGGGGATATCCCGTTTGAGAATCTGTTGGGGATTGGATAAATCGTTATTTGTCCAGAGAATTCGACGGCTACCGGGTGGTAAATTGATTGTAGTTTGCTGGGTCTGGGTGAGCCAAATTATGGGACTGGTAAAAGCTTTTTCCCTTGATAAATCTGAGTTTATATCCTCTTGGGGATGGGTTGCAGCTAACGCCGTTAAAATTTGCCGATTTCCGTGAATCATTCCCGTTGCTGCTGTCCACAATTGCACCTTTAAACCCTGACGTTGAGCATAAAAGCATAAAGAAGCAGCTGTGGTAACTGCGGCTTCAAAATTATCCTCATCCCAGGAGCTCCCCGTATCCAAGGCAATAATTACCTCCTGTCCCCCTGTAATCCTTTCCAACTCCCGCACCCGTAATTCCCCGTAACGAGCGCTACTACGCCAATGTACTAAACGAATTGGGTCGCCAATCTTGTAAGGACGTACTGCCCTCACTAGACCTTCCGTCGCAGCTTGGTAGGGATTACCAAACCAATCTTCCCGTCTGCTGTCATCCCGTCCCAGTTCGTCAATAATTGGACAACTGGTGAGAGGAAGAATTTGGGGATAAACGTAGGCAATGGCGGAACAAGCTTGGGAACGACGACACCAAAATAACCCCAAAGGAGCGCCACTAATTAAATCGACAGTTTGCCAACGGTACACACCCCGTCGAGAGGTAGGATAGATATATTCCCACCTATAGGTGGTTTCCGGAAATATTCTATCAATGGGTTTACTAATCGGTTTTCCTAAAACTATTGGTATTTTATCCTCAATCCGCAACAAATGTACATCCTTTTTACCGTAATTGCGAATTTCTAGGGTGACGCTTAAATCATCCCCCACCGTGACCGGGGTGATTGGTTGACGCACTACAGATAAACTCGCAAGCGATCGCGGAGGCAAAATTGCCGCCACAAATAGTAAAGCACAGCTAATCCCACTAATTACATACAACCACCCAGCCATTGTATTAATTGCTGCACCAAAAAAACAAATACAAATTCCTCCCAACAACCAACCACTATAAGCAGGTGTACAAAAGCGTCTTTCTAACCAATTTGTTAATCGACGAACCATTTTCATTTTGGATTTTAGATTTTAGATTGTAGTAGAGACGCATACATTGCGTCTAATACATTGCGTCTGATACATCGTGTTGCTGGATGATTGAAATATAAAGGCGATCAAAAAAATTCCCCCCACCCAAACCAGCTACTTGCTAGGTATTTCACCCTTAGAATACCCAGAGAATACACATAAATTCACACTTCCCTAGGTTTTTTGTGAAATGACTGTAAAGGGTATGGCGCTATCGTGGAGATTAACTAAGATAGTTGTAGATTAACTATCTCCGTATGTTTGCGGTTGAGCTTGGTTTTACTCATGAATTTTTTCCTATTTGTAAAAAACTTAATCCGTGACTTCTAAATTCAGATGCAAATTTTGATGACGCTGATCCGACGGATGAATTGATGTATGGGATATTAAAACCCCCATAATGACCTAGCAAACAGCTACATCTCCACATCAAAACTCATCTTCCGACTCAGCAACACCCAAATCTTGATAGTGCTGGAAAAGGGTCGCGAAACAGAAACTGTTTTCTCCCCTATCCTGTCTCCTGTGTCCTGTCTTCTATATATTCTTGCCGAGGAAGCAGCAATGGATGAATCGCTCGCGTCCCCCTTATCAAACCCTAGTTTGCCCCATTTACCTTCGTCGTCCCATTCATTTGCCAATGGACGGTTGGAGATAGTCGTAAATAGTGCTATGACAATCCAGCAGATGGTGCGCGATGCTCATACTCAGCAAGCTTCCGACATTCATATTCGAGTCGGTGAAGTGCCACGATTCCGCGTACGTGGACAGATTTTGCTTTACCAGAAAGGGGAAATTGTCACACCCCAGGACTTTGAAGCCTACTTGATGGAATTACTTACCCCATCCCAGCGATCGCGTTTTCTAGAAACCAAGGAATTAGACACGGGAATATTCTATCCTGGTTTTGTACGCTGTCGGGTAAATTGTTTTGAAACCTTGACAGGAGGAGCGATGGTGCTACGGTTAATTAACCTAGAAGTACCATCCATAGAAAGTTTACGCCTACCTGCGGTACTCAAGGATATCGCCAGTCACAAACAGGGTTTAGTCCTAGTCACCGGTGCAACCAACTCCGGTAAAACCACCACCATCGCAGCGATGATTCGCTTTTTAAACGAGAACTTTCAAAAGCACATCGTCACCATCGAAGACCCGATCGAATACGTCCATACCTCCCGTAAATCCCTAGTTACCCAGCGAGAAGTGGGTTTACACACCCAAGCTTACCACGATGCCCTACGGTCAGTGCTACGGGAAGACCCGGATGTAATTTTAATTGGAGAAATACGCGATCGCTTGACCATCGATACCGCCATTAAAGCCGCTCAAACCGGACACCTGGTAATTGGAACCCTACACACAAAAAATTCCCTAGTCGCCATTGATCGATTACTCAGCCAATACCATCCCGAAGAACAGGCAATGATGCGGGTACAAATTGTTGATACCCTAGTAGCGGTAATTACCCAGCAACTAGTCCCCAGCACCGACGGACGCAGAGTAGCAGCTCTAGAAATTTTGCTGAATAATCCCACCATGCAAGATTATTTACTCAAAGGCGAAGACAAAGCCATTTGGCAACTCATGGAATCCAGCACCCATGAAGGAATGCAACTCATGAATTATGCCCTATGTGCTTTAATGCGTAGTGGCAAAATCAGCATCGAAGAAGCCATCAACGCTTCCCCCGATGTCGCCGATTTACGTCGTCGCACCAGAAATGACGGAATAAATCCCGTACCCATCACCCAGCAAGCGATTTTGTCGTGAAGAAGTCGGGTTTTCGGCCCAAAATACCTACCACAATTGGTAAGGCGAGAATGTCAGGTGTTTGAAGTTCCAGAATCAATCAAAAAAAATGGACTAGTCTCGAAGCTGTTGTTGTTGTTTCACGAGATGGTATACGTGATGGTAAGCCCTGGAGCGAAGACCAGTTTGACATCAGTAG
>CALJJQ010000123.1 GCA_937973965.1 uncultured Calothrix sp. | reverse complement strand
CTGATTCCGCATCGCGATGCTGCATGCGATCGCCTGGCTTGTCAGAGATGTGGATATCGCACCCTGAGTCCCATAACGAGAAATTTGGGTCAATAATCAAACCTCTGAAATATTATTCTCTCATGGTATCAAACCACCCTGCCCAGAGCATGGGGACGAGGGGGGCTGGCTGTAACTGGTCCCCACGCGGAGCGTGGGAACCCACTCAGGGAGGCTCATGCCTCCCAATCGAGGCAGAGCCTCGTCCCAACCGTCCCCACGCCGAGCATGGGCATGAGGGAAAACCGATTGACTGGTTCCCACGCTCGGCCTGGGAACCCAGTCAGGGAACACTCCCCACCCAGAGCATGGGGACGAGGGGGATTATTACAAACCTATTAGGAGAATTAATGATGATTAGGAAAATTAATGTCAAGTCTATCGCCATTTTGACTGCCGCCCTCCCCAGTGTAATTACTATGGGTACTTGGTATCGAGTTGATGCTCGGAATACCCAACCTCGGACTCAGAAAACCATACTAATGTCCGAAATGGGAAGGGTTTTCCCATCAAAGGTAATGGGAATGCTTTTCAACCTCCTAATTTACCCCAGTCAAACAAACCGGATGAGGGTGAAGGAAAACGGGGGATAATTGCTTGGGATGACCGGGTTCCCATGTTGAGTCGTCAGTATCCTTGGTCTGCTATTGGTCGGGTACAGGGTTTTGACCGTCAGGGTAAGGGTTATCACTGTACGGGAACGTTAATCAGTGATGATGTGGTGTTAACTAATGCCTATTGTGTAATTAATCCGGAAACTGGTCAATTTAGTCAAAGGATTTTGTTTTTACCAAATGTGATTAATGGTCAGGTGGCAAATCGGGATGATATTGCGGAGGTGACTCAGGTTGTGTATGGTACGGATTTTTCCCGTGGTGAGTTGGACGGTCAGGTGAATGATTGGGCTTTGTTAAAGTTAGATCGGCCGATTGGTTTGAAGTATGGTTATTTAGGTTGGAAGGCTTTACCCAGTTCGACTTTAACTAGAAATCAGGGTAAGTATGTTTTTGTGGGTTATTCGGGGGATTTTCCTAATAATAACCGCAAGGGTTATGAGTTTTTTACGGCTGGTCCTGGTTGGACTGCAAGTATGCAAAATGGTTGCAGTATTGTCCGGGAGGAAAGGGGTGTGTTGTATCATGATTGTGATACGACGGGGGGTTCTTCTGGGGTGCGATTATTGCCATAATTGCTGGTCAACCCCGGATTGTGGCTTTGAATGATGCGGAGATTACAGATCGGCGTACTGGTCAGGGGTTGATTAATTTGGCGGTGAAGATTGACTTTTTGGAGCAGTTTTAGGCTTATATTCGACCAACGTAAGAGGGTTTTAGAAGAAAACCCTGTACAGTTGCCAGAATTTAGCGATCGCACTGGATAATTCTTGTCAGCAACACATACCCAATATAAGACGTAGCATTGCTACGTCTCTACGAAATTTATCTGTTTTCCAATCCAAAATCTAAAATCCAAAATCCTAATGTTCTCCTGAAAAGGGGTCTCGCTTCGCTTCGATATCGTTGGGTTGGGGTTGGAGGTGGTCACGAAATACACATCCTTCGTACCGCAAATCCTGGGGATTATTTGATACCCAATAGGGGACATCAAAGGCGTGGATACGGAGAATACCTTTGGCGGTGAGGGTGACGTAATATTTACAGGGATATTCGCTGATAATATCGGGTTGGGGTAACTCTCCAATCAACTCCCACTGGTTGGAACGGGGGTTATGAAATTGGAAATAAAAGGCGTGTTTACCGTTGGCTGGGAAGGGTGGTAATTCGGTGATTAAACCAATATCGGTGTTGGCATTGGGACTGTTGTCATCGCGAAATGTTTGTAGGTGGTGGTGGTAGTTGATACTGGCTGCAAATAATACTGTGTGGGCATCGATTTTCAAGGCATTAGCAGATTCAATCACGTTGACGGCAATGTCTCCCAGGATACAACCATCGGGGGAAATGACATTGGCAACTCCACAAGCTGCTGCTAAATCTAGATAGGGTTGCTGGGAAGATAGATAATAGTGGGGATTACCATGACACAGAAGTAAATCTATTTCTAGTTTTTGGTCGATTTCAAATTGGACTTTGATTTGATTTTTGAACTCTTCTTCGGACATATTTAGTTGTTTGCGGAGTGCATCCCCGTTGTAACTTCCCCAAAGCTGAGGTTTAATGTTTTCAAAGTCCTGACGAATGATGTTATTGGTCAACTGCATCCCTTGCCAAGGACTACGGTATTTCGCCACCCCATCATCGGGTTTTAATTGGTATAATTCTTGTCCTGCTAAAAATATCGGTTCCGGAGTTGCCCCGATAACTTCCCTGGCAAAGGCACAGGGAAGAAAGTAAAATAAATTCTTAACGTCTATGTATAATTGATTAGCTCCCTTCCGCAGTAAATCTTTGGATTGTTGAGGGGAAAAGCCCAATTGGCGCAATTTTTCGGCAAAGCAAGCACCGGCAGATGTGGCAATTTTGGTATATTCTGGCTCAAAGGTGACCCGTTCCTGATTCCAAGTAAAAAATTCCGACTTGCCAAATACATGGTATAATTCCTTACTAACTAACTCAAAATTACAAGTTTTCCCGGAAAGGATTAACCAGTCCACCTGTTCTGGACGGGTAGGGGATTTAGCGGCAAAGGCATTTTCTACTAATCCCTTTGCGATCGCAACGGCTTCTCGAATGGCAGGAGCGGCGGAACGTTCAAATTGCTCAGTGGTGAGAGTGATGGAAATTATACTTGCCAACTCAGCACTAAGTTGAATTTCGTTGTGGGCAAGAATCTCGGCGATTTGGCTTCCATTGAGGCTAAAAGTATTTGGGGGTGAATCTTTGGGACGTTTACTTCCGAGGATAATTTTAGCTTCTTCTGCGTATTCCCAGAGTGTATAAAAAGTTTGGGCGCGGTTAGGGGCATATTTCCAGCGGGTGGGGATCACCTTTTCAATGGCGTTAATGGCATCTTTATAGGTATCATCTTCACGAATCTCCCGATCAACAGCTGCAATTAAAGCACCGGATTGGAATTTACCTTGAAATAAAAAGCGATCGCTTAATTCTTCCGGTTGGACTTTGAGTATGTCTTTCGGAATCTGTCCGTTACTAACTGCTGTTAACAAACAATCCGCGATCGCGGCTTTGAGGACAATAAACAACCGTAGAGTGATTAATTCCCCCCCCAACTGTAAATGT
>CALJJQ010000122.1 GCA_937973965.1 uncultured Calothrix sp. | reverse complement strand
ACTGGGGCTAGCGACCATTAGAGGATTTTACACTTAGCCACAGAGAATTACTCATCGAATTGCGAAACTCAGACCCAAAAATCAAATTTCCTTCTGACTCAACATTTAGGCGTGTTGTTCGGAAATGAGATTTTCAACCATTAACAAATTTATTCAATAGTTGGGCATCATCTTCCCTAGAAACAACAAAGGGAGAAGTAATTGCAATGGATGGAACAGGTTTTTGCTCATCTAGGTAAATGCCACCACTGATAGTTGTAATGTACTATGAAAGTGGTGGATTTGATTTGTAACCTTTTTGAATCTGGGTTTAGATGCGCTCCATGTGGCTTGAAGTCGCGATCGCTCTAATCTGAAAAAGAATCGAGGAATTTTCCCCAATCCTTTTTCTGTAGTTTCTGTAGAATTTTATTGTAGAGACTTACACTTCTAACAGTGGTGGAAAAGGGTTTCTAAATACACCCGCGCTGCACTGCGATCGCTCTCTCCGTGTTGCAGTAAAAATAACGATAGGGCAGCTGTTAACACTCGATTTTGATCCCAATCCGGATGCTCTTGCAAATAGTTCTTGAGCGATTCATGAAGGGTTTCCGGAATTTCTGTAAAAATACTGACTGTTGTGTTCATAGCTTCTATTCTCCGTTCCTAACATTCCTAGTCTCAACTTCGATGTTCCCTGATTTATTGGGCAATACAACCACCTCTTTCCCAATCATCGTCACGACTGATTTTCACGACTAATTTATTTTTACTATAGGTATAACGACCAACAAAAAACCTAAGTCGATATATTCTGCTTCAAAAGGGGGTGGGTTTGTCAATGCTGCGAAATGTTACAAACAAGTTTATAAATAATAAATATTTACGCAACAATAAGACTTTAAGTCCATTTTTTGTTACTCAACTTAATATAAACTCAGTGTATTACCAAAAAATACGCAGTCAAACCAAAATCCCCAAAATTTCCAAGAGTGACTGTAAATGCGTGGGTAGGCTGTGGAAAACTAGGAGCAAACCTGTGGAAATGCTGTGGAATCTGTGAGGAAAATTCTCGCAAATGATAAGAATTACAAACAATCAGTTTTACGAGAAAATTTGTAAATACATATCATAGGGATCAAAACTGATGTACCAACAGCCAAAGTCTAGGGGGGGTTTATCAATACCGCAATTCGATTCACAAGTATGGATTTTGGCTGGGGGAAGGTTACTGTCCGAATTGGGTACGGGTTTTACCTTGTTTTACGCTCCGATTTTTTTCGTCACCAAAGTCGGATTATCGGCTACTGCTGTTGGTATTGCCTTGGGGACAGCATCGATTTCCGGTATTGTGGGACGGGTTTGTGGAGGACTATGGACTGATTCACCAATTTGGGGACGACGGAAGACTTTACTGCTGTCAGCAGTGTTTTCAGCTATTGGATCTACAGTTTTAACCGCAACTTTTGATTTTGTCACCCTTGTGATCGGGAATATTATTGGTGGTTTTGGAGCAGGGTTATATTGGCCAGCGACAGAAGCGGTTGTTGCAGACTTAACAACCCCCCAGAATCGGCGAGAAGCCTATGCAATTACCCGATTAGCTGATAATCTTGGTTTAGGGATGGGGATTATTTTGGCTGGGTGGTTGGTGAGTGCGGGGGGTAATTTTCGCTGGTTATTTGCGATTGATGCTACCTCATTTGTAATTTTCTTCGTAGTTATCTGGAATGCCATTCGAGAAACAAGTCAATTATCCCTAGGAGAGAAAAAACATCATCTTGGTTGGTCAGGTTGGTGGACACTACTACAGGACCGTATCCTTTGGGTATACGTACTCGTTAATATCATGTTTACCACCTACATATCCCAATTGCATAGTACTTTACCGATTTACCTACAAAGGGTGGTTGTCTCTGGTGGGGGAAGATTGAATGAGGGGATAATAGCTGGATTATTTGCCGTCCATCTACTGATGGCGATTATAGTGCAGTTACCAGTTGCGAAGATATTACGAAACCTCAGTCATCCCCAAGCTCTATCAGTATCTGCGATAATTTGGTTAGGGGGATTTGCCGTAGTTTGGTGGTCAGGTTGGGCAAAATCGGGAATTTGGATTAGCGGTATCGCCCTAGCAATTTTTGCGATCGCCCTAGTTAGTTATACCCCATCAGCAGCCGCATTTGTGAGCGAGATTGCCCCTGTAGACCGAAGGGGTATTTATCTATCGGTAAACTCCCTTTGTTGGGCTGTGGGGTATTTTATTGGCCCATCCCTCGGTGGTTGGGCAATGGATCAACCCTCTAATGTAATTGGTATCTACTGGTTAGGTTTAGCTGCCACCACACCCATTGCGATCGCCATTCTGACCTATTTGCAGCGTATCAGAAATATGCCAACACAAAAACCCCAGATTTAAGATATTACTGACGGGTGTTGTTCGTCTCAATTTGATGAGCAAACTGAACCAATGACCGAAGATAAGGCGATCGCTTGGTCTTGCACCTAACTCACGTCCTAAAAATACGTAGCCAATCCCTACATCTTTTAATGCTTGCTTGAGTTCCACCTGATTGAAGTGGGAAAGATAACGACTATAGGGATGCGATCCCACATCTACTAAAGCTGTAATCCCATATAAAACCGCAACGTAACCAACCATTCGGCTCAAAGCCTTACTCTCGTACAGACGCGATATAGCCTCTTTCAGAGGAGCTGAACGCTAACGCGTCTCTCCCTACTCCCTGATCTCAACGACAATTTGTACCACCCACCTACTTATGGCAAATTCAGACTTGCAAGCAAAAAAATTATGTCCAATCCAGATTTTTATCACCCCACATTAATCTAGATCAAACTTGATTTATCTTAGCTTTGAATTCAATCAAAAACTTGAGAAAAAGGGTTGATTTTTGATGGGGGTTTCTGTTAGTATGAAAAGCAGGCTCCAAGGGAGTTTTATAACCTAAAGCACGAGAATGATAATCACCTATAGAGCTAAAAATCTCTTATCGTAAGTGTTTCAGGTGAAGTGACTATCGGTTTTACCCAGTGTTTGGAGGGTATTCCTGGTATGAGGGATGAACATTTTTTTTGTAGATTTTCCTGGAATAACCCTGAGAGGGTGTTTCAAAAGTCATTTTTAATACTTGAATTATCTTTTTTGGGAATGGGAAGAGACTCGACATGTCGCGTCTGTACTCTAGAAGGAAAAATCAGCTTTATAACCCCATGTCGAGGGTTATGACGATAGTTCAAATAGTGATAATTAATACTTGACTAACAATCTCTTAGAACCTATTTGTAGCATGTTTTAGATGCTTGCCTATTTGTCAATCAGCATCAGCAATAATGCTGAAAATCTGAGTCAAAAGTCAAAATCAGCGTTAAAACATTCCAATCTCTCATCGAAATAGAGGTCGCCATCCCTTAAGGCTTGATTCATTGCTACATAAACATTTCTACAACTTGATCAGATAGCCAGGTTGTAGACTATTCTCGTTTCTCCTTCAACTTCTGCAATCGATATTCGGGAGGGGGATTGAGGAAAACGCGATCGCCGGGTTGGAGTCCGCTCAGGATTTGGGTTTGGTCTTTGATTTGTGCGCCAATGGTAATTTGTCGAAATTGGGGTTTTTGATTGGAATCAGGTATTAATACACCTGTCTCTCCCCCTTCGGTGACAATAGCTACTGTTGGCACTAGTAAGGCATTGGCAACGTTTTCTCCTAAAAAGGTTAAATCCACATTTAAGCCGGATAGCAACTTATCTTCTCCCGTATCAATTGCTACTCTAACTTGGAATAACGTCACCCCTTCTTCCTTGACAGCTTCCGGAGCAATGAGGCGAACTTTTCCCTGAAATACCTGGTCTGGATAGGCATCGCTGGTAATTTCCACCACCTGACCAGTTTTAATCCGTCCGATATCCGCTTCCGGCACATTAGCGAGAATTTCTAAACCTTTGGCTAGAGCCACAATCGAACTGGAAGTAGCGGAAGCGCTGGCGGATGCGGAGGTGGTAGGAGTCACAAAAGCTCCCTCATTGGCATATTTTTGGGTAATTACCCCAGTAAAAGGAGCGCGGATAATAGTGTTTTCCAGATTGACCAGTTCAGCTTGGAGTTGGGCTTGAGCGGCTGCTAAGGCAGCTCGACGGGCAGCTATTTCTTCGCGACGGGTACCGCTTTCTAATAAATTCAGGGATGCTTGGGCTTCAGCAACGGCGGCTTGACGACGGGTAATTTCTTCGCTGCGACTACCACTTTGGACTAGGGATAAACGTTTCTGGGCTTCCTCTAAACTTGCCCTTGCAGCCCGATTTTCACTGAGAAACTGGTCAAGTAATTGTCGTTTTTCCGCCCCCTGGTTGACCAAAAACTGATAACGTTTGACCTGCTCACTGGTAAAATTAACCTTAGCTTGGGCAGCCTCTACCTGGGCTTGAACTTGGGCAATTTCCTGGGGACGATTACCTGTGCGCGCTTCCATCAGTTGGGCTTGGGCTTGGGCTAGACGGGCTTTAGCTTGGTTAATTTCCTGGGGACGACTACCAGCGATCGCTTGGTCTAATTGGGCTTGGGCTTGGGCGATATTGGCTCTGGCTTGGGATATTCGAGCCTGCACATCAGCATTATCCATACGAGCGAGAATTTGTCCCCTAGTAACGCGATCGCCCTGCTCCACTTTTAACTCGACAACAGTACCAGGATTTTTCGGGCTGATATTCACACTGTGGACAGGAACAACCCGACCACTGGCGGTAATGCGCAGTGTGACATTTTTCTCATCCACCGTCACCGTTAATTTACTGATATCCGTGTTGCGTGCTGTGCGAATATTGTGATTAATGGCGATACCCGTACCGGTCACAACCAATCCGGTGATTGCTAACCCCATCACCCATCGCCACGGGTGTTTGATTTTTTTACCAATTATGGGAATTTGAAAGTATGTAGCCATTGCAACCTGGTTAGAGACGTGTTTATACTGGCTTCAGAACAACCCAATCAGCAGACAAACAGAGGAATCTTGAAATTAGGGAGTGGGGAGTTGGGAGTAGTGATTAGGGAAAGAATCATTGAGATGCAAAGCGCCAATAGCATCAGCATCATCATTTACATACAAGTAGGTGGGTGGTGAAAATTGTCGTTGAGAGCAGGGAGTAGAGACGGGAATAAGGCTTTGAACCGAACGATCAGTTACGTTACGGTTTTATGTTTAATTGCACCTACCTATTTACTTTACACAGTCAATCAGGGAGCTTTATTTTGGTTAGATGGTTAATACTTACAGGTCAACAGTCATAAATTATACATTTAGTTCCGGAAACAGGGAATAGGCAAAAGGGCTAAATATTTATGCTTATACCATTTCACTCAAATTTTGATACATTTTCTTCCCTGCTTCCAAAAGCTTCTCGTCAGCTACCAACTCCAAAGTCAAACGGTATTAGCACCTATCTACAGTGTCAATCCACAACCTATAGATGCGTAGTGTCTGGTCTTGAGAAAAAGCTGTGCGTACCCCCTTTCTTAATCCAAAATTATTTATTTAACCCTATTCCCTATTCTAACCATTACTAACAAGTCATGGATTTAGCTTTCTAATCATTATTACCCAGATAGGTATTACGTAACTCTTCTAACTCATCATCAATTTGACTTTGGTGCGATGCTCCTGGGGAGTTACTTGAGGAACCCAATCCCCCATTACTACTCTGATTGCCAGTATTTATTCCTGACTGAATGGGTTTTTGCCCTAAAAATGTCGTCTTAATTTCTGCCAATTCCTCTTCTATATCTGTCTGACGTTGACTAATGCTGCTATAACTAGGATTGGTTGCTGCTGGTGTCACCGGTTTTTGGAGAAACGTTTGCGGTTTTACACCCTGGTATTCCTGTAAATCCGCCATCACTGCTGCTGCTGATTGATAGCGATGAATGGGAGTTCTTGCCAACATTTGATGCAAAATTGCCGCTAAATCATCACTAATCGGCTGCTGGAGATATTTCTGCCAAATCCAAGTGTCGTTGTGGATGTCATGTAAATCAAAGGGTGATTTACCTGTCAGTAAATGAATACAGGTTACCCCTAAACTATATATATCGCTGTAAAAACCAGCTTTACCGTGAATCTGTTCCGGTGCTACATACTCCGGACTTCCAATGCTTGTTCCTGGTTGATTCGCTAAAATTCCATCGGCTGATTTGGATGCACCAAAATCTACCAATACTAAATTACCACTAGCCGATGGACTAATTTGGGTGGAACGTCCTGGAAGCTGTCTACGGCGAATAATATTATCCGGTTTGATGTCGCGGTGAATTACATTTCGGTCATGACAAAATTGTAAAACAGGTAATAAATCTAACAATAGGTGACGAATCTGTGCTTCCCCATAGCAGCCAAATTGTCCCAGTTCCTGAGCTAAATTTTGTCCATCAATAAATTCCTGAATCAGGTACTGTCTACCATCCTGGACAAAATAGGCAAACAAATCCGGTATCTGTGGATGTTCCCCCAAATGTTCTAGCCGTACCGCTTCTTGATTAAATAATTCGGTTGCTTTTTGTAGCGCTGTGGTTCCGCAGATTTGCGGATAAAATTGTTTGATTACACAATAGGGTTTAGAGGGTTTGTCCTCATCAACGGCCAAAAAGGTTTTACCAAATCCACCCTGTCCAATTGGTTTGATGGCACGATAACGTTCTTTCAGTAGTAGTTTACTACCACATGTCTGACAAAATTTTCCGTCATGGGTATTGTGCGGTTGATGACACTGGGGATTTAAGCAGTAGCTCATTGATGATTAGCACTCAGGTATACCTATATTTTGCCCTATCTGTCAAGTTTCTGGGGATTGGGATTATCCCGGATGAATGGGTACTCTAGAAACAGTAACTTGATGGGAGTATCCCTAGGGGGAAGCTTGCTGGGACATATTTGGCTGGAAAACTGGGAAAACATTGAGTTTTGGTTTAAAATCACAAATTTTTCTGCTCCTCCCGGCAAAAGGGAGAGGGGTTGGGGTAAGGTTCATCTAACTCACGTTCAGAGGGTGTTTATTCTCTAATTATCTGCAAAAATAGGGATTTTTCGCTGACAGTTTTTCATCCACTTTTATTTGCTGACAAATACATGGACTGGAACTCGTTCATCATTACTATTAGTGTTTTTACTTTTGCTACCCTGGAGCATCAGTTTCCCTATGTTATTTATGTGAGTAGTTTATATCAACGCACCCATACGAATTTACTTTTGGGTTTCCTGAATACCAGTATTAACCATGTCACCATTTCTGTAGCACTTAATTGGGTACTGCAACAAACTTCTGGTCCGGAATTGTTAGCCCTGATACCCAATTCCAATTTACAATTATTATTGGTATTGATCATACTTGATTTATATTTGTATTTCTGGCATCGGATGATGCATTCTTGGCGTTGGGTCTGGGGGTTTCATTATATTCACCACACAGAACACCAGATTAATACATCTACAGCGTATCGATTTCATCCAGTGGAAGCTATTGCTTCTAATATCCCTAAATTACTTTTAATCTGGTTGTTAGGAATTAAAATCAACCAACTGTTAGCATACGAATTAATTCTGGCAATTAGTTTAATGTTTCAACATAGTAATTGGTCGCTACCAACTCCCATTGAACAGATTCTTGGCTGTGTATTTATCACCCCAAATATCCACAGAACCCACCACGCAAAGAACCTTCAGCAATCTAACTCTAACTTTGGCAGTATTTTCTGTATTTGGGATAAATTCTTTAATACTTTCTATCATCCCTGGAAACTTCCCCAAAATGAACCAGAAGTAATAGGAAAGTTTAGCAAATTGAATATTTGGCAGTTATTGATTTTACCTCTTGTTATCCAGAAGCGGTGAAAACATTTTCGTGATACAACAAAATCAAAGAATACAGAATTCGATCGTAACCGTACCAAATGTACTATAGTGTCAGGCGCGGGTATAATCGTTAATATAATTACCGAGAAAAGTCTTCTTGGTTGAATTAAACTTGCTCACACAAGGTAATTTGAATCACCAAAAAGACTTCGCCCAATTACCTCTATTTTTTGCACCTTCAACCTGTGAACCAGTTTATTTTGACTGGATTTGGCGGCAAAATGTCCTTTGATGGGGTCGATGACAGATCAAAGTTTCAGGAATTATTTCTAACTACCTCTTCCCCAGTTAAAGATACTGTGATAATGTCTTACTAATGGTTGTTTTTGGTACTGCACCAACTACCGTGTCTACCTGTCTACCGCCTTTAAATACCATCAGTGTCGGGATGCTGCGAATACCATAGTGGCTAGCAACTGTTGGATTCTGGTCTGTGTTGAGTTTGACAACTTTAATTTGTCCTGAGTATTCATCTGCCACTTCATCTACCACCGGTGCGACCATTCGACAAGGACCGCACCACGGAGCCCAAAAATCAACCAATACAGGGATTTCGCTCTCCAACACTTCATTTTTGAATGTGGCTTCTGTCACATCTGCTACTGATGACATCTGTGTCGTCCTCTTACCAATCATTAGTTCGATAAAACCGAATAATCAAAATATATTTCGTTGTTTTCAGAATGCAACTATGCGATTTCTTTACCATCCAGATCGAAAAGACATCTCCCTTGCGGGGGTATTATATGCACTAGGCGACCCAGTGCGGTTGGAAATAGTCCGTCAACTAGCGACTCGGGGTGAACAGTGCTGTGCGGGTTTTGATTTTGCGATCGCCAAATCAACTATGTCCAACCATTTTAAGATTTTGCGGGAGTCAGGGGTAGTCTTGACTCGCAAAGAAGGAACCCAGCATATTAATATTTTGCGTCGTGATGACCTGAATTTGTTGTTTCCAGGGTTGCTAGATGCAATCTTGGCATCAGCCCAATCATCCACAGGATTTCCAGCCGAAGAACGCCAATCTCAAAATGGGATTAGTGTGGTCGGGGCTGTACAGTGAGTGAGGGATAGGCTTATTACCTACAATACAGCGAATAATTTGGATTGCCATCAAATATTGACAATTCGCAATCCAAATTAGCATTCGTCACATTTTACCCCATCGACAATTATCTGGCTGATTCCATGTTGACTGAGTTTATTTTCAATATACAGGGAGGTTTTTAAAAACTTTTATCTCCTACACATATTGCTGGACAAGAGATTTAGGCTTTATGACTCATCGTAGCCAGTTTCTTGGTAGGAGTGTTGAGGTTATATTACAGGTCAACTGTCAACAAGCTCAAAGGGAAATATATCAGCGTGCAAAGTAATCATCATCAATCCTGAAAACCCAACTTCTAGGAGTCAAAATCGCTCCACACCGGATATTTGTGTAAATTTATCCTCCTTGCGACCCATTGACCGTGCTGCTTCTCCACAGGTACGGGGTGTGGGAAAGATTTTTGTCGGATTGGCTAACCCTTGGGGATTAAATACCTGTCGCACCCAGAGCATGGTTTCTAAATCGGTCTCAGAAAACATTTCTGACATATAACAGCGTTTTTCGGCTCCGATGCCATGTTCACCGGAGATACTTCCACCCACCCGAACACAGAGTTTGAGGATTTCCCCACCAACTTCTTCCACCTTCTCTAACTCACCGGGAATCGAATTATCATACAAAATCAAAGGATGTAAATTCCCGTCTCCAGCGTGGAAAACGTTGGCAATGCGGTATCCGGAACGTTGACTGAGGGCTTCAATTTCCTTCAGTACGTAGGGAAGTTGGGTGCGAGGAATCACTCCATCCTGTACGTAATAATCCGGGCTTACATGGCCGGCTGCGGCAAAAGCAGCCTTCCGTCCCTTCCACAGTTTCGATCGCATATCCAGGTCTGATGCCGTTGTCACATTTCTTGCCCCATTGTTCATGCAAATCTCTTTGACACGGGCTTTACTAGCTTGGACTTCCACATCTAAACCATCAATTTCAATAATTAAAATTGCCGTGGCATCACGGGGATAGCAATTAGTTTTGACAACATCCTCCACAGCATTAATACTGAGATTATCCATAATTTCCATTCCCCCAGGAATAATTCCCGCACTAATGATATCGGAAACCGTCTTACCTGCGGCTTCCACACTGGTAAAATCTGCCAAGAGGACACAAATCGATTCCGCCGTTTTCAGGATGCGCAGAGTCACTTCCGTGGCAATACCGAGGGTTCCCTCCGAACCAACGAATAAACC
This sequence comes from uncultured Calothrix sp., assembly GCA_937973965.1. GTDB lineage: Bacteria > Cyanobacteriota > Cyanobacteriia > Cyanobacteriales > Nostocaceae > NIES-3974. Next base: position 41,840 of record CALJJQ010000122.1, on the reverse strand, counting down.
AGTCAGGTCGTATCCTGGCATTTCCGGAACCTGTCCACCCAGATCAACTATTTCCCCCTGGGGTGTGACAATTTTTAAACCTAGTACATGGTTAGTTGTCACCCCGTACTTGAGACAATGGACACCCCCGGAATTTTCCGCCACATTGCCACCAATGGAACAAATAATTTGGCTGGAGGGGTCGGGAGCATAGTAAAAACCAGCACCACTGACCGTTTGTGTCACCCAACTATTAATTACACCTGGTTGAACGACTACCTGCTGATTCTCGTAATCCACACTCAGGATTTGTCGCATCATCGACGTGACAATTAACACGCAATCATCCACGGGTAAGGCTCCACCAGAGAGACCCGTACCCGACCCCCTAGCGATAAACGGCACATTGTACTTCTGACAAATTTGCACAGCGATCGCAACTTGTGCGCTTGTTCGTGGTAAAACTACTAAGGCGGGACGTTGGCGATAACTAGTTAGACCATCACATTCGTAGGTGATTAGTTCTTCCCGTCGCTGGACAACATTTTTTGTACCCAGTGCAGCTTGCAACTCTTTGATAATTGGTTGCCAATTTCGTTGTGAGGATTTTTCCTGAGTCAGCATAGGTGGATGAGGGGATGGGGTAGATGGGAAATTGTTGGGTATTGAAGTTAACGGTTGACGGTTAACTGTTAACCGTCAACAGCAGTTCAAGTGCTTAATATCATTCTAATTACAAAACCCCTTTAGAACTAGGAATAGTTTGAGCGCGACGGGGGTCAATTTCTGTGGCCATTCGCATTGCTCTGGCAAAGGCTTTAAAGGTAGCCTCAATGATATGGTGGGAATTAATACCATCCAATTGACGGATATGTAAAGTCATTTGACTATGGTTGACCACCGCGACAAAAAACTCTCGCACCAATTGGGTGTCATAGGTTCCAACCCGTTGGGTAGGGATTTCCAAACCGTAGCTGAGATGGGGACGACCGGAAAAATCTAACGCAACTTGAATTAAAGCCTCATCTAGGGGTGCAAGGAAATGACCAAAGCGATAAATCCCCTTGCGATCGCCTAATGCTTGATGTAAAGCTTGACCAAGAGTGATACCTACATCCTCATTGGTATGGTGATCGTCGATATGTAAATCACCCGTTGCGCGAATCTCCAAATCAATCAAACCGTGGGAAGAAATTTGCTGCAACATATGGTCAAGAAACGGGATACCAGTTTGAGCAACACATTGACCAATCCCATCTAAATTCACACTCACCTGGACATCCGTCTCCCCGGTAGTCCGACTTACCGTCGCAGTCCGAGGAGCAAAATTAGTTGTTTCTGTAATTGCTGAAGATAGTGTTTGCATAGTTTGTTTCGGGGAGAAGAGACGACCCGACTGTGCTACATACAGAAAAATCGATCAGCTTAGGATAAGCGAAAACGCACTTAGTTTGTGATTATTAAAGCTTGATCGTAAAGCTTTCAGTTTCCCAAAGATGTCACTATAAGTAAATGGGTCTAAGCTTATCACCTGTCGGGTCGTCTGTACCTGTGGGGAAAATAGATTATACTTTCCACCTTCATAAACTGAGCTTTTCGTTTAGGTGGTTAATCCAAAAAGTCAACTGTCAACAAAAAAAGAGAAATAGATCAGCGTGGTAAGTATAATCCAAAATCCGTCTTGGAAAGTTTGGTGGAAGAATAGATCTACCACTAATTTTCCGCAAAATCCAAAATCTAAAATCCCTACATTCCCATAATTTCATATCCTGCATCAACATAGATCACCTGTCCGGTAATTCCGCTTGACAAGTCGCTGCATAGGAAAGCAGCAGTATTTCCCACTTCAATTTGGGTGACAGTACGACGCAGGGGAGCAACCTGTTCTACGTGGTGAATCATATCTAAAATACCACCCACAGCACTAGAAGCGAGGGTGCGGATGGGACCTGCGGAAATGGCATTGACACGTATATTGGCTGGACCCATTTCTGCGGCTAGATAACGGACACTGCATTCCAAACCCGCTTTCGCTACACCCATGACATTATAGTTAGGAATAGCTCGTACACCCCCTAAATAGGTCAAAGTAACTATACTACCCCCCTCAGTCATCAAAGGTTTGGCTGCACCTGCAAGCTGAATCAGGGAATAGGTACTAATCTCCATTGCCGTGGTAAAACCACTACGGGAAGTATTGCTAAAATCCCCACTCAAATCATCCTTATTGGCAAAGGCCAAACAATGGATGAGAATATCAAGCCTACCCCATTTTTCCTTAATTGCCGCAAAAGTCGAGGTCACCTGTTCGTCATTTTGGACATTACAAGGTAAAAACAGACTGGGATTGAGGGGTTCCACCAATTCAGCCACTTTCTTCTCCATCTTACCCTTTTCATCCGGCAAGTAGGTAATACCCAAATTAGCTCCAGAGGAATGAAGTTGCTGGGCGATTCCCCAAGCAATCGAGCGGTTATTGGCAATACCCGTTACAAGTGCATTTTTTCCTGTTAAATCCAACATGTGATTTTATACGCATTCTCCAAGGTTGAGCATACTAGAATCTGAGTCAAAATGGGTGTTTATTTTATGGATAGACCGTAGAGACGATCCGTCGGGTTGTCTTGACATCAAATTGGATTGCGATAGATGTGATGAAACTGGCAATTGTGCCCCACAAATTTGTTAATATCAAAAAAAACAAAGTTATTTATTAAGATATTTACAAGACATATCCAATTTTTCTTAATAAAACTTTTGGGCTAGAGTTGCGGAAACAAAATATCAGAAAATAGTAGCGATGATAGGGAAAAATTATGTATCATAATGGACAAAGAAACAGGGGTAAAAGGGGTTGAGTATAGTAAAGAACAAAATGTTCAACAATGTATTCTTGTTATTTCAGGTGTATTCTTAGGTAATCTGTTTTTATTTTCTTAGTTTCCGGCATAGGGTAGGGGAAGGGAGATGATTGTGACACAAGATAAAGCCCTAGCAAACGTTTTTCGTCAGATGGCAACCGGAGCGTTTCCACCGGTTGTGGAAACGTTTGAACGAAATAAAACCATCTTTTTCCCCGGCGATCCAGCTGAACGGGTTTATTTTCTTCTCAAAGGAGCAGTCAAGCTCTCACGGGTGTACGAAGCAGGAGAAGAAATTACCGTGGCATTGTTGCGGGAAAATAGTGTATTTGGAGTGCTATCTTTATTAACTGGAAATAAGTCGGACAGATTTTACCATGCGGTTGCATTTACCCCTGTGGAATTACTGTCAGCGCCAATAGAACAAGTTGAGCAAGCATTAAAGGAAAATCCAGAATTATCAATGCTAATGTTGCGAGGTTTATCTTCGCGAATATTGCAGACAGAGATGATGATTGAAACACTTGCACACCGAGATATGGGTTCGCGATTAGTGAGTTTCTTATTAATTCTTTGTCGTGATTTTGGAGTACCCTGTGCTGATGGCATTACCATTGATTTGAAATTATCCCATCAAGTGATCGCGGAAGCAATTGGCTCTACCCGCGTCACTGTCACCCGTTTACTGGGTGATTTACGCGAGAAAAAGATGATTTCCATCCACAAGAAAAAAATAACTGTCCACAAACCAGTTACTTTGAGTCGTCAATTTACCTAAAATCTGGATTTGGGGATATGGAGGTTGGGTTGTAAAATTGTCAGCGTCAGTGCTGCAATTTCCACACCGGAACATATATTTACTCTTGATTTACCTAAGATTTCCAGCGATTCTAGTTAGATTTATCCTCGCACCTCAAACCCAATTGCTACTCTAGGAGTATGGGGTTGGGTATGAATTGATTCCATGTCTGCTTCTAATTCACTCAACCCGTGTAAATCAAACTGGAGGTAAATTCTCGAATTGAGTATATTCTGGTATTGCCAACCTCTTTATTACCCATGCAAAATGTCTGATGGCGTTCAGGTCTGTTTCTGGATTTTCGGTAACTTAGCATGACCGGCTATATCCTCATTGCGGCTGTTTTAATATTAGGAGGAGTTATAGCCACCGTTGGCGATCGCATCGGTACACGGGTTGGCAAAAAACGTCTCTCACTGTTTAACCTGCGCCCCAAAAATACGGCTGTATTAGTGACTATTATTACTGGTTTAGGTATTTCGGCTTCGACTTTAGGGATTTTATTTTTAGCTGATGAGGGATTGCGTAAAGGTGTCCTACAAATGGACGAAATTCGCCGGGAATTGCGTCGCAAACGACGCGACCTGGAAACCCAAAGCCAGCAATTAGAAGCTGTACGCAAGGAAAAACAGCAAGTTGAAGCCCAATTAGATAAGGCTCGCAGTGAAAGGCAAAAAGCCCAGGAAGAACTGCAAAAAATTGATAAATCTTTACAAGCGGCCAATATTCGGCAAAAGGAAACCCAAGCGCAACTAAATCGGACCTTGGATATTCAAGCTCGGACTCAAAAAGAATTTGAACGTACCCGTGAGCAGTTAGGGGAAGTCGGAACCCAATACCAAAGAGCCATATCCGAATTACAAAAAGTTTACGAAGAACGCAAACGCTTACAAACAGAAATCGCCACCGAAAGAGCGGAAAGCTTAAAACTTTATAATGAAGCCAGAGCAGCCATCAACGAAGCCAAAACCATGATAGCCAGACGCGATCGCGAAATCTCCGAACGCGATCGCCGCATAGCCAATTTAGACCAGTTGATTCAAGCTCGTAACCGGGAAATCTCTGAACGTGAAAAAATTATTGCCAAACGGGAAGCTCGGTTAAAGGAACTAGAAAGGGAACAGGGAACCCTCGAATCAGAAGTTGCTCGCTTAGAAAAATACTATCAGTCCTTTCGTGATTTGCGTCTAGGAAAACTAGCCATTGTCCGAGGACAAATCCTCGCAAGCGGGGTGATCACCGTTCAAAGACCTGAAGGTGCAACCTTAGCGGTGAAAAAATTACTCGAAGAAGCCAACCGTAACGCCAATTTACAATTAAGTGAACCCGGTGCATCCCCCAGTCAGAATAATATCTTAGAAATAGCTCCCGGACAAATTCAACAATTAAGTCAAAAAATTAAAGACGGTCGTGAATACGTCGTGAGAATATTTTCAGCCGGAAACTACGTGCGAGGGGAAAAACAAATCAGCTTTTTTGCCGATGCATCCGTCAACCAATTATTATTTAAAACTGGAGAAACCCTAGCCACAACCACCGCAGATCCGCAAACAATGACATCCTACCAACTCAGACAACGCCTTGATTTACTCATTTCCGCTTCCCAATTTCGCGCTCGCAGCGCTGGAATTTTAGAAAATATCGAAGTAGAAGGTACATTTTTGCGCTTTTTATCCGAACTACGTCAATCCCGACAACCACTAGAAATTAAAGCGATCGCCGCTACCGATACCTACACCGCAGGTCCATTACGTCTTCGACTCGTTGCTATCCACAATGGGGAAATTGTTTTTAGTACGTGAAAGGGAGTGGGGAGTAGAGATGACCCGGTGGGTCGTCTCCAGGGTAGATAGGATATTAATATATTCCTGAGTATTTTTGTGCTATTAACCGTTTCCTGTCTCCACACCTATTGCCTCTGTGTCAGGTAGGATATTTATATAATTTTTTATTTAAATAAATTATGAATACTGATAACTTTGCACTGAACCAACCCACCATACTGGGATTTGATCCAGGACGGGATAAGTGCGGTGTGGCAATTATGGGGGTTGATCGACGATTGTTGTATCACCAGGTGGTATTGTCAACAGAAACGATCGCCGAAATTTTGCACCTAACTCAAAAATATCCGGTGTCTCTAGTAGTAATGGGAGACCAAACCACCGCTAAACAGTGGAAAAGTAAGCTCAACGCAGCTTTACCACCTACTTTAAATATTATCACCGTTGATGAGCGCAATAGTACCCTTGAAGCCCGCGATCGCTATTGGCAAATGTATCCCCCCAAGGGTCTAAATAAACTCATTCCCCAAGGTATGCGTCAACCACCCCGTCCCATTGATGATATTGTCGCCATTTTATTAATCGAACGCTACCTCAATCGTTTAACTGCTTAGGTTAGTTATGTACCCAAATCCAACGTAACTGCGAAGAGACCAAAACGACCCCAGTTAGATTCGCTTCCACTATGGTTCTATCAAAATAATATGGGAGGGTGGGAACCCCTCGCTTTGAAGCAGGGGATGTAGCTTGCTTCCCCGTAGGAGTAACCCGACCCGAAGGGGTTTTAGCACCTTGTTTCAATTTGCCTTTTGAGCTAGTATTCTGCAAAAGTAACCACGCAGCCAGACATTATCCTAGCCAAGCTGGGTTTTGTTTCACTAGCATCTATCCGCGTTGATCTATCGTCTATTCACTCAGCTAGTAAATGTACGTAAGGGTGAGGGAAAGTGCTGCATTTTCAGACTAATCCCACTAGAATCGCGATCGCACCTAGTAATGAGTGACTGATAATGATGCTGTAGAGGTTACGATATTGAGCGTAGTGAAAACCCCAGAATAAACCAATCAGGGATGTCAGGAGTAGGGTGGGAATGTCTTTGTAGATGAGGTGGACAAGACCGTACAGAAAGCTGGATAGGAGTATTTGTAACCAAACTGCTAATTTGGCTCTGGTAAGTATCCCGAATAAAAAGCCGCGATATAAAAATTCTTGTAAAGGGGAAGATAGGAAGACAAAGAAAAGATAAAAACTCCAACTATAGGCAGAATTATTGATACGTGAACCATTTTGAGTATAGTAAATTACCATCATCATGGCGGAAGCCAAAGTTGGTAAGGCGATCGCTCTTAGGGAGTTTTGCAGGTTTTGCGTGGTAAATCCCAGTTCTTTCCCAGAAAATTGATCTAGTCGCGCGATCGCAATGATGGTAACTGCGGCAAAAATTAAGAGCTAAAATCGCCAAGCAAAGGGTACTAATTGCCAGTAAATAAGTAAAACGGGTAAAACATAGCCACAAATCACCATAAGTGTGATTTTTTGTCGCAGTTTACTTGTGTCTTGAATTTCCATATTTATTCGTTATTTACACGTAGGTCAATCAGACGCACTAGGAGGAAAAATAGGGGAGTAAGAAAAATCGTCGTTGCAAACCAAGGTGTGAGGGGGTCGGTACTACCCATTCCAAATAAGTGATTAATCTGACCAACTCCAAATAAACCCATCAGTAGGGTGGCTGTGATACTAATGAGTAAAAAAAGTCTTAAAATAGGCTGGTATGATTTCGTGGCACTTCTGTGGATGCTTGTCAGGGTGGTGGAAGATAGCAGTGCAATTAGTCCGTAGACAAGAATATTTATACCCGCCAAATGACCACGAAAGAGGAGAGAGTTCACAGCTTGTCGATGTTTGTGGCTAGCTGGTGGGTGACTGCAAATCTTTTGAATCAAGGATTGCAGATGCAGGTTTAGCTCGTCCATATACTTTTAACACTGTTGCGTCAGTATCATTAAGTATACTTTTTTCACCGTAAATTTAGACAGATAACGATACGAGTTCGTAATATTTTGGTGGATGATTTACATATATTTCATAACCTCAACTAGGAGTTTTCCCTAATCCCGGATTTGAAGCAAATTCCTCAAAATTTCAGTGATTAGGGGGTGGGGAGTAGGGAGTAGCCTACATGTACTATTACACCAGAACTCATTTTGAACTGGGCTAGAGCTTACAGGCTTTTAGCCGTGGGTAGCTTACGAAAGTGTCTTTTACCACTTCTTATTCCCTACACCCTTCGGGTACGCGTAGCGTCTACACTTTCAAGTCAGGGGAAGAAAATGGATCAAAATTTTTGTGAAATTGTATAACACCCTCTAAGCAATTCCAAACAATCCCGTCAGGTTTGCGATATATATACGAATCATCATCTGGTGGTGCTGCAAGGAATTTTGTGATTATTCAACAGGTGCAAAAATTTTCGACTAATAGCTTAACGCTGCACCCGAACCAATTTATATTGGAGGTGTCTGTCAATCATTAACAAATTGTGAAAGCGATAACTCTTCTTGGTTCCACTGGGTCAATTGGTACACAAACTCTAGATATTGTCGCGCAGTATCCTGACCGTTTTCGGTTGGTGGGAATTGCTGCTGGTAGTAATGTGTCGATGTTAGCTGCACAAATTCGTCAGTTTCGACCCCAAATTGCTGCTATCTGTGCAGAGGAAAAATTGCCGGAATTAAAAGCCGCGATCGCAGACCTAGATCCCCAACCTATTTTACTAGCTGGTGAGGCTGGTGTGATTGAGGTTGCACGCTACGGGGATGCGGAAACGGTGGTGACGGGGATTGTCGGTTGTGCTGGTCTCTTACCAACGATTGCTGCAATTGAAGCGGGTAAAAATATTGCTTTGGCGAATAAGGAAACTTTGATCGCTGGTGGTCCGGTTGTTTTACCTTTGGTGGCAAAACACGGAATTAAATTACTACCTGCGGACTCCGAACATTCCGCTATTTTCCAATGTTTACAGGGTGTCCCTGATGGTGGTTTACGTAAAATTATTCTTACTGCTTCCGGTGGTGCTTTCCGTGATTGGCCTGTGGAAAGGTTGGCGGATGTGAAGGTTGCAGATGCCTTAAAACACCCGAACTGGTCGATGGGACGGAAAATAACCGTTGACTCGGCTACCTTGATGAATAAGGGTTTGGAGGTCATCGAAGCCCATTATTTATTCGGTATGGATTACGAAAATATCCAGATTGTGATCCATCCCCAAAGTATTATTCATTCCTTAATTGAAGTTCAGGATACCTCGGTTCTAGCCCAGTTGGGGTGGCCAGATATGCGTTTACCTTTGTTGTATGCGATTTCATACCCGGAAAGAATTTATACTGACTGGGAACGTTTGGATTTGGTGAAAGCAGGAAATTTAACCTTCCGTGAACCCGACCATGATAAATATCCTTGTATGAATTTAGCCTACTCCGCAGGAAAGGCTGGTGGTTCGATGACTGCTGTTCTCAATGCGGCAAATGAGCAAGCTGTAGCTTTGTTTTTAGAGGAGAAAATCGGCTTTTTGGATATTCCTCGCTGCATCGAAACAGTATGCGATCGCCATCACAGTCACAATCATTCCCATCCTACCCTAGATGATATTATCACTGCCGACCGATGGGCAAGGACTGAGGTCATCTCCGTGATGGAAAATCTCCGCAAAACCCCCCAGGTAGTTTCTCTACGATGAACCAGAGACGCAATACATTGCGTCTGACTAAAATTCATCTCTCCCAATTCCGGTTTCAAATTGGTACCACCTTAACAAAAAACCATCAAAAAACAACTTTACCTGTGGGTTAACACAATATAGGGCGAAATTCGCAAATTTTGCCCTAATTTAGTTGCTTTTACTATTTTTTATCTCTATCTATGGTCTGCGTTCAAAGTCTTTTAGTCGGGGTAGGGAATGGGGAGAGACGCGACATGTCGCGTTGGTACAGGGAATAGTTTTCAGTTTTCCCCTCCCACTTTTCAAAAGACCCAAAAAATGACAAATGCCAGGTTTTAAAGCCTTATATACCTACTGGGAAAGCACTTTTGGCAATTAAAGTCTTCTCAATCCCCTGTGAAATAATTAGACGCGATATATCGCGTCTTTACTATTTTCCCGCAAGCCCTATCTGTGACCTGATTAAGTTTTAATTAACAGAAATAATTTCTTCCGTATACTGTATCCTGTATCCTGTATTCTGCATTCTGTATTCTCAATATAGCTTTTACCTATTTGATCTAGATATGGTTATTATCCCCTTGATGATTGCTTGGTTTGTATTTTGGTTCGTAGTTAATGTAGTCAAAACTACAGTCGTTAACGGTCTGATGATTGCGACAATCGTATTTCTCATCTATATCAGCTATGGCATCACCCCAGAACAAATCCTCCAATTCATCGTAAATTTACCTGGATATATTGTTGATTTTGTCACAGGTAGTTCCACCACAACCACTAGATAAAAAAGTAGTTGATTACGCGGTAAACTTGGTAATTTTCGCCAACGCATCCTTAACAGTTGGTGGTAACTTACGCATAATTTTACCGCGATCGCTATCTATGGGCACTAAAACTGTAGTCGCCGACAAGTATAATTCTTTACTATCATTCGATTCCAAAAGATAATCCCAAGATAATCTCACCCCATTTGCTTGGGAAATGCGGGTTTTCAAAATTGCTTCAGCACCTAAACGCAAGGCACGATGGTAACGTACCGATAATTCTACTACGGGTAAATCACAGCCTAAAGCCACTAAATCTTCATAGGGAACACCCACCGAACGCAGATACTCCACCCGCGCTTCCTCCATCCAAGTTAAATAGGTTCCATGCCAAACTACACCGTAGTAATCGGTGTGGTGGGGAAACACCCGTACCGGATAGGTAAACCATTCCCTCTGATTCCCTAGGTCAGGAAAGGAAATTGCCCTTGTGTCGGGTAATTGTTGGGGTTGTTCTGCCGACATATGTCACTCAAGTCTAGGCAAACAGAAAACTATCATCAAAATTCTATCACGAAGCTTGTGAACCCAAAATAGTTCCCGCCCTTGCAAAACACTATGATTTTGGGGTTTCTACCCACCCATTGGTGACATCCTCAACCAATATCCAGGTTATTCCTACAGGGTGATCTCAAAAAAATCATCCAGGGGTATGACTTTAACAACATATATGTTGTTAAACTAATTTATAGTTAACTTAAACAACATAAATATTTACTTAATGGTTGTTTAAATTTAGTTATTTAGACCCGTTGATATGAAAAACTCTTCGCAGCGCAAGACAGTTCGGAATATTCATTGGAATGCTATCACCCTAAATCAGTTGCAAATGTTTGAAGCTGCTGCACGACATGGGAACATAACCCGTGCAGCTGAGGAGTTATCTGTCACTCAACCGACGGTATCAATCCAGCTAAAACACTTAGCAAACGTTGTGGGAATGCCATTGTTTGAACAAGTACGCAAAAGATTGTATCTAACTGAAGCTGGTGAAGAGGTTTTACGGACTTGTCAACAGATTTTTGCCCAGTTAGAGCATTTGGAGTCAACGATTTCTGACTTTCGGGGTATTAAGCAGGGTCGGTTGCGTTTAGCGACCACGAGCACTGCAAATTATTTCATCTCCAAATTACTTACCCCTTTTTGTCAGCGCTATCCAGATGTGAGTATTTCCCTTGAAGTTAAACACTACGATGATTTACTATCCCGCTTAAACGAGAATCAAGATGACTTTTATATTCTTAGTCGTTTACCAAAACGGGATGATATTGAAATTAAGCCCTTTTTGTGCAATCCTTTAGTAGCGATCGCGCCTGCAAATCATCCCCTTGTCGGTAAATGTCGCATTCCCCTAACTACCTTGACTAATGAATCTTTCATCATGCGGGAACAGGGTTCGGGAACCCGAGAAGCGACGGAAGAGTTTTTCCAATCCCAAAATTTATCTATTTCTACCCGGATTGAATTAGGTAGTAACGAAGCGGTTAAACAAGCTGTCATGGAGGGTTTAGGAATTTCGATTCTCTCCCTACACAGTTTGACCTTTGCTGAATCTTCCTCCCAATTGTCTATCCTTGATGTGGAAGGATTACCAATTCAACGTCAATGGTATGCTGTTTTCCCCAAGCGCAAGTCTCTTTCCGTCACCGCTAGCACTTTCATGAATTATCTACTACAAGAAGGCGCTCGTTATTGTCAAACAAAATTTGATTTTGCCAATCAATCCCTTGCATCATAACCATATCAACATTTTTCAACATAATGGCACAGATGAATGTGAATTTACACAGTAGAGATGACCCGTCGGGTCGTCTCTACCAAAATAATTATTCTGGTCATGTTTACCACAATACAAGGTTTCTATCCCTAGGTTAGTGTGCTTTACCCCCTACTTAGTAGAAAATGGATACTATAAAATCCCTCACCACCAAAGTTTCCCAGCTGTTTTTTGCTTTCTGTCTGCTGCTCACAGTATTTGCACAGCCCAAATCTGAAACGTATAAATAAAAATCTCAACAAAAATTAATTATTTTTCGGGCAGACTGTAACATTTTCGAAAAAGTTTGTTATATTAATTTACATAAGGCAACAAACCTTAGCAAAACTTAGGAGTACCTGTCATGCAAGATACAGCAAAAACAACAGTAGCTACAACTTCTGAAGATCGCAACTCTTGGCGTTGGGGTTTCACTCCCCAAGCAGAAATCTGGAATGGTCGTTTAGCGATGATTGGCTTTTTAGCAGCTGCGCTAATCGAACTATTTTCTGGCAAAGGATTTTTACACTTCTGGGGTATTCTGTAATTTGAGTTTAAATAATTCGGATGTGAGTTTGTGTTAAGCAAGACCAAACTTAAATCTCCTAAGCTTAAATTGAACAACAGAATAACTTAAGCATATAAACGCAAACACCTGGAAAATTTAATTTGATTTTCCAGGTTTAAATGTTAGTATTTGGTTTTTATGTTCTCGAATTTCCCAGTAGGAGTTCCCCACATTCCCAGTGTGGGGACAATCCTTTGTTAACGGATATATTCCTTTAAAACACTATTACGGTTAGGATGGCGTAATTTACGGAGTGCTTTCGCTTCAATTTGACGAATACGTTCACGGGTAACGTTGAAAATCTGGCCGATTTCTTCCAGGGTTTTCATTCGTCCGTCATCTAGACCGTAGCGCAAACGCAATACATCCCGTTCACGGGGACTGAGACTGTCGAGAACCTTCTCTAAATCTTCCCGCAGCAAATTCTTGGAAACCTGGTCTTCGGGAGTTTCCCCATCAGATTCGATAAAGTCACCCAGACGGGAATCTTCCTCTTTACCGATGGGTGTTTCCAAAGAAATTGGTAACTGAGCAGATTTAGCAATAAATCTCAACTTTTCAATCGTCATTTCCATCCGAGTGGCAATTTCTTCCTCGGTGGGCTTGCGTCCCATTTCCTGGGATAATAACTTTGTGGTTTTCTTAATCCGGGAAATTGTTTCGTACAAGTGAACTGGAAGACGAATAGTCCGTGATTGATCAGCGATCGCACGAGTAATTGCTTGACGAATCCACCAAGTTGCGTAGGTAGAAAATTTGTAACCCTTTTCGTGGTCAAATTTTTCCGCAGCACGAATTAAACCTAAACTGCCTTCCTGAATTAAATCTTGAAAGGACAAACCCCGATTCATATATTTTTTGGCAATGGAAACCACCAATCGCAGGTTTGATTGTACCATTTTGTCTTTGGCTCTTCTGCCAACATGCAAACGATGGCGGAATTGAGGTAATGGTTGCTGAACTTCTTCTGCCCATTCGCTGTCTCTGGGGTCCCGTTCCAGTTTATGGGATAACCGTTCCCGAATCCTTTCCAGCTCTAACAAGTCGGCAATTTTGCGCGCTAGTTCGATTTCCTCGTCCGCACGCAGTAAGCGAATTCGCCCAATTTCTTGCAAATACAAACGAATTGAGTCTTCGGTATAGTGCTTTTTCTTCGTTTGCGCACGACGACGCGACTTAGTTGCTTTACCAGACTTGCTTTCGTCTTCATCAGGCTGAACATCTAATAGTTCATCATCTAAATCACCATCATCAAGTAACAAATCCTCATCGTCCGGGATTATCAGAGCTTCTAACTCTATATCCGGTTCGTTGATCATTTCCAAGTCAGGCTGATAAATATTATCGAGTACGTTGTTAGCCTGGTTCATGCCGCGTTCCTCATGCTCCTTGCAGAATCAATTACTCAGTGATTACCGTAAATTAACGGAAAGGGTTCTATTTTTACCCTTAGATTGGGTTTTTGGCAAATACGATTGTTGTTTAATTTTATTCGCCGTTTTCAGTGTTATTCCGGAAAAATAGAGCTTGTCTCTATCTTTAGAGCTTTTTTACTGCCAAATTCGTGTGATTATGGATACCCATTTCCGAAAAGGCAGTGAGAATAACGAAAAATTACGTATGATTACACCAAATCAGGCTTTGTTATTTACCTGCTGGCGAACAGACGTTTTCACTGGTATCAACCAAATCGACCTGATTAAATCAATTCAGTCGAGTTGGATCAGGGCTAATCCGTTTGATGATTGTCATCAATCTTTAATTTTCCCTTGCTGGTAAAATTTACCTTTTCATACCCGTAAATATCTTTTTTGTGGCAATTTTTCTGTAAAGACTGTTCCGATTGTAGCCTGTTTCACAGAAAATGCACCTTTTTTATGTGGTATCCATAATTTTATTTATTTAAATCCGGGTAAAGCCTGTTGTACCAAAAAGAAATCGAAAACGGTAGTGATTGCCAAGTTTTTTTGCAAAACTTTTTGATTTCTCCAGAGAAATTGTTTTTACTCTAAAGTTTCCGTAAATGCGACTAGGGAGTTGTAACTCATAGGTTCTGCAAATTCTGTAAATGCAGCATTTACATCATCCAGGTTGATTGAAAACATTTTTGGTTCATCTACATTTTGTTACTTTCTCAAATGCGGAGTTCGGTGTGCTGTTGTGTGTGTTGAAGGGTCATCTCGGCGATGAGGGAAAGTCAAACAACTTCGAATTACGAATATAGAAGCTACCCTAGGGTTATTGATGAATTACCTTGCTGAACCTGGATTTGTCGTTGTCGGAGCATGTTCAAAGAACCTATAAACCCACGGGTTAGTCTCTTTGCTTTGTCTAACCAAAGGTATATTTCTCGCGTCGAAAAAGTTTGTCTGCTTCCAGGTGGTTGGCTCATATTGCTGTATTTTTGATTTGACTAAAGAGGTTTTGGTCATTCTCCGACAATGTTATGTCATCGAATATTGATAAACCTCAAGGTTTGTTAATAATCTGGATGTAGATGGGAAATCAAAAGTGTGTTTCATTTTTGACTGGGTGATGGTGGTGAGCAACAAATATCACAATTGAGATTTAGGTTATAGTCATCTCATTTGTAGTATACCGATCAATTCGCACCAATTTACATATATTCCAGTTTCCAATCTTTCCAATTAATTATTTCCCCTGGTAAGAGGAGACTTATTTAAACCTGGAACTGATGGAAAACGTCAGTTTCGGGTTGGGAATAGGGTGTCGTCAGTAGGAAATATTTTTACTGTTTTACCTATTTCCGCAAAACTCGAGATTTTGATATCGAGTCATGGTTTAGTGGTGAATGGTGGTTAAGATGTTGCTCAAGATGGGAAAAAATAGACCTGGCGAAAGTTGACAATCTGACTTGATTATCTACATTGTATTTTAAACAAAAAAAACCTGTTTGACAGCTACAGTTGCATATATTAGCGAGGCTAATCAAAATGCCTAAAGGATAATAGCTCATTTATGGCTGGGGAATAGATTTTTGCCACCAAATAGTTGGTATTCTCAGTGAGGAAATGGGATGGAAGAGGAAGTGACAGTTGATAATGGATTTTAATTATTTTTATGAAAATACTTACATAGATAGACTTTTGGAGATTTAATTGGAATTTTTCACTTGCCAAGAAGGATAACTTATTAACTTGCTGGAGTTATAATTTGAACCTGGAGATAATTATGGTTGGTAAGAAGATGAT
This sequence comes from uncultured Calothrix sp., assembly GCA_937973965.1. Classification (GTDB taxonomy): domain Bacteria; phylum Cyanobacteriota; class Cyanobacteriia; order Cyanobacteriales; family Nostocaceae; genus NIES-3974. The sequence continues at coordinate 26,335 of CALJJQ010000122.1, read as the reverse complement.
TTTTGTGATTTTGCTAACTGCTAACTAGTTTGCCTCCGAATCAATAAGTTTATTTGATAGTATGTGGAAAAATTGCGGTGATGGGTAGTCCTGATCAAGAGGAGTTTGCTGGTAAATTAGCTGACAAAAAAGCGGTCAGATGCTTCACCTCACCGCTTAATCCAAATCTGTGGAAAATGCAATTAAATATCCAGGTCGCTGAGATTTAGTTTAGAACCGTGGGTTTCGATAAATTCTCGGCGTGGTTGGACGCGATCGCCCATTAAAATCGTAAATATGCGATCTGCTTCGGCTGCATCTTCAATTTCCACCTGTTTCAGGGTGCGGGTTTCCGGGTTCATGGTGGTCTCCCACAACTGTTGTGGCATCATTTCCCCCAAACCTTTGAAGCGTTGAATTGTATAATTGGCGTTATCGGGTAGGGTAGCGATATACTGTTGCAATTCGCGATCACTGTAGAAATATTGATGATTTCGTCCCCGCTCCACCTTATATAGGGGTGGACAAGCAATATACACATGTCCCTGTTCAATTAAAGCCCGTTGGTAGCGATAGAAGAAAGTTAATAGCAGGGTGCGAATATGCGCTCCGTCCACATCAGCATCGGTCATAATCACAATCCGATGGTAACGTAGTTGAGAAATATCAAACTCTTCCCCCTTCACACCTAAACCGATACCCGCAATCAGAGCTTGCACCTCATTGTTTTTATAGATTTTGGCATCATCGGTTTTTTCGATATTCAAAATTTTACCCCGCAGAGGTAATATTGCTTGGAAACGGCGATCGCGTCCTTGCTTGGCGCTATTGTGGACAAATACACCGCTTGCTAGGGCAAAATTATGGGTATGGGGAACCTCGATATCGTAGACATCGATTTTTTCAGTTAGACGCTCAATTTTGACAACACGATGGTTGTAATTATGGATTGCCTCTAGAGCCAATTTTTCATCACCTTGAAAATAGCGATCGCAAAAACTATCAAATCGCAACAGAGATGTATCTTTAGTTTGCAAGCGATGGCTTTGATAGGCTTCTAAATCCAGCTTTCCTTGTGCAAGACTGATTTGTTTGAGTGCAGAAATTGTTTGACGATAGTAGGCTTGTTGTAGTGCGGTTTGCAGTTTAGCTCGATATTCAGGAGTCCATTGTTCCCTAGTTTTCTCCCGTCTCCACTCTAACAGTTCTTGATTCTGCCATTTTTGTTTCGCAATGAGAGAGTGACTTATTCGAGCTTCTGGATGGGTGGCAAAATAATTGTGAGTCCTTTGTGCTTGAGCTTGACGATTTTCTAACTCACTCCAATACTGTTTTTGAGCTTGATTAAGTTGGGCTGAATTTAGACAACTATACTCCTCGTTACTATTGTAAAAATCTCGCCATTTACCCAACATATAAGCTCTATAATGGTGATCCTGCCATTGAGCTTTGGCATTTTGGGAAAGAATTTGCCTTGTTTCCTCCTGTTGCATTCGCTGACTCATTTTCTCACGAAATTCCGGACTTTGGTGAACTTCGCGACTTTTTGAATATACTCCTTGGTGGCGATTATACCAATCTGCAAGCAAATGGGTAAATAGCCAGCTATTGCTGCGGGGATTCCACACCATTTCATAGCCATTAATTGTAATCCCTGACTCCTTGGTGCTAGATAGTTTACGATATAAGGGCATCAGAGAATCGGCAGCAGTTAGTAACTCTGCCTGTTTATAGCTACCATCACGCAACATGAAAAGATGGTCCGGAGTACAAATAATCTCTTCCCCATTATCCAAGATAACTTTGATAACTGTTGCATTTTTCTTGGTAATGCGAGGATTAATAATTTGCTCAATTCCCACCGTGCCATCTAAACGAATGGTATAACAAAAATGCTGTTTACCAGCAGCTTGTTCTGCCACAATTTCCTCAAAGCTGAGATTTCGTCCATCCGCTAAGGCTACCAAAGTGTCACCAGCAAAACAACCACCCGCAGAATCCCCTTCCACCAGGAAAAGCTCAGATTCCGACGGGTCACGGGAAGAACAATCCGCCAATTTACCGGGTAGGGGAGATGACTCCAACACGGATTTTCTCCGTACTAATTCCCGCGCATGACGTGCAGCTTCAGCCGCTTTAAAAGCTTGAATCGCTTTATCTAAAATAGCATCAGCCACATTAGGGTGAAATTCCAAATACTCAGTCAGAACTTCCCCCACCAAGGAATCAACAATACCCCGAACTTCCGTATTCCCTAACTTCGTTTTGGTTTGTCCTTCAAACTCCGGTTCGGGAACCTTCACAGAAATCACCGCCGTCAAACCTTCCCGAACATGCTCCCCACTTAAATTAGAATCATTCTCTTTTAACTTATTCCGTTTGCGAGCGATCGCATTCATCGTCCGCGTCAAAACCGTCTTTAAACCTTCCAGATGGGTTCCCCCATCAACGGTACGAATATTATTGGCAAAACCCAACACATTATCAGAATAAGCATCCACACACCATTGGAGCGCTACTTCCACCTGCACATTGTTGCGCTCCCCCTGCACATAAATAATTTCCTCATGTAAGGCTTGTTTATCTGCATTCATGTAGGCAACATATTCCCGGATTCCCCCCTTATATTCATACACCTCCACCTTGGGGGTTTCACTTTTCAATAACTCCAAACGGTTATCAGTAAAAGTTATTCTCACTCCACCATTTAAATAGGCCAATTCCCGCAAGCGACTCGCTAAAGTCGTATAATCAAACTCAATCCCATTTGTAAAAATTTGCTCATCCGGCTTAAACCGTACCGTTGTTCCCGTCCGATTCTCCTTCAAAGGTTTCACCTGCAACTCCGATTGGGGGATACCACGCTCGTAGCGCTGCGTATGTATCTTTTTATCCCGACAGACAGTGACTTCCAACCACTCAGACAGCGCATTCACAACCGACACCCCAACCCCGTGTAGTCCACCGGAAACCTTGTAACCACCACCACCAAACTTTCCCCCAGCACCTAATACGGTCAAAACCGTTTCCAATGCTGATTTACCGGTCTTAGTGTGGGTATCGACCGGAATACCTCGTCCATCATCCTGCACCTGACAGGAACCATCGGGATTAAGTTCTACTTCGACATGGGTACAATAACCCGCTAAAGCCTCATCGATGGAATTATCCACCACCTCATAAACCAGGTGATGCAATCCACGAATTCCCGTAGTACCAATGTACATCCCCGGTCTTTTGCGGACATGTTCCAGACCTTCCAGAACTTGAATCTGTTCGGCACTGTAACTACTTGTCATGAAAGTTCTCCTGATGCGTGGGGTTGAAGTCGCTCAAAAAGCGAAAAAGTCAAAAACACTTCAAAATTCTAACACAAAAGCTTTCAAGACGGCTGTAGGGCAATTTGAAGTTATTTTTGCTTGGGGGTTGTATCTACCTAATTTTGTCCTATCAGTTGCCTGAAAATTGGTGTTTTCGGGTTGGAGACAGGATACTGGAGACAGAATGTAAAGTTTTGGGCTGTTTGTGGTTAAGTATACTGGGAGGGTTTAGCTCACTCCTTCACGAGCATAGCCTTACACCTCCAGCAGTAGATATATACTCCCAAGAGACATTAACATGGTTTTGTCTGATTTGGTAGTCAGAATGCCAAAAAGATATAAATTAGGGAATAGGGAGTAGGGAGGACCAACCGGGTCGTCTCCAGGAGAGTAGGGGATACTGGGAATACAGAGTCCTAAAATAATTTGTAAAATCTTACATGCAGGGTTGTTGACTATTAACCGTTGACAGTAAACAGCCACAGACCTGGACCCGCGTAGTGTGACTTCTCTATGAGAATACTTCCCGTAGGGTACAGCCAAAAACAATATTTTTCACTATTTAAATCAGATTGCTGTATATTATTTTTATTTACTTGGTAGACAAAATTTAACCCTATTTACAATTACGAATTTGTAATTGTAAATTACGAATTACGAATTACCTCACTAGTGGATCAAACAAACAAACTAATTGTCATTTGTGGTGCAACGGCAACAGGTAAATCTGGTTTAGCATTAAAATTGGCAATGGGATTATCCAGCCAAATTATTAGTGCGGATTCCCGTCAGGTGTATCGGGAATTTGATATTGGTACAGCTAAACCTAGTCTACGGGAACAAGCTTTAGTACCCCATTATTTGATTGATGTCTGTTCACCGACGGAAATAATGACCGTTGCAGATTATCAAGATGCAGTACAAAAAATCATCACAGATACCCATTCGACTTTTCCCTGGTTATTGGTGGGGGGAACGGGTTTATATATCAAATCAATTACACGGGGGATGAAAATTCCTCGGGTTGCAGCTAATTTAGAATTGCGATCGCAACTTCAATCTTTACCCCAAACCCAGTTATATGGAATGCTACAACAAGTCGATCCTACTGCTGCGGTCAAAATCCATCCCCACGATGCAGTGCGGACAATTCGCGCTCTAGAAGTATTTTATCTCACAGGTGTACCCATTTCTCAGCAACAGGGGGAAAACCCTCCTAGCTATCCGATTTTGCAGATTGGTTTGGATTGTGATGTCAAAAGTTTGGATCAAAGAATTAGTCGGCGTACTGACACCATGTTACAAGATGGATTGGTGGCAGAAGTTGAATATTTATTACAAAAATATGGTCAAGATTTACAGTTATTAAATACATTAGGGTATGGGGAGATCAAATCCTATTTAGCTGGAGAAATTGATTTAGCAACTGCAAAATCACAAATTATTTTACATACCCGTCAATTTGCCAAACGTCAACGGACTTGGTTTCGCTCCGTCCTAGAAATTGAATGGTTTGATACGGAGTCAAGTGATTTAGAAGTGAAGGTTTGGGAAAGGATTAATCGATTTTTAGAGGGAAAATAGGGAGTAGGGATAGTCCGTAGGGACGACCCTGTGGATCCTCTCCAGGGGAATAGGAAAATCAACCTATTACTGGATTCTGCATCCTCTATCCTCCTACCAACTATCCTTAATTTCCATTGCTTCTTTTAAATGTTTTAACAAAGTGGATTGGGGTAATGGTCCTTGTAAATGTTGCCAAGGTAAAATTTGCTCATAGGACCAATCTGTATAGACATAAAAATCTAAATCAGGGATTTCCCCTTTTAATTCCTTAAAAGCACGTTTGTAACTACCTAAAGAATCACCAAAATTACGAGTTAATATCAACAATCGAGATAAGCGTCTATCTCCCCGTGATAATAAAGCTTGGATTACCGACCAGTTGTAACTTTCCGGACGAAAATCAATTCCTTTAGGCTTTAAATTTTTCTGTAAATATTGCAAACGCTTTTCTGCTTGTTTGTTAACTCCAAACCATTGGAAGGGTGTATGGGATTTTGGGACAAAAGTGCTACATCCTAAAGTTAATTTTAAACCCGGTGCAGCCTTTTTCATCGCTAACATCATTTCTACTGTTGCATCTAAATCGGTATTTTCTTCCCCTGGAATTCCCACCATACCATACAATTTTAAAGCCGATAACCCACCGATTTTGGCATTAATTGCGGCTTGAATAATATCAGCTTGTGCTAATTTTTTATTAATAATTCTGCGCACCTTTTCCGAACCACTTTCCACCGCAATCGTCAAAGATTTAGTATCTCGTTGAGCTAGGGTTTTTGCTAATTCCGGTGTCACCGTATTTGTTCTGACGGAAGCAATACTTAAGCGGACATCATTGTATTTCGATTGATTAATATAAGCTAATAAATCGGGAAATTCCGGGTGTTGAGTCACCGAAGCACCTAATAAACCTAAACGATTTGTCACCTGTAGACCACGTTCAATCGCAGGGATGAGGGAAGCTTCTAAACTTGCTGTCCGAAAAGGTAAAGTGAGATAACTAGCTAGACAAAATCGACACATTTCTGGACAACTACGTACCACCTCCACCATAAAAATGCTTTCCCAAGCAGCTTTCGGGGTGACAACCGTGGAAGCGGATAGGATATTACCACGATAGGTTTGTTTTTGCACGACGGGGGGAACTTCTGATGAGACCGGTTGAATAGCTGCGATCGCACCATCATTACTGTGGTATTCTACTGTGTATAGACTGGGTATATAAATACCTGGAGTTTGAGCAAGGGTAATTAATTTAGTTTTCCGGTCAGCGTTTCTCACTTGTTGATAGATGTCAATAAAGCTATCTAGAAGGTTTTCCCCGTCTCCTAATAAAATCACATCAAAAAAATCTGCAAACGGTTCTGGATTCGCAGTTAAAACGGGTCCACCACCAAAAACTAGGGGATGACAGTCGGTGCGATGTTGACTGAATATGGGAATGGAAAGGGATTCGAGAAGATTGAGGATATGCACATAATCTAATTCCCAAGAAACCGAAAATCCCAAGATATCTGCTGACCGTGGTAAGGGTTCGTGAATATCGGTAAATAAGCGACTGATATCCACATCCTCACGCATCGCTAAAGTTGACCAAACAATTTGATATCCTAAACTGGTGATACCGACCGTATATTCGTTGGGAAAGGCGAAAATTAACGGTATGGCATTATGTTTGGGGGTTTTGGGTGTAAATAATAGCTTTTCCTGGGAAAATATGGCAGCAGACATGGATATTTATGTTAATTTAGTTAATTAATAATTTGCCATAACAAGTGCCCTAGAGCCAAAAATATCCGCAATTCACAAATGATGAATTATCAATTATTTTTACTAGAATTCCAAATTTTTATCGTTGTTTTCCAAACCCTATTTATACTTGATTTTCAACCAGAGAATAATACAATTAAACAACAATGTTACCCCATTCGCGAGGATAATTGGCATTGCTTTTAAATAAATGCCATAGATTAACCACAAAAATAAACCACTCATAAAAGTAATTAACATGGCAAAGGATACATCCTTTGCAGAACGAGTTTGCCATGTTTTCCACATTTGCGGTAGAAATGCAACTGTTGTTAGTGTACCAGCAATCAATCCGAGGGTGTCAATAAAAACCATGAGAATAATACTATTTTGGATTTTGGATTTTAGATCCAACATTCGGGTGTCATCATCCGTAATTTCTTAATTATGAGACGCGATATATCAATATGAGACGCGATATATCGCGTCTCTACGAAATTCATCTGTCCCATTCTTTTTCAAATTGGTATAACTCCCAAAATCATTGATTCATCATTATTATAGCGTTTAAAATCCTTTGAACTCACCAATAAATACATGATTGCGATCGCTTTTGTAGGGACTCTTTTTTCTAGACTCGCTGCTATGCGTCCACCCCATAACGAGAATATCTGATTTTGGGTAAGTTCTACTAATTTTTTAAAACGTGAATTGGTACATCTAACCAACGATAAAACTTTTCTTGTTGACTAGGAGTCGGATTCTCGATGGCACCAATATAATACTTATGAACTGTAGGATCACCTAATTTTAATTGATAGTTACGTAACTCATCTTGATGGAATAAGGTGATGGTAATTTCATCTCCGACCTGATAATCCTTGAGACGTTCGTTTAATCCCCCAGCTTTGAGTTTAATCCCATCAATGGCTAAAATTTCATCATTCGGGTCAATTCCCACCTGATTTGCTGGAGAACCCGCTTCTACAGCTTTAACGATTTCCCGTCCATTCTCATTACTACTGCGAATTCCCGTGTAGGGTTCATTACTAATATCAGCGAATAAATGGAGTCCAAAGGGTTCCAAATAGGTATTAAAGGGTAGCTCCTCCAAACCTTGAATATACTGGCTAAAAAACGCCGATAAATCCACTTCAGCAACATTTTCAATCACCTGTTGCAGTTGTTCCGGGGTATAACCAATCTCATCTTTACCAAACTGCTCCCACATGTGTACCATCACATCATCCAAGGAACGGGTATTATGATGGCGATCGCGGATTAGCAAATCCAACAATAAAGACACCATCTCCCCTTTCAAATAATAGGACATCTGGGAGTTAATACTATTACTATCCGAGCGATACAATTTTACCCAAGCATCAAAACTGGATTCCGCTAAAGGTTGAACATTTCTACCTGGTGTTTTTAAATACCTGGTTATTTCCTTACTCCAATTATTGAAAAACGTCCGTACGTCATAAATTCCTGCCCGTAAGGGAATCAGTAAATCATAGAAGCTGGTAGTTCCCTCGCAAAACCACAGAGAAGGCGTGTAATTTTCATTGTCATAATCAAACACCTCCAAAGCTTGGGGACGGATGCGTTTCACATTCCACAGGTGGAAAAACTCATGGGCAACCAACTGCATGAACTTTTCATACTTCTCGCGATCGCGGAATCCAAACCTTTGATAAATTAAACTACAGCAATCCTTATGCTCTAATCCTCCGTAGGCTTGGGCAAACAAATGTAATAAAAACACATAACGTTCGTAGGGTAATCCCCCAAATATCTCTGCTTCCGTAGTAATAATGCTTTGAATGTCCGTAATTATACGTTTAACATCGTAATTACCCTGTCCCCAAATCGCCAATTCATGGGGTTTACCCAACACTTCAAACTGATAAACCGGATGAGTACCAACTTCCACCGGACTATCAACCAAAGTATCAAAATCAACGGCTCGATAAGTATTGACACTACCATCAACCAAAGGTAAAGCAGTAGTAACTCGCCATTCCGGAGTTGGTGAAATCACGGTCAAATCAATACTTTCCCCTTCTAAACCCACAATCCGAAAAAACGTCGCAGCACCATTAAAATAGCCGTGGGTTTGGTCGAGGTGATTAGTTCTCACCGAAAGTTCATTGGCAAAAATGCGATAGGTGACAGTGATATGGGATTGACCCTGGGTATCAACTTGCCAATGATTTTTAGAAATTTTGCGCCAATTCAGAGGAATATCACCAGCAACCACCGTAAAATCCTGTAAATGCCTAGCATATTCCCGCACCAAGTAGGAACCGGGAGTCCAGACCGGAAACTTTAAATCCAACACCGACCCAGGGAAATCCCGCAAATCCAACCGAACTTCCAGTAAATGGGTTTGCGGTTGAGACATTGCCACTTGATAATGAATCATCGGTGTCGTCGATTGGCGAGTGCAACTACTCAAAGGGGCGATGGTTTCCGTCATTTTCTCATAATTTTGAATTTTAGATTTTAGATTGTAGATGATGGATGCAGGGAAGGGAATATCAAAATATAATCAAAATATAAATTATTCAGTAAAAATTTTGGTTGAAATTAAAAGCAGATTTATTCACAGCAAGCGGAGAATGAAGGGATAGCGATAAACATCCTGTTCATTGGTTAAAATTTTGACAATCGCCACAATGGGCATAATCAAGCTAAACAGCCATAAGCCGACCAATAGGGGAATTCCAATTCCGACAAATACTAGTAGTCCAAACACCATCGCCGCAATAAACACATTAATGTGAAAATTTAAAGATTCCTTCGCATTTTCCCTGACAATTGGGTCATCATTCAGGAATAATAGGGCGATGGGAATGCCGACGGAAGCAATTAAAGCGCTAAAAAAAATGGCTCCATGACACAATGCAGATAATAAACGACGCTGTTGAAACTCATCCATAACCAATTATTCCTGAATGCAATACGCGGATTTGAAGCAAACTCCTAAAACTTTCAGTCAGTAGTAGTAGGGAAATCAACCCATGACTCAAGGCTTATCACTCCCTGACTCAAAATGCAGGAATAGCCTACATGTACTGCTGACACCAAAACCTCATAAAAGGCACTTTTTCCTACTCCCTACTCACTTTCAAATCAGAACAAGCAGATTTATCACACGAACTAAACAACTTCATACTCACTGGATTCAACCATCACGTACTCAAAACCGAACTTAGCATCAAACTCACGATTAATCTGATCCAAATCAGCCAAAGGGATACTTTTCCATAGATCCCGTTGCGACCAGCTAATTATCATTATCACCTCCCCCTGGTCATGGGGGTTAATCCACACTTGCTTATCAACAAAACCGGGGTATTTCGCGAGGGAAGATGTCCAGATATCCGCATCCACTAGGATAAACCTTTCTCGATGTTCAGGTGCTAGTTTAAACTTAAGTAACTCAATTACCACGCGCTTACATTCCCCGTGTGAGTTTGTCAAAATATAAATGTCAAATGTCACACTTTCAAGTTTATCGTCAATTTAGCGTAACTTGAAAATAGAGTGATTAGGGAGCAGGGAGTAGTAAGTAGAAATGAGCTATTTTAATGTTTGGCCGTGTCCAGACGACATGTAGACCCATAGCGACTTACCGTAGGCTGAAACTAATAAAAAAATTGGAATAGGAAACCGTATGGATAGTAATAACTGGATGCAACAACTGCTAATGCTAGGAATCGGTACAACATCGATTATGGCAGAAAAACTCAAAGAAGCAGGAGACAAACTAGTAAAGGACGGCAAACTCAACCCAGAAGAAGCTAAAGCCATGATGGATGACATGCTGCAACAGTTCAAAAATGAACAGGGGGGAATGGAAGCAAACATGCAGCGACAGCTGCGGAATATGATGCAGGATATGGGGATAGCTCGTCAATCGGAAGTGGACGAGTTGCGCGGACGAATAGACCGACTTGAGCGTCAAGTTAGGGATTTAGAAAATAAATTATGGCGATGAAAGGGGAGCAATTTCCAAAAAATAATTGGACTCATACCAATTTAAAAGGTGCATATAACAAAGAAGAACCACACCCCCTAACAGGGGGTACTAGATTCTTGTTCCCTTCCCCGATTACCCTACGGGAAGCAAGCTACGGCGAGGGTTAGGGTAGGGTTGTTGATTTGAATGTGATTCGAGTAATTGTGTGTACACCGTAGGATATTGGGGAGGGGGGAAAATTCGCGAGCAGCTAGTCTGTAAGACAAGCTTCGCTAACACAAAAAATTGGTATTACTTTTGAGTATGTCAAAACCAGACGCGACAGGTTGCGTCTGTTTTTGTGGGTGATTCTCAACTACACTAGGTACTTGTGACCAAAATCAGATTTTCAATAGCGACGGAGGAATAGTCCCTTGAAAGCGATTTTACTCAGGGTTGGCGTAATGCTAGTGTGTGTAGTGGTTTTAGTTGTAGCCCAAATTACGGGGGAAAAACAAAATACCGTGATCGCAGCTCCCCTTAGCCAACAGGTTACTACCAATCCCACCCAAAATTCAAATGTAATAGCGAGCGCAACCATGTCAAATCTAGAATCAAACGAAAACCTGATTACCACCCCATCCGGATTAAAATACAAAGAACTCCAAGAAGGAACAGGTGTAACCCCCGAAAAAGGACAAACCGTCACCGTTCACTATACAGGAACCCTCACAGACGGCAGTAAATTTGACAGTTCCCGCGATCGCAATCAACCTTTCAGCTTTACAATCGGTGCAGGTCAAGTAATCAAAGGTTGGGACGAAGGACTCAGCACCATGAAAGTCGGTGGTCGTCGTCAATTAGTTATCCCCCCCGAACTCGGATACGGTACTAGAGGTATCGGTCCAATTCCCCCCAATTCCACCCTCATTTTTGACGTAGAACTGTTAAAAGTTAACTAGATATTTACTATTCGTAGAGACGTAGCAGTGCTACGTCTCCACTACAACAATTTTGGTTTTAATCCCAAATGTAAACAATACATAATTCATCATTCATCCCCAAATTCCGCAACGCCATTTTTGAAATCGGTATAAAAAAACGGTCAAGTGATAGAACACACCAGCATCTGGGAATAATAAATCCCGTAACGAATACTCATACCAATTTCTCACAAGATTTGGACAGACGGATGACTATAATTCTTGTCTAGTAAAACTTCTAGAACCCCTAGACATAACAGCTTGTCGCCAAGTCATCCCAAACTTGTACTGAGCAAATTTAATGTATCCAAAAAGGTATGAATATTCAGTAAATATCAGGGAAATTACTCCTAGGAGAAATATTACTATGACCGCCCAAATCCCTTACCAGCACTCAGCCACAAACCCCGATGCAGATTTATTAGAAAAAATTCGCCGACAATTCGACAGCGCTCCCTATCCGCGAATCCCCGTAGAAGAAAACCCCAAAGATAACGCTAACTATCTCTATGTCCATAATTTAGTCACACCATACTATTTAAGAACCCAAAAAGTTACCAACACCCAAGGAAAAGTTATCCTAGACGCAGGTTGTGGAACAGGTTATAAATCCCTAGCTCTTGCTTTGGCTAACCCCGGAGCAAAAATCATCGGTGTCGATATATCCCCAGAATCCATCGTATTTGCCCAAAAACGCTTACAATACCACGGTATTAATAATGTCGAATTCCACGTGGGTTTGCTGGAAGAGTTACCCAAATTAGGAATGGAATTTGACTACATAAATTGTGATGATGTCTTGTATCTACTTCCCGATGCAGTTGCAGGATTACGGGGAATGCAATCCGTCCTCAAACCAGAGGGAATTATCCGCGTCAATCTCCATAGCTCCCTCCAACGAGAGTGGTATTATCGCGCTCAAAACCTCTTCCAATTCATGGGTTTGATGGACAATAACCCCGAAGAAACCGAAATCGGAATTGTCCGTGACATCATGAAAGCACTCAAAAACGATGTCATCCTCAAAAAACAAACCTGGAATCCCATCAATGAAGAAGACAACGAATCAATCCTAGCCAACCATCTCCTAGTTAGTGACAAAGGTTACACCATCCCCCAATTCTTCTCCCTGCTCCAGCAAGCAGACCTAGAATTCGTCAGCATGGTCAACTGGTTACGCTGGGATATCATGGATTTGTTTAAAGAACCCGAAAATTTACCTGCATTTCTAGCCCTCAGTTTACCCGAACTTTCAGCAGAAGAACGACTACACCTATTTGAACTATTGCACCCGATTCACCGCTTACTAGATATTTGGTGTGGTCATCCCCAACCCCAACCCCTATTACCCATCTCCGAGTGGACTGATGCCAACTGGGAAAAAGCAACCATCCACATCCATCCCATCCTCAAAAACTCTGAATTCCGCACCGAACTAACCGAATGCGTCACCCAAATGCGTCCCCTTATCATCAGTAAATTCCTTTCCCTCACCCATGAAATGGTCAGCATCGACAGCACAATGGCTCTTTGTCTGCTTCCCCTTTTAGAACAACCCCAACCGATGTCATCTCTTGTCGAACGCTGGAAACAAGTCCGACCCGTTAATCCAGTCACCCTCACCCCAACAGACCAAAAGGAAGCATTTGATTTAGTGAAGCTAATGTTGCTACGTCTAGAAGGTCTGGGTTACGTCATGGTAGAGCAACCCTAAAATGATGCAGCAGGTAGTGTAGGCTTCTACTTTAGCCCTGTCATATCGATTCTCTTGTACTTTGCAATCAATCAAACTAGAATAATCAACGCTTACAGCCCCTGATATATAGCAAGCATTAGCGTAAACGATATCACACCACTAGTACTGCTTGGCGGAAATATACAGACCATTTATCTGGTGACTATGCTCTGCGTAGTCACCCAGTGAATGAAAGCGGAGCTTTCATTCACGAGGCAGAAGCCTCGCACCCTTGAACTCCCACGCGAAGCATGGGAGCCAAAAAATGGTAGACGTATTTACGCCGTGCGGTACTAGTAATCTGGCAAAAGTCAACTTTGATGGGTGAGACTTGTCATAAGACTCCTCCTTGGAATACGGTGCTTGGAAACTCCGCTTCTTGATTCGAGGTAGAGTCCCCCAAAACACTTCCCCATTCAAAATATGGGAACGAAAGATAAATTTTCCCTCTATGCAAGCGGGGAGGGGATACTAAATATCAGAAACGAGGAATTACATTCAGCACCCGATTGGTCGTTCCAACTTTTAATCAACGAAAAATCAAAGGTTTGAATTGTATGCACAGAAAAACAAAATATTTTTTACCGAGAGTGATATGAAAAAAATAGAAGTGGGTAAGTTATATCTAGAAAACAACAGAAACAACAGATAATAATTCACCACAAGGAAACCACTGATATGAAAACCGAATTAAAAGCAAAATTCCTCCAACATATCCTCAACAAAAAGAAAAATGATGAAGGTTTTACCCTAATTGAACTGTTAGTTGTAATCATCATTATTGGTATTCTTTCTGCAATTGCATTGCCTTCCTTCTTGAACCAAGCTAACAAAGCAAAACAATCAGAAGCTAGAACCTACGTTGGTTCCATGAACCGCGCTCAACAAGCTTACTTTGCAGAAAATGGTAGTTTTGTGGGCGGTCAAAAAGTAGGTGACTTTGGCCTACTAGGATTGGGTGTTTCCACAGATACTGTTAACTACAAGTACGCAATTAAAGGTGGTGGTGGTACTGCAACTGCGGTGACAAACCAAGCTCAACCACAGAAAAACGCCATTAAAGCCTACATCGGTGGAGTATCACTCGGTACTATCCAAGCAACCAGTGAAGCAACAACTCTCGCATCCTTATGTGAAGCATTACAAGCTAAAGGTGTGCAAGGTGCTGCTGCGGGAACAGAAGATGCTGTATTTGCTGCTAACGCTGCTCCCAAATGTCCTGCTACTTACAAAATCCTCAGCTAATTAAGCTAGTTAATCGTCATTTTTCCTATACAATTTACAGACTAAAAAAGTGAGTAGATTTAAATACTCACTTTTTTATTTGTATGTTAATCTTGAAGGAGTTTTATATTATGTTGAAAATTATCTTGTTATTTACCTATCGTGAATTTGATTCATGAATAATATTAATTTAACTGAATTAGAAGCGAAAACAAATTATTTCCTAGAGCAAGGAATGTATAGGGAAGTTATCACCCTATATGAACAGGCTATTGACGCACAACCAGAAGAAACTATTTACTACTGTTGGTTAGGACTGGCTTTACTTTTAAATGGTCAAGAATCGGAAGCACAAATTACTTGGATGTTACCGATTTCTGAATTAGATGAGGAAGCAGCTAATTCGTATCAACAAGAACTAGTCAACATTCTCGACCAGCAAGCAGAAGAATTTAGTCAGCAAGAAAACTACACCCTGACATGGGTGATGAGACAACATCTACGGGAAATTCAACCCGACCACCTAAATAATTTGTTACATCTTTGTTGTATAACTGATCAATTAGGTAATAGCATTGGGGATGAATTAGTTAACCTGGAATTAATTAATCTCCTTCGTAGTCTAGACGATTTTCCTGCAAGTTATCTCCAGGAAGATTTATTATTAAAAGTCTTAGACAAACTACTGAAAAATGAACCATTGCATCCCATCACCATTGAGTTTGCACAAACCTGTTCCCCTATAGTCAAAGAATTGAGTAACTATTTCTATGTCATGCTCTCAAATGCGATGGAAATTGGTTACTCCTATAAAGACCCGGTGACAGCAGCAAAACTGTTAGAGATATATTTACAGCTAGAACCAGATAATCGGGAAGCTTTAAGACACTTAGCAGCTTTTTATCAAAGTGCGGGTGAGTATCAAAAAGCGATTGAAATTGCCAAAAAGTGCTATCTCTTATCACCAGACTTAGGAGAACAAATAGCTGCTGCACATCTAATTTTGAGTGGATTTCTTAAATCTGGTGGATACTGGAAAGAGGTAGGGATTGCACATGCAGCTTTAGAGTCATTACTCAAGCAATTGGTTCAAAAACAGCCAAACCTAGATGAAGTCATGACCCTACGTTTGATGACTCCTGCTTTTTCGATTCCCCACATAGAAGATAAACCAGAAAAATTTCGAGGTATTTATAATCCAGTTGCAGCATTTTTTCAAAAAAATATTCAAGCTGTTTATCAAACACAGGTGACTGGATATGCACAACAGCAGTTACTGAGAAAAGCCAATATTACTGACAATAAAAAACTGAAAATAGGCTATTTATCCTACTGTTTTAAACAGCATTCCGTTGGTTGGTTGGCAAGATGGCTATTTCAACATCACGACCGAGAACAATTCGAGATTCATACCTATATTGCTAACTATATGCATGGTCAAGACCCTCTCCAGGAATGGTATGTAGATCATTCCACCAAAGCTGTGAAATTAGGGATGAGTGCGCGAGAAATAGCCGATACAATTAGTGCGGATGAGGTGGATATATTAGTAGATTTAGATAGTATTACTTTAGATATTAGCTGTGCAGTAATGGCGATGAAACCTGCACCGGTACAGGTGACATGGTTAGGTTGGGATGGGTCGGGAATTCCCGCGATTGATTACTATATTGCTGATAATTACGTGTTACCAGATTCAGCCCAAAATTATTATACAGAGAAAATTTGGCGATTACCTCAAACCTATATTGCAGTGGATGGTTTTGAGGTGGCTGTTCCGACTTTACGTCGGGAGGATTTAGATATTCCTAGGGATGCGGTGATTTATTTGAGTGCGCAACGGGGATATAAGCGTCATCCAGAGACTACTAAATTACAAATGCAAATTCTCAAGGAAGTTCCTAATAGTTATTTTTTAATTAAAGGTGCTGCTGATGAGGAAGTTATTAAACAGTTTTTTTATCGAATTGCGGAAGCTGAAGGAGTTAGCATTGATCGACTCAGATTTTTACCCAATGTTGCAGCCGAATCTGTTCATCGTGCTAATTTAGGTATCGCTGATATTGTGCTAGATACCTACCCCTATAACGGTGCAACAACGACATTAGAAACCCTGTGGATGGGTATTCCCCTTGTCACCAGAGTGGGGGAGCAATTTGTAGCGAGAAATAGTTACACAATGATGATGAATGCGGGTATTAGTGAGGGAATCGCTTGGACGGATAAGGAATATGTGGAGTGGGGTATTCGTTTGGGTAAGGATGAGAATTTACGGAAAGAAGTTGCTTGGAAATTGCAAAGGTCTAAGCAAACTGCACCGCTTTGGAATGGGAAGTTGTTTACGAGGGAAATGGAAAATGCTTACAGACAAATGTGGAATATTTATCAACAGTCTTAGAGGATGTTTTAAAAGTTGATTTTCATACTTAATCAGCTCGTTTTTTGGGAGTAGTAGGGTATCGGGAGATACGCGACATGTCGCGTCTGTACAGTTTGAGCCTATTTACTCTCTTCAATAAGTGGTTGGTAAAGTATTTATTGACATTTGACCAACATCCTCTTCGAGGAATTTTATAATAAAAACCCGACTTCTCTCAAAATTAAAAATCAAGTGGCGATTTGAAATAATTAAAGTTATCTTGATGGGGAAATCGAGAAATTATCAGGTGACAAGCTAAAACTTATCGGAGAAAATCATGGAATCAATTAAATTACATATTGGTGGACGGGAACCCCATTTAGAATGGAAGATTTTTGATATTGAAGCTCGTCCAGAGGTGGATTTTGTTGGGAATGCGAATGATTTAAGTCTGTTTGCCGATGATTCGATTGAGGCGATTTATGCAAGCCATGTTTTAGAGCATTTTTATTATGGTTTAAATAATGAGTTAATTGCAACTTTAATGGAATGGTATCGGGTGCTGAAACCGGGTGGAAAGTTATATATAAGTGTGCCGAATTTACAGGTGTTATGTTGGTTGTTTATTCATCCTCATTTAATGCCTTTAGAACGTCATCATATTATGAGAATGATGTTTGGTGGACAAACCAACGAGTATGATGTGCATAAGGTTGGTTTTGACCCGGAAATATTGGGTTTATATTTGGAGGAAGTTGGTTTTAGTGAGTATACCCAGGTGCAGGAATTTGGTCTGTTTAATGATTGTAGTTCGATGCGGGTTTTAGATACTTTGATTAGTTTGAATATGATTGCGACAAAAGGGTGAAAGGATTTTGGATTTTGGATTTTAGATTTTGTATTTTGGATTTGCTTCTTGGGTTGATAAATTGGGCTTTTAGAAGAGGTTATCGTTATCTATGATGATTATCTAATTGTCATAAAAACCCAAGTAGTTTATTCTTGATTCATCTTCTCCAAATGTTCAAACTACCACTTTATGCTCGTTGAGTAACGGTTTGTATCCACCAATTTTGGGTGAATTCTCTACCTTTACTAAAGCCTTGAATAGTTGGAATTACAGCTTGGATATAATAATACAATAAAACAAAGAATATATAAAATATAGTGATATTTCCACAGCCACTCATAAATGAGCCACAAATGATTCTTAGTCCTAGCCAGGTACTAAGTTGGTTACTATGGATAAAGTATGATACACAAGCAAATATACCCGTATTAACGGCAACGATAAGATAGCGCAGAAGAAGATGATTATGTAAGAATAAAAAGGGATAGAACAGCAAGAGATAAATAAAGTTGCGTACATCCAGAGGAAAATCATTTTGTATATCCTTTTGATTTATTTAATTTCTAGACTTTGAGGATAGTTCCTTTTACCTAAGCTTCCACTTTAATCTGGTTGACTAAAAAACGACTATATGCTGTTTTGATACTGGAATTTGGGAGATATATTTTGGGCGATCGCAAATTTACCTAAATCGCGCTAGCTTAAATATAAGCTGGAATATTTCTCTGGGTATATAAATTAAATTTATGAATAAAGTTGATTATCTGCGGGTGAGTTTAATCGACCGTTGTAATTTCCGTTGTGTATACTGTATGCCGGAGGGTGCGGATTTAGAATATCTACTGCAACAGGAACTGCTGACGGATGCGGAGTTATTAAAATTGATTCGAGAGGTGTTTATTCCTGTCGGTTTTACTAGATTTCGCTTAACAGGGGGAGAACCGCTTTTGCGTCCGGGGGTGGTGGATTTAATTCGGGAAATTGTGAGTTATCCCCAAACAGAAGATATATCCATGACTACGAATGGGTTTTTGTTAGCACCCTTAGCTCAGGATTTATATCATGCGGGTTTGAAGCGGATTAATATTAGTTTAGATTCCTTAGATGTGGACACCTTTAATGCGATCGCAGGTTTTACTGGACAAACGAAGAAATCCCGGTGGGGTGAGGTGTGGTCGGGGATTCAAGCTGCTTACCATGTGGGTTTTGATCCCCTGAAGTTAAATGTGGTGGTAATTCCAGGGGTGAATGACCACGAGGTATTGGATTTAGCTGCATTAACTATTGATAAAAATTGGCATGTGCGGTTTATTGAATTTATGCCAATTGGCAATGGGGAACTGTTTCATGGTAAGGGTTGGGTTGATTCGGAATTCATCCGTCAACAAATCCGCGATCGCTGGGGTTTAATTTCCGCAGAAGTACGGGGTAATGGTCCTGCGGATGTATTTAAAATACCTGGAGCCAAAGGAACTTTAGGATTTATTAGTCAAATGTCGGAATGTTTTTGCGATCGCTGTAATCGGATGCGTTTGTCTGCGGATGGTTGGTTGCGTCCTTGTTTATTAAATGAATCTGGACAAATTGATTTAAAAACTGCTCTCAGAAGCGGGGTAAAATCGGAGGAATTACAATTACAAGTTCAAGAGTTATTAACTATTAAACCAGGGATAAATTATCAGCAACGGGAATCGGGTACAAATCACGGTATTTATCACCGTACTATGTCTCAAATTGGTGGTTAGTAGGGAATTAATCTGATTTGAATAGGGTTTGTAGAGACGTAGCATCGCTACGTCTCTACAAAACGTAAAATGTATCAAATTAAAGTACCCCCACAACTAGAACCACATCCAGCTGTACAACCATAACAATAATTGGCAGTTCTAACTTCCGTAATTAAATCCAAGGTTCCAGCAGCTAATAACTTAGCAACAGTTAAGGTTTCCCCCTCATGGGTCTGAGATGGGAGGTTTTCCATCTGGTTAAAGTCACAATCATAAACATTACCAAGATAATCAATCGAAAGTTCGTCTCTACACATTAAATATTCAACGGTACTAGGGTTAAAATGGGTTTCTAAAAAGCGTAAATAGGGTTGGTGTAGTTGCTGATTTTCTAAATATAATTTAGTCCGTCCAATGGGTAGGTTGGTAATGGTAAGTAGGTTATTAAAAGTAATACCAAAATGTTCTTGCAAGAACATTTTATAATCCTGTTGCAGATTAGTCTGATTCGGAGTCAGAGCAAATTTTTCCGTAGTTGGTAATTGGGGATTATATACTAAATCCAAGATTAAATTAGGGTCTTGACCGTAGCCGAGACGATTTAGCCATTGCAGAGCGCGAATCGAAGCGTCGTAGACACCATTTCCCCGCATCTTATCCACATTATCAGATAAATAACAGGGTAAAGAAGCCACAATCCTCACCTGATTTTGAGCGCAATAGGCGGGAATATGGGCAAAACCATCTACAAAATAAATTGTCAAGTTAGAGCGGACAATTACTTGTTTCCCGTAATTTCGTGCTGCTTCGACAATTGGTTGAAAACCATAGAGCATTTCCGGCGCACCACCGGTCAAATCCACCACTTGAATTTGAGGAAATATACTAATTAATTCAATAATTTGTTGACAAATTTCTGGAGTCATTTCTTCAGTCCGTTTTGGACTAGCTTCCACATGACAATGGCGACAAGCAAGATTACAAATCTTACCTAAATTAATTTGTAAAATTGTAATTTGTCTTTTCGTCAGGGGTGTATTTAATTTATTAGCAAACGGTGTAATCATTGAGTCCAATGATGATGAAGAAATTTTTGTTTTTTGTATCATTTATATCCTGAATATTTATTACCAGACCTAACAGCAACCACCACCGTTGTAATGCCAAGTTGAATCTGTAATTAGTATCTCTTCTGAATTTAATGCAGCTAATTTCGCCGCCGTTTTATCACATACTGCCATTGGTACACCTGGTTGAAGAATATGGCCAGCTTGGTCATCAAAAAATGCTTCTACTCCAGTATAAATAGCTGTTTTACCTGTAAAAATACAAGCACCATCGTCTGGAATTGGCACTTTAAAAGCCACAGAATCAATACTTTCTAATAATAAATGATCTGCTAAATTATAATTTTGGCGGTTGAGAATGCGGTAAGGACGACGCGCTCGAATTTCCACCTGACCAAAACCAGCCTGAACCAAATGTGCGATATAATCATCATAGGTCATTGCTCCTGACAAACACATAGCCCGTAACCTTTCATCGTCTTGCAGATGTGCAGGAATCGGACGAGTGGCAATGGGATCGCTCATGAGTAAACGTCCGTTTGGCTTTAATACTCGAAAAGCTTCCTGTAAGGCTCGTTGCAAATCTGCTGGTTTAAAAATATTAAACAGACAATTTTGAGCTACCACATCCACAGAAGCATCGGCAACAGGTAAATTAAAGGCATCTCCAGGACGAATTTCCACAAAATTCGGCTCAAACCAGGGATTTTCCTGAGCCGCAAGTTCTAAATTACGCATTGCTGCTGACCGCATCGCTGCAACCGGTTCAATCGCAATCACCGACCCCGGACGACGGGAAAAGTAGGCAAATTGCAATGCTTCTAAACCACCGCCAACACCAACATACAGTATCGTCGGGTCATTTGCTAGCTCCGTGGGATGAACCGTTGTTCCACAACCGTAGTTCATTTCCTGCATTGGGGTGGGTATTTTCAGTCCAGGTAATTGGAGGGGACTCCTTTGGACACAACATAAACCAACCTGTGGTGTTTCGGCAACTTCGGTATAAAATTGGGCAGTTGTTTCTAAATAAGCCATTGGATTTTGGATTTTAGATTTTAGATTTTGGATTTGGGGTTTGAATTTTTCCCTATATCCCTATTTCCCATTCCCTACACCCCATTTCCTGGATTTGCAAAAAGCTAACAGTCAACGGTTAACCGTCAACTGTCAACTGTCAACTTCACAAAATTATAGACGGCTAGCTGCTTTTAAAACACCTGGTTCCGATTGAATGGGTAATACATCGAGAATATCGGTTTGGGAGCAGTATTTGAGGTCTTCGTAACCATCAAGTCGCAATAGTCGCTGTCCGTGACTAGCATGGTGTAATAATCCCAGGAGATTATCTTGCCATTGCAGATATAGCGCGATCGCACTAATCACTTCATCATTTCCGGTGATTTTTTCGATTGGTGTTTGCATTTGTTGGCTGACTACATGGGCGATCGCACCCGCACAAACCGTATCTTCGAGGGAAAAACTACCTTCCCAACCGGAACCAACTATCCAGACTGTATCTGGTTGATGGTCAATTAGGTAACGAACAACGGCAGCTCGATTAATCAATGCTGCCGTTAAAACTACTTGGGCGTTTTCAATTCGCTGTAATGTCCGAGTTCCATTGGTTGTACTAATAAATAAACGTTTGCCAGTGACCAGTTCTGGAGTACAGTCTAGAGGGGAATTCCCTAAATCAAATCCAGGGACTTTCGCTCCACCGCGTTCTCCAGCCCGGAGTCGATGTTCTGTTGACCAAGCTTCGCTCACTTGCATCAGCTGATCTAAATCGCTAAATACCTGTACTGCTTCTCCACCAGCTGCTAACACTGTAGCCATTGTGCTGGTTGCACGCAGAACATCTACAGCGATCGCGCAGTTGGGCACCTGTTCGGAAGGAGTCAGTTCCGGAGTGTGATAAACAAATAGCTTCACGTCCTGGATATACCTGATTTAAATTTAATACTATCGAAACTAATTCTAACTATTAGTGGTTATTAACTGTCATCTGAGTTGAGCCAGTTGAAATTTTTGACTGTAACATTTGCGGCAGATATTCATGGTGAAGGGGAAAATGAATGCTACCCTCAAATCAAAACTTGTATCGCTCAAATCCTATCCTGAAGCCAAAATGTCCCCAATTAGCAATTACCATTACCTAGATTTGTTAGACATGATGCCCAAGTTCCATCAATCCTCGCTATCATAAATTCCAATTGTTAAGCTAAAACTCACATAAATCATATAACTACTTGATCTGCTATTGACGGCTAACAGTTGAAAGTTAACAGTCATCCATCAAAAGTAGTGAGTATGCAACTTAAATGCCCAACAACTGATTACTATAATTTTAATTACCCGCGCGCTGAAATTATATGGCTCCCTTACCTGATTATCGTCCGAAACAAATGTCCCTTGGTCCTTTGGAAGCGGAAATTTTGGAAATTGTTTGGCAACTAGGTTCTGTCACCGTCAAAGATGTCCATGACCGGATTTTGTCTGACCCCAACCGCGAACTAGCCTACACTTCTGTCACAACAGTTTTACGACGATTGACGGAAAAAGGCTGGCTCAGTTGTGATAAAAAAGGACGAGCCTTTTATTGGCAAGCCAAACTTTCTAAAGCTCAAACCGAGATGATTCGCGCTCATGAGCATTTACAACAGTTTTTAGCCGTTGGTAATCCGGATGTAGTGGCCGCATTTGCTGATAGTCTAGATGAAGCTAGTAGCGAAAAAATTCAAGCGATCGCGCAACGAATTCAAGCTGCTCGTCAAGCCCGGGAGGAGGAATAACCATGCATATGCTAATGATTGTTGGCACTGTTGTGATTGCTTGGTGTCTACGTCTGGGTTGGCAACCCAGTCGAGGTAATTGGCAGCAAAGGTATTGCTCAAGTTTATTTTACCTCCTGTTTCCTGCCCTACTCATTTTTGCCACTGCGATCGCTCTGGTTTGTATGGGTTGGCAAGGACGGATGGGTAATTGGCAAACGGGTTATTTTAGTTATTTGATTGCTGTATTTACCTTGGGTGTTTTTACGGTCATACTTGGTAAGTTAGCTTATCAGGGTTTACAAATGAGTCGCTGGGCTAATAGCTGCCCAACCAGTCAAATCGACGGCTATCGCCTCGGCATTCTCGATAGTCAAGCCCTGTTTGCTGGACAAGTTGGTTTTTGGCAACCGAGATTAATCCTCAGCAAAGGTATCATTCAAACCTTGAGTTCAGACCAATTAGAAACCGTCATCGCCCACGAACAAGGTCATCTTTATTACCGTGATACCTTTTGGTTTTTCTGGCTAGGATGGATACGTACCTGTACCGCTTGGCTACCGCACACTGAAGCACTATGGGAAGAGTTATTAATTTTACGGGAACTACGCGCCGATGCCTTTGCCGCCACACGGGTAGACCCTTTATTATTAGCCGAATCCCTATTAATGGTTGTCAGTGGTTCCACCATCAGTAATAATAATGATGTATTTTGTGCCGCCCTCGATTCCTCCCACCAAGGCGATCGCCTAGAACAAAGAATCGATGCCCTGCTCACTTCTGGTGCAAAATTAGAATACCTACCAAGACTAAACTGGCACTTTTTCGTGCTAATTTTACTAGCCTTTTTCCCCCTAGTCACAATTTTGTTCCACCAATAAATTTGGACAATTGAGTGTTGAGCGATCGCAGCATATACCTAGAGGTGCAAGATAAGTGCCTATGCAAAATTAAAAAATTAAATGAATATTGTCCGCAGCGTAGTTTACTTCCCGTAGGTATGGAACGAAGCATAAATCCTTTGAACATTCTTCTCCAACACTGATAATTTCAGCGTTTCGGAATATCAAATTAATTTTTGTAATAATACTTATATCCGATTTCTCACAAGGTAAGTTACAAACCTTGAGTGACAGATGAATTTTCTTTCTAATCCCTACTCCCTGTAGGTTTGAGGAATTTGTGAGAAATACAGTATCAACTAGAGTAATAATCCAAAATCCAAAATCCAAAATCCTATGGCTCTCACCGTTTACAATACGTTAACTCGCCGACAAGAACCCCTTGTCACCATCGAACCTCAACAAGTAAAAATGTATTGCTGCGGTGTGACAGTGTATGATTATTGTCATTTGGGTCATGCTCGCTCCTATATTGTTTGGGATACGATTCGTCGTTATTTACAATGGCGAGGATATCGGGTTAATTATTTGCAAAATTTTACCGATATTGATGATAAAATCCTCAACCGAGCGCGGGAGCAAGGGATGACGATGGAAGAGGTGTCAAATCGCTTTATTGATGCCTATTTTGAGGATATTCGCCGTTTAAACGTCAAAGATGCAGATGAATATCCTCGTGTCACTGAACATATTCCAGCAATTCACCAACTAATTCAAAATCTGATTGACCAAGATTTAGCCTATGCAGCCGAGGGTGATGTATACTATCGTGTACAGAAATTTCCCAGCTATGGTAAGCTATCAGGACGCAATTTAGAACAAATGCAAGCGGGAGCAAGCGGACGGGATTTAGAAGACCCGGAAGGACGCAAAAAGGAGTATCCCCTTGATTTTGCCCTCTGGAAGGGAGCAAAACCCGGAGAACCAGCTTGGGATTCCCCTTGGGGTTCGGGTCGTCCAGGATGGCATATTGAATGTTCAGCCATGATTCGTTCCCGCTTAGGTGAGACAATTGATATTCACGGGGGGGGAGGTGATTTAATATTTCCCCACCATGAAAACGAAATTGCCCAATCGGAAGGTGCTTTTAACAAACCCCTAGCACGGTACTGGATGCACAACGGGATGGTCATGGTGGATGGTCATAAAATGTCTAAATCCCTAGGTAATTTTATTACAATTCGGGATTTGTTAGACGGCAAATGGTCTCAGTATCCCCACCCCGTTGATCCAATGGCAGTGAGATTATTTGTCCTCCAAGCTCACTACCGTAAACCCCTTGATTTTACCGAAGATGCGATCGCGGGAGCAGTTAACAGTTGGAAAACCCTCAAGGAAGGTTTAAGTTTTGCACAGTTATACGGGGAAAAACTCGGTTTTTCTGTTGCTGGTAATCAACTGGATCAGGAATTAATTTTGAAGTTTAATGAGTCAGGGGATGATGATTTTAACTTCTCCACTGGTCTCGCTATCTTGTTTAAACTCGCAAAGGATTTACAACGGGAAGCCAATATCCTCGTCCATGAGGGTAAAACTAAAGTCGATACAGCTGAATTACAACAGCAATGGTTTACTTTAGTTACGTTGTCCCAAGTTCTCGGTTTAGAAGCTTTAACAGACAAAGACAACGGCGATAATAGCTTGAGTGATGCAGAAATTGAAGCATTAATCGAACTGCGTCAAAAAGCCCGCACAGCCAAGAATTTCGCCGAATCTGACCGAATTCGCAGCGAGCTACAAGCCGTTGGTATCACCCTGATTGATTCCAAAGAAGGAACACGTTGGCATCGAAATTGAAAATATATTACGTGTTGTGTGTGTAGAGACGTAGCAGTGCTACGTCTCTAAAATATTTGGGATTTACAACAAACGTATTAACCTAAATCCTGACGGAGAAATAAAGCAAAATTAGGGTTTAATATCTTTTTCCCCAATTAAACCTTCCTGAATATCCACATCTTCCTGGATTTCTTCAAAAGAAGATTTTGGTGTAGATGATTTGAATCGATCCAAATATTTGCGGTAATCAGGTTTATTCGGTTTCGCTATCTCCGTCGGTAAAGGTGTAGGTGTACTGGTAATATCTGGAGTTGGTTCTGGTTTGACTTCCAAGTTGATATCTGTATCCGTTTGTTC
>CALJJQ010000121.1 GCA_937973965.1 uncultured Calothrix sp. | reverse complement strand
ACCTGTTGAGTGTATTATGACATCTACAACTAGGGAAGAAATGAATCTACTAGAACAGCTACAACAGATAGAGGACTAGGACCATATCCGAGGAAGGAGGTACGAATTATGGCTGGTACTGATACTGCTGGTATTGGGAGCAATGACAGGATACTGGGGCTAGCGACCATTAGAGGATTTTACACTTAGCCACAGAGAATTACTCATGTAACTGATTCCGCATCGCGATGCTGAATGCGATCGCCTGGCTTGTCAGTGATGCGGATATCGCACCCTGAGTCCCATAACTAGAAATTTGGGTCAATAATCAAACCTCTGAAATATTATTCTCTCATGGTATCAAACCACCCTGTCTACGAAATTTCTAATAGGGGGGATAACCAAAATCATCCTCATCGGCGTAAACATAGGAATTAGAAACCGCAGCCATTGACATTTTGCCGTTACCTTGACCATTCCCATTTTCATTGCGAACTGGTTCTTTGCCAAAATCCTTATATTCTTCAAAGGTGCGGGTGATAATAGCGGATTCAGGGGAATCGGAAGCAATTAAATGTTCAGTCAAGGTGGAAACTGTCGGGTGTTTGTAGTCCACCGTGGAAGCGACGAGAACCGTGTTGGGATGGATTCCCCTTTCTTCACATTCAATGATAGGACTAAAAATACCGTGGGCATGAAATAGGGGACCTTTTGGTGCAAATGGTTGTTTGCGATAACCTGCATAGGCTCTTTCTAGTTCAATTAAAAATCCCCCTGCGGGTCTGCCTTGTTGATATTCGCAATAGCTTTTACTAAAACTAGCTCCCGCTACTCCATGAAGGGTTAGTTGTAAGGGTTGGGAATGTAAGAAAGTTTTGTTTTCGCTAACTAGATAGACAAGATAGCGAGTGAAGGTTTTGTATTTGAGTTTATCTGCTAAAAATGCATCGTAGTTGTCCCGTAGGGTTCCTAATTTGACTCCGGTTTCTCTATCTTTGAGGGAAATTGGTCCACGACGAATAATTACTAAACGGGGACTTGTGGATAGATAAATGGTTTCGATGCCAGAACTGAATTCGTGTTCGACCTGCACCCAGTTTAGATCCGGTTGGAAACCGACTGCGTTAGCGTTGTCTAGCTTAATTGCTAATCCATACTGTTGCACCCCATCCGGACTGTAGCGGGGGTTAATCATTTGACACCAGGATATCACCTGGGGAGGTGGAGCGTTAAATTTTTCGTCCTCAAAGTCAAATTTTATAGATGCTTTCATCGTTATTTCAAAGAATACAGGAGACAAAATACAGGAGACAGGAGCAAATTAGTTTTTATTTTTGATTTTTGCTTTGATTGATTATTTATAGGACTTAGGCACTCGTGATGAGGAATCAGGTGTTGGGGATTGCTATTTTGCAAGAAGTCGTTGTGCGTCTACCTGATGAACCTGCGGTCGCTCCGCTACGCGAAGAATTGCAATGAGGGTGTTTACGTTGTCCTTGCGTAAGTCCTGATTGATTTTATTGATATTGAGATGATGGTTGCTGCTCGTGTTGGTCTGATTTACATAATTCAATTTACTCGTATTTCCATAGTGGAGGAAAGTTACTGGTCAATACCATACTAACGCCAACTAACGCCATACTTGAGAGATTTGAGTGAGGACAGAGTTTTTTTGTGATACATGTGTTTTATCATGGTTTGGAAGCTTTAGGCACATTCTGATGCAGTTTGTAACAAATACCCAGGCAATGTCCATCGGTGATAGGAAAAAGTAACCCCACACCCGAAAAGATGTGGGGTATTTGGTAAAAGTAAATACTCAAAGGGTTTGCAGTTTGTCTGCTGAACTCTAGAAAAAATCTAATACTATTAATTTCTGTTTTTGAAAGATTCGAGCCACTCTTGCATTTGGGTGCGAGCGACATCACGACCACCTAAACCAAAAGCAAGGGCGATCGCAACGGCGATTGCACCAAGTAATAGACCAAAGGCAAGATTAACGATATCGGGGGCAACACCGATTTGTTGGAGTGCCATTGCTGACACGAGGGTAATAATGGCGATTCGGGCTACCTGGCCTAAAATCCGGGCTTGAGATGAGCCAGTGCTAGTGATAATACTAAAAGCGAAATTGGCTAGGAACAAACCGATACCAAATACTACTAAGCCAGATAGAATCCGCCCCATGACAATTAAAATGCCATTGACGAGGCTAGTCAAGGCAGGAATGCGGAGAATATCTACTGCTGCAACGGTGGCAAACAGCATAATTCCCACTAGAGTGATAATACCTGCTATTTCCGAGGGGGTACGAGGAGGAAGGCGAACTTCTCCTGTGGGGATAGTTGTTGTCTCAGTCCGCAGGGATGGTAATCCGAGTACGGAAAAGATATTGTTAAAGCCGATGCTAGTGAGAATACTGGTGACTAAATCAGCGATAAATCTAGCAAAGAAGTAGGCTACAGTCAAAATTGCACCAGCCGTGAAAATCAACGGTAGGGCATTCAGGACTTGTTGCAACATGGCGATCGCAGGTAGGGAAATCGCTTGGATTTGCAACGCATTTAAAGTGGCGATCGCGACGGGAATTAAAACCAGAATGTAAACAATTGTACCGATAATCGTCGAAAGGGATTGAACTCCCGCATTCGTACTTAAGCCAAAGCGACTACCGATATGGTCAACACCTGTACTGGCTAAAAGATTGGTGACAATGCGACGAATCACATTTGCCGCAAACCAACCCACCGTCCCAATTAAAATCGCAGCGAAAATATTTGGTAAAATCGCCAGAATTTCCGTCACCATGTTTTGAACTGGCTGTAATGCCAACTGTAGTCCCAAGGTATCGAGTACCGGAACTAAAAACAGCAGGAAAATAAACCAGTACAAAGCGTTACCAATGGTTTGGGATAGGGACATCGACCCTAAACCAGGAACGTTATCATCTGGTGGGTTGAGACGCTCGTCAATTCGCAAGGCATCCAATCCCCGAATTGTGATCATTCTCACAATGCTTGCTAAAACCCAAGCTGCACCCACTAAAATGCCTACAGCCAGTAATTTCGGCAAAAATTCGCCAATTTGATTCAGAAAACGATTTAGAGGTTCGGAAGCAACCCGCAACTCCAAGGTGTCCAGTACAGCCACCACAGCAATCAGCAGCACACTCCAAAAAACCAATCCGGAGATGATTTTTTCGACTTGAATGCTATCTTGACTACCGGTCAAGCTAGCTGCGATGCGGTTGTCAATTTTTGTCCGATTCAAAATTCCACGGACAATTGCTGCTGCGATCGCTGCAATTACCCAACCAAGTAGAAGAATCCCAACAGCTGCTAGTAGTCGAGGTAAAAACTGCCATACTTGCTGTACAGCACCCTGCACGTAATCCACCGAATCACCGCCAAGAGTCGGTGATTGTGCTAAAAATTGCCCGACCTGTATTACCAAACCCGATTCCATTATTGGGGTCATGTCGTGCCAAGTTGTAAGCATGGTTTTCCGTTATTAAAAATTAACTGTTATCACAAAAACACTGCAAATGTTATTGAGTAAGGTTGCCGAAAACAACCAAAAATCAAATAACTCGTTAGCGTTTGACTTGTAATTTACCAGTAAACTATTACCATAAATTGACATCTAGTGAGTTTTTTTACGTTTTCATTAATATTTTGTCACCAGTCCCACAAAAAATCTCAAATATATGCCTTTTTACGGATTTTTAGGTCTTAATATATACATTCTTCTTTGCGAGCAATCCATACTTGAAGGGGAAAAACAATTAATCTTGAGATATATATCTTTTGTCCCGTTAATTTTAATTACTGAATAAAAATATGGTCAACTATTCAATATTTGCCAAGTTTGACAAGCGATTTCCCAGTCTTCTTGGGTATGTATAACCAGAATCCGCACAGAGGAATCAATGGTGGCAATATCCGCATCTATAGGATGGCTTTGGTTTTTTTGCTGATCTAGTTTTATACCCAGATAGGTTAATCCTTCACAGGTGGCTTGACGAATCAGGGGTGAGTTTTCTCCAACTCCGGCAGTGAATAGTAACACATCTATTCCTCCTAAGCTGGCAATCATGGCGGCAATTTGACTACGGAGACGATGGATGTATACATCGATAGCTAATTGGGCACGGGCATTACCTTGAGTTGCTGATGCGATCGCACTGCGCATATCACTGGAAACGCCGGAAATTCCGATTAGTCCGGATTCCTTGTTGAGGATGCGATCAAGTTGATCAACACTGATTTGCTCTTGACGGAGCATATGAATCAAAATCCCAGGGTCAACACTACCGCAGCGACTACCCATCATTAATCCATCCAGGGGTGTAAATCCCATTGTGGTATCGATACTGTGTCCGTTATGGATGGCAGCGAGGGATGCACCATTCCCCAAATGACAGCTAACTATACGTAAGGAATCGATGTCACAATTAAGTATTTGGGCTGCGCGTCGAGTACAATATTGGTGGCTAATTCCGTGGAAACCGTACTTCCGAATACCTTTTTCCATCCAGGAGTAGGGGAGGGGGTAAATCGCCGCCGCATCAGGTATATTACTATGGAATGCTGTATCAAACACTGCCACTTGCGGAATGTTTGCCAGATATTCCTCAATTGCTGTGATACCCTCTAGATTAGCAGGATTGTGGGCTGGTGCGAGGTTTGCTAAATTCGCGATCGCGTTTTTGACATCAGCATCGATAATCACACTTTGGCGGTATTTCTGTCCCCCATGTACAACTCGATGTCCGACTGCATCTATTTCCGAAAGGTGAGTAATAACTTGGGTCGAACCTTGAATCAGGGTTTGAAATAGGTAGGAAATCACTTCTAAGCGGGATTGGGTAGAAATTTCCTGATATATACTTTGATGATTAGCTGTTTTGACTTTAATTTCGGCAATCCCCGGACTGTGACTCCAATCAACACTTGCTTCCCATAGGGGTTGGGGAGGTTGCTCGCTGATTTGGGTAATTTCGTATAAACAAGTTTTTTGACTACTGGAACCCGCGTTGAAGACGAGAATTTTCATTGTCTAACTAGAAAATAGGGATTGGGGATTCGGATTGGAGTTTGGGAGTTGTCAATGTAAATGCTTCCACTACATTGGATCAGGCTTTTACTCGTATGATGCTAACCCAAAAATTAATCAAGCAAATCTACTCACAGGATAGAATATGCGACAAATTTATCCCAGATTCAGCAAAATAGTCACTCGATTACTACTTTCACTTGTTTTGATATTGTCATTTCTGATTCCGAACTATGGATTAGCACAAAGCCAAAAAAACACAAATACAGCCAACAGCAACAAGGAAAGTATAGTGATTGTCCGAACTCGAAAAGTTTATCAAGGTATACGACAACTATTTCGACGACAGAAACCAGATAAATCGGTCAAAAAACAAGTTAATCGCCCGAATATTTGGCAAAGATGGCGACAAAAACGGCAAAAAGCCCAAAATAACCGTCCTCAGTCAGGCTTTTGGTCAAGATTCAGAATTCGCAGGAAAAACCCTAGTACTCGATCAAGCCAAAATTGACTGGTAGTAATTTACTACTCCCTGAACCCATTAGATATTTTGGGGTTAGTCAAGTATTAATATACCTGCGGCCATGTGGAGATGATAAACACAATCACCGCGATCGCAGCAAGTACCCCTTGAATTAAATTACCGACCACCGTACCAACAACAATCCCCACACCTGCTTTTACAGCGACTTTGAGATTACGACAATATAAAAATTCTCCAACAATCGCTCCTAGCAAAGGTCCAAATAAAACCCCTAATAGGGGACCACCAAAAGGTAAAGTGGGTAACAAACCAAAAAAACCCAACAATAATCCCACAAACGACCCAATTTGTCCCCACTTACTTGCACCAGCTTTCTGCGCACCAATATAACCCGCGAGAAAATCCACAGCGATACTCAAAATAAAAACTATACCAGTAACAACCAAGGGAATAGTCACAGCCGCAAAGGATTTTTGGACAAATCCCCAAATTGCGATCGCCACTAAAATTAAACTAGAACCAGGTAACGCGGGAACCACTGCACCAATCACCCCCACAACCATAAGGGTGATTAGTAACCAGTAATAGACAGTTAACATAGATTTATCGGTTTATAGCTTTATGGAGAAATACATATCCCCTATCAGGATCAAGTTTAGGATAGATGGATATTTCCCGTTGGTAAAGTCTGGATTCCCACACGCATAAAATGAAACTTTTAGGTATTGTTAGGTATTACTAGTTCAAAATACAAATCAGTGCTGGGAAACCTCAAACAACCATTGGAAATTCTCTAAAACCACATTACCATTCAGCAACACCAACTTTTGGAATTTATTCTCTTTCCTGTCTCCTATCTTCCAGTTCCTTAAAACA
The DNA here is from genome assembly GCA_937973965.1 of uncultured Calothrix sp. Taxonomy (GTDB): domain Bacteria; phylum Cyanobacteriota; class Cyanobacteriia; order Cyanobacteriales; family Nostocaceae; genus NIES-3974. Next base: position 50,502 of record CALJJQ010000121.1, on the reverse strand, counting down.
ACTGCCGCACATCTCCAATACTATCAGCTAAAACCACACAGCGTAAAATTTCTTGCAATCGCTGTAAATCGGAAATTTGCGAAATTTGAGGCATTAACTCCAATCCCTCCCGACCAAATTTCGCTTCCAAACTCGTTTGTATACTCACCCTTGTTCCCTGTGCTTCTCCTCTTGCTTCCCCTTCACGCAATATTTCTAGATACCAAGGTGACTCACGTAAAACTCCCATATCCCACCTCATAATTTCTTGAACAACTGCACTCTCTAACACAAAGGTAGCAAAAAAGGCTAAAACCGTCTCCAACTGATTTAAGTTCTCGTCTCGACGTAGCATCTGTAAGGCTTCTCGAATGATTGATTCATTATTTCCTCCTTGAAGAATTGGCACAAATGGTAATAATGAGGGTAAAGATTGTTGAAAGGGTATATTCACATCAACTTCCCAAAGATTAATTACCCGGTAATCTTGAATTGCTCTGAATCCTCCCAGATTTGATGTGAAGGTTGCAGGTATCTCCACATCCGTCGTGGGTAAAATATTAATTAAAACTGGATAGGTTGGTAATTCATATTTTTCTTCTGCCAATGCTGCATAGTAGCGCATTCGTCGAGGCATTTTATTGTTGTAGCGCAATTGCAGTTCATTTAATAACAAAAACTCTCCCCATTCCGGACTAAACGTGCGAATTAACACATCACTTTCGCGGCTAATCCATTGAAATTCCCCAGATAGAATTTCCCTTGCTTGGAGATTAGAAATCCCTGTCACCCAGCGTACCCAATTATCCGGTGCCAAGCTAATTAATTTTTTCGTGCTGGTATCTGCTGGTTTCGGCATATTTTAAAGTTATATTTTTTTTGCTACCCAACCACCGACCCAAAATCCTGTATAAAATCGATGAGGAAGAGTAAATCCAGCCTCTGTAAATAAATCAAATAATCGAGTTTCAGGGATAGGATAAACACTATGGTGCATAATTTCAATCAATTCTTCACTTTTTTGTGCAGGTAATCCCATCTCCTGCCAATAATGTTTTATGTAATCCAAAGTAGTTGTGAATTCCGGTGTATTTTTATCTCCAAATACATCAACCAAAATCAAATTCGCTGATGGTTGTAAACGTGCAGCAATTGCTTGTAAAAACTCCAATTTAGCACCATCATCAGGAATAAAATGCATCACCAATATCGATGTTGCGGCATCATACGGAGTTGTTGTCGGTAAATCTTGAGTATAACCAGTTACTAATTTAATCCGTTGCTCATACTGATGCTGTTGAATTTTTGATTGCGCGATCGCTAACATATCCGCAGATGGATCAACTCCTAACATCTGCCATTCGGGACAACTCTGAGCATATTTAATTAATTCTATTCCCGTACCTGCACCAACCACTAATAAATTTGCCGTCGATGGCAATTGGGATTTTAACACCGATAATCCCATCATTTGCATCGCTTCATATCCAGGTAATACCATCCGCACCGTTTTATCATAATCACTAGTAGCGATGGGTGGATTCCGATCAAAATCAATTTGTGCTGGTAATTCCATAAGTACTTGAGTAGGTGGGTAGGAAGTTATATTAAATCTTTAAATCGGACTCCTATGTATATTTCTCCTGTATTCCGTCTCCTACATCCTTTTATTTACCTATCCCCTGTTGAAAAGTTTTCACCGCATCCACATGATTAACCATGTTGATACAGCGTAATAATAAATCTAAATCGATCCCTTTTACTTCCTCACTATGGGAAATCTTTTCATCGGTCAGGTTATTTCCCTCCCCACGAAGATGGTAAATCTCTAAAACACCGTCTTCCCAAAACCATACTTCCTTGATTTTCAGACGTTTATAGGACTCTAATTTATCAATACCACCACTTGTAAATACAATCTCAATTGCCAAATCCGGACGGATACGACCGGGAGCAAGTTTATAGGATTTATCTGCTTCCCGCTTGACACCACCAGATTCGCTTTCTAGGGTGACTGAACCGGTAGGGGTAAAATCAAACCCTGCTACAAGGAGGTACAATTCTAAATAATGCACCAATTCTTTCTTTGACGGTTTCGTGTGGTTCTCCTGACATTTTTTGAATCTCTAATACTCCATCTAAAAACGAAAGTCTGTATCCTGGACGGTCTAGCAATTGCTCAACGACTTTGAATTCTCTCCAGGTTAATCCTTCAAAGAGGAAGGGTGTTTCTTTTTGGGGTGTAGTAATAGTTGCTGAAGTCATAGGATTTTGGATTTTGGATTTTAGATTTGTAATACCAATTAAAAAAATGCGACAGAAGAATTTTGTGTGTAATGTGTAGAGACATAATATATTACGTCTCCTCTTTTGTTTATTTTGTATATATTACGTCTCTTATTCTATTTTGTTATGAATCCAATAGATTATCTGTTTCTAGATTATTGTTCGGTCAAAGTCACTGCTAATTTATCCGCAATCCCCGCTATCCAGGTTTCATCCTGTTTGGTATAACTGCGGGGTGCATTTGCTCCTAGTATTAATGCACCTCTATTCCCAATTGGTTGACAAATTACCCCTTGGGTATTTTCTGGTAAATAATCAAATTCAATCCGACCAGGATAGACTTTTAAATCAACTAAATAAACTGGTTTTTGCTTTTCTAAAACCCGTGTTAATATTGCTCCCGGTTTCACTTCCGATTTTGCTGCGAGAATGCCCCTGCGCAACAAAACTTTACCATCCACAAACACAACTATAGTGCGGGTAACTGTATTAGTTAATAATAAATGGGTAGCCCAAGCTAACTCTGTTTTGACTGCATTAGATAAATTTTGATCCAATTCAAATCCTTCTTCTCCAACTAATTCCACCGCTTCCGGTAGACGAGGTTGAACTTGTTGCCACAGGAGTCCCGTCAAAATTAATACAGCACTTAAAATTACACCTAATGCATCTCCTCGCGCTTGCGATGGCATTAATTCCGGTGTCAGTAGACGGTTAATCAACAAAAGTATAGCGCCTAACCCACCAACAACGATAGGTAAGCGCCGCAAAACAAGATTTGGGTCTGTTTTTGCCATGCCTGTTTTCAATTTTTTGGAGATAGTGAGTGTTGATTGTTACTTAGTGGGGATGAGTATCAAAATCTGAATTTATACGTGATGAAAAATGAAACTTTTTCAATAGAATACAGGAGACAGAATACTTCCTCAGTAAATCGCACGTAACCTCCAATAAGGTGAAGGGTCTGGGATTTGAAAAAGGATATTCTGAGACAGTGTTTTACTCTCTAGGAATGCTCCAATCGTATGATTTGTCAGCAAAAAAGCAATACCAATTTGGAAAAAGAATACGACAGATGGAGAGATGAAACCCCAATATAACTACAGGGGATTCCCAAACCATCAACGCAGGTCGTGCGGTGTTTTCTACAACAAAGGCTTACGGAGAAGGCTGATTTCGGGAGTAGAATCATCCAAAATCCAAAATCCAAAATCCAAAATCTAAAATCCTATAATTCTGACCCCTGAATTCCTTTGCGGTAAAGTTTCTTGTCATTTATTTTTACAATTCTTTACTCTTTGTCATCTTGTTTCAACCCCTCACTCACAGGTTAAATTTATTCCTCCCCTGGTTCAATAATACGTTGAAATAAATATCCCGTTCCCCGTGCAGTTAAGATTAATTCTGGATTACTGGGATCATCTTCTAATTTGGCACGCAAGCGGGAAATATGCACATCGACAACGCGGGTATCAACATGACGTTCGGGGGTATATCCCCAAACTTCCTGGAGAATTTCCGACCGGGAAAAGGCTTCACCAGAACGACTGACTAGTAACTCTAGTAAACTAAATTCCATTCCGGTCAAACGGATACGTTCGTCACCTTTGTAGACTTGACGCTTGTTAGTGTCGATTTTAATTGTGCTGACGTGGATGACACCGGAACTAGGAATTCCGGAAGCACCGGTTTTATCAACTCGACGCAGTACTGAACGGATACGCGCTTCCAGTTCCTTGGGAGAAAAGGGTTTGACGACGTAATCATCCGCACCCAGTTCTAAGCCTGTAATTCTGTCTGCAACGTCACCTAAAGCTGTTAGCATAATGATGGGGACATCCGATTCCTTGCGTAATTCCTGGCAGACACCATAGCCGTCAAGCTTAGGCATCATGACATCGAGGACAACCAAGTCCGGTTCTGACTTGCGGAAAGTTTCCAAGGCTTCTTCCCCATCGCCAGCCGTGACAACATCGTACCCAATCATGGAAAGACGCGTTTCGAGAATACGGCGAATACTGGCTTCATCATCGACCACCAGAATTTTTTCTTTATGACTTTCCAAGTTTCTCAATGCTCCTTAACTAAAATTTTTCATCATTAATTTTTACTACCATATTATTAAGATATCATTCCAATTATTCATTCGTAAAAGCTGTAAATTCCTTGGATGATTGACTTTACTCCTCGGTTGGATCACTTAAGAAAAAATTAAGATTATTTAATAACATTAAAGAATGTCTAAATCGCGCTCAATTTACGTTTGCACTGAATGTGGTTATGAATCCCCCCAATGGTTCGGTCGTTGTCCAGCTTGTGGTACCTATAATTCTCTAGAAGAGGAAATTACCATTCAATCCTCCACTGATGTTCCCAGTCGGGGAGTAGGTCGTTGGCATGGGGAATCGACAAATAGTAAAAAAAGTAACAAGCCCCCCAAACCTAGAGCATCGTTAAAATTCGATCAAATCAGCGATCGCCAAGTGACGCGGTGGGAATCTGGGTATGGTGAGTTGGATCGGGTGTTGGGTGGGGGTGTGGTTCCCGGTTCGATGGTGTTGATTGGGGGAGACCCTGGGATTGGGAAATCGACCTTATTGTTGCAGGTATCCAGTCAACTAGCTCAGAAGTATCGCATTCTCTACGTGTCTGGGGAAGAGTCGGGACAACAGGTGAAGTTACGTGCGTCCCGTTTAGGTGTTTCGCCGACAACTCTGGGTTCAGAGAACAGCAACGGTAATGGGAAAAATTCAGTGCAAATAAACCAACTTGAAGAGGACGAGAAAAACCCAACGTTAGAGTCCTTAGACAGCGATTTATATGTATTACCGGAAACCGACCTGGAAGAAATTCTCCGGGAAGTTGATTCCCTCAAACCTAACCTCACCGTCATTGACAGTATTCAAACCGTATTTTTTCCCTCGTTAACTTCCGCACCAGGTTCAGTAGCCCAAGTCCGAGAATGTACGGCAGCTCTCATGAAAGTTGCCAAGCACGAAGATATCACCATGTTGATCGTCGGACACGTCACCAAAGAAGGTGCAATCGCCGGACCAAAAGTGTTAGAACACCTAGTGGATACGGTGTTATATTTTGAAGGAGATCGATTCGCTTCCCATCGGTTATTACGGACGGTAAAAAATCGGTTTGGCGCAACCCACGAAATTGGTATCTTTGAAATGGTGGAAAATGGGTTACGGGAAGTACCTAACCCCAGCGAATTATTTTTAGGCAATCGGGATGACCCTGCACCGGGAAGCGCCATTGTGGTAGCCTGTGAAGGAACCCGTCCCATCGTTGTGGAATTACAAGCTTTAGTCAGTCCCACCAGTTACCCTTCTCCACGACGGTCAACAACAGGTGTGGATTATAACCGGTTGATGCAGATTCTGGCAGTTCTCGAAAAGCGGGTGGGAATACCGATGTCGAAATTAGATGCTTATGTAGCATCATCGGGGGGATTAAACGTAGAAGAACCAGCTGTCGATCTAGGTGTGGCCATTGCTTTAGTCGCTAGTTTTCGCGATCGCATTGTCGATTCTAGTACCGTGTTAATTGGTGAGGTCAGTCTCGGTGGTCAAGTACGACCAGTATCACAAATGGAATTACGGTTAAAGGAAGCTGCTAAACTGGGATTTAAACGCGCCATTGTTCCTAAAGGGCAAAAATTTCCCAAACTAGACATCGAAATCACCCCCGTATCCAAGGTAATTGATGCCATTATTGCTGCTATTCCCCAACAGTCGCTGACAGAAGAAGATTTGCGAACGGAAGAATAGGATGGTAGAAGCAGGGGAGCGTTGAATTCGGTGATGATAGATTATAACCCTTGCTATAACTAATTCTTATTAATTCCCCCATTCTAGACGACCCGACAGGTTGTCTCTACACTCAACACGGTTTACTTAGAGCCGAAAACCCAACTTTTATAGTGAGCCATGTCGAACAATTTTCAAGACTTTGTTGGGTTCCACTGCGTTACAACACCACTTACTTCAATGCGCTTAACCCGCGCAACGTAGTGGCTCCTCTACCTGTAAATCCAAAATCTGAAACTTGTACTGAGCTTGTCGAAGTATCCAAAATCTAAAATCTAAAATCCATGCACGTTCCCCAATCAATTCCACCTCGTCCACCGAGGGAAATCCTACCAACGATGTACGACCTACCCAGCGACAACCCGGAGGACCCAGGTTTGCCAGATGACTTTCATTTTCTCCAACCTCTGCTTTTGTACCTCACCTTTTTACCTTAGTGGTGCAGAAAGGCCATTACGAAGCACTAAATACCAACTCTGGTAGGGTAGAAATGCCTGAGCTAGGATTAACTTTAGGACTATGGCACGGACAATTTCGAGGTATTGAAAGATTGTGGTTGAGGTGGTTTACCCCATCTGGAGAATTGATCCCCATCGCCGAAGAGGAGGTGGAGCAAGCTAAACAGGAAGCAAGCGAAGCGAAGAGCCGAACAATTAGCCCAGAGACTGCGGGAATTGGGTATAAATCCAGATGAAGTGGAGTGATGAGGGAGTGAGGGAGAAGTCGTATTTGAGAGTATTTCAGAAAATTTCCCCTATATTCTATCTCCTACATCCTACTTCTCAATTTCCAGAATTAAAACATAGGAACCTAGTTGAATTTTCCCCGTCCAGAGTTCATATTCAACGCGTAGATGTTCGGGAAGCGGGTGTCCAGTTAGGGATAAACTACGGGTGAAATTACGGAGGCGGATTGGCTCATGGGGTTGGATTGATTCGGTCGGCAACCAATAACGACTAACTCCATAGATCCCTTGTTCCCAAAAGTGACGGTAGCAAAGTTGACCATTTCCCTGCATGGTCATAATCACACGGTAGGGAGAAATTTCCAACCAGAGGATGCGCGGTCCAAAGGAGTTGGATAATTTGATGGGGGGGGGAGGGGTTGGTTCGCAACTGGGAGAGGGTGCGGTCAACAATAGATGAAAGCGATCGCAATCTTTTTGGTAAAGTGTGGCTGAGGTTTCCACGACCGACAACACGGGTAGGTCGGTGGAAATAAGTGACAAACACACTGGTTTACGGTGGTGGGTCAGCATGGGAGCGAATGTAAGTTGAAGATCAAATGGTTTTAGAGATGTTGTTTGGTTGGCTACCTAGATACATCTAGCTGGTATTTGCTCGAAATCTGAGAATATGACTATTAATTAATTTAACGTTTTTCGGGTCTAGGCAAATATCAACACGCAAGATATATGGTACAACCGTCTTTCCTATTGTTGCTGTGAAAATAAAACTAAATTTTGGTAGCGACACCTGCTAGAGAAAGCGGTAGGATACTAGCGAGGAAGAACACACATGGATTAATTATCCAATGCCAGTGTCTTCCATTTGCCATCACACGCCAGTTTATCCTAATGTTGCCTCCTGTTATAACCTTAGATACAAAAGAAGACCGTTCACAAAACTTAATAATTAATATTTCTGGGTCTGGGGTTTCCCTATCGGGTCGAGTGCGGATTCCTGGGGACAAATCGATTTCCCACCGTGCTTTAATGTTAGGTGCGATCGCCCAAGGGCAAACCCAGATTCGCGGATTATTGTTAGGGGAAGATCCGCGTAGTACTGCTGCTTGTTTTCGAGCGATGGGGGCGGAAATCTCCGAGTTAAACACGGATTTAGTCACCGTCAAAGGGATTGGTTTAGGTAATTTACAGGAACCCGTTGATGTTTTAAATGCCGGAAATTCCGGGACAACGCTGCGATTGATGTTGGGTTTACTGGCTTCTCATCCGGGTAAATTTTTTACAGTTACAGGAGACAGTTCCTTGCGATCGCGACCAATGTCACGGGTTGTCAAACCTTTGCAACAAATGGGGGGACAAATTTGGGGACGCAGGGAAAGCAGTTTAGCGCCACTAGCTGTATCAGGACAAGTCCTCAAACCCATCCACTACCATTCCCCGATTGCATCAGCCCAGGTGAAATCCTGTATTTTATTAGCAGGGTTGATGGCGGAGGGGGAAACCATCGTCACCGAACCGGAAATTTCCCGTGACCATAGCGAAAGAATGTTAAAAGCCTTTGGGGCACAATTGCAAGTAGACCCAGATACAAAAACTGTTTCTGTGGTGGGTGGAAAGCCCTTGCTGGGACAATCAGTGGTGGTTCCGGGGGATATTAGTTCCGCCGCATTTTGGTTGGTTGCAGGGGCAATTACACCCGGTTCCGAGTTAGTCGTGGAAAATGTCGGTGTCAATCCGACGCGCACAGGGATTTTAGAAGCCTTGACCATGATGGGTGCAGAAATTAGCCAAGAAAATCAACGTTTAGTTGCAGGGGAACCGGTTGCCGATTTACGTGTACGCTGTGTTCAGGAAGGTAGCAAATTACCTTTAAAAGCCTGCACAATAAGCGGTGAAATTATTCCCCGTTTGATAGATGAAATTCCCATCCTTGCCGTTGCTGCCGTATTTGCCGAGGGGGTGACGGTAATTAAAGATGCCGCCGAACTACGAGTCAAAGAAAGCGATCGCATTACAGTCATGGTTCAGCAATTAACAAAAATGGGGGCAAATATCACCGAATTACCCGATGGGATGGAGATTACCGGCGGTACACCTTTACAGGGAACAGAGGTAGACAGTTTCACAGACCATCGCATCGCCATGAGTCTAGCCATAGCTGCCCTCAATGCTACTGGAAAAACCACTATCCATCGTGCTGAAGCTGCTAGCATATCCTACCCAGATTTTACCACGACCCTGGAACAAATTTGTCAAGTTTAGCAGACAGGAGAAATCAGTTAACAGTTAACAGTTAACTGATTAACTAAATCGAAAATCGAAAATCCCAAATCGAATGAGTGACACAGAAGTTCAAACAGAAGATATTATTAATTTTCTCAAAAGTGAATTGAGCTTTCGGGAGGTATATCAACAAATATTAACTCAGCGAATAATTGCTAAATATGCTGAGGAAAAATCAATTACTGTGAGTGAAGCAGAAATTCAAGCAGAAGCGAATCAACAACGCCGAAAACTACGTTTAGAAAAAGCCTCTGATACTTTAAATTGGCTATCCCAACAAATGATTACTCCCGCAGATTGGGAGGTAGGGATTCGCAATCGTCTCCTGGCTCAAAAATTAGCTGAAAGCATGTTTGCTCAGGATGTAGAAAGGTTTTTCAACCAAAATCGCCTAGAGTTTGAACAGGTGGTTTTGTATCAAATGATTGTTGCCGATGATAAATTAGCCCAGGAGCTTTATTATCAAATTGAAGAGGGTGAAACCAGCTTTTATGATGCTGCTCACCAGTACGATATTGATAGCACAAGACGACAAAAATGCGGCTATGAAGGTGTATTATATCGATGGGCGATCGCACCTGATATCGCGACTCTTGTTTTTAGTAGTATACCTCAGCAACTAATTGGTCCGATAAAAACTGAACAGGGATATCATCTGTTAATAGTGGAAGAGAAAATTCCCGCCGAATTAACACCCCAACGCTATCAAGAAATTCTCCAACAAATGTTTAAACAATGGTTAAATACCCAAATTGAAAGTCTTTTACATGGATAATTATTAAATCAAGATTTAAAGGGTGTTTGAAAAGTTTTAATGGGTCAAATTTTATGCCATCTCACTCCTTTTCGCCGGAGATAAATAATTACATTATGGTTTCATTATTTCGTGAGCAAATTATTGATGATGTTTTTCAGATGTAAGAGAAAAAAGTCAGAAATAAACTCATTTGATGAGTCTGTATAAAGGCTTGAATAGCAAGGTTGCAATCGCCAATATATGGCCAGCTAGTGACTTTGATAGACTCTTACTTGAATAAAGGCACAAACCATAGATTAAGGTCTATTGATTAAAACATAGGGACACTACCAGAAAAACTGCTTTTAAGCATAGATTTAAGTATATATATTAGAACTGGAGTATGAAAATTATTTTTAGGTATTGGTATACTGCTAGTTATTGTCATTGCAGGTACATAACCAATTAGACCTTGTTCGATTGCTTTGAGAATAGCTGTTTTAATTCCTCCTATCCCTAACATTTTAGGAAAATTCGGAAAGCGGAAGAAATAACTAACTAATTCTTCCCCTATAATATATTCATTTTCTGAATTTTCTAAGCCGGATAAGCGGATTAATTTTCACCATCAACTTTGCTTTCTTCATCCGCGATTAACTTGTTAAGATTGGGTTTGGTTTCAAACCGATAGCGACGACCAACATAATGTAAATAAAGTAGTTGTTCTCGCAAATCACTTAAAGCCGCAGTAATGGTAGTACGATCTAAACCTGGTGCTAAACAAGCGGCTGTAATCTCTTGTTCTAAAACTCCTCTGTCTTCCCCACCTCTTGCTCCAAAAGAATACATTAAAATAGCAGAAGCTAGACGAGTTCCTACTTTTAAATGTGCTAGTGCTGGTGCGTCAGTTGCAATCCGATTATCGACTGTTTTCACCTTCGCTTTACGTCCAGTTAAGTCTGCACCTAACACTGCACTGTAAGCGTCTCTTTCGCCAACTTGGGAAAAGAAGGAACTTCTCACAGCTTCATTTTCAAAGGGGATATTACCCGGTGCAATTAACCAGGAATTATCTTGTATTTGCCACAATACGTATGTCACCGAAGCCAAAAATTGCAAAGCACCACGAGTCCGTTGATAACTAGGAAGGCTACCCCAACGGTAATACATTAAATCGATTAAGTCGGGGTGAAAAGGATAACTTGATAAAATTCTTTCTGCTAATAAAGAGGTATTGCTTACCTACTCGAAAATACGTTAAAAAAATATCAAATTATTCATATTTACCTCTCCAGACACATGCAAATAAACTCATACGCATCTACGAACTCAAAAAAAATCAACTAATTATGTATATCTACCTCTTAAGACATATGCAGATAAATTAATCTGTATTAAAAATATTAAGAATCTTTGCCAATTTTTCGTGTGAGGGAAAAATCATGTTGAATCTAAAATCCAAATTCAACCACAACATGAGCAAACTGCTAATCAGTATCAGCATCCTATCAACCACCATCGGATTAGCTAGTTGCGCACAAGATATACCAAATTCCGAAGTAGATAATCCAAACCGACCGGAACAAGTACAGGATGCTTCTAGTCAACAAACCCAACCCGGTAATCCTCCATCTGCAACTACAGAAAGTCCGGAAGACCTAGATAAAATCAAACAGCAAGAAGAGGGTAAAATAGAAGGTGACTACAACCAATCTACCGATAAACGCGCTGATACTTCTGAAAAACAAGACAAGGATAAAAATAAACCAGAGGATAGCGCTAACTAATTCTAGATTCAAGGATTTTGGGAAAGTTTGTTGATAGTTGACTGTTAACCGTTAAGGGTCAACAATCTTAATTAAGATATATTCCTAATCATTTCCTGATTCCTAAATCATCCTGCTTTTCTAGGTTTTCCACCATGCTTGCACCCGAACACCTGCCCAATATAAACTTAATCGATATCCTCAAAAACCGTCGTCAACGTTTAGGCGATCGCATCGATTTTCCTGCTATCCTATGGGCAGGTAGTGCAAGCCCCCGTAATTTCTCCGCTAATACTTTTCCCTTCCGCGCTAGTAGTCATTTTTTATACTTTGCCGGCTTACCAATTCCCCATGCAGCCATCCATTTACAAGCTGGTAAACTAACCCTATTTGTGGAAGACCCCCATCCTAGTAGTACACTGTGGTATGGACAAAGACCGAATCGGGAGGAATTAGCAGCCCAAATTGGTGCAGATGCAGCCTATCCCTTGTCGGAATTACCCCAATATACCCCAGGTGCAGCTACCATTGCCGTTCAAGATGCAGCGACTTGGACCCAACAAACTCAAATATGCGATCGCTATATATTGCCGCAAATTCCTCCCCAAGGTATCGACTTAGAACTAGCCCAGGCTATTGTTGAAATACGCTTAACCCACGACGCCGGGGCACTAGTAGAATTACGCAAGGCTGCAACAGTAAGTATACAAGCCCATCTGGCAGGAATGAAAGCCGTGAGGAAAGCACAATGGGAAGCCCAAGTGCGTGCAGCAATCGAAGCAGTAATTATCGCTGAGAATATGACCACCGCCTATCCGAGTATTGTTACAGTACACGGCGAAATTTTACACAATGATTCCTATGGGCGGCAAATTCAATCAGGGGATTTACTATTGGCTGATGTCGGTGCAGAAAGCAATTTAGGTTGGGCTGCCGATATTACCCGTACCTATCCCGTTTCTGGTCAGTTTTCCCCAACTCAACGTGATATTTATGACATTGTGTTAGCAGCCCATGATGCTTGCATTGCTGCGGTAAAACCGGGTGTGGAATACGAAGATATTCATTTATTGGCTTGTCGTATTTTAGCAGAAGGGTTAGTGGATTTAGGGATTTTGCGTGGTCATCCGGAAGAATTGGTGGAAAAAGATATCCATGCCTTATTTTTCCCCCACGGAATTGGCCATTTATTAGGTTTAGATGTCCATGATATGGAGGATTTAGGAGATTTATCGGGGTATGAACCGGGAAGAAGTCGAAGTACCCGATTTGGTTTAGGATATTTGCGTTTAAATCGGGTTTTGCGTCCAGGGATGTTAGTGACTATTGAACCGGGTTTTTATCAGATTCCGGCAATTTTGCACTCAGCACGGGAACAATATCAGTATTTAATCGATTGGGAGCGTCTTGCGCAATTTAGAGATGTACGGGGAATTCGGATTGAGGATGATGTGTTGGTGACTGCAACTGGTCATGAAGTTTTGACGCAGGATTTACCGACAAAAACCTCAGATTTGGAGGAGTTGGTTAATTCTGGAGGTTTTTAAAAACCTATAGATAGGGTCTGCTGCAATATTCTCAGAGGATGTGTTTTAAAAGTCGATTTTAATACTTAATCTCTCATTTTTTGCGAGTAGGCAGAAGGGAATCGGGTTTGAGCCGATTTACTCTCTTCCGGAAGTGCTTGATAAGGTATTTCAGAGGTTGTTTTAAAAGTCGCTGTTAGCACATAACATTCTAACACTTAACAAGCTCGTTTTTGGGAACGTGAATTCGACTAATTTTAAACGGCTACAAAAAAATTACAGATGCAAAGCTTTTGAGTTTCTACACACCTACTTTGTCTACACTTTTCGCGACTAAAATGTCCTCCCAAGCTGACAAGATATAGAGACATATATAGACGCAATATATCGCGTCTTTACTCTTTTTTCAGCAAGCCTTAACTTAAAACCCAACTTCTCAACTCCATGCCATGTAGGGTAATTTTGCCGCAGTTGCTTGAATTTGTTCGCGCTGGGAAACTAACTGACCGCAAGCATCCCAAGAACCGGATACGAACATATTTCTGGGAGCAGGTGACATTTTGATTTCGGCACAGAAATCTCCACATTTTACCTGCATAGACTCTAAATCAATTATCACTGATGCTTGGGGATTTGTGGAAATTATTTCCTGCAATTTTTGAATCGTGGTAGCATCAGCAGTCACACAGGGAAGACCAATGGCAACACAATTGCCGAAAAATATTTCCGCAAAACTTTCGCCAATCAAGGCTTTGATTCCCCACTTAGAAATAGCTTGGGGTGCGTGTTCCCGCGACGAACCACAACCGAAATTACGATTCACAATTAGAATATTAGCACCTTGAAATTGTGGTTGGTCAAAGGGATGTTCTCCCCGTAAAGCCGCACGGTCATCGGCAAAAGCATGTTCACCGAGACCATCAAAGGTGACACAACGCAAAAATCGAGCGGGAATAATGCGATCGGTGTCAATATCATTACCGATTAAAGGAATAGCACGACCGGAGATAGACTTAATTTCGCTAGACATGGATGGGGGGATGTTGGGTAAGATAGGCTTTGCAAGAACAGTATATAATAATTCGTAATTACTAATTCGTAATTCGTAATGATGAATTATGAATTACGAATTACGCATTCCAAATTACTGATTATATAGCTAGCTTCCTGCGTAGCGGATATTACGTAGGCGCAGCCTTTCCGTAGGCTATTACGTAGCTTGCTTCCTGCGTAGCGGGTATTCCAAATTACGAATTCTAAATTACGTAGGCGCAGCCTTTCCGCAGGCTATTACGTAGCTTGCTTCCCGCGTAGAGGGAATTACGTAGACGCGAAGCGGCTTGCCGTAGGCTATTACGTAGCTTGCTTCCCGCGTAGCGGGTATTACCAATTACCAATTAATTCCTCCTCCCCACATCCTAGTCCCTAATTGTTTCTTCCTATCGACTGCCGACAGCTGCGGAAATAGAACCGACGTTAGTTAGGGTGGTGCGACTAAGGACATCAATCCGACTGATGGCTAGATAACCAATGTCGATAGCGCTAATTTCCGTAATGGTTTGGGGGATTTGGAATAGGAATACCAGTCTTGTGGGAACGCCAGGGGCTAAATCAATGGTAATGCGATCGCGTCCTCTTTGCACGTTATTAAAATTGACGCTGCGAGCAACGAAAACATTTCCCTTCGGATCAACAACGCGGGTGGGATACTTTTCAAAGCTAGCTCCAAAATGTACTCGACGGTGCATATTGTTGAAGTTTGTACTAATTACTTCACAGGTCACCACGTTTCCCCTGCGTGTACACCCCTGTGATTCAAAACTGATATTAGTACGGGGATCGAGTTGGCGTTTTGATGCGCTTGTTTCTGCTGTTTGAGCAATGGGAGAAGAGTTTACTTGAGGTAAAGCGAAAGTGACCCCGTTACTACCAAGGATGATAGTCGAGACCGCTAGACTTTGAGCAAGCTTCCACACACTAGTCATAGTTCTGATTGTTGTAACTTTATTTACTACCTTTGATAGCAATAATATACCCGTCTCCAATGAGTGGTGGATGACAATTTACCGTAAATTGGTAAAGTTTTCACATTTTTCGGAGTTTCTTACGAGTCAACGACCCGAAAACTTGTATTTGTGTAAGTAAATATTAAATTCAATTTATCTTGTTTGTGATTGATTAGTCATTTTGACTAGGATGTTATGTGTGGGAGGGTTCACTTCAAATCTTGCGCTATGTGTAATTGTTCAATAAATGTAAATGTTACTCAGTATCTATCCAAATTACTTGACTACGTTCATGCACATCTCACAGCATAAGTCCATTCCCATGGACTATCAACATCTGCGACAAAGTAGATTTATGACTAAATCCTTTATCAGGGTAGGTATTCATGAGTAAGGTGCAAGATAGCCAGTGAATCAACCCTACTCCCTCTCCCTATAGACAACCCACCTATGTCAAGAGAGACGACCCGTTGGGTCGTCTCTACCCCTACTCCACATACCCGAAAAAAAATGCTAATATCTGCATTCCAATGGCATATTTTTGCAACCGTAGTGATGACCGTACTTAGTGTTGCTGCGATCGCTGGAGCTATCCGTCGTTATCGCTGGAGTCGTCACCAAAGTCATACTTTAACTGCACGGCTACGTCAGCAAGCCTTTGTGGTGGAATTAGGACAAATGGCTTTGGCTGGAAGTGATTTAGATAAGTTATTGGCGACTGCGGTCGAATTTGTTACCCAGGGTCTACGGGTTGAGTATGGGAAGATTTTGGAAATTTTGCCCGGTGAAGGGGTGATGCGGTTAAAGGCTGCGGTGGGTTGGGAAGGAAGTTTAATTGGTAATTTTTGTATCCCTTTGGATAATTCCCATGCTGGCTATACCCTGTTGGTGCGTCAACCTGTGATTGTGGAGGATTTGGCAACAGATACACGGTTCCAAGGTTCGGAATTATTGCAATCAGCCCAGATTAAAAGTGGTTTGAGTGTACCAATTGCTGGTGTGGAGGATGTGTATGGGGTATTAGATGCCCATACTCCTCGATATCAACATTTTACCGAGGATGATGTGAATTTTTTAAAGGCGATCGCTAATATTTTATCCAGTGCAATGGTGTCTCGCCAACGGGAAAATGTTTTACGTAAAAATAAGGAGGAGTTAGAGTTACGGGTAGCCGAAAGAACTGCGGAATTGATTGCTTTGAATTGTCAATTACAGACGGAGTTAGATGAACGCAAGCGCACCCAGCAGGAGTTACGTATTTCCCAGGAACGGTTTGCAGGTATTGTGAATATTGCGGATGATGGAATTATTTCCATTGACCGTCAGCAACGGATTATTTTGTTTAACCAGGGTGCGGAAAGAATTTTCGGTTACACTGCTGCTGAGGTGTTAGGGAACAGTTTGGATATGTTAATTCCTTTGCGTCATGTTCAAAATCACCGTCAGTATGTGAGTAATTTTGGTGATTCGGGTACGGTGACACGACAGATGGGGGAACGTCGGGAAATTTTTGGTCGTCGTCGCGATGGCAGTGAATTCCCGGCGGAAGCTTCGATTTCTAAGTTAGATTTAGAGAATGAGACCATTTACACTGTGTATCTTCAGGATATCAGCGATCGCAAACAAATCGAGCGGATGAAGGATGAGTTTGTCTCGGTGGTCAGTCATGAGTTGCGCACTCCCCTCACCTCCATTCATGGTTCTTTGGGTATGTTAGCCAGTGGTTTAATTCCCAGCGATTCACCCCAGGGGAAACGGCTATTACAAATTGCAACCGACAGTACAGAACGTTTGGTACGACTGATTAACGATATTCTCGATATCGAACGCATCGAATCGGGAAGGGTGAAAATGGAAAAGCAACTTTACAACGTTGCCGAAATCATCGCCCAAGCTGTAAATATTATGCAGGCGATCGCCGATAAAGCTCAGGTGAATTTAGATGTAGAATACCTCCATGTGCAAGTTTGGGCTGATGCAGATAAAATCGTCCAAACCCTCACCAATTTGCTTAGTAACGCCATTAAATTTTCCTATCCTGGTTCCACGGTCTATCTTCGCGCTAACGTTACCGATGCACAGGAAGTTTTATTCCTCGTGGAAGACAGTGGTCGAGGTATACCTGCCGATAAACTTAACAGCATCTTTGAACGGTTTCAACAGGTCGATTCTTCCGATTCCCGCAAACAGGATGGTACGGGTCTAGGGTTAGCCATCTGTCGCAGCATTGTTCAACAACATAATGGCAAAATTTGGGTCGAAAGCACCCTAGGGGAAGGTAGTAAATTTTACTTTACCCTACCTCTCCAGCAGCAACAAGAACCATCCCTCATTACTACCATCACCTCCCCCCCTGATACTAAAAGCCAGTTAAATCAACAACCATATATCCTCCTCTGCGACGACGACCCGGAGGTTCTAGAGGAACTTAAACCACTCCTGGAGTCCCATAATTACCGAGTTGCCACCACAACTAAAGGAGAAGATGCGATCGCCTTTGCCACCAACCATCAACCCGATGCCATTTTACTAGATTTAATCATGCCAGGGATGAATGGATGGGAAGTCATGGCAGAATTAAAACAACAGGAAAGTACCAAACACATCCCCATTATTATTTGTAGCGTTTGCTCCGTTAACTATACATCCCACCCCAACCAAGAATTCACCGATTGGGTCTGCAAACCCGTTGACGAAACCAGTTTATTTTCCGCCTTACAAAAAGCTCTTGCAAGTACATCAAAATCACGTCGTGTCTTGATTGTCGAAGATGACCTGATTTTGGCGGAAATTATCTCCACCTTCCTAACTACCCATCACATCAAAACCCATCTAGCCAAAACAGGTGCAGAAGCAATTCGTCTCAGCCAAGACTTTAATCCCGATTTGCTCATCCTCGACATCAGCTTACCAGAAGGAGATGGATTTACCGTTGTCGAATGGCTCAAGCAACATAACCGTCTGCATCGCGTTCCCCTATTAGTATACTCCGCCAAAGATTTAGATGCATCCGAACGTCAACGTTTACAATTAGGCGAGACGCAATTTTTGACGAAAGGACGGGTTTCCATCCGTGAATTTGAAATGAGTGTGATGGAATTATTGCAAAAAATTACCTATCGTGAGGCAATTCGCAATGAGCAATAGACGCATTCTCGTCATTGATAATGAAGAGTATATCCAAGAAGTCACCAAAATCTGTCTCGAAACCATTGCTGGATGGGAAGTCATTACCGCCAGTTCCGGGATAGAAGGTATCAAAAAAGCCGCAACGGAAAAACCTGATGTCATTTTACTAGACGTGATGATGCCCGATATGGATGGACTAACCACCTTTAAAAAACTCCAAGAGCAAGGAGAAACTCGTAATATCCCTGTGATTTTATTAACAGCTAAAATCCAAAGTAGCGATCGCCAACGTTATGCTGCAATGGGAATGCAAGCGGTCATACCTAAACCCTTTAATCCGATGGAACTTGCTCAGGATGTAGCTACAGCCTTAGGATGGAGTTGAGATGGAAATTTATTCAAAAATCCGAAATTACAAGGGGTAATTTTTCCCTCTAAAGTTTCTATAATAATGGGAATTCACGGGAAATACCCACGAGGATTTGAATGAGATTTAAACAACTATCCGTTATTGCCACTGCGATCGCCCTTTCTACAGTCACCCTACCCCAAACGGTATTGGCGAATCCTGTAGCTCCCCAATTGACTATCGCTCAAGCAAGACCAAATACCAACAGACCTGCAAGGTCAGCTGGAATCCAATTAACACCCGAACAGCAACAAAAATTGGCGGAAATACAAAATAACACGCGATCGCAAATTGAAAAAATCTTTACTGCGGAACAAAAACGCACTGCAGAAGCACGTTTAAAAGCAGGTGTTCCTCCCCGTCAAGTATTTGCAGAATTAAAATTTACTCCCCAGCAACAACAAGCATTACAACAGGTCTTTATTTCCTCCCAGCAACAAATCGAAGCGCTGTTAACAAATGAACAAAAACAGGAATTAATTCGCCAACAACAACAAAGACAACAGCAACAACAACAGCGTTAAATATCAAACATCCATCCATTGAGATTGAGCATATTGTTGATTGTTAACAGTTAACCGTTAACAGTCAACAACCCATATTTATATAAACTAATGCCAAAAAATCTCTACTTCATTGCCAACTTCGATACTTTTACCTGCTTCCGAAGGATTGAGTCTGGTATTGACAGCGACTCGATAAAAGTGATTGAATTGACTGGGGTTAACCCATGCTGGTAAGCTTTCTTGGCGTTTTTTAGTAAAAATTTTTGTAAATTCCGGGTAGGATTCCCCGGTCATCTGGTCACGGGTGGGAACAACACAACGTTGACAGGAATTAATACCAGATAGCAAGACATTACCAATCCGGAAAGAAACACAATTATCAGCTTCATCAAATAATTGGTCTTCCCAAAAAGCCGGAACACCGCCAATTTCGATATTACTACGGAAGCGCTGGCGGATATCATTAACACTCAAACCCGGAAACCAAGTAGCAATTTCCACTAAAGTTGCGGTACTAATAATAGTTGGTCCAGGGGATTGGATATCATCGGGAAAACCGGTTTTCGGATCTCGCTGCAAACGCACCGGAAATTGAAAATAATCGCTGAGAGTTCTGGAAATGGCTAATTGTTCCCCATCCAAATTAAATACCTGTTCTACCCCTGTTCCATTGATTTGCAAAGCGACAGTCCGTGCAGCTAATTGGTACTGCGATCGCAATCTATGCACCATCGGGTTATTTTTTCCATTGACAAATTTTCCCTGTTCATCAACAATGGCAAATTCGCGATCGCCTTTTAAAGCTCCACTAGCTAGAACTTCCACCCGTTCAACTTCCACACCATCCAGGGATTTAATCGGAAATAAGCAAATTTTCGCCACATATGCCACGATGCACCCCACTTTGTTTGCAAGCACTCTTTAATTATAGGGGGAGCAATATCCGATGGAATCAGTTGTATAGAGACGTTGCATTGCAACATCTCTGTTCATAATTCCCCCAAAAACTACTGGGAGTTTTCCGGATACAGGGGATAAGACCGATCTAGTCCACCAATTCTGGGTAAAGGCCAAAATCTCACAATCGCTCGTCCGATAATATTCTGACGGGGGACAAATCCCCAGCAACGTCCATCGTAGCTTTGGGAGCGATTATCACCCAATACCAAATAGGAATCAGGAGGGACAGTAACGGGTTGGTGTAGCAAGGGTGGTTGGGGACCTGAAGTACAAACATCCACGGATGTACGTTGTCCCGCTTCTAAATAGTTATTTTCTGGTAGTTGTCTGCCATTAATATATATTTTACCGTCCTTAATTTCCACCCGTTCACCAGGTAACGCAATCACTCGCTTAATAAAAGCATCTTCGTACTTCTCATTTTGTAATTCCTGGGTGGGGGAAAATACGACAATATCGCCGCGCTGAGGTAAGGAAAATCGGTACGTCACCTTATCCACAATAATTTTATCGGCTTCCCATTGATTTGGTGTGCCGTGTAGAGTTGGTTCCATCGAACCGGAAGGAATCCAACGTGCTTCAGCGACAAAAGTACGAATACCTAAAGCTAATAAGATACTGAGAATTATTGTTCTTGCGAATTCCGCAATCCAGGAATTATCTGGTTTTTTACTAGAATTTTGATCGGACACTTGGTTTTGCATGGAATTTACAAAAGGACTGATTGATATAGAAATGACCCCTTGAAGTTGGAGTGACTATTTTTAGTAGCTTTTTTAGCAATTAGCTTGTAAACGGGAGAAATTAATATAGGGAACAGGACACAGAAAACAGGATATCAACCCTAACTAGAATCGAATTAGTGGTAATTAGCCATAAATTTATGTCTATAAAGGTTAACACTCATACAGTTAAGTCGGTGGGTGATGAAAATTGTCGCTGAGATCAGGGAGTAGAGAGAGACGCGATATATCACGTCTGTACTGGGGTAAGGCTTTTCGCCGAAGATTGGTTACATTGTTGTTTGATGTTTAATTGCACCTACCTACTTCAGCCAAGATATATGGGTTATTTTGTATTCTGCATTCTCTGTCCCCATTCCTAAATTAATTACTATATTAGACATCTTAACCACAGATATTAGATATTCGAGTGAAATTGCTACATTAGCAGCTACTTTTTTACCAAAATCCACTTTTTTGGTTTCTCCGGTTAAAAATAACTATTGAATCAGCCTAAATCTTTGCTAGACTAGTATAATTATTGGCGTTGATATCGCGTCTGGTTGCAGATGCAGTGTTCGTCATGTCATCCTCGGCAAATTTACTCATTCGTCATGCCCACGTTGTTTTACCTGATTCTAATTTAATTTTCGCAGATGTGCTAATACGCGATCGCTTGATTGCTGAAGTTGCTCCCGTGATTAGTACTCCTGCGGATACACTGGTCATAGACGCAACGGGATTAACTTTGTTGCCTGGTGTGATTGACCCCCAGGTGCATTTTCGCGAACCGGGTTTGGAACACAAGGAAGATTTATTTACTGCTAGTTGTGCTTGTGCTAAAGGTGGGGTGACTTCGTTTTTGGAAATGCCGAATACCCGACCCTTGACTACTACCCAAGCTACCTTGGATGATAAATTACAACGAGCAGCCCAAAAGTGTTTGGTTAATTATGGCTTTTTTATCGGTGCAACTAAGGAAGTTCTTCCTGATTTAAACACCGCTCACCCGGTTTGTGGAATCAAGATTTTTATGGGTTCGATGCATGGTCCTTTACTGGTCAATGACACCGAGGTGCTAGAACGAATTTTTGCCAGTGGAACTCGTTTAATTGCCGTTCATGCCGAAAATCAACAACGGATCGACCAACGTCGTCAGGAATTTGCTCATATCCATGACCCTAGTATCCATTCCCAAATTCAAGATAATCAAGCAGCCTTAGAAGCTACCCAACTTGCTTTAAGTTTATCCAAAAAATATCAACGTCGCTTACATATTTTACACATGTCCACCGCCGAGGAGGCGCAATTATTACGACAAGACAAACCCGCTTGGGTGACAGCAGAAGTCACACCCCAACATTTACTATTAAATACCAGTGCCTACGCCAAAATTGGTACTTTAGCCCAAATGAATCCACCCTTGCGATCGCCCCACGATAATCAAGTGCTATGGCAAGCTTTACGGGACGGGATTATCGATTTTATCGCCACAGACCATGCTCCCCATACCCTGGCAGAGAAATCCCAAGAGTATCCCAATACACCTTCAGGAATGCCAGGGGTTGAAACTTCTTTGGCTTTGATGTTAACAGCCGCTCAACAAGGACATTGTACCGTACCCCAGGTTGTCAACTGGATGTCCACCGCCGTCGCTCAAGCCTATCGCATCCCTAACAAAGGCGCGATCGCACCCGGTTATGACGCGGATTTAGTTCTGGTAGATTTAGAAAATTACCGTCCCGTCCTCCGGGAAGAAATCGTCAGTAAATGCGGTTGGAGTCCCTTTGAAGGCTGGAATTTAACTGGTTGGCCGGTTTATACTATCGTCGGTGGAGAAATTGTCTACGAAAAGGGTAAAATAAATACCCATGTGCGGGGACAAGCTCTGAGGTTTGATGCAGATTAATTTGTAATTCGTAATACCCGCTACGCGGGAAGTAAGCTACGTAATTCTTAAGAAACGTATTTTTTTGTAATATTTACATTATGTTAACGTGAATTCGACTTCAAATAATATCGTTTACGCTAATGCTTGCTACACATCAGGGGCTGTAACCGTTGATTATTCTAGTTTCATTGATTGCAAAGTACAAGATAATCGATATAACCCTTCTCCAACCCTCTCTCCAAAATAGATACAGGCTTTGAAAAAATTGATTTTTGATTAAAACCACAGAATTTTCCGCCCCTCTCCGCAGAATGAAGAGGGGTTGGGGTGAGGTTCATCAAACTTACGTTATGTTAAGTTACGCCTCCCTGGTTTTTAAAAACACTTAAATACCCAATTCTATTTCCTGCTTTCTGGCAATTTATTAATTTATTAATGAGACAATCCATTTAAAACCAGCATATCTTCCGCATCTAATTCGACAGGTGTACCACTTCTAATTAATTCGGAAAAATCCTCGTTGGGAACCATAATTGTTAATGTATACAGACGGGAATTTCCGGTATTTTTAATTAAATGGGTTCCCGTTGGTGGCACAAGTAGACTATCTCCAGTTTTTATCTCTACCTTTTTCCCATCACAAATTGCCATCCCTTCTCCCTTAATGACAAAGAACATTTCCACTGCCCATTGATGACGATTGGGAGGGGTTTGTCCACCGATATCAAATATTTCCACACAGCAGGTTAATGAAGTATTCGCACTGGAACTATCAAAGACTATAGCCAAGCGATTTGTATCATGGGGACTAATGCGAAATGCTTGGTAATCTTTGGGAGATTTCACAATGGGAATTACACAACTTTTTAAAGACATTATCAATAGCACCTTGAAGTTAGAAACTAAGAATACAGGAGACAGAATACAGTTAAGGGTTAAAGGAATTCCAGAAAATAAAATACCCTCTAGTTTGGGCATCTTGCCGGAAAATACAGGCGGGGATGCCTGTTTCACAAGAAAAAATTGGATAATTATTAAAATTATTAAATTGGATTACTCTAACAAACAAAAGTCAACTATCGCCGTTTGCTATTGAAATTAATACCAATTATTTCTTTCGACAACGTACCACTCAAGTTGATTTGGTCTGCAAACTCCGACAAATCTCATCTGAATTAGTCATAAAACCAAAACATTGATTCACATTATAAAAAGTCGCTTGTAAACAATATTCCGGTGAAGTTGTTGCAGTACAATCTTTAATCAGGATGCAGTCATAGCCGAAAAAATTTGCATCCTGTAATGTGGTCATCACACACTGGTCGGCATTGACTCCAGCAAATAATAACGTTGTGCGCCCCAAATTACGTAAAATACTATCCAGGGGTGTATCCCAAAACCCGCTCATGCGATATTTATCCACATAAATATCCTCTGGTTTTGGTTCTAATTCATCCACAATTGCCGCAGCCCAACTATTTTTTATGAGTACAGGGGCATTATTTTTTGGTAAGCGATCGCCTACTCCCACCCCTGCACCTGTAGGATTGTAAACGTGGAGAGTGGCAGCACTTAAATTGCGTAAATCGGGACGATTTCCCCAATTCACCCAAATTACGGGAACATTCGCACCCCTCAAAATCGGCAGTAACCTTTGCAATGGTTGAATTGGTTGACGCGCAGGGGTGACATCTACCCCAATATGGGATAACCAACCATCGGGATGGCAGAAATCATTTTGCATATCAATCACCAGGATGGCGGTTTTGGCTAAATCCACCCGTAATTGCTTGGTTTCCGTCATTAGAGTCACCGGATGGGGGTCAAGGGGTGGACGGGTAATATCTGCGATCGCCTGATTCACTGTCCAAGCATTGGGACTAATTCCTAGTTTCCGTAATGGTAAATTCATAAATTGATATAATTCGATTCCACCAATGGTTTCTTAGTCGATATCTCAAATAAAGCTATTCTTGATGAGTAATTCTTTTTATTTTTTAACTTGAAAATACCGTTTCCTGGCGGTTTTATTCATCTACTCAAGGTTAAATATTGTGAACTATACAATCAAAAATGCCCTAACTACCGTTGACAATCGGTATCTTCATCAAGATTTGATTATTTCTCACCAGCAAATCTCCGCTATCGGTACTGATTTGCAACCCCTTGGTACGGTCATAGATGCCACAAATAAGTTGCTTTTACCCGGTTTTATCAATGCCCATACCCATTCTTCGGAAATGTGGCAACGGGGTATCATGTCCATGTATCCCCTGGAACTATGGCTAGCAGAATTATATGATTTTGCCCCCTTGGATTTATCCCAGGTTTATTTAAGCGCTCTGGGAACCGCAGTGGAAACTTTGCTGTCTGGGGGAACCAGTGTGGTCGATCATCTAGTTTTAATCCCCGGAAAAGAATTAGAAACCATCGCCACCGCAGTGCGTGCTTACCAAGAGGTGGGAATTCGGGCTTTTATCGCTCCCCTGATCCAGGATGAGTCGATCACGGCTAGTATACCCTCTGGAAATACTAGCCAAAACCATGAACCCTATTTTCGTTCTACCCAAGCGACCCTGGATATTATCGAAACTGCCGTCCAGCAGTTCCATAATCCGGTAAATGGAGTCAGTATTCTCGTCGCACCCACAGGTATTCAACTTTGTACCGATGCCTTATTTACTGGATGTATCGAACTTAGTCAAAAATATGACCTGTGCCGCCATTCCCACCTGTTGGAAACCAAAGCCCAGGAAAAACTCGCTCAGGAGAAATACGGATGTACAGCTGTAGAACATCTCCAACGCATCGGCTATTTAGATTATCGTACTTCCCTAGCCCATTGCGTTCATTTGAGCGATGGTGATATCGAAATTTTAGCCACAACAAAATCGACGGTTGTTCACAATCCCCTGAGTAACCTCCGTCTAGGAAGCGGTATCGCTCCCATTCTCAAGTACCGCCAAGCAGGTGTCAATATCAGTTTTGGCTGTGATGGTGCATCTAGCAATGACTCCCAAGATTTACTGGAAGCCATCAAAATCGGCTCCATCCTCCATAATATCACCGATATGGATTACCGCAACTGGATTACCCCCTATGATGCGGTGCAAATAGCCGCTCAAGGTGGTGCAATCGGTCTGAATATGGGAAACCACCTCGGAACTCTAGATATCGGTAAACAAGCTGATTTAGTCACCTACGATTTAACCAATTTGTCTTTACTTCCCCGTACAGACCCCATCGGTTTACTCGTTCTCGGTCGTCCCAGTCGTGCTGTTGATAGTGTCTGGGTCAACGGTAAACAGGTTGTGAGTCATGGTCAAGTCACCACCATTGATGTGGATGAATTGCGACAAGCTTTATTTAACCACAGCCAATGGCAAACAATGCGTCAATCGCAAACAGCGATGGAGTTAGAACCCCATTACCGATTTGTGATGGGTTTATCAAATTGATCTTCATTCCCATCTCAAATTTATGCCCTAAATCAGATTTTGGATTTTGGATTTTGGATTACCCTTTATTTTAGGTATGGGGAACCTGGATTCCTCACAAGTAAGTTGTGAGCCTTGAATAACTGATTGATTCTCCTTCTACACCCTACGGGTACGCGCAGCGTTGTCGCAGACTAAACGCGTAGCATCTACACTACTCCCTGTAAAGACGACCCGACGGGTCGTCTTTACGAACTATCCCTATGAGTTTTAGGGTTTTGTGAGAAATGCGGGGTAAGCAAAAGTCATGCTGAGTGTCTATGGATTGGGAAGTTCTTGTTAAACAAGGGTTATGCCTTTCCATTTGTCGCCTTCTTTTTTCTAATTTGCTATTACAGGGAAATATTCAACCCTCGTTTTGGAAGTGAGACATACAAACTGAGACCGATTTTTGATTTTGATCGTCAAATCACCCTTTGAGATGGCAATAGGGAATGGGAAATATCCAACATGTACCGCTGATAACAAAACCACATGAAAGTGGTTTTCCCTCCGTCGGAAATACACCCTGACTTGCCAAAGACTAAAACTACTCTCTACTCCCCATTCCCTACTTAATTAAGCAAGTAAATCTCCGAATTTAGTACTTTGACTGCTGTGTCAAATTTTCTTGATATTCGCGATTTTTCCGAATGCAGCCCGGATTATTTTCCGTAATATGCCCATCGGAATGTGTAATTAAAATAGCCAATTTTAACGCTTCTTTATCAAGTTATTATAGATTTTTTACTCATTTTTGACTTTGCCATTACCTCAGCTTTGCCGTGATTTCACCAAATTACGTTAGTTTTCCCCTTCCTGTCTACCTTAAACATAAATTCATTAATACTGAAACAAAGTAATTATGAAATTAAATTTTTAGGTTGTAAAGTTTTCATGTTTTTTAGTGGCAAATCCCCCCTCTATCCTGGTGATATCTACTATTATTTGTATATCTGTAAGTAAAAATTAAAACAATATCGCTTGATTGCTTAAGTAGCCACAAAGTATGATAATATACAATAATCATCTCCATCAATATAGCTTGTTTAACAACCAGATACAAATGACTTCTAGGAAGAAAGGGAAATTTCACGAATAGTCAATAAAGATACTATCTAGCCCATGCAAACCACATTCCAAGCCACATATTATATTTCCGAATTAGAAAAATTGATGTAATTAAACACACAAGTAGTAGAACAATGCTGAAGCAGGGTAGTCTTGATATTCCTATTTTAGAAAATCGGCAATTATCCTCTCTCGCAAAGGATAAATTGGGTTTTGCGGTCAAAAATCATGATATTTCCAGCCATCCAGAATTAAAGGACTCAGATAATTTTGAATATATCTGCTTAAATCTAGAAACCCTAAGATGTTTTGAAGTAGTCACCCAACAATACGCAGATGTTGGTGTAATATTTGAAAATTGCATTGCGATTCATCCTTCTAATCCCGCATTTCCTGCGGCTTCCGGTAATATAGTTTTGTTAGCGGCACCGAATTGCGGATTAATTCAGGTCAATTTTTTGCAACCCGTCAAAATAGTCAAGGCTTTTGTGACCAGTTCCCAACGCTTAGAAATGTCAGCCTATAATCGCGATCGCCAACTTGTGGATCGGTCGATACTTGTAGGTGCGAATTTGGCCAACTCCAACTCATCGGTTCCTCCGAATATGCTAGTCCAAGTTCAAGCACCAGAGATTCATGCTGTTACCTTTAGTGTGCTAAATGGGCAATTTACCGTTGATGATTTTAGTTTTTGTCGTTGATTTTCTTGAATTGATCCGATTAGGACTTGCCAAAATCGGAATTTTCAGGCAAAAGCTATATATTATTAAACTGGATAAATTTGCTAGTTAAGTAGGTAAACACAGTGGCACAGGCTTCGTCATCGTGGCGACAAATTACTAAGTATATACCAAATTGGAAATTAAATACCTTTAAAGGTGGAGTCAAGAATCGTAGTTACCCCATCAAACTGCTCAAGCGTTTCCAAGGTCCGGGTGGTTCCCTGGGTCTAGTCACCCTCATTGTCGCAATGGGGGTATGGGATTGGAAACTGCTATTGGCTCTTGGTGTTGGTTTGGGGACAATGGTGTTTGCCTATTCACTCCAAGAATGGCAGTGGCAGAAATTTTGGCTGGAAATTCGTAAATTTATCTATAGCCCTAATCGTCGCATTTTAGTTGCTGTCCTCAGTGGTGGAATTGGTGTGGTTAGCTGTTATGCTGGTGTTTCCACTTGGTTAGAATTAAATCATCATTGGGCAGCTACGGCAATCATCATTCAGGGGTTGGCAAGCATTTTAATTTTAATCCTTTTGATTTGGCAACTGGCGAATACCTACGGTCGCGATGCGGATCATAAAGTTGATGAAATATTACAAAATTTAACTGCTTCAGACCCCCTCAAGCGTTTGGTAGCCATCCGTCAAGTGACAAAATTAGTCGAACGGATGCAGGTTGATGGGGATACCAGACAAACTATTATAGACTGCTTACATCTATTGCTCACCCAAGAAAGGGAAACCGTTGTTCGAGAGACTGCATTGACAAGCTTACAAATCATTGCACCAGTTAGTGATTCCCCCGACTCACCCACACCCCTCAAACCTTTAAAAATTCCCCACAAACAGCAAATTTCTCTTTAAATTGTCTTGCTATGTCCTGTATCCTGTCTTCTGTACTTCACATTTTTCCAGGAATCAGCTTGAGGATACGAATATCTCAATTTATTATCTGCTTAATGATAGCTGCGATCGCTCTCAATTTGAGTGGGTGCGATCGCTTTGTCACCAAGGGCGATCGCGTGGAGCGGGTTAGTGATGGTGATACGATTCGAGTCATCGATCAATCCGGTAATCGGGTGACAGTTCGTCTTGCTTGTATTGATGCACCCGAAATTCCCCACTCCCAAAAAGAACGCGATCGCCGAAATAGCAGTGACAAAAACCAATTTCAATGGGGAGCGAAAGCTCAAGCGCGGTTAGAAGAACTTATCAAACAAGGTGGTGATCGCGTAATTCTGACTACAACCGATAATGATAAATATGGACGAAAAGTCGCTGAAGTTCGTCTCCCTAATGGTACTTTTGTTCAGCAGGTTTTACTCCAGGAAGGATTAGCCAAAGTTTACCATCCCTATCTCAACAAATGTCCTAGTCGCACCATTCTCGAAACTAGCGAAGCCAAAGCCAAACAAGCCAAAATCGGTGTTTGGGGAGACTCCAAATTTGTTAATCCCTGGGAATGGCGTTTCCTGAATAAACAAAAATAGCTAGCAATCAGCTAGCTGCAATTTGACTGTTGTATTTATCAGCATTTTTCCCAAATCCCTATCTATATGTAGATGTCAAAATTATTTTGATAGGGAGTGGAAAATAGGAGAAAACTATTCCTTGTACCTAACCCTTACAACCCACTTGTCAAAATCCAGCTTGACCCGGATTTCTCACAAATTCGTAAAACTTCCAAGGATTCAGGAATGGGGGTTAGGGATTAGAAAGAAAATTAAGCCATTACTCCACGTTTACCGTTCACTTGTGAGAAATGCAGCTTGAAGCTTAACCCAGGTTTTGCTGATGAAAATTTGATAAATCACTTATCAATCTGGAACCAGATATTTGCAGGATTCGCCAAAATTTACACCTGGTTAAGTTCCAACCCAATATAAATATAATTATTCCTCATCCTCATCATCTACTTCCGCTTCATTCAGCTTCTTGTCGCTATCGACTTGAATCAAATGAATGTGCTTGTATCCCAACTTAATTTCAAACTCATCACCGGGTTCCAAACCCATCGCTTTTGTATAAGTTGCACCAATCACAATTTGCCCATTCTGATGTACACTCACGCGATAGGTTGGTTCACGTCCACGTCCATCTTTTGGTGTTTCCGGACTCAAAGGAACCCCCCTAGCAGACAATAACGCGTCATAAAAATCAGTCAAATTAACGCGCTCCTGACCACCTTTGGTTTTGGTGTAATATCCACATTGTCTAGCTCTTTCCCGACGTGGCAAATTGGAAAGTTCTTTTACTTTCGCCAACAGTGCTTTTCCTGTTAATGGCGCAGTTGCTGCTTCACTCATTATGCTCTCAGTATCCTTAACTTGCTCCAAATGTTAATAATTTTAGTTGCATTTAGTTACACCTACCACAGGAAGTTTACATACCTGTACAGAGTGCCTAAATCCCTTCCATCAATGATTTTATTCTGACCCAGAAAAATACCAGATTCGCATTTGTGATTCCCTCAAAAATAGAGAATCTTCTGGCTTTCCTGGGTTTGTTTGTAGTGGTTTGACTGCAATCACACCCTTCATTCGCTTTTGGCAAATGAATCATTTTTTTATCCTTCAGGTGACGGTTCAACTCAGAGAACCCCATTCCCGATTGACATAACTCTAGCTCCATAAGATGCGCAAGACATCTGTAAATCAATGCATTTTCAAATGTTAATGCACCGTCAAAGTTGTCTCAGATATTTTCGGGTTTCCCACATATCCAGACAATCTTATCTCAGGACAGATTTTTCCGCACTTGTTTGAGTATCAAGATATTTTATCCTAAGACTAAACACGCGTTTTCGCGTATTCTACTTTGGAAGAAACAACGCAGTCAATTCGCAGAACCACGATTGATTGGGATGTATGCTACTTCGTATTTTATATTAAATAGTAACATGAAATAATAATAGCAAAATAGTTGTTTAATTTTGAATTAAAATTGCTATAGCTTTTTTCAGGAAATATCACACCCTCTGCGTTAGTATCCCAATCTGGATTGTCTAAAAATTTATTTTCTGGACTGAAAGCGTCAAATAGCTAGGTATGCCATCCTCTTAACTTATTTTTGCTCTGTTACGGCAGGAGGATACAAATTTAACAATTCTATATAATGTCATCTGATGATATCGTCGATAGGAATCCTGCACAGATTTTTAAATTTAGCTGACGGGATAAGGTAATAGGGAGTAGCCATCATGAACTGGGTACACCAGAATGTATGAAAATGATTTCTTCTAATTTCCTACTCACTACTCACTTTCAACTCAGGGAGTAATAAGTAGAAAGGGTACTCAAGTTTTGTTTTATATTCAAATCTGAGTCCTGTAGCTGCAAATTATAGTCCCTTCTGGGGTAATTAAAGGTCTAGAATCAAGGCAAAATAAATATGAGTCCCATTTACCAGAGTCATCCGGATAAAAGCTTCCAACCCTCAGCTTCACCCTGTTCGATATTTGGGCTAATTTCCGGCCATTCAAATTTTGAGCTATGGCTCTAATTGGACGTGAATACCCCAATATGTAAGTAAACTAGGATTGGGAATCATCAATTACTTTTTCACGGAGCTAGGACTTGGGTTTTGAACTGAAATCGTTGTGGAAACAGGTGATTGTCAGCAAAAAGCCGACTGATGCAAACTGCCTCTAACTCGTGTTAATTTAGAGAAAAAGTATGAGAATTAAGGGTTCATCTCCCAATCCATAAGTTGATGATTATGCTAAATATCAATCAACCATATTTGGAGTGAATCCCTAAAAATTTCCGGGATAGAAGGAAAATCAATGCCTTATACCATTTTACTTTGGAGTTGATACCTGACGGGGGACTTTTGGGAACAGGGGGAGAAAATATATCAAAATTTTAGTGAGATGGTATTTTCAAGGTTTATAATTTACTCGCTCAAAATCCAGAAATCAAGTGGTACTCAAAAATTAAACATACATTCTTCAGAATCTCTGTCTTTCCTCGAGCTAATGTTTCCTGCAGTTGAGGAATTCCGGCGATCAGTTAGAGACTTGACGCTGCGTCTGTTGCACAAGTGCTGACTTGTGAGTTGGCAGTATATATTTAATTTTGCCTAGCCATTTTATGTCCATTGAGCAAATGGCATGATTGATTTTATTTATAAGTAAAATCAACAGTTTATTCGCTGTTACTTGATTATTGATTGGGAATACTTATAACATCAAGCAAAATCAAGGGTCATAAGTTGGGCTAATAACTGTCTTCAGTTTTTTGGGAGACAGGTTAGTATGGGTGATTGGGAGATTTTGATTGTCAAAGTGGATCAAGGGACTATTGTCTGTTTGTCTGTATGTTGATGATTTTTGCAGAAAAACGAGAAAATCCCTAATTTCTGTTGCAATTAGTCTCCCATGTCATTTTATTAACATCACCAAATAGGAATACAGTTATTTTTGTTTTTTAATCACTACTCCCTAATCACTCTGTATCCAGCTAGGTTTACATCAATGGAAGTAAGATTTAAGATTACCAGACAGCAAACCGGTAAAACACCGAAAGCGCAAACTTACATTCTCGATATTGAACCGGGAAATACAATATTAGATTGTTTAAACCGGATAAAATGGGATTTAGATGGAACATTAAGTTTTCGGAAGAATTGTCGCAATACCATTTGTGGAAGTTGTGCCATGAGAATTAATGGTCGTTCTTCCCTTGCTTGTAAAGAAAATGTCGGTAACGAAATCAGTCAAGGTTTTGCGACCAAAAATCCCGATGGCATACCAGAAATTACCGTTGCTCCCCTAGGTAATTTTCCGGTGATTAAGGATTTAATTGTTGACATGTCCAGTTTTTGGGACAATCTAGAAGCCGTAGCACCCTACGTTAGTACCGCAGGTAGAAAAATACCAGAAAGAGAATTTTTGCAAACACCCGCAGAGCGATCGCAACTTGATAAAACTGGTAATTGTATTATGTGTGGTGCTTGTTATTCCGAGTGCAATGCTCGTGAAGTTAACCCCAAATTTGTCGGTCCCCACGCTTTAGCCAAAGCCTATCGGATGATAGCAGATTCCCGCGACAATGATACTCAAAACCGATTAGAGCGGTATAATGACACAGAAAGCGGTGTTTGGGGCTGCACACGCTGCTACTACTGCAACGAAGTCTGTCCAATGGGGGTAGACCCAATGGATCAAATCACCAAAATCAAGCAGGAAATTTTAGCCAAAAAAGACGCGAGTAGTAGTCGAACCATCCGTCACCGTAAGGTTATGATTGACTTGGTGAAAAAAGGTGGTTGGATCGATGAGCGTAAATTTGCACTCCGAGTCGTAGGTCATAACGGACGTGACCTTAAGGGTTTACTAGGTATTGCTCCTTTAGGTCTGAGGATGTTAACTAAGGGCAAATTCCCCCTTACTTTTGAACCATCCCAAGGTACTCAGCAAGTTGGAAAATTAATTGCAAGAGTACAGAATGTAGAGGAGAAAATACATCTAGAAACAGAGTGAGAAACTAGTCCAATAACTTTCAAAAATTAGCTTTCTCTATAATTGCCAAAGTATAGCTTCATCACCTTGGAGTTGTTCGAGGAAAACGGGTATGTAGCCATTAACCTTGGCATAACCGTACAATGCTACCCCTAAAACGATGAAAAAATCACTATGTTGAGGAAATCTCAAATTGGCATTAACCGGAACCGCTTTTTCATAGCCCAATTCAGGTAGGGAACGACTCACCCAAAGTGTATTATCTTTCCAAAAGTAAGGTAATATAACTGGCGGATACCAATCTCCTTCCTCGTCATGGCAATATGAGCAAACAGATATCCCACCCGGAAAAACGTGATATGGTAATGCTTTACTAGGTAATGTTCTAGACATGATTGATTCTTCTCCCTGAGATATTTAATGTCGTCAGCAATCAAATTCAAATCATAAATTTAAACTCCCTTAAGTGCAGAGTGCGGTCAACCTATAACCCAGGGTTAGATATTTCTAGGAAATCCTAGTATTATCTGGGGTCTTGGGGGATATTCAACCTGTCTCCAGTGCGGTTATAAACCCAGATATCCCATTGTCCGTTAACGGTGGTTTCAAAAGCAATTCGTGTCCCATCAGCACTGATGGTGGGATTACGTACCTCCGTTGACAAGTTTGCCGTGAGTTTGCGTAGCTGTCGGGTTTCGCGATCGAAGAGAAAAATATCTGAACGACCTTGACGGGAACCAGCAAAAACGATGTATTTACCATCACTCGATGCACTAGGATGGGAAGCGATGGTATCTAAAGAATTTAAACCCGGTAAATCGATTAAATTACGGGTAATTGTGTCGAACATGTAGATATCTTGACTTCCCCTGCGATCGCTAGAAAAAACCACGAAGCGACCAGATATTTGGGGGTTTTGTTCTGAAGCACCACTATTTAAACTGCGTCCACCGGGGTCAAACGGGTAACTCAGCAAGCGGGGATAACCAACACAACTACTTAAAAGACTAGATAATAATAGGAATAAAACGGGACTTTTCATAATTAGGAAGACAGGACACAGGAACCATCGGATGAAAGGATTTTGGATTTTACGACCGTTACACAGCGACAAATACCAAATCTGTCATATTGATGGGAACACCCACAAAATCCATAGACAATACAACACTGCGCTTATACCTGTTGTTATCCTATTTCTCATCGATCAGCTTCGAGTAATAGGTTAATTTTCCTACCACTTTTCACCAAGATGTTAGTTTGAGAGATTCGTGAGAAATCAGGGATATGTCCATCTTTTTTCTGACAGACTAAAGCTGATGGGTTGACAATCTAGCTCAAAAGGCTGATGTTGCAAGGATTATAGAAGAGTTACGAGAAAAAAGATAAAAGTAAATTTAGAATCTTACCCTAAAATCCTTGCTGCGTCTTTGTTTATAGGCATTTTCTTCACCCCTCAAGAGACTCAAGTAATCCAAAATTCAAATTTATAAGGACTTTCGTCACCTCTCCAGAGACCAAAGTAATCCAAAATCCATAGACGCGAAGCGGATCGACCATAGAGTAATCTAAAATCCAAAATCCCTTAATTACTGACCAACAGTAGCACCATTAGGTATATCCAATTCAATATTTGGTCCGCGGTCAAGAACTTCGATGTCCCATTGTCCACGGATTGTCGTTTCAAACACGATATATCTTCCATCAGGACTAATATGGGGATTGCGTAACCAACCCCGATAGGTGGGAGTAACAACCTGCGATCGCCCAATCGCACGGTCGTAAAGAGCAACTACAGGACGACCCTGGTCACTGGTAATATAGGCAATATAGCGACCGTTGAAGCTTAAACTGGGACTTTCGATAATAGTGTTAGGTCGGTTCAGACCCGGAAGTTGAATGAATTCTTGAGTTTCTAAATCATACACCAGCAGTTGATGGGTTCCGTTACGGTTGGAAACAAACGCCAATAAACGTCCGTTACCACTTAAAGCTGGTTGTTCTTCTGTGTAACGGCTATTTAGGGATGTTGGACCAATGGGAATACTATTGCCACCACAACCAGCTAATAATATTGTCATGGCGATAAAAAATAGACTCCAGGAAATTTGTAGTCGGAGCCTAAACAAGGAGGTACTTAGTCTCACTTTATCTACATTTCAGAAAACCTGAAAAATTTTAACAATGACTTCACAATAAGGAAGAATAGAAGTAGAGGAAATAGGGAACAGAGGGGAAAATGGAACTAAACCACCTCCGTCATCAAAACAGGGGTCTTCCGTCATCGTATAGACCGACACTTTCCCCCTGGGTCGTAAGGAAACAATCTCATAATCGCACCTAAGAGGATGTTTTAAAAGTTGATTTTAATGCTTAACAAGCTCGTTCTTGGGAGTGGGAAGAAACGCGACATGTCACGTCTGTACAGGAACAGGGAGTAGTTTACAACGACAAATATATCGTTTGAGCCTATTGAATGCTATCAATAAATAGCTGATCAAGTATTTATTAATACTTGACCAACATCCTCTAAGACCCAAATCTCCCGACTACATAACTTGCACACCAACTAGCGGAATTACGTAGACGCGTAACGGGAATTACAAATTACGTAGACGCGAAGCAGCTTGCCGTAGGCTATTACGTAGGCGTAGCCTTGCCGTAGGCTATTACAAATTCTCCCCTACTCCCAACATTCAAGTAATAGGCGTATCATCATTATTATATTTTCCGGGATTACCAAACTCCTGATCGACAGGTTCGATGGGTTTGTAATCCACATAATCAGTGGGGATAGCATCATCATCGCTTTTGCTAGATGATGGGGTATCACTTGGAGGACGACGACGACGGGGACGAGGACTAGGAGAATCATCTTCCACTACATCACTAGGACGACTGGAATCGGTCGGTCTGCGTCGCGGGGGACGAATTTCTTGAGTTCCACTGCTACCCCAGTCATCTTCCTTTTGAGGACGACTGGAACTATTCCAATCCTCATCATCGTATTTTTCGTAGGAGCGACTGCTAGAACGGGAACTTCCGCTTGTAGAGCTACTCCGACGACGGGGATATTCGCTGTTGTTTGTATCCCGTTCGGGACGGTCACTTCTACGGGAACTGCGACGCGATCGCGTGGAGGTTTCATCGTCGTAACCGTAACTATCACGGCTATCACGACTGGGACGACTTTCACGACTTGCAGGAATGCGTCGTCGAGGTTCATCATAATCATCATCGTAATAGGGTAAAGGTTCCACCCCTACCACCTCCCGCTCTTCCCGATAACGGGAACTACGTCCACCATACTCATAATCGTCGCTCACAGGGCGATCGCGATCCACAATTGGTGTATTACGCTTGGCTTGTTCGGTGGCTATTCCCCGTAAGCGAATACTTTCAAAGGCAAAAAATACTGTAGAACCAACTAGTAACAACTGTCCAAATTGCAAAATCGGATCAAGTCGCCAACCTTGGAAAATCAAAATAAAACCACACAGCAATCCCACCGCAGCAAAAAAGATATCTTGGTCGCGGGATAATTCCGGTCTCACTGTACGCAGGAAATATAATGCTGCCCCAGCTATCGCGAGGAAAATACCTAAAATGCTGGCTGAGTTTGTACCAACATTTACTTGAGCCAGAACACTGGCTGAGTTCAGCCCAAAAATAACCATGATTTCGTTTCCCAATATCAAAATCTATGTTAACGATTCAGAATAAAAATCTCTACTAATTAGGCGACACAATAGCAGTTAACCATAGCCTGCGGCAATACTAAAACTGAAAAATCAACTATTTCTTCCCGGATTTGGAGCAGCAAACTCCTAAAACTATCAGTGAGCTAGGGAGTCGTGAGTAAGGGGTGGTAAGTGCGGGATTAGGGAGTAGAATTGAATCTTAACTGAAAATTTAAGCTTCAAAGCATTATGACCTGCTTTGAAGCCCCTAATTCAAAGCTAAACGCTTTTTTAACTGGGATTGATGATGTCAGTCTTCAGGAAAATCCCCCAGCAGCCATCAAAAATCCCCGTCCCACTCCTAAGAGCGCTGAATTTTATCCGATTGGCTAATAAAAATAAGTGCAACCGTTGCTGGGATGACTACAATTACAGTTCCCCAAAAAAGGCTCCAAAGAAAGTTTGCTAAAGAAGGTGTCATTGTTTCAACCTAATTTTTGTTACACACATCATCCTAATTCTAAATGTTCTCCTACATCCTTGAGAAGGAAGATTTGCCGGATTGGTAGATAAAGTATCTGCAAATCCCCCTTCAGCAGGGTTCAAAGGAGGATAGATAAAGTATTTGGCTCTCAGATTTGCGGTAAAATTTGAGTAAAATATTGTTACAAAGATTAAAATATGGGGAAAGCCTAGTGGTATGTCTTAATCGATAACGATGGATATATTATTTTTTCCATTCAAACGGGGACAGGGTGACTGGACTGGTTACACTTTTGTTTGGTTGACAGTTGACTGATAACAGTTAACCTTTAAGTCCTAACCATCTAAACCAAAAGCTCATTGGTGACAGTGTAAACCTGTATTTCTCACGAGTGAATGGTCAGCCTGGAGTGGGGGTTTAACTATTTTTTGATTCCCTACTCCCCAATCCCCATTCTAGCCCATTGAAATTAATGTGGTGGAGTACTAGTGGTCTGTGTCATTAAGTTCTGATGGGTTCGTCGTGAGGGATTTATCCCTCAAATC
Source organism: uncultured Calothrix sp. (assembly GCA_937973965.1). Taxonomy (GTDB): domain Bacteria; phylum Cyanobacteriota; class Cyanobacteriia; order Cyanobacteriales; family Nostocaceae; genus NIES-3974. The sequence goes on along the minus strand of CALJJQ010000121.1, from coordinate 12,365 downwards.
AAGGAATAGAGCTACTTCTGCAACCCCTCAAAATGAATAATATGAGCTACTAGTGGTTTGTTCCATAAGTTTGAGGGGTTGGTAGTAATGGCTTTCACCTCGAAAAAGCTTGAATATCAAGCGCTAAAGCGCTACTACGAGCTTTTCTTTACTCATCAAAATTAATGGGACAAAGCATTAGTCTTTAACAACCCTACGCATACCAGCTAATCCAAAATCCAAAATCTCAAATCCATGACATCCATTGAAATTACCAACATCAGTTTAGGAATAATTCTCGGAATCATGATGTTCCTATTCATTTTCCGCATCGTTCTAACTTGGTATCCCCAGGTAGAACTGAATAAGTTTCCGATTAACCTAGTCACCTTTCCCACAGAGCCATTTCTAGTACCGACACGCAAACTGATTCCACCAATGGGAGGAGTGGACATTACACCCATTATCTGGTTTGGGATTGTTAGCCTACTGCGGGAAATTTTACTCGGTCAACAAGGTTTGTTAACAATGATGGGAAGGGTGTAAATCAAGACCTGCACTCCTCCCCATTTTCTGTTCCTAATCCCGACTCCTCAAACTATCCCCTAACTCCTGGACAAAATTGGTAGAAACTTGACCTTGGATAAATTGGGGGACTTCCATAATTTTTTGATGGAAGCCAATAGTGGTGGTGACTCCGGTGATGGCGCATTCCCGTAAAGCTCTTTTCATCCGGGTGATGGCGGTGGAACGGTCAGGACCCCAGGCAATCAATTTGGCGATGAGGGAATCGTAGTAGGGGGGAATTTGGTAATCTGTGTAGACGTGGGAATCGATACGTACTCCTGGACCACCGGGAGGTAGATAACCACTGATTCTCCCTGGTGATGGGCGAAAATTGTGGTCGGGGTCTTCAGCGTTGATGCGACATTCGATGGCATGTCCTCGCAGTTGAATTTGGTCTTGGGTTAATTTTAAGCGATCGCCTTGGGCGATACGAATTTGTTCTACTAATAAATCTATCCCTGTCACCATTTCCGTAACTGGGTGTTCGACCTGAATACGGGTATTCATTTCCATAAAATAAAATTCCCCAGAGCGGTCTAGCAAAAACTCGATGGTTCCCGCCCCTGTATAATTAATAAACTGGGCAGCTTTCACGGCTGCTTGTCCCATTTTTTGCCGCAATTCCTCATCCAATGCGGGACTAGGGGATTCTTCAATTAGCTTCTGATTCCGACGCTGGATGGAACAATCTCGCTCACCTAAATGGATCACATTGCCATAATTATCTGCCAAAATTTGAAACTCAATATGACGGGGTTGCTCAATAAATTTTTCCAAGTAAACTCCCGGATTTCCAAAGGCTGCACCAGCTTCCCCTTGAGCAGCTTGGAATAACTTAACAAACTCGCTTTCATCTCGCACTAGACGCATCCCCCGACCACCACCACCCGCAGTCGCTTTAATCATCAGTGGATAACCAATTTTTTTCGCTAGTTGTAAACCTTCGGTTTCCGATTCAACCAAGCCGTTACTTCCAGGAATTGTCGGTACTCCAGCACGCTGCATGGTTTCCTTCGCGGTGGATTTATCACCCATCAAGCGAATTGCTTCTGGTTGTGGACCAATAAAGGCAATTTGGTGGTCAGCACAAATTTCCGCAAATTTGGCATTTTCTGACAAAAATCCATAGCCAGGGTGGATAGCACTAGCATTTCGAGTTAACGCTGCAGAAATTATATTAGGAATATTCAAATAACTTTTACCACTAGGTGCTTCCCCAATACATACAGCTTCATCCGCAAGTTGAACGTGAAGAGCATTGCGATCCACCGTCGAATGCACTGCTACCGTGGCTATTCCCATTTCCTCACAAGCTCGGAGAACGCGCAGTGCTATTTCTCCCCGATTGGCAATTAAAATTTTGTCAAACTTCATTTTCTAGCTTCAAACTTAAAATTATAGTTAATAATTCAGCAGTCAGGCGATCGCACTTGCACTCTTCCCTGGGAAAATCATCACAATCAGCGATCGCAATTGATTGTTTCTGCTTAGACCCAAAATCATACAGAGCTTAAGTACCAACCCAAGCAACTACTCAACCTCAAACATATCCCTTCGTTCTCGCTTTTCCCATATCCACATTACAGAACAACCACCTATTTTCTTAAATTCTGCAACCGAAAACAATTATTTCATTGCAAAATTTTGCGTTTTGCTTCTAGATATATCTAGCAATTGTGATATAATATCGTAGTTGGACTAAATATAAATGTTCAATCCTTGCGGATGTGGCGGAATTGGTATACGCGCACGTTTGAGGGGCGTGTGCCTTTGGCTTGCGAGTTCGAGTCTCGCCATCCGCATTTCCCAACTCTATAATTCATGTGAAATTAAAGCGCGGTCTCGAATTTTCCCGATGCCGCGCTTTTTACATAGGTTACTAGTAGTCGATTTATAACAGTTGCCTATTTCCCACACCCTCAACATTATGCTTTTATAGAGATAAGTGAACTTTTGTAAAGAACTATATTTATCATCTACATCAAACCTCGCTTGAAAATAGGGAGCGGGGAATGGGAAGTGCAAATGAGCTATTTTCTTGTTTAGTTGTGTCCAAATGACATGGGGGACTGACTTGCAAGAGAGTCGGGAGTCGGAAAACCACTTTCCTGGGTTCTGGTGTAAGTAATACATGTAGGTTACTCCCCACTTCCCAAATCCAAAATCCAAAATCCAAAATCCAAAATCGAATGACTGCTACTTTTATTCCCAGCAAAAACAAGACATCTCCAGTCGGGTGGTATCGCTTAAATCCAATTTGGCAAGGAGACGAAGAGGTAATTCAGCAAGGACTACCCCACACCCAACTTGCTCCTGCATGGCAATTATTACTGTTAGGAGATGGTTCCCCCACCCGACATTTACAATTATTAACCGGTGAGCCAACGGAAGTAGACGTGATTGACATGTCTCCCATTGGTATGGATTTAGACCACGCACCCGACTTAATTCAAGCAGTACCCGGACCACGTTTGCGACGACAGGTGTGGTTGAGAACAGCTTCCGGACAGAGATTAGCCTATGCGACTTCCTGGTGGGAAGCTTCCCACGTGGATGAATACTTACAAAATCGCTCCTTACCAATATGGGCTAGTTTAGCGCGATTACGGACGGAACTGTACCGTGATGTTCAAGGAATTTACTACGGGCGATCGCAATCCTTAGAAATCGGGTTTAATGTTTCCGGACCATTTTGGGGGAGACACTATTTATTTTGGCACCACGGACAACCATTAACATTAATTTATGAGGTTTTTTCCCCCTATCTAACTAAATATCTAGGACCAACACACTTAGATTCACCCAATGGCTACCAATCAGAGAATAATTTCTCAGAAATCAGCTAACTGTCAACTTTTTCCTAGTACGTGCAGTATTGTTGCAGACTAGACCCATAGCGTCTAAACAATTCCCGACTCACCACTCCCTAATCCCCGTATTTTTCCAGATTTAATCCAAAATCCAAAATCTCAAATCCAAAATCCCCAGATGGATATTATCGACATTTTAACCACCGACTACCAACGCTTCCCTGTCAATCAAACCTATAGCATTTACGCAAAAGACGTTTACTTTCAAGACCCCATGAATAAATTTCGGGGAATTGAACGTTACCAAAAAATGATTCAATTCATCCAAACTTGGTTTTTAAATATCAAAATGGATTTACACAGTATCCATAAAGAAGATAACCGCATTAAAACCGAGTGGACATTGCGCTGGAATACCCCCCTCCCTTGGCGACCCAGAATATCTATTTCCGGCTGGAGTGATTTATTATTAAATGACGATGGATTGATTGTTTCCCACATCGATTATTGGCATACTTCCCGCTTTGATGTTCTCAAACAGCACTTTTTCCCCAGAAATAGTCAATAAATGCTTCATAATGTAAATATATGTAAATCAATCTCTCATCTTATTTAAGATTAAAGAACCATCCATGCGCGTAATATTAATGACAGGGAAAGGCGGAGTTGGCAAGACCTCCGTTGCAGCAGCAACCGGATTGCGTTGTGCAGAAATGGGTTATCGCACATTGGTATTGAGTACCGACCCAGCACACTCCCTTGCTGACAGCTTTGATTTGGAATTGGGACACGAACCTCGCGAAGTTAAACCCAACCTTTGGGGTGCGGAGTTGGACGCATTGCTAGAGTTAGAGGCAAACTGGGGTAGTGTGAAGCGGTATATTACTCAGGTTCTGCAAGCGCGCGGTTTGGATGGGGTGCAAGCCGAAGAATTGGCGGTTTTACCGGGTATGGATGAAATTTTTGGACTTGTGAGGATGAAACGTCATTATGATGAAGGAACCTATGACGTTTTGATTATCGACTCTGCACCGACGGGGACGGCTTTACGGTTGTTGAGTTTACCGGAAGTCAGTGGTTGGTATATGCGAAGGTTTTATAAGCCGTTCCAGAATATTTCGGTGGCTTTACGTCCTTTAGTGGAACCGATTTTTAAACCCATTGCAGGATTTTCCCTTCCTGACAAGGAGGTGATGGATGCACCCTACGAGTTCTATGAGCAAATTGAAGCCTTAGAAAAGGTGTTAACTGATAATACCCAAACCTCGGTGCGATTGGTGGCTAATCCTGAAAAAATGGTAATTAAGGAATCGTTACGTGCCCATGCCTATTTAAGTTTATATAATGTGGCGACGGACATGGTGGTCGCCAACCGCATTATTCCCAAAGAAGTGCAAGATCCATTTTTCCAGACTTGGAAGGACAATCAAAAGCAATATCGACAGGAAATTCACGATAACTTCCATCCCTTACCAGTCAAGGAAGTACCTTTATTTTCCGAGGAGTTGTGTGGGTTAGCAGCTTTGGAACGGCTGAAAAACACCTTATATCCCGGTGATGAAGACCCAACCCAGGTCTATTACAAAGAAAACACAATTCGTGTCGTTCAAGAACAAAACCAATACAGCTTAGAGTTGTATTTACCAGGTATCCCCAAAAATCAAATTCAACTAAGTAAAAGTGGTGACGAGTTGAATGTGAGAATTGGGAATCATCGTCGTAACTTGGTATTACCCCAAGCTTTAGCTGCATTACAACCTGCGGGTGCAAAAATGGAGGATGATTATCTGAAAATTCGCTTTGCCGATACCAAGTAATATATAGTTCAGCACAGTCTTTGGAAGGATGCATCCCAGCTTTTATTGCTCGGTATAAAGAATAATCTTGTCATTGCATTTAAAGTACGACCTTCAGCAATCGATGGACTCGTTCTGAGTGATAAATTTTGCGATCGCTACTTTGCAATAAACTGCTGTGCGCCTAAGTTGCACTGGTAATGACAAAATATGTTTTTTACATATTTGGGATGCTCCCCATCGGAGAGACGTAGCATTGCTACGTCTCTTCTGCTGACTATCAACTGTTAACAAACTAGAAGCAAAATAGATTAACATACAAAGTATATAATACCTGGTTTTTACTTACTAAAGACGGTCAATAGGCCCAAATAGTATATCTGTCATGATCAACTACACCCGATTCCCGTACAGACGCGACATGTCGCGTCTCTTCCCCCTCCCAAAAAACGAACTTATCAAGTATTAAAATCGACTTTTAATACATCCTATTATATAGCTTTTAAAACTGGCATATTCAGTATTGACAAAATGACAATACAACAAAAAAATGACCAACTAAAATTGACAATTAAATTCAGCAACAATCAGCTTGAGCGAGTACGAAAAAATCCATATCATTTCATCAATTTTTAATACCCTATAGCCAAGTTTTGTGTTTGCATTCCTATGTGTATTTTTTATCAGCATTAATCCCTATCCCTTGCTCTTCATTTGAACCTTTAATTGCTAATTTACCTTGTCGGTAAGCATTTTCTGGCATTTTGTGATTTCATTTTCTCCATCAAAATTATTGGCAATAAATCATACCAGCTTTACAAAAAGCAATAAAATGACTAAAAAAGTAATTTTATTTTCTGCAAAAAACAGGAAATAAAGATTTAAATAAGTAACTTAACTTGATAAGATAATACTTCCTAGCGGGTGCAAGTCAAGTTAATACATCTATTATTTTTGTGCATGAATACTTTGCGTTTGTACGATTTTTTACCTTCTGGCAATGGATATAAAATTCGTCTTTTACTGGCACAATTAGGAGTACCATTTGAACGAATTGAGTTAGATATAACAAAGGGTGAAACACGCACAAGCGAGTTTTTGAGCAAAAATCCGAATGGGAAAATACCTTTGCTAGAAATTTCCCCTGGACAGTATTTAGCAGAATCAAATGCCATTTTAATTTATCTGAGCGAAGGTACAGAATTTTTGCCCTATGAACGTTTTGCCAGGGCACAGGTTTTTCAGTGGTTATTTTTTGAACAAAATAGTCACGAACCCTATATTGCTACACCCAGATTTTGGTTATCAATTCTGAAGCAAGGGGAAGAACATCAACAGGAAATAAATCAGCGTCAACAGATGGGGTATAAAGCCCTAGATGTGATGGAAAATCACTTACAAAACCGTGATTTTTTTGTCAATCAGCGTTATTCAATTGCCGATATTTCCCTATTTGCCTATACCCACTTAGCGAATGAGGGAGGATATGATTTGAGTCGATATTCAGCAATTAATAGATGGATTGAAAGAGTTAAAAGTCAGCCAGGTCATATTGACATTCATGAAGTATAGAAATTGGCAATCAAACGATTTGGAATTTGAAATTTTAGATTTTGGATTCCTTGAATGTAGTAGGTATAAACTGCATTTGGAGCAAATTTGGAGATAGCTTTTTAAGCTATATCTATTTCTACGACCTTTTGACGAGAGTGAAAACCAGATTTAATCCGAACTGACTTTTGGGGTATAGAAAACTTTTCGGCAAGAATTTCGATTAATTCAGCATTTGCTTTTCCATCTACAGGTGGAGATTTAAGGTAAATTACTAAATTACCTTCGTGATCTTCGACAATTTTGACTTGTTTAGAATTAGGTTTAACTTTGATGGTTAATTTTTGCATATGATTATCATCCGCCAACCGAGTCTTTTCCTGATTATTTTTCATCATATTCACTCAGAAAATGCACAAAAAGCCCACCGTAGTGACGATGAGCAAAGAGAGGATTAAATCAAAGTTATGAGCTTGTTTTGATATTTCTATCATAGGCATAGATAAAAACGATTAAAGTTTCAAACGAACGATTTGGAAATTTTTGATTTTGTGTACGTATATCCTGTGATAGAGTTGCTTGCAAAAAATACAGGGAGTGGGGAAAAGGGAGTATTAATAATAACTTAGACACTTGGCGCTAAAGCTCATGCGACATGTTATATCACATACAAACGTACTCTAAAGGAAGGCTACGCCTACATGGGGGACTAATACCGATTCCAAAAATGTTTGTCACAGAATCCATGATAAATCATGATAAATATTGTAAGATGCGATATGGCCTTTTGCAGAGGAGCTGAACGCTAACGCGTCTCTACCAACAAAATTCAACTGTCGTATTATTTTGTTCCGATTGGTATGTCTACTGTGTCCTATCTCCTAGCGAATTTCGTCTAAATTTGATACCGATTATCTTCACTATATAAATCTTGCTGCCAATACTTATAAGCCGCATAGGCTAGGGTGACGACTCCGGTGATGATGGCAGATTCGTCCACTTCAAATTGGGGATGGTGTAGGGGGTGGTTAGGAGCTTGAGCAAGTCCGACACCAAGACGAAACATCGTTCCGGGAGCGTAATCTAGATAAACAGAAAAATCCTCTGCACCGAGGGATGGTTCGGGTAAAATTTGCACGCGATCGCTACCCCATGCTTCTTCGGCGGCTGCTTGTAAAATTTGTGTCAAATTGTAATCATTCTGGACACTGGGAACCCCTTGACGATAATCAACTTGGTACTTAGCTCCGTAGGAATTGCAGGTATTAGCAACAATGGTTTCAATCCATTTTGGAAGTTGGGCACGGGTTTCCCGATGGAGCGATCGCACTGTTCCCCTTAATTCTACCTGATCGGCAATAATATTCGGCGCTCGTCCCCCTTGAATTTGCCCAATACTCAACACCACCGGACGCAAAGGGTTGTGGGTTCGACTAATGGCCTGTTGTAAAGTGGTAATTACCTGGGAAGCGATCCAAATGGCATCAATCGCCTCATGGGGACGCGCTCCATGACCCGATTCACCAAAAATTTTAATTTCTAACTCATCAGCAGCAGCTGTTAATGCTCCATACCGTAAACCAATCGAACCACCAGGAATGGAAGGAAACACATGTAGACCAAAAATTGCCGACACATCCTGCATCACCCCATCCTTAACCATCCAACTTGCACCCTGAGCAATTTCTTCTGCTGGTTGGAACAAAAAGCGCGTTTTCCCAGGTAAATTTCCAGCCAAATCCGCCAAAACCATCGCCACACCCAAACCAACCGTTGTATGTACATCATGACCACAAGCGTGCATTACCCCCGGTATCCGGGAGGCAAAATCCAACTGGGTGCGCTCTTGAATCGGCAATGCATCCATATCCGCTCGAATCGCCAAAACCCTTTTGTCATCACCATTTCCAAGTAACTCACCAACGACACCCGTTTTCCCCACCCCTTCAACCACATGTAACCCACTCGAAGACAAAACACCAGCAACAAAAGCCGCAGTTTGATATTCTTCCCCACTTAATTCCGGATGGGAGTGTAAATGACGACGAATTTCAATCAAGCGGGGAGCAATTTTACTGGCTAAGTTTTTAATTTGGGTCAACATTGTGTTTTATCTATAGATTTTGAGACGTAATATAGTGCCTTTCTCCCATGATATTCATAAATCACCAGGGACGCAGGACATAAGAGTATAAACGACCCGACGAGTAGTCTCTATTTTCCAGCGACCTGTGATAATATAGGAAACTGCTGCATATTATCAGGAAAATTAGATTTGTCATGGCTTTGAAGCAACAGGAAAAACAGGAAATCATGTCCAAGTATCAAGTTCACGAAACTGATACAGGGTCAGCCGATGTGCAAGTAGCAATGTTAACCGAGCGCATTAATCGCCTCAGCGAACACTTGAAGACGAATAAAAAAGATTACTCTTCCCGTCGTGGACTATTGAAAATAATTGGTCAACGGAAGCGCCTTTTGGCTTATATTCAAAAGTATGACCAGCCACGTTACAAAGATTTGATTACCCGTCTAGGTATTCGTGGATAAATAGAGTTATAGATATTGCTTATGTCCACAGAACCCGAAGCAAATCCCATTCCTTTTGAACCGAAAACAAAGCGTCAAAAAACAACTACGAAAAAGTCCCAAACTCCCGTAGTCAAAGAGAAGCCCACCCAAACGCACGGTCAAAAGCCACCGTTTAACAAAAAAGACATGGCAATCCCCGAAGTCATTAGCCAACGCATGATTAAACGCGTTGCCTTCTTTAGCGGAACGCCGACCATACTAGGTATTAGTACTTTAATTATTAGTTATTTACTGATTACCTTTGCCCATATCACCCTTCCCCCCATCGCCGTGTTACTGGTGAATATGGGATTTTTTGGTTTGGGTGTATTGGGTATTACCTATGGTGTCCTCTCCGCCTCATGGGATGAAAATAGAACTGGCACCCTAATTGGTTGGAACGAGTTTACGACCAATTTTGGACGGATGGTGACAGTTTGGCGAGAAACCCGCAAAAACAAAGCTAATCCTTCCTCCTAGTAGTCTTTATAGTCAACTTTGATGGGTGAGAAAAAAGGTATGTAGTTGCGTTCATAGCGCTCTACAACTTAAGCTTTGTTGGGACTAGGACACTACTACAAACATCATGTTTTCGGTTGCTAGAGTTCTAGAAAAAAGATTGAACTAGAGTTTAGTAAGAATGGGCGAAGCACCTCTAAAAATTGGTAAACTAATGCAATAATCCCAATTTTCTCGGTATCTGCTGGAATAATTCTAAAGGCGTGGTCTTGTGCTGCGTCTTTAGCTGGTTCTAAGCAGCAAGTTTTGCCGAAAAAGTTTCTTATGTCTTCAAACCAAGATACATAGATAATTCGGAAACCAATAAAGATTATAATAATACCAATTTTCTCAATTAACAGCACTTGTTCACAGATTGCCTATTGATATATTCTCTCCCAATAATGAAAACATAATGGATACGTAAGTCTTGATCAAATAAATAAAACTGTATGAATTCCTCCAATCGTTTCTCAATCAGGTAAAGTCTCAGATGGTATAAGTTCTAATCAGAATTTCAAGTATAAACTCTATACTTCTGCCAGCACAAACCTAGATATAGTATTTTTCAGATAGACAAAGCACATTTAGATTTTGAATTTTAATAGTTCTTTAACATTAAAACATACAGATTAAAATTTTGCCTTACTGAACCGATAAATATTACACAGTCAATGGTAAGAGTTACTTAAGCTGGGAATCTAATACAAAGAATCACAAATTAGCAGCTTAAGAACACCAAAGACGGATTAAATTTCCACAACACGTTCCACTCACACTTAACACAGGGGATTTACGTATGATTATTGTCATGAAAGCAGGTTCTCCAGAAATAGAGATTGAACGGATAAATGCCGAACTCTCTACATGGGGACTCAATCCAGAAAAAATTGTCGGCAAACACAAGGTGGTCATCGGTCTCGTTGGGGAAACTGTCGATTTAGATCCTTTACAAATTCAAGAAGTCAGTCCTTGGATTGAAGAAGTTTTACGGGTCGAAAAACCCTACAAGCGTGCGAGTCGTGAATATCGCCACGGTGAAGCTTCTGAAGTCGTTGTTAATACACCTGATGGTCCTGTCACCATTAGTGAACATCATCCCGTTGCAGTGGTAGCAGGTCCCTGTTCAGTTGAAAATGAAGAGATGATTGTGGAAACTGCGCTCCGTGTCAAAGCCGCAGGAGCAAAATTTCTGCGGGGTGGAGCCTACAAACCTAGGACTTCACCCTATGCCTTCCAAGGACATGGGGAAAGTGCCTTAGATTTATTAGCAGCAGCACGGGAGAAAAGTGGACTCGGTATTATTACTGAGGTGATGGACGCGTCAGATTTAGAGCGGATTGTGGAAGTTGCGGATGTGGTGCAAGTTGGCGCTCGTAACATGCAAAACTTTTCCCTCCTGAAAAAGGTGGGAGCGCAGCCTAAACCAGTATTATTAAAGCGGGGTATGGCCGCCACCATTGAAGATTGGTTGATGGCAGCAGAGTATATTCTCGCTGCGGGAAATCCGAATGTGATTTTGTGTGAGCGAGGAATTCGTAGCTTCGATCGTCAATTTACTCGCAATTTACTTGACATTTCTGTGGTTCCCGTGCTAAGACAATTAACTCACCTGCCAATTATGATTGATCCCAGTCATGGTACAGGTTGGGCTAGCTATGTACCTCCGATGGCGATGGCTTCAATTGCCGCAGGTTGTGACTCGTTGATGATTGAAGTGCATCCAAATCCGAAAAAAGCCCTATCGGATGGTCCTCAATCCTTGACACCTGATGCCTTTGACCAGTTAATGAAGGAATTGGCGGTGATAGGTAAAACTGTTGGACGTTGGGAGTTACCTGTTGCAGCAGTTGTGTCGGTTTAGTTAGGGTCTTGAAAAAGTCTTTTAGTAGGGGTAGGGAGTGGAGAGTACAGACGCGACATGTCGCGTTTGTACAGAAATAGTTTTAAGCTGTCCCCTTTCACTTTTCAAAAGACCCAAAAAATTACAATACAAATGCAAGGTTTTAAAGATATAGAGACGCGATGTATCGCGTCTTTACTTTAGCTAGAACAGCAAGAAGCCTCACACCTACCCGGAGGGAGGTGTTGAGATGAATTGCGAGCGAGTTGACGACAGTTCTCCGACCCGTACAGCGAGGAAGGAGAACATGGAGGAAACGAGCAAAATATTTTATTTCGGGTCAGGTAATGTATCAATTAATTCTTCAATAACCTGAGTTACCGTTTTATCTTTATTTGCAGCATACTGCCTGACTTTGTTTAATCTGCGATCGCTGAATCTAACGTGTAAATCTTTTGTTGGCATTTGTATACACAACGCGAACATATACATGTTATCGTATTCATAACGCGAGGTAATGAACAATTGAGAACAGCATATCAATACAGACTACGTCCAACAAAACAACAAGCAACAGAAATAGACAGATGGCTGTCTATGCTGTGCGCGTAATATAATTATTTGTTGACTGATAGATTTAATTGGTATGAGCAAAACCGTTGCTCGGTTAATGCTTGTCCTCTTGTTTGTCATCTTCCAGAGTTAAGAAACAATCCAGACTACTACTCGCAACAGAAAACATTGCCTGAG
>CALJJQ010000120.1 GCA_937973965.1 uncultured Calothrix sp. | reverse complement strand
CTGGAGCAAAATTAATTTTATTCGACAAGATTGCAAATAGTTAGCTGATTTCAATTGTCGGTACCCAAATCAATTTGTGAATCAAATGTAACTGATTCCGCATCGCGATGCTGAATGCGATCGCCTGGCTTGTCAGAGATGCGGATATCGCACCCTGAGTTCCATAACTAGAAATTTGGGTCAATAATAGAAATTTGGGTCAATAATCAAACCTCTGAAATATTATTCTCTCATGGTATCAAACCACCCTGCTCCCCCGACTTTGGGAAGGGGAGACTTGAGCGATCGCGCTTAAAGGGGTGGGGTTATCCTTTTTCTGAACCTATCCCACTAATAAAACTCTTTGAATCCATGAATGCGTCCCCACGCGGAGCATCGGGACGAGATAGTTACAAAAACTGTGCGAACTAAAATATGGGTAAATTTCAACACAATCAACAGCCAAGAACAAGAAATAGACCCCTCCTCTTAAATTTCCTCAGAAAGGGCTGCTTTTATATCGGTGATTGTAATCATCAGCATCATTGGCGCAGTGGGTGAAGCAACGAAGCCACATTTTTCGTAGAATTGCTTTGCTTTCTCATTTAAGGCATGTACTAAAATTGCCCTAATACCAGCAATTTCCGCAGCATTAAGCGTGCGAAGCACGGCATCTCGCACCAGTCCATAACCGATTCCTCTACCTTGCCAGTTTTGATCTACAGCCAGTCGTCCAATCACCATAACAGGAATTGGATCGGGCATATTGCGTCGGACTTTACCTGTAGCAATGGAGTGGAAAACACTTCCGTTAGCCAAACAATAATAAGCTATGACTTTATTTCCGACGGTGACAACATAAGTTCGAGAAGCACCACAGTCTTCGTTTTTGAACGCACGTTCCCTTAACCAATCATTCAATTCCGAATTACCACAGTTAAAGTCTTCCAGACAATGCTCTGTTTTTATCGGTTGAGGTGCTTGTATGGTTGGTTCCCGTTCTTCTGCCATCCTAATCCCACGGTGCTTTTCTTTTCAGCAATTTATTCAGATTCTCCTGATTTGACGATGGTGCATCAAGAAATTCTAAAAACTGCTGAAATTTATCATCATCTAGGATAAACAACCGACGATCGAGTAAAACTGTTTGCGCTTCCCTGCAAGCACTCTCTAACATAAAATCAGAGCGATTTTTGCCGAGAGCTTCTGCTGCACGGTCAATTAAATCACGTTGTGCTTGATGCGCACGGATATTAATAGTTATATCCCGTTTGCGATCGCTTAATTCATCTGGTTGCATTGATTTATTCTTTATTGATTCTTTAGAGATAATTGTCCACACAATGAATATACAAACCTCGTGTATTCATTGTCAACACAATTATCTGCTTCTCGCGTGCAGCCTTGTTGTTACAAGCAAGATAATGAACTATTTTGGTGTTTGACTGGTCTGTTGAAAGTAATATTGCTGATAATATTCCTGATAGGATTGCTGGTAATATTGCTGATAATATTTTTGTCCAGCTAGAGCGATCGCCAGGAAACCCCACATAAACATTCCCGATAAACCAATCATAATCGTAAAAATGGGGATTCCCAACACACAACCAATACCAATGGCTCGCGATGAGGCAATAAACGGATCAAAGCGGATCTCTTCAATTTGCAAAACTTTGATTAATAGCAATAATAATCCGGAAACATAGGGAATCGCACCTAGCCAACCGAGGGTGATAAATGTGTCGATGATACCACTGTCAACCACAATCGAAATCCATTTATTTTCCTTTTCATCGAAAACAAACGTGTTCCCAATCCCGCTCCCCAAAACATTGGTCAAAGCTGCATTTAAACCATCTTCATAGATTTTTTGCCGCACCTGAGCGCTATTATCCCTCTCCAGATTAGTAAAGGATTCCAATCGGTCAGTAATTACATCTCCAAAAGGTTCCATTGTACTCAAAGGAACTACGCAAATCCCAATGATTAAAGCGGAAATAATCAAGCGCATTTGCATTTTCGGACGGATGGATGTGAACATGCTGATGACTGCAAGTAGCCAGCACCCCCACATTACCCGGACCATCGACAGTAGAAATGACAAATAGCCAGCAGCAGCAGCAGGAATTCCCAGGGGACTACGGGTGTTAAATAAAAGTAGTAATCCCGACATCATCATGACCGCGAAGGGTCCAGGAGATGCCATCGTACTCCAAACCCGGACTTTTAAGGGTTCAGGTTCCCCCATACTACTCAATTTAGTGCTAATTAACCAAAATCGATCCCACTCTGGAGCTACTAGGTACTGAATGACACCGTAAATACCAGTTAGAAATACAGCCCAAAGGAAAACCCGTTGTAAGTTGTCGCGATATTTAGGGTAATTACGCCAATTAATAAATAAATACAAACTAAAACTGACTGGTGTTAACCAGTCGAGGAGGGAACGGACAGCGTTCACGGGTGATGTATGAACTAAACCAACCAAAAAGCCGTAAAACAAACCTAGAAGCCCCAAGACAAAGGGCAAACCACCTTCTCGGTAGGCACGGGGCAGGTATTTGATACAACCATGCAGGGTAATGAGACTAACCGCAAAGGGAGCAACTAGGATAAACCGAGTGTCATCAAATCCAGCCCGTAAATCAATCATCCGTGATACTAGGGGTGTTACAAACCACGACCACCAGGCAAAACCGATGTACATGATGGGATAGCGGAGGTACAAAAAAGCACCGACCGCAAAGGATAGTACGACATAACCCGGACGGAAAAGACTACCCGCACCACTGGCGATACCAGCAATTGAAAACAGGATGAGCGCCCCAATTACTAACCAAGCGAGAACTGGCTGCTTTTCCAGATTTTCCTCCTCAAAGGTGGAGGTGGGGGAAATTTCTGATTTGTAAACCATTGGCTGCTAAATATTGGCTGCTAAACTTTCGATTCTGGATTAACTGGCTGGGGGAAGGAAGGAGTTTGACCAGATGCGAACCAGGTTTGTAGTCCTTGCCAACGTCCCTTGACCGAAGCCAACCATTTACGTTGGGCAATCGCGCCTTCACTGGGTAGTAACCGCAGGTATTGGACTATACCAAATGCTTCGCGAGTGCCAATCAACATAGCCCAAGTCAGAAATACTAGTCTTTGCCAGGTGGAAAAATGTTCGAGTAGGGCTAGGGTTTCGTTATGGACAGCGTTAGTCCAAGCCAGGTCATTAAAGTTGTCCCGTTGGTCTTCATCAAAGCGTTGGGCTGGATAATGGTCTACGGCAACGGCTGGGTCAAAGATAATTTTCCAGCCAGCTCGTCGTAAAGCCAAATTAAAGGCCAGTTCAAAGTGTACCTGTGCCCCACTACCCCGCATCCGGGTGTCAAAATGCATATCTTGGATGGCGGTACGGCGAAAACTCATATTCACACCCTTGAGGACATCCACTTCTCGTGGTTGACCGACAGCCAGGTGGTGGTTGCCAATTGGTCGGCCAAACCATTGGATGACACCAACGATTTCCCGTTCACCGGGTTCTTTGATTTGGTCTCCCACCCATTGCCAATCCCGACCTCCGACGGCTCCTATTTGCTCATCACTTTGAAAATAGGTGACAATCTGTTCCAGCCATTGGGGACGGGGGGCTGCATCATCATCGGTAAAGGCGATAATATCGCCAGTGGCAATGCTTAATCCGGCATTCATGGCAGCCACTACTCCGGGGACACAAACCTGAATCGTTTGTAGTGGTAAGGATTCCCGTTCCCAGGTATCTAAAAAAGTCCAGGTTTGGGTATCGGTATCACGCACCGTCACAATCACCTGATCGACGGGTCGAGTCTGGGCTTTAAGCGCCGCCAAACAACGTTTCAGGTCTTGGGGACGACGATAGGTCGGGACTATGACGGTGACGCGCATTGTTCACAAATTCCTCAAATAAATCCACATAGGCTTGGGCTTTGCTGACCCAGGTATTTTGTTCGGCCACTTGACGGGCTGCTTTACCCATATTTTCTCGCAAAACGCGATCGCTTGCTAATTGACTCAATGCTTGGGCTAACCCTTCCACATCATCGGAATTTTCGAGAACAAACCCGCTTTCTGGGGTGACAAGTTCTGCTCCCCCGGCGGATGTGGCACTAATTACGGGTAATCCCGATGCCATTGCTTCCAATAGAACCAGGGTGCAGGCTTCGTAGCGGGAAGGGAAGACGAAAAAGTCAACGGCTTGCATGATTTTGGCTATGTCACGCCGGAAGCCGGTAAAATGAACCCGGTCAGCAATATTTAGTTTAGCTGCCATTTGGGGGTAGGGGCTACCTTCCGTATTTCCCACTACTACTAGGTGTAAATCGGGCACTTTGACGAGGGCACGTAAAACCGTGTCCAGGTTTTTACGGTTGGTACGAATATCCCCAGCGAACAAGGCTAAACATTTGTCGGTAGGTAATCCCAAGTCTTGGGGATCAAGATTTCCGGGGACAAATTCGTCTATATCGACCCCATTATGGATGACGCGGATATTATTGGGGGAAAGACCTAAATCATTGACCAGTTCCTGTTTAATTTTTTCGGAGACGGCAACAGCGATTTTTGTCCCTTGAAAAGCGGTTTTTTCCCATCCTGCATTTAAGGCGCTGTATAACCAGTGATAAAGTCCGTAGAGATTGCGGTGGATTTTAGCTGTGTGGACGGGGGAACGTCGCCACGCTGTATGAACAAATTGGGAAGTATTAATATCTGAAGGGGCGGAGGTGACAGCTCCGTAAACCTGTACTATGTCAAATTCCTGGCGGTGCTTTCGTAACCAATTGGCGCTGCGCAGGGAAAAAATCATTTCTTTAATTAGGGCGGTAGGATATTGCTCCACGGGGAAATTGACCCACCGAATCTGTGGTGAAGCTTGTAGGTCTTCGGCAACTTTACGTGCAACTAGGGTGACTTCGTAACCCCGTCGGAGAGCTTCCCAGACAATTTCGTAATTGGCTCTACCCTGTCCATCCCCTTTTATTACGTAGGGTGTGACTATACATAATTTAATCATGGTGATTAGAGATAATAATTGGCAGTATATTTAGATAAATTTAACGCAGCAGCCACCAATACTTTTTAAATAAGAATCATTGAAACCGATTCCACAAGTATTTTCCGGATAAATGTGTTTTTGAAGACAAGAGTCAGAGGGGTTTTTTCCTTGTTCTCTTGTCCTTTTCCCTGATGCGATCGCGCATTGAATCGAACATTTAAATATTAGCAGTCTGCCATAATCTTTGAATTTTCGAGCGACGCAGGATTTCTGGGAAAGCTGGTAAGGCTCGACGTTTAAACAGATAAACTGTCATGTGGATAAAAAATAAAGCTACAAATAATACCAATTTCAGGGGATTGGGGAATAAATCTTTGTAGCGCTTGATGCCTACATATAAACGGGCTGCTTCAATGGAGATTTCGTAATTACTGAGGTTGCCAATATCTGCAAACCGCATACTACTCTGGGAACCAGGAGCGATATGCATGACTAAAAGTTCCGGACAATGGATAATTTTGTAACCACGACGTAAAGCTCGTAAACATAATTCTGCATCTTCGTAACCAAAGAAAATATTCTCATCCCACTGCTCTTGGTCAAACAAGTGCCGGGGAAACAGGGTAGCATGAATGGCTACGGTTTCCGGTATGGTATCGGTGGTGGCAAAATAACCTCGAAAGGTGAGCTTTCCTGATACCATTTCTTCTCCCTGGGGAGTGCGACTAACTCCGGAGATAATGGTCAACTTTTGCTGTTCGGGAGACATTTGTTTGTAGCGATCAATTGCTTTCACAAAAAAATCAGCTTCCACACAAATATCATCATCCAGAAAGGCGACTAAATCGGTTTCGGAACTGGGAATGGAGTTAACCGCATTATTGCGATTTCCACAGACTCCGGTACGTGGTCCGAGAATATATTTCGCTCCCGGATAATAAGATGTAACAATATTTTGATTTTGTTGCTGCATCTCCACATCCGGTGAATCATCAGAAACCACCACGTGGTCGGGTTTCAATTCCGTATTTGCCAGTGCTTGCAAACAAGCTTGTAATTGTTGAGGACGGTTACGGGTTGTAATACAAGCGGAGATACGCATTTATGTTTTACCTGAATTAAATTAGTGGTGATAAAAATGACAAACAAAATTTAGAAAATACTTAAGCAAATTGAGGTATCTATAACTGGGAGAAAACTATTACCAAAACTGAGTTATTCTTAATACCATTTCAAAACCTAGCAGCGATTTTCGCGGGTACAAAACTGAGGAACAAAGCCGCAGCAGTCCGTAAACTAAACTGTTGATGGAGTGACTTCCACAAACAACTACGAGCATCCATCAACTGTTGCGATCGCATCAATCCTATTCCTAAGCTGGTACTCACAAATCCGCATTGTTTTTGAAAGTAGGCTTTATAAGCCGACAAACGCTCATCATCCATAAATACCCCATAACAGAACATATCTGCTTGGGCTTTACGAATTTTTGCCTGATAGTTACGAGTACCACTCTGATTGGTATCGGTTTGCTCGTGATCCCGATAGCGCGTCAGCTTCCCTGGGTAAAAATAAGCACCCATTCCAGTCCGACAACATAAATAATTCAAATAGATATCCCAAGAACCACCGACTTCCGGAGGTATGCTTTCCGGGCCGATTAATTCCCGCCGCATCACCGCTGCAGTTGCAGAAGATACCGCACGCTGCACCAGAGCTAATTCATAAAATGGTTGATATATCCCTTCTTGCAGGTCTGCGCGTTTATACCTCCGGGAATACTCACGGGTTTTTTCCTCATCAATCCGACTATCAGCATCAATTACGTAATGGTCACAAAAGGCTAAGGCTAAATCCGGATTTTTTTCCAAGGGAGGAATTAACTTTTCTAAAAAATCCGGCTCCCATAAATCATCATCCAACAGAAAAGCCACATACTTACCCTGTGCCATTTTCAAAGCATTCATGGTGTTAGTGAACATTCCCAGATTCGCTGAATTACGGAAAAACCGGATTCTCTCATCTGCAAATGACTCAATCAGCGATCGCGGATCTTCCGGACTACAATTATCAGAAACAATGATTTCGATATTGGAGTAAGTTTGTCCTAATGCACTGACTAATGCTTCTTTTAAGTAATGAGGACGGTTGTATGTAGGTGTAATCACACTTACCAGGGGTAGGTTATTTTGTTCATCAGTAGATATTGCCATATCCAGATACAACCTCTGACTTCATGAAAATTCGCGTTTCGATTCGCTGACGCTGCTTATTAGTTTATGTCCATTTGCGATGATTAACTGCTTGCTAGTATTTACCTAAACAATAGTTTTACATATACAAAATTTAGATGAAGAATAGCCAGGAAAACGGCAATAATGCCGATTTCATCTTTGAATCAACTGGGTGGATTGAACGGATAAAGTAGGGAGATTTTTCTTGACGGAATAATTATACAAATTACCCAATGTCTGTTGCCAAATCATCCGACTACTTAACAGAATAATTAAAAGTGAAAACCTATACTTTAAAGCTTTTTTGATTAAATCCAAAGCTTGTTTAGAATCACCTTTACAAAAAGCAGACTTGGCTGAACCCAAAGCGAGGAATGCGGTGTTACGCTTAATAATCCTCCCCACTCGACGACGCATCGGTTCGGGTAAGTAGGAAAGAATAAGCTCAACGGTTTGGTAGTTATCTTCAATAAAAGCAGGACTTTTAGCGCTGGTTGCATTGGTAGAGCTAGAATGTCTACGCCACATTGCTAATGGTTCTGTTTCAAACCAAACTGGGTAATACTTAAAAATCCGCACCCACATTTCCCAGTCTCCACTTAAACCACAGCGAGTATCCCACCCACCAAGATTTTCGTAAACACTGCGACGGACGACAGCTAGTGAAGGAACAGAAATTGCACAAACCGTGGCAATCCGTTCTAACCAACTTTCTGGCAAAATTCCACTTTCCGGAATTTCTAAATCAGATATACCTTCATTTTCTCCCTGGAAATTAATATAGAAAAAGCGACAGAAGGCTGCTCCTAATTCCGGATTTTCTAAAAAAGGACGGGCCATTTTTTCATAAAAACCGTCGCACACACAGTCATCACTATGAAGCATGTGAACTAATTCACCATGTGCCATGTCTAGACAAGTTTGAAAATTTCGCAAACTTCCCACATTTTCTGACTGACAAAAGTATTCAACCCGACCCTGACCAATCTCCCGCACCACTGCTTCCGTATTGTCTGTGGAACAGTTGTCCACCACAACTATTTGCATTACCTCTGGTCCAGGTGCTTGCTTAAGTACACTTGTTAGGGTTTCAGCCAGATACTCTGCACAATTGTAAGTGGGAATCATGACTGACCAGAGTGGACGCTGAATGGTAGATGGGACTGGCTGAATTTGGGAGGAGAACACACTTACTTGCTTCATAAAAGAAATTCGCTTCAAATTGAAAATATGGAGGATATGGTGTTAATTTGCAAGTTAGAACTACTGTGGATAGGCATTGATAGAAACCAAGGAGCTATGTATGGGAAGTAGAAATGTTTTGAAATTGCTAGCCACAGATAAAAAACATCGTTGATTCACTAGTATTTCAAAACTAGTGAACATAGCTAAAATTCTATCCCTAACTACTAGCGACTTCTGAGCTTTTCTGGGGAAACAGCTTCAACATTTTGCTACTTTTAAGTAGAAAGCGCAGGGAGAAAAACAATTTTTCCGATGGAGAATATAGGGGCCACCGCCAAATTATCTGCACAATTTCCCATGTCTTGAACCAGGAAAAAACTCCCTCATAATAATATTTAGTTCTTTGATATTGCAGATTATTACCTAGGCTTACCCGTCGTGGATCATTGATTTTCTCGAGAAATTGATTAATATACCCATTAGTCATTTCAATTCCCGCTAAGTCCCGTGCTTGATTCACGGATGGGTCTTGGGTCGTAATATGATTGTTTGCGCCATGAATGCGATAACCACCGAGAAAATCTGGTAAGGTTTTGATTTCGCCGAGGAAAGATGTACAGTAAATAATACATCCATCTACGCAGGTACGCCATTTAACCGCGTCAACCGGAAAGACCTGGGAAAGTGCATGACGACGGTAGGAAAGTGCTGATGTGGGCGGAAAAAACCAAGCATTGCCAGTTTTAATAATTAATTCAGCCAAATTATTCGGTAAAGTTAAGGGTGGGGAAGTCTCTAATTGATCACCATCAGCATCAATGTTCTCTAATTGATGCATCACCCCAACAACTTTTGAGTCGCTAAACTCCTGAACAATCCGCTCTAATTTGTTTGGTTTCCACACATCATCTGCATCGAGAAAAGCAATTATTTCCCCACTGGAAACTGCAAACCCGGTATTAAATGCTCCTCCTTGTCCTTGATTTGCTTGAAAAATCGTCCGAACTCGGTCGGGATATTGTTTTTGGATGTTCTCAATCACCTCGCGACTGTTATCTGTAGAACCATCATCTACAATCACAATCTCGAAATTTTGATAACTTTGCTCTAACACGGAAGTTACAGCTGCGTTTAAATAACGTGCATAATTGTAGTTAGCAATAATAATAGAAACCTGCATGGGTGTATAAGTAAAAGTGAAAGTATAAAAATAACTAATAGTGAATCACTTTGCACTTCTGATGATTACGAAAGACGTAAAAACCCCGACTAGTTGAGTGAACTATGTAATCTTACTGCCACACTTATTACACCCTGAATCAGATTCCACAGATGGATGTAGATATGTGACATATCTAATGTGATAATATTAACCCCTGTAATCTTAAATGTGGATTACACGTAGATATACTCTACAAAATCTTTAATTTGCGATAAAGATTCCGCCCACATTTGAGTGCGGGCGGACTTAATGTAGTATGTACAGATGCAACACATCTGTATCTAGGGTCTGCTGTAAAAGTCTTTGCGTGGGGGTAGGGAACAGGAAGTAGGGAGTAGTTTTAACCCTACGGATTCCTATTTTCACAAGACCAAAAAAACTACAGATGTCAGTTTTTTGAGGTTCTATGCACTTTCTGTAACTAAAATACCCTCCGAAGCTCACAGTATAAGAGTTTTACTACTTTTCAGCAAGCTCTAACTATGGTTTAACAGGTTTTAGCTCAACCTCAAAATGTGAAATAAAAAGACGACCCAACGGTTCATCTCTACAGGGTGTGGGAAAATAATGCTATTTGGTTAGGTTCCTTCCCAGTTCAAATTAGCTAGCGTATCCAGATTGGTGCTGCATTTGGTGATATCGCCAAAATTTGCCACGTTGTTCTAGTAAATCTTGATACCTACCTTGTTCAACAATATATCCACCTTCTAGAACCACCACCTTATCTGCTTTGGCAATTGTGGATAGTCGGTGAGCGATCGCAATTACGGTTCGACCTACGGATAACTGTTCGATTGATTCTTGAATTAATCTCTCGGAAACCGAATCCAAGGCGCTGGTGGCTTCATCTAAGATTAGGATTTCCGGGTCACGCAGTAAAGCCCGAGCGATCGCAATTCGTTGCCGTTGTCCCCCTGATAAGCGTACCCCCCGGTCTCCTAATCTAGTATCAAATCCTTCCGGCATATCCTCAATAAATTCTAGGGCATTGGCTAATTTAGCGGCTTTACGGATTTGCTCTTCGGTTGCATCGGGGGAACCGTAGGCAATATTTTCACGTACAGAGGTATTAAAAATAAATGTATCTTGGCTAACAACGGCCATGCGCTGACGCAGTGTGTTGATGTCTAATGTCCGTAAATCTACGCCATCAATGAAAATTTGCCCTTCCGTGGGGTCGTAAAATCGTGGGATCAAATCGGCTAGGGTGGTTTTACCTGCACCGGAAGAACCCACCAAGGCTGTCATTTTCCCGGACTCAATGGATAGGGTGACATTATGCAACACCAAATTTTTTTGGTCGTAGGCAAAGTCTACAGAAACGATATCAATGGAACGTTTTAAGCCTTTGAAGGGCAGATAGCCATTTTCAAAGTAGGTTTTGTTGTCGGTACGTAATAATTCCTTAATTGCTTCTAGGGAACCACTGAGGGTACTGAGGAAAGCTAATGTACCGTTGATATCCTGAACACTGGGGACTACCCGTACCAATACAAAGAAGAATGTTAATAATGAAGCTGCTGGAATCGTAAACTTGGTAAAGGAAACAATAATCAAGCTAATCATCGCCGTAGTTGCGATCGCTTCGGCAATGGGTTTCACTAATAACCAAGCATAGACCACTTTGTTGGATGCGTTTAACAGTTTTAAACTGTTATGATAAAATCGCCGGCGTTCGTATTCTTGGGTAGCAAAGGCTTGGACGGTACGAATTCCATTAATAAATTCAAAGGCATTGGAATTAAATACGGCGTTGGCTTCAGAAATTCCAAAACTAGCTTCCCGAACTCTTCGATTTAAGGTGGTTAAACCAACCGCTAATAGGGAAAAGACTAAAACGGAAATCAAGGACAATTGCCAAGAAATTAAAAACATGCAGATGAAGTAAACTACCACTACTGCTGCGCGGGTGAGGAAAAAGGCTACTCCTCCAAATACTTGTTTTAACCTTTCAATTTCCGTTGTCATGGTGTTGACTATTTCCCCGGAGCGAGTATCGGTAAAATAACCAAGGGGAAGAGATTGTAATTGTTCAAATATTTGTTTTCTTAAGCGGTCTGCTAGAAGTAATTGAACTTTTTCGTTGTAAATACCAGCAAAATAACCAAATAGGGAACGAATCCAGGTACTTAATAGAATTAATAGGGAAACAACGTAAAGGGGATTAATTACTGCTGCATTGGCACTAATCCAGTTATCAAGAATAGCAATCCCAATTTTCGCTGGTTGGTCGGGTGAAATTAAGCTTTGAAGAAAGGATAGTAAAAAACCAATACTCACCCCTTCAAAGGATGCTGTAAATAGGGTAAAGATAACCGCAAGAACAGTAGCCCGACGAAAGTGTTTAAACTCCCGTAAGATTAAATAATTATCCTGCCAAAACTTTGTCGCCTTGACTAGACTTCGCATGAGAGATGATATTTGAAGACCCATAATTTTTTATACGTTTAACTCGTCAGTACAGAATAATCGATTTTGGTGCAACCTTATTAACATCAGGTTAAGGTGTTGTCAGTTTGGCAAGAGGTAGAAATTAAATTTTGCAGTTAATTGGGATAGGATAAATAATGTAATTAGTTTAGCGACTTGAATAAAGTGTTTTTGATGACTTTGGCAAGAAGTAACTAGGTGTCTATGGATGATTTGGAGTATTTCCATCAATGAATTTCCTGACTCTGCACAAAATCTGAAAATATTGATTAGTTAATCAGTAGCCAATGAAATTTTTTACACTACTTAATCTTGGCACTAAGTATGACTAGTATCAATACCTCATAAATACTTTAAACAAATACTTTAAGATATGGGTAGAAAATTGCTTACTGAAAAACCCGACTTCCTCAATAAGTCGGGTTTCTAGTTTGTTTTCCCAACATCTTCCTGGTTTTGGTGGGGGATTACCATATTCCAGCGACAATCCCCTAATCCAATTTGCAAATTACAGGGTTTGACTATCTAAATGTAGTACTTTAGTATCTGGTTCAACTTGCCACTTGCTGGTGACTCCGAAAAATCCTTTGCTTTGTGAAAATTCCCGATTTTGTTCTAATACCTCCTCTAGAGACCAACCTCGGTGTCCAAACAAAGATATTTCCCCACGCAGAACATTGATCAGCTGGGGTAGGTTATCTAAACCTAATTTGCAAAGTGTCCAAGTTGCGAAGTTGTTTTCATCCTGGATATGGAGTTTGAGTCGCTGAAAGATTTTTCCTCTTTTGCCAACATACCATTCTGAAAAAAATACTTCACCGGGAGAATATATCTGCATCACTGTAAGCAAGCACAAAAAAACTGGACTCAGAGCAATTAGTAATATCAATGCGACCATCCATTCCAGCACCAATTGCACAGGTTTGCTCAAGTTGCTTGGTGATTGAAAATGTCTTTCTAATCGGGATATATTTAAATAAACTGGTTTTTCCGCTTGTGCGCAGGCTTGTGTCCAGGTTTTGATTCGATATTCTCCCAGATGGGGATCTAAACGAACGATGCTAACAGGAGAATGTTTTAGGCATTTAACTAGGTTCTCAGTATTATCAAGTGCTGGTAAGTAAGGTTGTTTTTGTTGTCCTGCTGGCAAAACTAATAGTTGTCCCATCCGCCATTTCAAACTACAGTAGGGGGAGTCACTAGTATTTTCTAATTTATTTTCGGTGAAATCTCGACTGTTGTAACTGTTCTCAATTCTGGGAGCATTGTCTAATTTTGGAATTATGGAGGTTTTCATATTGATTATACTTAATTGATTGTCAGACACTTGGACTGGAAGATAGTCCACTGTATACGCAATTTGATGCTAGTAATGCTTGCAAATTATATATTCCCAGCTTTCCCAAAAAATACTGATACGGTTGCAAGGGCGGTGGACAGTTTTTCTACTGAAGTTTTGCTACTGGTTGGGGGATTTCTTGAGCAGACCTGTTTGCCTAATTACTTATTTTTTCAGAGGTTGATTTCCACAAGATTGCGGATTTCTACTGCTGATTGTTTGTATTTTTTGCAGATTGCTTAATTTCTAGGATACCTAACATCTTTACTGATGACAAAATATTAGGTTCATTCTTTATTCAGTCTTTAATTTATTGGCTGCTCACTACCGAGATTATTAAGCTGTGATAAACTGTCAAAGCTGGGTAAATACCTAGTTTTTAGCTATGAATTCTCAATCGCTATTATAGCATTATCCACAGATTAATTTGTTTTTTTTGTATTTTTTCATCAAAAACCAGTGAATGTTCGTACTCCCTTGATGCAGAGGGATTGGGAACAGGCTATTTTCTTGTTTGGTTGTGTTCCAACGACATGGGGTTTGACTGAAAGCTGTAGGTTTATTGATTGCAGAATTAAAAGATACAGGATACGGAACTTTTTAATTGGTGGTAGGCAATAGGCAAATAAAAAATGCGATCGCGTCCTGATTGATAAGACAAAATCGCATGTTTTATAGTTGTATCGACATTGAGGAATATAACAAATACTAAAAACCAAAAACTTTCACCCTGCATTTCAAGTAAGTGAGGGTAAGGGTTGAGTAATGGATTAATTTTCCTACTATTCCCTATTCCCCATTCCCTACTCCCTGTAAGTTTTAGGGGTTTGTGAGAAATCCTGGTGATGATTACTTTTCGACAGCTTGTTGCAGGGCTAAACGATGTTGCTGATTATAAGGAATATAGGTGCTGTTGGAATTACTGACTCCGTTTGCAACTACTCCGATTAAATTCAGTTTGGTTAACATTGCTGTAGCTTGGGCTAATTGCGATCGCGTAATTCGACCAATGCTTGCGACCATGATTGTGCTACGACAAGCGGAACCTGCTAACAATGCATCAACTATTCCCAATACATGAGGTGCATCAACCAAGACTAGATCGTAATTATCCTCGAAGGTGGCCATTAATTGGTTCATTCGGGGAGAACTGAGTAGGTTAGCTGGGTCGGCAGGTACTGGACCTGCTGTCAGTATATCAATAAACGAGGAACCGGAGGATTGGATGTTAATCTGGTTGGGTAAATCCACTTCGTTGGATAACAAGGTGGATAAACCCTGTTCGTTGGGTAGGTTCAATTGTTTATGTAAACTCGGTTCCCGGAGATTGGCATCAATCAGCAGGACGCGTTTGTGCAAACGAGCTGCACTCATGGCTAATCCCAAAGCTAAAGCGGATTTGCCGTCGTCAGGTAAGGCTGATGTCACCATCAATGATTTGAGCGCTGTCACAGAATTGAGCAGCTCAATATTTTTGTAAATTAAGTCCAAGGATTCCCATCGGGGAGGAGACTGGAGAACTTGGATTGTCCAAGGTGCAGATGCATCGGGTTTCCCGAAGGGTAATTTGATTACCGAATCCCGGTTTCTTGCGGGTGGGAGTTTGGGGGTAGTACCCAATATGGGAATGGCAAATTGTTTTTCGAGTTCGGCTGTTGTGTGGACAGCATCATCGGAAGCTTCCCGGATTGCGGCGGTAATTCCCCCTAAAATTAACCCGACCACACCTCCTAGCATCAAGTTCTGCTGCATGTTTGGTCCCTGAAAGATACCTTTTTGGGGTTTTTCCACCACTTCCCAAACAAATCCACCCTTATCCAATTCCTGACGGAGTTTTTGTTCTGCCCTCAGCAATTCCTCTAATCTTTGGCGATTGAGGTTGACAAGGGGCTGTAAGCGGTTAAATTCCGCCAACAGAGCCGGATAGCGTTTTAATTCAGCTCGCACTTGATTTTCTTTTTGGTTCAAGGTTTGATCGCGAGCTTGTAACCCGAAAATATTGGTTTGAGCTTCTACCAGTTGGGCTGCCAAATTCAAGTCAATTTGGCTATCATTACCTTGGGCTTGCAGGTCGTTGGTAATCACCTGGTTAATTGCATTGGGGTCTCCTCCCAAGGTTTTGGCAACTTCCTGTTGGAGGAGTATTTGTTGGCGTTGACGCTGTTCCACGAGTTTAACTACACTGGGAGCCTCATCGGTAAACCGTAACCTCTCCTGTTCCAAGGCTAAATTGGTTTTTTGGATCTCGTTGAGCAATGATTGGTAGCGGGTTGATTGGCTTAAGCGGGCTGATACCAGGGCGTTTTGGGGTGTGCGTTGCAACTGAGTCCTTAAGGAATTGTATCTTGCTAGAACCTCATTATGTTGAGCGCGGACATTACGTCGTTCCTGTTCAATTACCGCTAATTCCTGCTCAAGATTTTTGACTTGGGATTCCGGATCGGTTAGGTTTTGGGTTTTACGAAATCTCAGTAATCGGGTTTCCGAATCCGCTAGGTCTTTGCGCACCCGTTCGAGTTGTTCGTTAATCACTTTCAAACCTTTGCTGAGGCGATCTTCCTGCTGTTGTTCGTTGTATTCTAAATAGACTTTTTGCAGGGCTTCGAGAACACGTTGGGTTTTTACTGGGTCTGTGTCGGTATATTTTGCGTCAAATATTTTGGTAGCGACGTTATCTTCTTTTTCCTTAACTTGGGATAAGGCTAAGGAGCGCCGTACCTGCTCAACCGTCAGGTCGGGATACTCCGCTTCCAACATGGCCACGGCTTTTTGGATGTGTTCGGTATTACGCATCAAATTTAACTGTGTCGCCGTGTCGATCTCGATACTGGGGTCGGTAAATTGGGTTCCAGAAACCTCACCACCTTGCTGTTTACCCCTGAAATTGGGTTCGACCAGCAGTTGCATTCCACTTTGATAGGTGCTTGGAGTTCGTTTGGTGATGAATCCGGCGATCGCAATTGAAGCTAAGAATACTCCTAGGAACCAAGGAAATCGTCTAACTAATACTGCAAACAATTGTCCATACCCCGGATCGTTATCCGTGGCTGGTTTGAGAACTGGATTGACTGTGGTCTGAATCACTTGTTTTTATCCCTCAGCTAACAAATCAGTTTATGATTTTTGGAAGCTACAAGCCTGTGCAATTACTTGGTTCACCTTGCCGAAAAAGGCTTCCTCGGAAAAGTTTTGGACGGCGTGATTACGTATAATTTCGTAATTCCAGTTTGTGGTTTCAGCTTCCATCAAGGCAGCTTGCAATGATTCCGGGGTCTGACGTTTGAAAAATACGCCGGTTTTACCGGGAATTTGGGTGTCTAAAACACCACCTGCTCCGTAGGCAACTACGGGTGTACCACTAGCATTTGCTTCTACTGGTACTAATCCATAGTCTTCTAAAGCTGCAACGATTACTGATTTAGCCTCAGCAAACAGTTGTGTGCGTTTAGCGTCACTAACATGTCCTAAAAATTCCACGTTTGGCATTGCCCTAGCTTGTAGTCTTTCCCGTTCTGGACCATCACCAGAAATTAATAATCGCCATCCTAACCAATTGAATGCTTCAATTATGATATCTAGTCGTTTATAGCTAATCATTCGGGCAGAAGCAAGGTAATATTCGTCTTTGACGTTAGAATAGGTGAATTTGTGCGTATCAATGGGATAATTAATGACGATGGCTTGTTTGCCGTAAGTTTTTTGAATCCGGCGGGCGACAATGCTAGAATTGGCAATATACAGGTCTGGTTCCTGGGAATAGGACAGATCTACCTTGCGCATCACCCCAAAAATTTGCTCAATTAAAGGGGCAAAGTAACGGTAATCTCCATATTCTCGCAAATAGGTTTCCGTATCCCACAAAAACCGTGTAATGTTGTGACAAAAACAAATATGTTTAGCT
Organism: uncultured Calothrix sp.; assembly: GCA_937973965.1. Taxonomy (GTDB): domain Bacteria; phylum Cyanobacteriota; class Cyanobacteriia; order Cyanobacteriales; family Nostocaceae; genus NIES-3974. Next base: position 36,230 of record CALJJQ010000120.1, on the reverse strand, counting down.
CCGGGCTTTTTTCTGACTGCTTTTGCAAAGCTTGTACTACTACTAATGATTAGATCGTAGTCTTGTAAATCCAAGGCCCGAAATGCTGGAAAATAAAAGGGTGCCATGAGGCGAAAGTATTTGGCTGCACCAGGGATTTTTTGTAAAAAGGTGGTATTAACAATCCGGTCGCCTAAATCAATTGTGCGATCGCGGTCATATAATGATGTATATATATCAGCGTCGGGGTAGCGTTTACATAGTAGTTCAAATACACGCTCTGCCCCACCACGCTGGGTTAAATAATCATGGACGAGAGCAATTTTCATATCAGTATTCCCTGAGTTTTTGAATATGATTTGGCATAATGCCTCCACATCTGGGTGTGTCTCTAATGGTCAATCGCTAAGTCAATGCGAATTTAATCCCTTGATTTACCCCGGATTTCTCACAAGTAAGTTATGAGTCTTGAGTGACGGATTTATTTCCCTTCTACTCCCTAATCACTATTCCCTACTCCCTGTCGGTTTTAGGATTTTGTGAGAAAAACAGGTTACGTAACTTAGATTGGTGAAATTGTAAATAAATCAGTTAATATAATTTATTTTTAAAGCTATATAACCAGTGTGATTGTGCCCTACACCTTTGTAAATCGTCGCAACCGACGGTTTCTTTATATTATGATTACTCTTAGGTCTAAATGCATGTAATCTGGATATATTTACAGACATTTAAAACTAAAAATATCAAATCTAAATAATTCGGTTGCACGATTTACGAGGATTTACGGAGTTTAAACTGCTGCCATTACTTTTTGAGGGGCAAAATAGGCATCTTGTTCCGCACGTAAGCGATCACACAGTCTACCCGTCGGCAGTTCGACATCATCGTAGGTGAGTACTTGATCTTTGGGGATATCCCGTTTGAGACGACATCCTTCCGCTAATCCCATTGGTAATAGTTTTTGCTCTCTGGTAATATCTGAGCGCTCACACTGTCCGTAGGTCATGTAGTACCCGATACCATCTAGGGTTTCTCCAGCCTTCAGGTCAATTTTGGCGGTGGTAACCACATCTACCTGGGGCGCTCCCAGGGGGCTGAGGACAGAATCTTGGCAGAGGACGACACGAGCCACGGAAATCGGCACTTCAAAATGACACAGGTGGTAAGGGGTATAGAAACTGTATAGTGGTCCTTCCCCAAGTTTATAAAGGTTTAAATAGTGCTGTTGTTTCGGGTCGTCATGGGTTGCAAATACAAACACACCCGGACCAGGTTTCACACCGACAACGTAATCAACGATACCACCAAGCGCCTTGAGTTGCTCCACGTCATACATTTTGGTGATGTCGTCCACATGACCGGTGTAATTGAGATTAAACTGCTCAATAAGCTCCTCTTTGTGGCGATTAAAATCGTAGCCAATCATACCGCGTTTAGCAATGGTCATCCCGGTGGCATTGGCAACAATTGCCTGCTCAAAGGAAATTTTTGTGCCATCGGCAAAACTAGTCACCATATGAGCTTTTTGTTTCCATTGCCGTGCAAAGGCTTCCTGGGTAGTCGGATTGCGGTAGGGGTCTTGCAATCCCTTAATGTTGCCACACAGTAGGGGAGTTAAACCGATACTTTTGACGAATCGGTATAAATTTGCTTGTACTCCGGGTTGATCTCCATCACAAGCGGTCAAAATTACACCAGCTTTATCAGCATAAACCTTGAGAATACAACCGATTGTCCCATCCAGTTCCGCATTCATCATCACCACATGTTTATGGTTAGCGATCGCTTCCATGACCACCTGTGCGCCAAATTCCACAGCTCCTGTGACTTCGATCAAAGCATCCAAACCCTGAGCGCGACATAATAACATAGCATCATCAGTGACCGCATATGCACCGCGCGCGATCGCATCTTCTAGTTGGGTGACATTGGTGACTTCTTGGACTGATTCGATACCTGCCTCAGTATAAGCACGTTTGGCAGCTTCCAAATTACGGTTAAAAATTGCGACCAATTCCATTCCCGGTACTGAATTAATAATTTGGTTAGCAATTCCTCGTCCCATGAAACCCGCACCAATCATCCCCACCTTCACGGGATTACCAGCTTCTGCCCGTGCTTGTAATGCGCGATCGACAATAATCATTAATTCTACTCCTGTACGTAACTCGTTATTTTGACCCTGAAATTTTTAGTCACATAACTTCCCAATTGGTTCCACTGATGAATCTACCTACTTGCTCAATAGGAAGTCAGCAAGCCCTAATTCAGTATTCACCCTGATGCAAATTTCACGCTCTGTAATATTCTTCTGTTCTGGAGTAGCATCACCCTATCCGTATATTTTCCCTCAGTAAAATTATGTATTGAGATTTTTATGTATTTAAAGCTACATTTTACCATTTGGGGAATTAACAAGATAAATATTTTGCTCCCATCCAGCGCATAAAAGCGTTTGAACAATTCAGAGCTTTTGGATAATCCAAAATCCAGACATAGACCTCAAAGCTAAACTCTTGACGCAGAGGGAATCTCCACCCAGGTTAGAGTCATCTCAAATTCATTTCCGGATTATGTAAGATATACTCTACACGGTCAATCAGTGAGATTTTCGTTGAGATAAATCCCTAAAGGTCAACTGTCAACCATCAACAAACCCAAAGAAAAATATCTCAGCGTGCAAACTATAATCCAAAATCCCAATTAAACTTCCGCAGTTCCCACGGTCATCATTCGGAGTAAAGGCCAATTTAAATCTTTTTCCGAAATCTCCGTAACTTCCATCGGCCATTGGATATTGAAGAAGGGATCATTATAACGTAAACCTTTTTCGTAACCGGGTGTATAAAATTCACCGACTTGGTACAAAACTTCCGCACCATCGGTCAAAGCTTGGTATCCGTGGGCAAACATTTCCGGTACGTACAAAGCTCGATGATTGTCAGCCGTCAATTCCACCCCAATATGTTGCAAAAAGGTTGGCGATTCGGGACGCATATCAATAATTACGTCGTAGATTTCACCTTTAACGCAACGTACTAGTTTAGTTTCTGCTGCTGGAGGAGTTTGATAGTGCATCCCCCGCAGTGTACCTTTTTTATAGTTAAATGAAAGGTTACATTGGGCAACAGCAGGTTTTAAACCGTGTTCTTCAAATTCCTGAGCGCAAAATGTTCGGGCAAAGAAACCACGATGGTCGTGTTTTTCTTCCAATTCAATGATATATGCCCCTTTCAGTTCTGTTTCAATAAAACGCATGTTTCCCTCAATGCAAATTAATTATTAGTCAATACTAGTTAATTCCCTATCCAACAGTTACACACCAACAGTGGTTTTTGTCCAGAAGAAGTCCTTGTCAATTTGTTGGGTGCGGATTAAATATTCCAGTTGTTTTAAGCGGGTAAATCCAGGTGAATTAAACACTTCCGGAGTCATATCAATCCGAGAAAAGATTTCATACAATTGCTTTGCACCTCGTTGTGCATCCCAATCACATTTAAACCCTGGTAAAAGGGTATTAATTTTCTCAAAGGAAACCCGATAACTGCGATTGTCCGCACCCTGTGTACCAAAGCTGAGTTCACAACCAGGAAACACCTCTGCAACGATTTCGGCAATTTCTTTCACGCGATAATTATTGCTAGTGTCACCAACGTTAAATATTTGATTATGAACAATATCCCTTGGTGCTTCCAATGTACAAACAATCGCTTTACAAATATCTAAAGCATGAACTAAAGGTCTCCAAGGTGTACCATCACTGGTCATTTTGATTTGTTTCGTTGTCCAAGCTAATCCAGCTAAGTTGTTCAAAACAATATCAAAGCGCATCCGGGGTGAAGCTCCAAAGGCTGTCGCATTCCGCATGAAGGTGGGGGAAAAGTTATCGTCTGCGAGGGGTTTCACATCCCGTTCCACCAGAGTTTTACACTCAGCGTAAGCAGTTTGGGGATTAACGGGGGATTCTTCGGTGACATCACCTTCAGTTGCAACTCCGTACACACTACAGGAAGACATGTACACAAAACGACGTACTCCCGCTTTTTTTGCCAAATTGGCAAGACGTAGAGAGCCTTTGTGGTTAATATCATAGGTAATGTTGGGGGCAAGTTGTCCGGTGGGGTCATTGGAAAGTTCTGCCATGTGAACAATGGCATCGACGCCTTGGAGGTCTTCGAGTTCTATGTGGCGGATATCTTTGTTGAGGGTTTTAGCTGTGATATTTGTACCGTTATATAGCCAACCAGTTTTGTAGTAACCAGTATCTACGCCAATTACTTCATGACCGCGTTCGATGAGTAAAGGTGGTAATAGGGAGCCTAAGTATCCTTCTGTACCAGTGACTAAAACTTTCATGATTGCAGTTCCTGTAGAATAGGGGAATAAATGAGTTGATGAGAGGGTGTAATCGCAGTTAATTCTGATTTGAATTCTGCCGTTACACACCCCCGACAACGAATTTAGTTAACGGTTGACGGTTAACTGTCAACAGTCATCAATATGAGTAAAAAATATAACCATTACAACCGGAAGTAATCGTAAATGTATTTACGTGAATTCTAGTTTACAAGGTAATGGTAAATTTGCCTCACAAAAATACGTACTGTTTTAGACTGAAACGGTAGGTACAGAAGTGGGCTGAGGAATTTCGGCAACAATGGCTTTGCCGATTTCCAGGGATGATGTGGCTGCGGGGGAGGGAGCATTGCAGACATGAACTGCATTCTCCGTATGGATAATCAAAAAGTCATCCACCAGTGCGCCATTTGCCATCAAAGCTTGAGCGCGTACTCCTGCATGGGTGGGAATTACATCTGCGGCTGTTACTTCCGGGATTAGTTGCTGTAGGCTACGTACAAAGGCGGCTTTACTAAAAGAACGGATAATTTCTTTAATTCCTTCGTCAGCATGTTTAGCAGCTAGTTTCCAGAAACCTGGATAGGTTATGACCTCCGTAAAATCCCGTAAATCGAAATCGGTTTTGGTATAACCTTCCCGTTTGAGACTGAGAACCGCATTGGGTCCAGCGTGGACACTACTATCAATCATGCGGGTAAAGTGGACACCTAAAAAGGGGAAAGCTGGATTGGGTACGGGATATATCAAACCCTTGACTAGATAGCGTTTTTCCGGTGTGAGTTCGTAATATTCGCCCCGGAAGGGAACTATTTTCGCTTGCGGATTCACCCCTGCTAATTTAGCAATGCGATCGCTGAATAAACCAGCACAGTTAATCACAAATTTAGTTGCAAATTCACCGTTATTAGTTTCAATAATTTGGCGATCGCTGGTGGATATAATCCGTAAAACTTTCGTGTTGAGACGTAATTCACCACCTTGAGCTTGAATGATTTCCGCGTATTTACAACAAACCTGTTTATAGTTGACTATACCTGTTGTTTTCACAAAAATTCCCGCCACACTACTGACATGGGGTTCGTATTCTTTCACTTCCTCCGCCGAAATCCGTTTGACTGGGATACTGTTAGCCAAACCTCGTTGGTATAAATTTTCCAGTCGGGGCAGTTCAGCTTCGTTAGTGGCGACAATCACTTTACCGCAAACTTCGTAATCAATACCGTGTTCTTGACAAAATTGCACCATTGAGTTAGCACCATCACGGCAAAATTTCGCCTTAAAGCTACCGGGTTTATAATAAACTCCCGAATGAATGACACCACTATTGTTACCTGTTTGGTGAAATGCCCACTGGCTTTCTTTTTCTAAGACTAAAATTCGAGCATGGGGATATTTTTTACCTAACATCATCCCCGTCGATAGTCCAACAATGCCTCCACCAATTATCGCAAAATCATACATAGGTGCGCTAACCCCTGTAACTAAACTCAATTATTTCCGATTTACAGCTTTTGTCCCATTTTTCAAGAATTTACACCCATATTTGGCGCAAATCCAGAGAAATTATCGGGAATGGGAGGAGGGAACTGGGAGTAGTGAAGGAATTAAGATAACGTTGTAGGGAGTGGGGAGGAGGGAACTGGGAGTAGTGAAGGAATAAGATAACTTAGTTTCCCATCTCCTGTCTCCTAATTCCTAATTCCTAATATCTCCTGTTTCCTAATATTCTGTCCTACCAAACTTTCCAGGGAGCTTTGTTACTACTCCAAAGTCCTTCTAGATAATTGCGGTCTCTAAGGGTATCCATCGGTTGCCAAAAACCGTCATGTTTATAAGCACTAAGCTGTTCTTTAGCTGCTAATGTTTCTAGGGGTTCCTTTTCCCAAACGGTTTCATCTCCAGGAATCAGGTCAATGACCTCCGGTTCGAGGACGAAATAACCACCGTTAATCCAAGCACCGTCACCTTCTGGTTTTTCCCGGAAACTAGTAATTTTTGTTTGTTCTGCACCTAGAACAATTGCACCAAATCTTCCCGGTGGTTGCACCGCAGTCATTGTTCCCAAGGTTTTTTGGTTTTTGTGAAATTCCACTAATTCGCGAATATTCACATTGGAAACACCGTCACCATAGGTAAAGCAAAAGGTTTCGTTCCCAATATGTTCCCGTACCCGCTTCAACCGTCCTCCGGTCATGGTGGTTTCTCCGGTATCGACCAAAGTCACTCTCCAGGGTTCCGCTTTACCTGCATGGACATTCATTTGATTAAAACGCATGTCAAAGGTGACATCTGACATGTGTAAAAAATAATTAGCAAAATATTCTTTAATTACATACCCTTTATAGCCACAGCAAATAATAAAATCATTAATACCGTGGGCTGAATAGGTTTTCATGATATGCCAAAGAATTGGCTTACCACCTATTTCTACCATTGGTTTTGGTTTGATACTAGTTTCTTCGCTTAAGCGAGTTCCTAATCCCCCAGCCAAAATTACTGCTTTCATATCCGAGCCTTTGTTGAAATAGGTAGATGAACAGTGAATTTAAATTCTTTTTTTCGAGAAAATAAAATTAGTATCAGTGGGAATTTAAGGTTTTAGGAATAGATTTGATATTCCCATAATCGTTAACTTAATCATTCCAATCGCCGTCACCGCTTTTGCTTTTCTCAGTATCTAATCTAACCGTATTTTCACGAGAATATATAAAGTCATGGTAAACTCACCGTTTATATCTGTGAAAAGATGAAAAAGCCTGTTTCTCTCGTCAGTACAGAATTGTCAAGGGAAGTTTTTGATATCAGTAATTATCGGAATCTGATTTGAATATTGATCATGAGTTGGGTAGCGAAGGAACCTGGTTGGGTAGAACTCTTAAGGAAGCTGTACTTAGTTTTTTCAAAAATAAAATATTACTCCAAATAGTTGATTTGCACTATTTTGATGCTGTTTGCTCTTAACTTGGGTTTGTTTAAAAAGACGCGATATATCACGTCTCTTGTAAGCTTTGGAGGGTCGTTTAGTCGCCAAAAAATGAAAAAAAGTAGATAATTATTGGGTTAAAACAGGGAGAGAGACGCGATATATCGCGTCTGTGCGGGAGTAAGGCTTTGAGCCGAATGATCGGTTACGTTGCGGTTTTATGTTTAATTGCACCTACCTGACCTGAAAGTGTAGACGCTACGCGTCTAGTCTACGACAACACTGTGCGTACCCGAAGGGTGTAGGGAGTAGTGAGTGGGGGAAAAATCACTTTCATACATCCTGGTGTACGCAGTTCGTGATGACTACTTACTTGACCAACCCCGAATAACGGGTGGGAGTCAGGGAGTAGCCATCTCTGTTGATGGGAGTAACGCAGTTTCTCTTTTCTTTGAGGTTAGAAGCCGCTTTTAGGCGCACACGTGGCGTTGTTGTCTTAGAATACTTGGTCGGAAAGTTTTCCGACCCTTTTAGAGTTAGAGACACGACATGTCGCGTTTCTACTCCCGACTACCGATAGATTGGGAGCAGCGCAGGAAGGGTAATAAATCTGATAAAATGGCTTCGTGATAGTGTTCTTGAGGATAGTGTCCGACGTTATTGAGACGGATGAGTTCACCGTTTTTTAAGTTGTTACAGAAGTTTTCGGCCATTTCCACGTTTAACCACGGGTCAATCATCCCCCATTGGATGAGAAGGGGTTTTGACCACTGTTTGAATCCGGTTTCAATTTCCGTCATGGCTTGATTCAGATCAAGGTTACGGATTGTTGCAAGCAAACTGCGTCCGGAAGCAGAAGTGGTTAAAAATGGTTTGCGGTACACGGTTAAATCTTCTTCGGGAATTACGTAACGCGCTCCCCCTTCCAAAGTTCGATCTACCAGCAGGGGGTCTTGTACCATCATATCCCCTACTAAGGGTAATCCCATTTGTTGAATTTTCCAGGGTAATTTTGCGTTCGGGGAGATGGGTGCATTTAAAATTACAATATTGGCAATCCGGTCGGAATTACGTAATGCGTATTGAAGACCGACGGAACCGAGAAAACCTTGAACCACAAGGGAAAATTTCTCTAATTTTAGGGCATCAATGAAATCTGCCAAGGCGTTAACAAAGGCATCCGGTGTATAATTAAAACTACGTTGATCGGGTTTACTCGAAAAACCACAACCCAACCAATCCGGAGTGATCGCATGGGTTCCCTGTTGGGCTAATTTGGGAATAATATTACGCCATGAGTAACTCTGGGATACGATTCCATGCAGCAAAATCACCGGAATTAAATCACTGCGACCGATGGGTTTGGCTTCGCGGTAGAACCATTCAAATTGGTTGATTTTAATTTTTTGTTCGGAAACAGACATTATTATTTTGGATTTTAGATTTTGGATTGGGGGTGAGAAGTTGGGTTTTGATGACAAATGTCTGGTATTCTAGACATATCAATATCACTCTTCGAGAAGTTGCCCAGAGCGTGTCTAAAAAGCCCGACTTTTGATAGATTTGGCATCTGAGATTTTAGATTCAGCTTTGTTTAGTCATTTTGACTTCACAAGGTTTTGATCTGAAATAATCTAATCCCAAATTCAAGATTGCTATTTATTTATCGTTCGCAACAGACAACATTCACCAGTTAACTGCTAACAGAATCTATCATCTCACGAATTGCGATCGCAGTGGCAGGAGCAAGTAACACACCGTTACGATAGTGACCAGAAGCGATGAAAATGCGATCGCAGTTGGGTAATTTGTCAATAATTGGTGCAGGACGACCTTCGGGTCGGGGACGTAATCCTGACCATTGTTTGATAATTTCGGCTTGTGCGAGTTCGGGACAAAAGCTAATGGCTTGGGAATAAACTGATTGGAGTAATTCCGCATTCGGGGGTATTTCACCCTCTTTATTGGCAAATTCGACTGTAGCACCAATCCAGTAATCTGTAGGAGGACAGATTCCCCCATTACAGGGGACAATATGTACATCGTTCCCGGTGAGTGCGGGTTGAAATTGACTATTTCCTAGGGGATGACCTAATCTAACTTGGATTGCTTGTCCTAACACCGGACGAATATCAACATGTTGCTGTAAACCTGCGGTTAAGGCTGAGGAACCCAATCCAGCTGCAATTATCACCCAATCGGCTCCCATCTCTGACTGGTTCGTAACCACCGCACATTTGCCATTGGGAAGATATTCTATTTTACCAACTTCCGTACCAAACAGGGTTTTTACCCCTCGATATTGTGCTGCTTGAATTAAACCTTGGGTTAGTAATGTCGGATCAATTTGTCGATCGCAGGGTGAATACACTGCTCCTAATACCCCTGGATGCTGCACCTGGGGACAACTACTATAAACCTGCTGCGCATCCCATACCTGCAAATCCCAACCCTGGGTTTTCCTAATTGCTGCTAAATCCTGCCATTGGGAAACACCCCAATATTCCCCAGGTGCATCCGCCATCAGCAACATTAACACCCCTTGACGATTAAAGGGAATCCGCGTTTTCGTAATTTCCTCAATTTCCGGAATCCATCGGTTGTATGTTTCGATACTTCGATGCCGCATCCGCCAAGCCTTACCCTTGATTTTTTGGCTGATAATTCCCATCAAAACCCCTAAAGCCGCACCTGTAGCTGCTTGAGCAGGGTATTCCCGGTCAATCACCAAAATATCCAAACCAGAAACTTGACTCAATTCATAGGCGATCGCAGCACCAACTACACCGCAACCAATAATAACTACACGCGTCATGGAAGAAACCCAAGGATAAGGACAATAGCGATTAAATCCATGCTCAGGAAGCCAGAATTAACCCACTTGAAAGCAAAATTAATTCTAACTTCCCAAGTCAACCCTCAACTGTCAACCATCAACCGTGAACTAATTAACCTTCTTCCCCGGATTCCAGCGCGGGGGTTTGCGGCAATTCGGGTAATAAATCTAGGAACTTTTCAATACTGGCATAGGCAGCATCATAACTGTTTAAAGCCACACGTTGATTCCCGTCGCTAGCAGCTTGGTCAATTTTGACCAAACTATTGAACAAGTCACGGGTAATTTGTCTGGCTTTAGATTGCTCACTCGGTAACAAATTCGGCACAATATAATTCATATCATACCGTGCTTCCGCCATTGGTCCGTGAATAAAATTACCAACCTTGATCCAATCCCTGTTCTCAATCAAGGACTGTAATTCCGCCGCGCGATCGCGCACCGCATAAATATCTGTCGCATATTTCTGGATTTTCTCCAACTGTGCAGGTGTATAGACTGGAGGTGCAACTGCCTCCGTTGGACCTCCACAACCGACCAGGAAAGTTGTAATTAATACTAAAATTAGGGAAATGAATGTTCTTTGACGCGCCATAATATAGAGCTAAACCTGTTTGCCAATCAACAGTGTCATTTTAAAACGTTACGCGTATATTCTCGTTTATATTTACTAGATATTTGCTAAAAATTTTTCTTGACTCCGTGTATATCACTCAAGAAATGCAATTTGTGATACAAAAATTTCAACCTCAGCAAAATCCACAGATTGCCAATTCACTTATCCATTCCCCATTCCCACGAGAAAATTTCCCCACCCCAAAAATCAGTTTTATACCAAAAATATATCCAGAATGCATCATTTGCAGTTGCGAATCCGAAAAACTATTGATAAGCTAAAACACCAACAATGCCCATTCTGTCAAGATGTTTTTAAAATTGTATCAATAACAAGTTCATTTTTAATCAAAAGGAGTATCCCTTAGTGAACGCAGCGGAGATGGCAACCAGCCTAGAATTTGCTAGCAAAATCGCTACAGTTGTAAATCTATTCAAATTTGAATTTCCCGATGCCCGTTCCGACCTCAAACCTTGGCAAAATGACCCCGAAACCCGTGAATTTATTGACCCCGACTCCATTGACATCGGCTTCCATTTTCCCGGTTTTAGCCGCTCTTGGAAATGCCGTAGTTTATTATTCCAAATTCGCTTTTACCAAGACCAATTCAGTCAAGTTCGTCGCGCTATTGGTGTGGAAATCGCCGGTTTTGACCACCAAGGAGAAGCTTGGCGACTTTCAACTGTCGAAAGCTGGCAAGTAGTTGGTAATACCCAACCAACAACGGAAATTACTGAAAAGCTCAAAAACTTCTGTCGGCAAATTTTGGAAGTTTTTAACCAGAATACGGAATACAGTCGGGAATAGGGATTAGTTCTTGACCACGCCAAAATTGACGGGTGGAGGTGAGCTGGGAAGGGGGAATCGGGAATAGTAATTCAGAACCATTTAGGGGCTTTGCACCCAGATCAAGCTAACTAGTTTGGCTGTTTACAACTATTCACTTGAAAATTAATCCCTCCCTAATCCAAAATCTAAAATCCAAAATACCATGAGTTTTTCCTAACTCTTTCATCAGTTATTTAAAACATTATCCATAGTAGCTTAGGTTAATCTGTAAATAAAATTAATATCATATTTTTAAGAAATGTTAAGAGTCTTTACAGATTTTGACGGGCCAATTATAGATGTATCCCAACGCTACTATCGGGTTTATCAGTATTGTTTAGAGCAAACTCGCCTTCCAGAACAACAGATAAACATACTTACATATGCAGAATTTTGGCAACTAAAACGCGATCGCGTCAGTGAGGTCAAAATCGGGGAAATGTCTGGATTAACCTCAGAACAAGCTCAGGCTTTTTCCCAACTACGCAAAAAAACCGTCCATACCCATCCTTACTTTGAATACGATACCCTAGTTCCAAGGGCAGTGGATGCATTATCGAAGTTGGTATTTACAGGTGTTGATATCGCCACGATGACGATGCGTCGCACCAGTGAATTGGATTTTGCTTTACAAAAGTACGACCTCGGACAGTTTTTCCCTCTAAACCGTCGTTTTTGTCTCAGTGACGATTACGTGAAAACCCGCGATGTCGATGATAAACCCTTACTAATGGGTCGTGCTTTAGCCCAATTAGCACCCGCAGCAAATACCTGGATGGTGGGAGATACGGAAGCAGATATTGCAGCAGCTAAAACCCATAATATAAAAGTAATTGCTGTTGAATCAGGAATTCGCGATCGCGCTCAACTGGAATCTTTTCAACCGGACTTTATTGTCCCCGATCTACTCAGTGCGGTCGAATTAATTTTTTCCTACTCAACCGTGAGTTGCTAGTAGTGGTCTGTGTCTTTAGTTCTGATGGGTTCGTACGTTGTGGCTCTAGACCCAAAAAAGCTTTAATATCAAGGCGCTAAAGTGGTACTACGTGCCTTTCTTAACCCATCAACATCAATGACATGGAGTACTAGTTTATAGGGAGATGAAAAGCTCCCTATCCCCATCAATTTTGGCAAAATTAACGCAGAAAGCTGGAGAACAACCACATAAATATAAATGTGACTACGGTTGAAAACTGCTCCACACTCACTGGTTCCAGGAAAGCAATGGGTATAAAAAACGACAATAAAGTACCACTAATTAAGCCTGTACATAAACCGATAAAGCTTAACAATACTGCTCGACCAAATCGATCTTCCTTACGGTTCAAGAAGTAGGTACTGACACAAAAACCAATAATTAACGCTAACTGCAAAAATTGACCGGGATTATTCGGATAAAATAGGCAAAACGCACTTAAACCACAATAGCAAGCCAGTGGTAAGAAAATCTCCATCAGACTTGGTTTATCCATCACCCCTTGCAACCAACTAGGATTCCCTTCAAAGGTTGGTTTAGTTTCTTGGGGAGGGGTTTGTACTAACTTTTCTGGAAAGCGAATTCGCTCAGGTACTTTAATTTTTCCTTCCTGACGCATTCGCAATCGATCCATCAAAATTGCATCGTAAGCCATTTCGATCGACTCTCGTTCTTTAGCATCGCCGCTAAAGTTTTCCAAAAGACGATTCCGAACGCTTTGAATTTCGTCGAAACTAGCATCCTCCGACACCCCAAGTTTTTCGTAGGGACTGTGATCGCTCATGGGAATTAAATAAGAATAACCTTAATAACGGGTGATTATATACAGCAAAAATCAAACAAGTTCTGTTTATTGATTTTACCTGGTCTAAAAATCAATATCGATTATCTTAGTCCGCTATCTGAATCCGCAAGCTAACACCAGACCAGGTAATCGAACTGGTAGTTCCAACTATAGCTACTTTAACATATTGTCATAACTCAGTGTATCCCCTCATGCCGTTGAATTTTTCCGGCTTTACTCTAGAATTTGAGCAAAGAATAATTAAAAGGTTAATTTTTATGAAGTTCATACCCATTTTATTGCCAATCTACCCACAAAACATTCCCTAGTCCATAATTAATTGGTGATTTTGCAAAATTTTCATTAAGATTGTTTGTGGCATCTAGTTTTAAAATCGATTTTTAGGTCAATCGATGGGCAATACCTAGCTACCAGGAATAGACAGTATCTTAGTTTACAATTAAGCTACGACTAATTTATTCAGTGTAGCGGTGCAAACAGTTGAAAAATGGTTTGAGAAGTGCGTTCAAGATTGTATCTTCGGTGATTCTCTCAACAGAGAAAACTGATTACACAATCTTTAAAGAAAATCAGGGAATATGCATTTTCTCCTTGTATATGCTTACATAACCATTTATGCCCATACTGCGCGATCGCGCAATTCAAATTGTTAATCCTATAAATTTTTGTGCAAAGAGATGGTCATGGCTCCCGCCAAGATTCTTGTAGTTGATGACGACCCTGCGGTTCGGAATCTCATTCAGCGCTTTTTAAGCAAACAAAGCTACCAAGTAGAAGCTGCTGAGGATGGAAAAAGTGCATTAGCACTATTCGAGCAATTTAACCCGGATCTAGTTATCCTTGATGTCAATTTGCCCGATGTCATCGGCTTTAATCTTTGTCAAGAGATGCAAAGTCGAAATGGTGTATTTGTACTGATGCTCACTAGCCGTGCGGATGAAGCAGATAAAATTCGTGGCTTTTCCAAAGGTGCGGATGATTATCTGACTAAACCATTCGGATTGGGTGAGTTAGAGGTACGAGTTGCAGCTATCCTCAAACGTCAACGTGTAGTCACCACCGCAGAACAAAAACGCCTTGTTTTTGAAAAATTGATGATTGATCCAGTACGTCGCGAAGTCACCTTGAATAGCACGCCAGTACTATTAACTGCTTTGGAATTTGATTTGTTACATTTCCTAGCAAGTCATCCAGGTCGGGTGTGGCGACGGGCTGAATTGATTCAGGAAGTATGGGATTATGAGTATGTTGGCGATCAACGGGTCGTAGATGTACACATTGGGCAGATTCGCAAAAAAATTGAAGCGGATGCTAGCCAACCAGCTTTAATTCAGACTGTTCGTGGAGTTGGTTACAAGTTCGAGTGTCCAACTGCATCCTCAACAGTGACGGATACGAGTAAATCAATGGTTTAAGTCATTCCACAGATTGGCTTTCCTGATTGATTCATTCTGCCAGCGTCTCGTTTGAGATGCGGATAACTCGTATCCGCATCCAAATTATCCAAATTAATATTATTTGAATCATTTTGATGAGCCAAAATTTAAGTTTTATTACGAATAATTGTAAATTATTTGGGAAATTGTTGATTTTCTGATCATGGTTTTAAGGTAGAAACAAGGGCATGAATAGGTTAAAAACCATGATTAATAATCTGCAAAAATACCAATTTGTCTGCACTCTTACCTTTGGCGATATTTACGGTCAAATCATAGTGTGGTTAATTACAATTACAGTGAGTTTGGCTACTGCATTAGCTCTGATGGGAGCTCGTAGACCCGTCTATGCCTTAGCTGGAGTAGGTTTGATTGTTTTATTGTCGTTACCATTTTTGCTATTTGCATTCGTTACTACCTTACTCAACCACATCGAATTAAGACCTGTTGACACCGCTACACAAACATCGAAAACAGGTACATCTAGTACAGAAAGTCAGCCCGCTTTACGAGCAAATACCTAAATTCAATTTGGTATGGAAGTAAAAAAATCTTGGCGTGGCGATGGTAATCCTCCAGGTGTCAAGTCAAGTCAAGAAAAACTACCAAATCTCCAGGGACACCGAACGATCGATGTGGTGTCCCCTGGCAAGAGCTACGCCTTGTTTGAGCTATTCCCTAGCCTCATCAAGGGAAATTTGCCGGGGAAAGTGGAAAACAATTAAAGAAATCTGTTTAGAATTACGAGCAAGTGCTTCGGTGGTTATCCCCAGTATGGGAAGACCGGGAATAGTTGCATCACCGTTGTTGGTTAATATCAGCAAATCATCTGGTTCCAGAATTTTTAAAATACCCTGCACAAAATTACCCTGAATCACTTGCTGCGGGATATCCATCATTTCTGGAATACCGGAATCAGCAACAATATCCTGGGATGGGGATACTTGCAAAAAATGTAGGGGTGCTTTCAATTCATTAGCTAAAATTTTTGTCAACGCGAAAGTTCTGATAAACGTCACCGAATTCATATCGGTTTCTAAAATTGGTAAAAATACCCGCTTAGTTGTTTTAATCGGATGGGTAAAGCGGGTAATCAGAACTGGAATGGGACTGCGACGGATGAGATTATCAATGGCACTACCAAAAAAATTATCTCGATAGGTAGAAAATCCCTTCCAACCGCAGATAATTAAATTGGCGTTGTGTTCAAAAGCAGTCCGCAGGATACCTTTATCAATCGAGTCATCTAAGCGACCAATCGGCTCTACCTGTGCTACTGCTGCGTGGGCTATAGTTTCCGCCGTATCTAATAGCTGTTGTTGTTGGGTTTTTGCCTCCGGTAGAATTTCCCCTTGATTATCGACGATAATATGCAATGGTAGCAAAGTTCCATTAGTGGCTTTGACCAAAATTAAAGCTAGCTGGAGTAAATTGGCTTCCGTATTCGGATTGGCAACCGGTACAACAATCCGATAGCGGGGTAATTGATAAGCTTGATGTTTCGTTGATTGTTGTTGACTTTGAGACTGAGATGGTTTCTCCGGTTGGGATTTTAATCTACTACCCCAGCGATTAGTCACCCAAGGGGAGGCAATACAGGTGACTAAAATCATGGCAATAGTTCCATTTACCGTTGATTGGTCTACCAATTCAATCTTGTAGGCGACGGTGATCGCTGCTAGGGTAGAAGCAGCTTGGGCAACAGATAGACCAAACATGACCATACTGTTAGCAAAATTAAATCCAAATAGTGTTCCCGAACCCCATGCAGGAATCAATTTAGCAATAATTGCCACCGATATCATTACCCCTGAAACTAGTAGGGATTGACGTTCTTGCAGTAGAATCATGGGGTTAACTAGCATCCCCACGGATATGAGAAAAAACGGTACAAACAAAGTATTGCCAATAAACTGAATCCGATTCATCAGGGGACTAAGTTGGGGTATTAGCTGGGTAATGCCAATTCCCGCCAAAAATGCGCCGATAATTGGTTCAATTTCGATTAATTGAGCAACATAGGAAGCGACAAATAATGTTGCCACCACAAAGATAAATTCAGCCCCTTCGTCGTGACCAAATCGCCGGAAAAACCATCGACCGATTATCGGTACTCCCCAGAGAATCGCAAAGGTGTAAATCGCTAAAGATGGAATTAAAAACAGCCAAAAATTCAGGTTCAGGTCGCCTTGGTGAGCTCTAACTACTACTGCTAATACCAACAAAGCTAACACGTTGGTAATTAAAGTTCCCCCTAGAGTTGTAGTTACGACTTGAGTTCGCATTATTCCTAGTTTACTGGCAACAGGTAAAGCCAGAAGGGTATGGGAAGCAAAACAAGATGCCACCAGAATCGAGGACAATAAACTATAACCTAATAGCATCATCGCCCCTGTACCCAGAACCATCGGTACAGTAAAGGTGGCTAACCCAAAAATGATGGCTTTATCGGCGTTATATTTCAAGTCATCTAGGCTAGTTTCTAGTCCAGCCATGAACATGAGAAATAATAACCCAACCGTTCCCAACAAAATAATTGTGTTATCCCTGGCTAAAAGACCTAAACCATTTGGTCCAATAATCACCCCCGCAATGATCAACCCCACAATTCCCGGTAAACGCAGCCTTTCAAATAAAAGCGGAGCGACCAACATAATCGCCATGATAATCAGAAAAACTGCTACTGGGTCTTTTATGGGGGTCGAGAGGACTGAAGCAATAAAAGGGTGGCTGGGAAGTTGCCAAATTGTGGCAAAAATAATGCTCAAATTTTCCATTTTGGAATCGGGAAAATGAAACTATTCCCTATTCAGTATTTCACTACTTTTCCCAAAATAGACTAAATTATACAAATAATTAGACCTTGGGTTTTGTGGGAATTTAGCGAATATTCACCTCTGGTAACAATTGTTCTATTTGCAAATCTTGTAATTTAGTGGCTGATTGACTGTTGACAAAGGAACTTGTGGTGGTGGAAATGGGTGTATGGATAAATCTACTAGTATTAAAACTAGCTTTTTGTTTAGCAGCTATATCCTGGGCAATATCAATAACTGATTGGGAAGAATTGGCTTGGTTTATTTGAGCTTGGGCAAAAATACGTTGTTTTTGAGTGTATTCAATTAATTTTGCCTGGGCAGTGGCATAAACTGGTGTATCACGGGGTATTTGTTCTAAATACTTGAGGGCGTTGATAAAATCTTGTTTTTCTGCATGGTTATAGGCGCGCTGAAGTAAATAGGTGGCGCGGATGTGACGTTTCTGGCTGTATTCAGCTAATTTACGTTGGACTGTATCCGCCGCAGGACTGGCTGGGGGAATTTGATGGAGATATTCTAAAGCGGTACTGAAGTCTTTTTCTGCCGCTCTTTCGTAAGCTTTAGCCAGTAACTCGTTGGTTTCTTCTGTCAGTTTGGCTTGGGCTGTTTCCACGAATTTATCGGCTTTGGTTTGCCAGTATAAAATATCTGGTAGTTGGGCTGCAACCCGGACAACCTCTGACCATTCTGCTTGCTGGTAGGCTTTTTCAACTATTTTGTATTTTTCGGCTGCGTGATGCCATTGTTTTTCCCAGGATTCAATGGTTGCCTGTGCCTCTGGATATACATTGCTCGAAGCAGGAATGGTTTTTACCAGGGCGATCGCATTTTCTAAATCTCCTGATTGAAACTGTTCTGTCGCTTTGTACAAAACATCATTTTCCGAACGGGCTGGTGTATTATTTAACAGCGAATATACTCCAAAACTCATCACCACTGAGTTTGCAATTAAACCAACTTGCATTCCCGTTAAGAGTGGCGAATGGGAGGCAGTATCAGATTTAGATGGGGGAGGATAGGGGTACCAATCTTGGGTTGGGGATTGCCGTCGGGGATCGACAACCACAAATTCTGCATCGAGGGTTTCGATCGGCGGTTCTACTGGTATTTGTTGGAGAATTTGTAAAATTTCACCCGCAGCTTGGAAGCGTTGTTCGTGGTTATAGCGGGTCATCTTACTCAAAACTGCTGCTAAATAATCACTAACTACCACCTCACGACTACGCCACAAAATTTCATTGGTGTGGGGATCGACTTTGAGTTGGAGAGGAGTCAATCCAGTCAGAGCTTGAATGGCAATCATCCCCACTGCATAGATATCGCTACAGGGTCGGGTTTGACCGATGAATTGTTCGGGAGGAATGTACCCTAAAGAGGTGACAGGTATCCGATAAATGGGTAAATCCGTCTCGGAAGCGAAATCAATCGGTTGAATCGAGCCAAAATCAATCAGAACCAGTTTACCGTCACTAACGCGGCGAATTAAATTTTCCGGTTTGATATCACAGTGAATCACACCTTGGGAATGGATAAACTCCAAAGTTGTCAGAACATCCATCAAAAACTGGATGACTTCAGTCTCTCCCCAAAAGTAATTACTACAGGAATTAATTGGCAATTCCGCGCTTAAACCATGACCCTCCACAAATTCCTGTACCAAATAAAAACGCTCGTGTTCTTCAAAACAGGAAATTAACTCCGGGATTTGGCTATGATGTCCTAGTCGTTTGAGTGTTTCAGTCTCGGTTAAAAACCGCAGGCGCAGCGTTTGTAAATGGCTAGCTTGAAGACTAGTTGCTTTCAACTGCTTGATGACACATTTAGGACTTTTAGGGTTATCTACATCGACAGCGATGAATGTTTGCCCAAATACACCTGCACCTAGGCTTTGGACGATTTGGTAACGTCCTTTTAACACTTTACCGATCATGTGGTGAGTCATGAGCTGGATACTTAGTCACTCTTTGTTTAGGTTTTCTTTGGCTGCCCCCTAATTTCCGGAATTCCTTGTAAATTCCATCTATTTAACTTCTAAATCCTTTACCTAAATAATTCTGCCATCGTTAAATATACTTAATTTTAATGTTTTTTTTACACAAAAAATTCAACTTTATTTAAGCTTCATTGATGTCACAAATATTGCTTATATTCTTAAATGTTAGCAACTTTAACAACAATGTGGGTGTGACAGTTTTACTGGTTGCCACATTGTTAAAAGGGAATAGGTTGGAGACAGGAGGGGAGAAGGGAAAATGATTAATATGGGAATCCGCTTGGATTTTTAGGATAGGGAGTCGGGAACAGGGAGTAGGGAGTAGGAAAAAACTTTTCAAGTCTATGGAGTTTTGATGCACAAGTGCAGCCTATGCCAACAGAAATCAAATACTATTCCTGTAGTACTAAAATACTTAGAGATATATTAATATCCTATTTCCAATTCTTTCACGCTTTCCTACTACCCCTGCTCCTCCAGGTGTCGCATGACTTCGGCGACAGACCAGGCTTGAGCGATCGCACCTTTGGGGTGGTGGGGGAAATCGCCGTCAAATATTTCGGAAATTGAGCCAATACATTGGCTGTGGTAAAAATGATCGATTAAGGGTTGCCAATCAAAAGGGAGGGGTTGATGGGGGTAAAACCGTTGCCAAGCGCGGATAAACGGACCAATTAACCAGCACCACACGGTTCCTTGATGGTAGGCGCGATCGCGTTGTTCGGGATTGCCTTGGTAGACACCGATATATTCTGGGTCTGTGGGGGAGAGCGATCGCAATCCGTAGGGTGTGAGTAAGTGGTTACGGGCGACTTCCAGGATTTGCCGAGCTTGGGAATGGGGAAAGGCACAGTGGGTTAGGGATAGGGCAATAACTGCGTTGGGACGGATTTGGGTATTACGACGGTCATCTAGCTCGATGGTGTCGTATAAATAGTTTTGTTGGGGATGCCAGTATTTTTGCAGGGAAATGCGTACCTGTTCGGCTTGTTGACTATAACGACGAGCTTGTTTTCCATAACGGGCTGAGTTTTCTGGATGGTCGTATTCGCTTAAAATTTCTGCCCAACGACTAGCCCAACACAAAACTGAATACCATAAAGCATTTATTTCCACTGGTTTACCCCATCTGGGGGTGACGGGTTGACCATCAACTACCGCGTCCATCCAAGTTAAAGCAAAGCCGCGATTATCCCAACTAACTAATCCGTCGGTGGAATCGACTTGGATATGATAACGGGTTCCACCGACGAATGCTTTATAAATTTGCAGAAATGTCGGATATTGTTCTAACAAAAAATCCCAGTCATGGGTGGCTTGTAGGTATAAACCTAAACTTTCAACCCACCACAAAGCTGCATCAATACTGTTATAAAACGGTTCGTTATCCTCGTCGGGAAAACCGTTGGGAATCAACCCATAACGACAATAACGAGCAAAAGTTCGTAATAATTCTTTCGCCAGGTCATATCTTTGGGTAGTTAAAGTTAATCCCGGCAAGGCAATTAGGGTATCCCTTCCCCAATCGTTAAACCAGTGATAGCCAGCGATGACCGATGCACCAGCGATGGAAGTACGATAAACGATAAATTGGTCACTAGCCCGCAGCAAATCTGACCAGAGAGGGGTATGGGAACCGCGAAATATTCCTTCTAGGCGATTTTCCTCTGTTTCTCTAGCATCCGTAAATACATCATTACTCAAAGTCTGATTTGTATCCACAGGGATACCCACCCTTGCCTCCAAAGTCACCCGATCCCCCGGCTCTAATTCTACCGACAAATAACCTGGACTATATAAATGTTCGCGATCGCCTAATCCCCGTTCTGTTTCTGCTAATAAACCGTAATTCCAGTACCATATTCCGTCTGCGTGGTATTCTCCTTGACTCCAGCGTAAGTACCAAGGTGTACCAAATTTACCCCCATTAATTGCCTGAAAAGCCACCTGATGGTCGGTTTGTAGCTGGGAGAATCGCAACTGCTCCACTTGCAGTTGTTGGTGATGAAAATCACGGTCAGCAATCAACACCCGCAAATACAAAACTCCCCCTGTCACCCCCTCATAACAGTATTGCACCAGTAACCTTTGTCCCTGGTGGGGATGGTCGCGCATATTCGGCAATATGAAACTGCGACTCAAACTCCAATCATCTTCCCCCCAAATCCACCGAGGAGAGGGGTTGGTGACAAATTCACGTAGATATTGCTGTCCATTAGCTTCAATTTCCCCCGTCCCCCAATAATTTGACCCGAAACAAATTGTTCGTCCCGGTAACTCTAAACTCGCTTGCAAATGGGACAACAACAACACCCGACCCGAAGGTGGATTTTTCGCAGCAAATAACCATCCATGATAGGTTCGCGTTCTCACATCACTGACAGTACCGCTCGCAAAACCACCTACCCCATTCGTCAGCAACCATTCTCTTGTGTCTAATATGTCTAAATTATTCATGCAGTACTCAAAATCGTTATGAGTATGATATAGTTGTAACAGTTCTTAATCAAAAAGATCACAGTTTTGGTGAATCAGGTCAACAAAAAGATCGAAATTAACAGCCAAACTGAGAGAAATGGATATCGTTAGGAGAGTATAGATATGGAAGGATGTCTTCGTGTTGGACAATCAGCACCTGACTTTACCGCAACTGCGGTAGTAGACCAAGAATTTAAAACCATTAAACTGTCCGACTATCGCGGTAAATACGTGGTTTTATTTTTCTACCCCTTAGACTTTACCTTCGTTTGTCCCACAGAAATCACCGCATTTAGCGATCGCTACGAAGAATTTAAAAAACTTAACACAGAAATTCTCGGTGTATCCGTTGACAGTGAATTTTCCCACCTCGCGTGGATTCAAACCGACCGTAAAAGCGGTGGTGTCGGTGATTTGAACTACCCCCTAGTTTCCGATATCAAAAAAGAAGTTAGTGCAGCTTACAACGTCCTCGATCCAGCAGCAGGAATCGCTCTGCGGGGATTATTTATCATTGATAAAGATGGTATAATTCAGCACGCGACAATTAACAACCTTGCCTTTGGTCGTAGCGTTGACGAGACATTACGGACACTACAAGCGATTCAATACGTACAATCCCATCCCGATGAAGTTTGTCCTGCGGGTTGGCAACCAGGAGACAAAACCATGAACCCCGACCCCGTGAAGTCGAAGGTTTATTTTTCAGCAGTTTAAGTAAATTTTAGGGTACGTAGAGACGTTATATAAGTTGTTCCCAATTCAAGTTGCATCTTTATAATAGTGTTAACTGTTGACTGTTAACAGTTAATAATCCCATTGGATGATTATGCAACAAATATGTATTTGGGAACTGATAACGTCTCTATAATCTAATCAGATTTAGAGTCATTAGAGCAAAATCCGAAATAGTAACCACCAAGATATTGCGATCGCTTCCCCAGATTACGCTTCGGTCGCAATGACGTATTTTCGTTGCATAAGTCATTAGAGGATGTTTGCCAAGTATTAATTATCACTACTTTGACTATCGTCCTGACTCTGGACATGGGGTTATAAAGCTGATTTTTCCTTCGAGAGTACAGACGCGACATGTCGTGTCTCCCCCTATTGCAGTACAGACGCGACATGTCGTGTCTCTCCACATTCTCAAAAACAATAATTCAAGTACTAAAAATGACTTTTTAAGCAACTTCTTAGCTCGACTTTATCCATTTTTAAAAAACCTAAAACCCGACACTGAAACCATTGCAAGATAGTTATTTTAATTTTTGGACTTGAGTGCAAATCTGTGACATGGAAAAAGTCTTTGCCAAAAAACCAGGATTTTTGCCGCATCAGGAAAGCCAAGTTCTTAATTTTGGATAAAGTCGAGCTTAGAGTAAAATCTAAAATCCAAAATCTAAAATCTAAAATCCAAAATAGACTAACCCAATAGATTTCTGAGTCGAATTTGAATATTGGTTGAACCAGCAACTAAAACAGCAGAATCAGAGAATCTTGGTACACCCGTAATCACAGCAGGGTTTTGAGAAAAACCAAATTCTTCGGTGGGTATTCCGAGACTATTACGGTTTAATTGACCGTCACCATTAGCATCATGAAAAAGTGCCACTGCATAATTTCCCACCTTGAGATTATTTAAAGTTATTACCATTGGTGTCTCAGAAATTTTGACACATTTCGCTTTCACTGCATTCGCTCTACTATCCGGGAAACCTTTACTACTAGCAAATAGACTCAAACAAACTTGTCCACGTTTATTTCTAAATCCATCAACTTGAATATTTAAAGTACTTTGATTTATCGCTCCACCGACCGGAAAAGCAAACAAATTTAATGACGTAGCCAAGATAAAAGCGCCGATAGCTAGATTTTTCATGGTATTTACACCAGAACTTAAAAAAAACTTACACATCTAGCCATTATAGTATAGGCAAAATTTTGTTTCCGCAAATTTGATGTTTTGATTTGTAGTCGAATAACAGAAATCTTGAGTTAATATTTCCTCATCAATTACCAACATCAGAAACCATAGAACCTGAATTTTCTGAATTCTCTCGAAAATTAAAATTTGGGTTTTGAAATGATGTTTATACGCCAACCAAAAAATGATGATTTTAGTATCGAAATTGTATCAAAGCCGTCCTAGAAGGACGGGGCTATAGAGGATGTTGAGCAAGTATCAATCAATACTTTATCAATCACTTTTTGAAGACGGTCAATAGGCTCAAACAGTATATTTTTTTACAAACTACTCCCCATTCCTGTACAGACACGACATGTCACGTCTGTACTTTTAAAACACCCTCTTAGACCCACTTTATGCCCATTTATGAAGGTAAGCTCTAGCTAATCATTTAATAGCCTGTTCTAGATGCTCCCGAATTATTCAGATTTTCCTCTGGTCTGCTATTGGGTGGTTCCAATCTACCTGGAGGTCTGCTGTCGGGTTGCTCTCTCGGAGATAATTCTGGTTGAGGTTGGGGAACAGGTCGTTCAATTGGTTGTTGGTTAACTGGTGGTGGGTTAACTGGTGATTCTGGTTGGATTGGTGGGTTAACGGGTGATTCTGGTTGAATTGGTGGGTTAACGGGTGGTTGACTACTTGGTGGTGGGGTGGGTGATTCTGGTTGGGTTGGTGGGTTAACGGGTGGTTGACTGCTTGGTGGTGAGGTGGGTGATTCTGGTTGACTAGTGGGTGGTTGTTTAACGGGTAGTTCAGATGGGGTTGGTGGTTGATTAATGGGTGGTTGGTTAACGGGTGGTTCGGATGGGGTTGGTGGTGGTTGATTAATAGGTGTTTGATTAACAGGTGGATTATTAACAGGGGTCTCTCTGACTCTTCTACTTTGTCTACGGTTTGCTGGGTCGATGGAATCGGAACTATCTGGTTGAATGGTGATGGTAGAGTCTTGATTGTTGTGACTGGGGGTTGTTGATGCTGTGGAGGTATCCGTACTTAATTGCGCAAAGGTGGGATTTGTGATTACCCCTTCTCCTGTTACGGGTTTTTGTTGGTTTAATGCTTCGGTAGTTTCTACTCTCACGCTATCAAGTGCAGCGTCGGTAGCAATTGTGGGGTTTGTATTGTTAAGTTCTAATCCCCTGACTAAATCGCTGGTTTCGTAAAATTGTCGTAAATCGAAGTCATAGAGTCCTTGTAACTTACCCTTGACGACTAACATCATCTGTCCAGCTTTGAGGACATGGCTGTTTGCTTCATCCTTGTCAAATACTTCGATTCCACTGTCTGTTAAGGCTCCCACAATGGTTGTATCGGTTTTTTCATTGTAGCGTAAAAACAAGGCTGAACCACGAACGGCAGCAGCAGCACTAGGCGTGCGCACTCTGGTTGTCCCCCTACCCGGTGGAATCAGTAATAATACGGTTCCATTACTGAGGCGAAAGTTACGGGTTTGTGGTAAAAATCGAAATACGGCTTGTTCGCCAACCCGCGCTAGGGAACCATCATTGAATCGTAGTTGGGCTAAGGAGGAGCGTCCTGTGGAAAGACCGTCTCCGGGAATCATCGCATCTGCTGGACGCGCTTGTCGTTTAGGACGATTTTGGGGCATTAATTGCACCAAATTGTAGATATCCTGAACTACTGCGCGGGTTAGGGGTGTGGACGCGATCGCTTTTGTGGAAATTGGCAACCAAGCCAACCCGGACAAGCTGATTACCAATAACGGGAGTACTTTACGCTGCATAGCTAGCTGCCTCGAAACCTCTTTTCTACAATTCAGCCACGGATAGAATCTGTCTCTATAACGTTTCTATATATTTATAGCAGTTTTTTGTACGTAAATTTGCGTAATTTTTATTAAAGCTTCAAAATATAAACACTAACTCAATTCGTTGATAAAAGACAAAAATTCAGGATAAGCGGACATCTTTCCCTATTGCCCTGGTAGCTTGTTTGACATCATCTGCCATGTTCTAAATTATGCTTGATTACCTCGGTAGTGTGATAAAGTGAAAGGCTGATACTGAAATTTTTGCTCGATTGTTCAGGTCTCCATTGCCTAAAAAAGCCCAACAATGCCATCAAAACCTTGGAAAATCAGCTTTTCTGGGATTATTTTAACTTCTTGTGGTTTAATCAGTTACCTAGATGCAACTAATGTACGGGTAGCTGCTTTGTCCCTAAGTCCAACTGAGAAATCCCATGTTTTTAAACATCAAGATCAACCACAATTTAAAGATTCTACCGACCACTTTCCCTCATTCCCATTATCGATCAAGCAATTAGCATACCCATTAGGGTTGACTAAATTGAGGGATGATAGGTTCCCTGGTTTACAAAATCCTGATAATTTTGTCAGTCATAACTGGGATAACATATTATTGACAACATCGTCTATAATAATTTCACCTAGGGAGGTAAAGGGAAATCAGTCCTTAGATAGGAATTTTGAGTCTGATGCTGTCATCATCTCTAATATAAATCCGGATTTGGATTTGAATGCTTCTGTCACCCTATCCCAGCATTTCTTAGCACCGGTGGAGTTTGCGTCTGATTCTCCAGATTTAGAATTAAGTAATCAAGCACAACCCTCTCCATTATCCGTACCAGAACCCCCATCTCCAGGAACAGAACCACCCAGGGAACCCCCCCAATTAGATGCTCAACCAAGCGAAATTCCTACCCCTTCCCCCCAACAGATTGAGCAGCGTTTATCAGAACCGGTTCCTCCCAGTTATGAACAACGACAGGCTAGACTATTGAAAATACTGGAAAATCGAAGGAATCTTCGACCGAATCGGGAATTAGGTGATTTGCTGGTACGGGAAAGTCCAGATTTTGTCCCACCCCTAGAGCAGCAACCACCTCCATCCCCCCGCAGACCTCCCGAAGCGTTTGGTTATTTTTTCGGACATGTCAGTTATTTTCAAACGGATAACTTATTTTCGTCTCGAATTGATAGAATTAATGACGGATTGATTTATGGTGGATTAAGATTCGTAACTACTCCTATTCCCTTGGGTTCCCGTACCTTTTTGAGCGGTTCGGTAGGAGGAAATTTAATTAGGTACATGAATCAGTCTGAATTTAATTACAACCAATTCCGTGTAAGTGCGGATATTTTTTATCGCTTTAATCGCCGGATGTATGGTGAATTTGGTTGGAGTCATCAACAATTATTTTATGCTCGCAGTGGGGAACAAGCTAATTTCCAGGCTGGAGACAGGTTTTTAAACGAACATTCATGGCATGTATCCATCGGTAGACGCGATCCCCTCTCTTCCCAGTGGGTATTCGATAGTTACTATGAACTGAGAGCAAGTTTTAGTGACCCCCCAGCAAATCGCGATCGCATCATTAATACTATCTTTTTCGGACTAAATTACTATCCCCAATCTCCTTTACAGGTCGGTCTGAATTACCAATACTATCGAGCAGATTTTACCGAACGCGATCGCGATGACCAATATCATCGTTTGTTTACAGCTCTCAATTACCGTTTATCCAATATCAGTAATCTGAATTTGCAAGCAGGATATACCTTTGGAGACTCGACCCAAAGTGATGTTGACTTTAACGGTTGGTTCTTCAGCTTAACTTATGGTTGGGAGTTAGGAAGATTTTAACCTGATGGGATTACAGTATAAGGTAAATCTTTGCCTGTTCAGCAACAATGGATAATTTCGAGATTCACCAGTTTGTGGGGATAATTGAGAATGAATTATTACCTCAACTCAAACTTATCAGTGTTTCCCTCTACGACCCGATTCAAGTTGATTATCTACCCCATCCTTGGCAATTACTAGGGGCGGGAAATTACGCCGCAGTTATGGCCCATCCGAATTATCCTGAACTGGTTGTCAAAATTTATGCCCCCGGACGACCAGGGTTGGAGGAGGAACGGGAAGTTTATCGACGCTTGGGTGTTCACCCAGCTTTTTCACGTTGCTTTTATGCTAACGACCATTTTTTGGTGTTGAAGCGATTGTATGGGGTGACTTTGTATGATTGTATGCACAAGGGTTTAAGGATTCCGAAACAGGTTATTCTCGATATTGACCATGCTTTAGATTATGCACGCGATCGCGGTTTGTTTCCCCACGATATCCACGGTCGCAATGTGATGATGTGGGAAAATCGCGGCTATGTTGTTGATATTTCTGATTTTCTCCACCAAGAAGCCTGTTCTAAGTGGGATAATCTGAAAACGGCTTACTATTGGATTTATCGTCCGATTTTATCTCCTTTAAGGATACGTCTATCCTACAGAACTCTAGATCGGGTTCGTAAAACCTACCGGATTTTGTCTAATTTCTACAAAGCCTGTTGTCGGCCATTTAATTCCAGATTTTAGATTTAAAAGTTGTTTTTGACACTTAAATTATCTTTTTTTTCGGAGCAGGGAGTAGGGTATTGCGAGTATTCAATAAGGGTAAATATACTGTTTGAGTTTTTCCTTTACTTGAAACCTACATTCCGCACTTCATTGTGTAATATGCGTAGATTTCCAATTTCTGTTAATCAAAGTTAGATAATGAACAAAAATAGCTTCTAATTATTAGTATTAAAACTTAATAAACCTTCATAATTGGGAATTACTATTGAATAGGTACATACTACATCTTGAAGTGCAGAGTATAGGTTGAAAAGGTGGTTGATAATTTTAAATACGTTTATCGACCACTATCAAAATTGAGTAAAGTACAAAAATACTTGATATGGACACCATAACTGCTATTGTATACTTCACTGAACTAGGGGCTACTGTATGTTAACAAATGTAAATATTTGTAGATTTATTTAAAATATTTTCTGAATTAGCAACTAGGAAGTGCATAAAAATATCCTTCCAGTCCTATGGAATTCTATGGTTGATTGTAAAACTATAAAGTTAAATCAAATATAATCACCAGGATGAAATTGAGGTATTATTAATCACAAGTTAATTGCGATCGCCTCAAACGCATCTAATTTGCCATTTTTCGACAAAATCGAATTAATGCCTAGTTTGTAAATAGGGAGTAGGGAATAGGGAGCGGGGAAAACCACTTTAATCAGCTAAGTTATGATGTACGCATCTTTCTACAAGAAGGCTATTTATAGCTCCTAGTTTCTCCCCGAAAAAATGTTTCAACCTTGTCTCCATGTCTACAGGGCCAAAAATGCAGCTTTAGCTTGACGCGAAGTGTCTGAATAACCCGATTCCAACTCCCGATCCCCTACTCCCCACTTTTATAAACTAGACGAAACTTAGTTCAGATTTTAAATTATAAAATAAGAGGTTGGTCAAATGTCCCCCTTTGGTATTGCCACCAGTCGTTCAATTGAAGTCAACAAAACTCATGCTGCAAGATTATGGGTAGTATTGATTGGTGTGAATAAATACCGAGATAAATCCTTGTCTTCGCTACGTTATTCAGCAATCGATTGTCAAGGGTTAGGGGAAGCATTAAGGGATGCAGGGGAATATTTTAGCCAAACCCATTTTAAAATCCACCATGATTTTGCAACCAAACCATCAACTTTAGCTAATATTCGCTCCAGTTTAGGAGAAGTAGTAAATGCAGCAAAATCAGAAGATACTGTTTTGTTTTATTTTTCTGGACATGGAATCTTAGATCCGAATCACGAAGCTTTCTTATGTTTGCATGATACGGATACCCAGAATTTAGAATCTACAGGTTTAAGTATATCCACAGTTTTAAGTTTATTGGCTAATTGTGCGGCTCAAAATAAATTAATTGTGTTAGATGCTTGTCATAGTGGTGGCATGAGTTTACGGCATCAAAATTCTGCTATTTCTGAAAATATTACACCTCATTTAGTTAGTGTTTTACAACAAAGTGCTGCCAGTGGTCAAGGATTTTATGCTTTACTTTCCTGTGATAATAATCAGCAATCCTGGGAATTTAATGAACTAGGTCATGGAGTATTTACCTATTATTTAATGCAGGGATTAAGAGGTGGTGCAGCTAATAGCCAAGGTTTGATTTATATCGATAATTTATATAAATATGTATATTACCAAACCCTACAATATATAGATAAATATAATCAGCAAATTCGCTTAATCAATCAGCAAAATCAAAGTCGAGGTCTGACTGATTTGTTTGCTGAATATACTTTACAAACTCCGAAACGAATTGTTGAAGGTGTTGGTGAATTAATTATTGGCAAAAAGCCGGAAAATGAACGAGGTAGTGACTACCGTCGTTTCGGTGTTGTTGTCGATGGGCTGTTGCAAACAAAAACCTGCTTGGACATTAGTAAAATTCTCCGAAATCAAGGTGATTTTGAAATAGAATATTTACCGGCAGCAAAATCAGATGTCAACACAATTAAAACCAGTTTAGTTAACTGTTTAAACGCCAAGGCAACAGAAACAGTTTTAATTTATTTGCGGGGTATAATTGCAGAAACCGATGAATGGGAAGGATTTATCTTGGGGGAAAATATTCGGATTAAACGCTCCTGGTTAAAACAACAATTACAGCGCTGTCCAGCCAAACAGATAGTGATTATCGATTGTATTAGCCATTCAGAAAGTTCAGTATCCCTGGCTGCATGGATGCAAGAATTACATATTAATTCTCCCCAAGGACAATGTTTAATTGCTTGTATGAATCCGGATTCGGAATCAGAGATTTTTTCCCAAGTTTTACTGGAAACCTTAAATAGCCATCATCAAAATCATGGTTTGTCTGCTGCGGGTTGGATATCTCAACTGAAATTGTGTCTTGCAGGAAGTGATAGACCTCTATATTTATGGCTTTCTGGTGCGCAGGGAATTATTGAAATATTACCCGTACAAACCCATCTGTATAAACCAAAAACGAGCAAGGATTTAGGTGTTTGTCCCTATATGGGATTAAATGCATTTACAGAACAGGATTCTTTATATTTTTATGGTCGAGAAGCCCTGATTCAAGAGATAGTTCATCACATTAGTAATCAACCATTTTTAGCCCTAGTGGGTGCTTCAGGAAGTGGTAAATCTTCAGTCATTCAAGCTGGGGTAATTCCGGTTTTACGTCAAGGGAAACAAATACCTGATAGTCAAAACTGGGTGATAAGAAAAATGCGTCCCGGTGTGAATCCGTTGATAAGTTTAGCTCAGGTATTAGCAGAAAATAATCAGTCCCAGATGAAACTATCTGCAGAACAAATTGAAGGTATTGTTTATCAAGGTAGTGAAAATTTTGTTTATTGGCTACGTCTTTGTCCCGAACCAATGTTAGTATTGGTCATCGATCAATTTGAGGAAATATTCACCTTAGCTAGTGGAAAAGAACGGGAAGAATTTTTAAAGTTGATTTTTGCAGCTTTAGAATTTGCTCCAGATAGATTTAAAGTTGTCATCACCTTAAGGGCTGATTTTATCACCGCCTGTTTAGAACAAGAAAAACTAGCGATCGCTCTGCGAAATTATACCATTTTAGTGCCACCCCATTTAAGTTTAGATAATTATCGTCGAGTCATAGTCAATCCCGCACAACAGGTCGGTTTACAAATTGAACCGGAGTTAGTAGAAGTGTTATTGCGGGAGTTAAACCATTCAGTGGCAGACTTACCATTGTTAGAGTTTGTGTTAGAGCAGTTGTGGCAATATCGTGTCAATGGACGGTTAACCCTAGATGCATATCAAGAAAAATTAGGGGGAATTCAAGGCGCTCTAGAAAGGTCTTCCCAAGCTGTATATGATAGCTTAAATCCCCAAATGCAAGCCTGTGCCAAGTGGATTTTTCTCGCATTAACCCAACTGGGAGAAGGTACGGAAGATACCCGCAGACGGGTTTATAAATCGGAATTAATTGTGGCAAAATATCCAACTGATTTAGTAGAAAAAACCCTCAAGGTGTTGACAGATGCCAAATTAGTTGTGATGGGTGTGGAAGACAAGGAAAAAGTCACCGGAATGGGTAAGGGTGTAAGTGAAAATCATCACCATAACCTCTTTAATTCGCATCAGGTGACAGTCGAAGTTGCTCACGAAATTCTGATTCGCCACTGGTCTACCTTGCGTTGGTGGTTAGAAGAAAATCGTTCCCGTTTACGAGTGCAGCGTCAAATTGAAGAATCTGCCCAATTATGGTTAGAAAATAATTGTTGTCCAGATTTTTTATTACAGGGTGTCAGACTTGCGGAGGCGGAAGATATATATATTAACTATACAGACGAATTAGCAACGGATACACAGAAATTCATCGCAGCTTGTTTAGAAGCAAGACAATTACAACAATTACAGGTGAAACGACGATTACGGATGACCCAAATTGCTGTCGTCCTCATGGGTAGTTTAGGTCTAATAGCTTGTGGATTAGCAGGTTTTGCCTATCAACAAAGTCAAAAAACCAAATTAGAAGAAATTAAAACCTTAAATTCCTTGGCAGAAAATTATCTCCTCTCCCATAAACAACTTGATGGCTTAGTTACAGCGATGAAAGCAGCTAAAAAAATTCGCAGTCAGGTGAATTGGTGGGGATGG
Organism: uncultured Calothrix sp.; assembly: GCA_937973965.1. Classification (GTDB taxonomy): domain Bacteria; phylum Cyanobacteriota; class Cyanobacteriia; order Cyanobacteriales; family Nostocaceae; genus NIES-3974. The sequence goes on along the minus strand of CALJJQ010000120.1, from coordinate 3,725 downwards.
AATCAAGTAAATCGAATGGAAGCACAACTGCGTACAGAAAATAACCTCAATCAAGCAGTAGTTGATATCACTGAAAGTAACCGTTTGTTGGGACATAACAGCTTAGTTCTATCAGCTAAATTTAGTCAAGATGGACAAAAAATCGCCACAACTAGCGCCGATAAAACTATTAAAACTTGGCAAGCCAATGGTAAGCTTTTAAAAACCTTAGTGGGTCATCAAGATACAGTTAATGATGTGGATTTTAGTCCTGATGGTCAGCTAATAGCCTCCGGAAGTGAAGATACTACTATCAAATTATGGCGACCAGATGGTACTTTGTTCACAACTATTAATGCCCATAGTGCGCCCGTATTAGCAGTAAAATTTACCCAAAACGGAGAAGAATTAATTTCCGCAAGTCGAGATTTAAGTCTGAAATTCTGGAATCAACAAGGTCAACATTTACGAACTCTATCTGCGGAGAATCTGGGGATTAGGGATATACCCCATGCTTTCCATCTTTCTGAAGATGGTAAAACCTTAATTTTGGCAATGCCAAAGGGAAAAATTATCTTTGTAAATATGCAAGGGGAGAAAATTCAGACATTTCAACTACCCCAACAAGATATGGATGAAAATGCGAAAATCAGTGCGATCGCGTTTAGTCCCAATCGTCAAACCCTAGCAGTGGCAAATACCCAAGGTAAGGTGCTAATTCTCGACCGGGATGGCAAAGTTTTATATCGATTTCAAGACCACAGTGCTAAAGTAACCCGTCTGACCTATTCCCCAAATAGCCAAATTCTGGTTTCTAGCAGTACCGATAACACCATTAAAATTTGGGGGTTAGATGGAACATTATTGCAAACTTTAGCTGGACATGGACGCACAATTAACTATGTGGCTTTTTCACCCGATGGTCAAACTTTTGTAAGTGCTAGTGATGACAAAACCGTCAGACTATGGCAGTTAAATAATATCATTCCCCTCAGTTTACGCGGTCATGAAAGAGACGTAGTAGACATTGCCTTTAGTCCTGATGGAAAGTATTTTATCTCAGCTAGTGCCGACGGAACATTGATTTTGTGGCATAAATCTGGGAAAATTTTACATAAATTTACTGGTCATCAACAAGAAGTTAATAAAGTGGTATTTTCCCCTGACCAGCAAACTATTGCCTCCGTAAGTGTTGATAATACCATCAAGCTTTGGCGACTGAATGGTAATTTAATCAAAACTATTCCTTTGGAAACAGATTGGTACAGTAATCTAATTTTTTCTCCCGATGGTAAAACTTTAGTTTATAGCAATACAGATAATACCATTAAACTTTGGCATCAAACCACTAATAAAATTCACACCTTATCAGGACATAGCTATTGGGTGACAAGTCTCAGTTATTCCCCAGATGGTCAAATTCTGGCTTCTGCAAGCGCAGATCAAACTATCAAATTATGGAATCCCCAAGGTAATCTCATTAAAACCATACCAGCCCATGATGCTTTAATTTGGCATGTCATTTTTTCTCCTGCTGGCAACTTGTTGGCATCGGCAAGTCATGATGGTAAAATTAAACTTTGGAGTCGCAGCGGGGAACTAATCAGAACAATTAATGCCCATAACCACGAAGTAAATAAAATTAGTTTTTCTCCCAATGGCGAATATATTGCCTCTGCATCCGATGACCAAACCATCAAAGTATGGACGACCCATACCGGTCAACTGGTGAAAACTTTAACCGGCCATAATAGTAATGTGCGCAGTGTGACTTTTAGTCCCGATGGCAAATATATAGTTTCTGGAGATGCTGATAATCTGATTAAAATTTGGAATTTTACAAGCCTTGCATCCTCAAAATTAGATTTTGACTCTTTATTCAAACGGGGATGTAATTGGCTTCATAACTACCTGGAAAATCATCCCCATTTATCCACAGAAGAACGCCATATTTGTCAAGGGGAAAATAAATAATTTTGGCATCCAGTAGAGACGTAATATATTACGTCTCTACTGTTGTATTTTTTTGACAAATTGCTATTACAACATCCGATTCACAGCTTCCAAGGGAATCGGTTTACGTTGAATATTTAAAAATGTATCGATATTTTTGAGATGACTAACAGCTTCGTGGTAATTACTCAAATTGACTAAAACATTATCTTCATACATTGAATCGACAGGCTTTTCAATGCCAAGAATCAATTCTTCGAGATGATTTTTTGCTATCATCAAATCCAAGTATTTGAGGAAAATATCCCGTTTTTTCATCTTCACACTGACTAGATACCATGTTCCAGACGTAATTTTTTCCATATTCGGCCATTTAGTCATCACTTCAATACTTTGCTATTATAGTTTGCTTTTCCTTGACAGATGAATTTTCAGTCCCAGGAAACGGAATTAAAATCAAAAATGCTGCCCTTTCCGAGCAGCATTTTTCAGATATGGAAACATGATGGCTATCAATCGTAAAATCGCAACTTTAAATATCTTCCAATTCCAACTGTGCAGCTGTCACCGCATCAAATGCAAAGGCAATAATAATCGGCATCGGACATTTAAATATGTAGGTGGAAATTATCGCTACCAATGTCCCGATGACTGCTGATATCGACCAAAACTTTTCTTCAAACGTCATTCCTCGCTCTGCTTTAATTATATGCAATACTTGAGCCGGAATTGGTTCTGGCATGACTGCACCTGGAGGAAATGCCCAGTAATTGTTGCTGCGTTCAATAAACAGGTCTGTCCAACCATTATCTAGACACCATTCTTCAATCCAGCGATCGCAATAATGCTTCATAGGAGTCTGGAAAATAGGAATTTGCATCGAGTTTAGATCCAAAAAAACAAAAACTTATTGCACTTACCAAGAATTTGCCTAATTTCTGTCCACTAAAATCAATCATGATTCCTGTATATATTTATTTCATAATGTAAACAAATATTAAGACAATTTCTTTAGCTGGTTGTGCGATTGATTGATAGATACAGTAATCATTCAAGCATACATATCCACATTATCAGTAAAACTCGATGGATGACAGTAAATGAAAATAAACTTTACTTAAGACTGGGGTTAGATTACAAATAATTAATACCCATTCATGATGATTGAACTTCCTACTCACTACTCCCCATTCACCTATTTTCCAGTTTTCCAGGGAGAAAGAAAATCAAGTATTGACCTAAAGCAGATAAATTTATCATCATAAATCCGTAAATATATTTGTCAAGTTGAAATTTGATATTTTTGGTTAAATTTTGATTTTATTTACTTAATTTTGAGCTTGATTAAACATTACCAAAACATAATTTAACAGGTATACAATGCAAGCCGGTTAAGCCATTCTGTATAGCTTAACTGGGAAAAATGCTTATATAGGCAAATTTTCAATTTGCCCACAATCATATTTTCTCTTCATAGTTACCTAGGGAAAATATTCCCCGCAATCAAATTATCAACATTAATTATTATGGCTAACAAAAAAAAGCTTGTATCTACCGCTTCCAATCCAGCTTTAGCCAATCCCGTCTTAATTCAAAGTCGATTTGGCAACCAGGGGAATTTTGAACTGGTTGTACCCGCTACCAATGGCGGATTTGCATTTTATTGGCGGGACAACGACGACGAAAACCTCCCTTGGCAAGGACCGATTTTAGTGGCACAAGAAGTTGGTCAAATTGATGCCATGACCATGATTCAAAGTAACTTTGGTCATGTGGGTAATTTAGAAGTAATC
>CALJJQ010000119.1 GCA_937973965.1 uncultured Calothrix sp. | reverse complement strand
ATATTGACACTACCACCAGCTTGCAAAGATACGTTCCCAGCCTTGCCATTACCGTACACCGAATTATCAATATGGCTATCTTGCTCCAGAGAAATAGCACCAGTTGCATTTAAACTCACATTCCCAGCTTGGGTATTCCCAGTTCCCCGACCAGTACCAATTCCCGCAAATATGAATGCACTCTGGAATCGGATATTACCTGCATTTATGGCAACATCTCCACCCCTGTCACCAAAAACGCTAATTATACTTCCATTACCCAAAGACACATCTGTTAGCGGAGTATCAACCGGAACATCTAAACTGAAAATATCCCCTGTTCGACTCAACCCCACACTTCCCGGTGCTGCTAAACCGGTTAACTCAACCCTACCGTCATCGGCTCTAATACTACCACCCGCTAAGTTAATACTCCCACCCACCAACAATAAACTTTTACCATCAGGTACGCGCAACCCGGTTGTATTATTACCATTGGGACTTACCCCCGCAGGTGCTTGGGATTGATTGACGATGGCTGCATTTTGATTAATCTGGTTGAATAACAAAGCACTGGGATTTATGGTTAACAAAGGGGGTGCTTCCGGATTTGTAGCGCTAAACAACCCTTGATTCCCAAACTGGACACTATTTGCAGTCGTCCCCACAAAGGAACCCCGCAAATCTAAACTGGCATTTTGTCCAAATAAAATCCCGTTAGGATTAATTAAAAATAAATTTGCGCCACCATCCACCCCCAAAGTGCCGAAAATATTCGAGGGATTTCCACCTGTCACCCTGCTCAGAATATTTTGAATTCCCGATGGATTCGCAAAATAAACCCGTTGACCGTCACCAACATTAAACTCGCGAAAACTGTGAAACAAATTCACATCCCGAATTGCACCACCATCAATTCGATCCGCAATTCCACCATTAATGAGTGCATTGGGTGTCACCCGTGAAGCTTCTGCACCCAAGGTATTATCTGGAACAATTTGGGCATTTGTTGGTGTTCCCGACCACAAAAGTAGGCCCAATAGAATACATGGATGGCAGAATAGATATGATTTGTGAATCATTTCGGTCGATACTGGTGAAAATACGTAATTAAATCATATATATCACGATTTTTGTATCGGTTGAACATGTAGAGACGTTGCAATGCTACGTCTCTACAAGGAAAATGCTTCTCTGATGAACCTCACCCCAACTCTTTGGTGATGTCGGAGAGGGCAGAAAAATCTGTTGTTTTAACGAAAAATTAATGCTTTCTGTAAATAATTCTGTTTGGTTACTGATATTTAAAAAGAGACGCGATGTATCGCGTCTCTACAAAATTCGTCTTTGATACCAGATAAAAACCGTTCTCTGTTACCCTATTCAAGGATTTCAAAGGATTCGACTTCGAGGATGGGACCAATCATGGCTGTTGTCATTACGTCCTTGCGGATGGTTCCGGTGATGTTGACGGTTTGTCCGGCTTGTAATAATTGTTTATCGGCACCGCGTAGAATTTCGTAGGTCGTGCCGTCTTCGCTAATTATTGCCCATGCACCCATACCGATGTCACGGCGTTCGATTTTTCCTTGGATTTTGATACTCATGGTTGGGGATTTTGGATTTTAGATTTTGGATTTTGGATTACTCTTCGGTCGATCCGCACTACGTGCGTCTTTAGACTTAAAAGCCTGATTATTGGGTAGGTTGGGTTGAAGAATTTAGAGGCAGTAGCCCTCTTGGAATGCGTCCCCACGCGGAGCGTAGGGACGAGATAATATAGCTCAGTTAGGCTTAAAAGCCTGATTATTGGGTAGGTTGGGTTGAAGAATGTGGAGGCAGAGCCTCTTGGAATGCGTCCCCACGCGGAGCGTAGGGACGAGATAACCAGGCTATTACGAATTACGAAACAGTTTTCGGTTCATTGGAGATAATTAAATGGGCGAGTTTGTAGCAGGCGATCGCATTCACTGCTAAAAATAAACGGGCAAAGATGCCACTACCTAATCCCCAAACTGCGGGGTCGAAGATAGCACTGACTCCTAAACATGCGGTCATACCGATGGTGGAACCGATGGCAAACCATTTCCAGGATGGGTGTCCTAGTAGTAAAGCTGCTAATCCTAGGGGAATGAGGACGCTGGCGAAAATGGGATTAAAGGGGTCAGTTCCGGGGAGGATGTTACCGAGTTCGGCGATGGAACTACCAGCAAGTCGGAATGGCCAGTGGGGGACATCAAAGACGTGGATCATTCTCAAGGGGAAGAATCCGGAGCTACCTACAACCAGACCTGTCGCGAGACTCCATGTCCAGGTAAAGGGAAAATAGGTGCGTAAAAACCAGGCAATCAGGTAGGAACCGATGACCATGATTAGTTTGGGAATTAGAGCGATCGCACCACCATCGATCCAGAATCCGGGGTTGAGGTAGCCGTTATCCCATAACCAACGGAAAAAGTCTTGGAAGATGTCTTTGATGTTGTTCCATAGCCATTGGAAAAAGTCTTGTCCTCCTGTTGCGCTTTGAGCAGCAACTGCGGCATTGAGTCGTCCAGCTCCATAGTAGTTGAGGATATCATCATTAACTGCTTCGGCGGATTGGAGGAGGATTTTTTCGACTGCGTCGGGGTCCTTGACTCCACTGGCTTTAATTAGGGCTGCGGTTCCCGCGACGTGGGGGGATGCCATACTGGTTCCTTGTAAACCCAGGAAGGTTCCCTGTCCCTTGTTGTCCATATCAACGGTTTCCTGGAGAATCGGTGCATCACTGCTACCACCGGGGGCAGAAATATCCACACCAGCGCCAAAGTTGGAATAATCGGCTTTAGTTCCGTCCCGACCAGTGGCGGAAACCCCTATTACGTGGGGATATCGGGCGGGATAGGCGACACCATTGTCATTTTCGTTACCCGCAGCCGCAACGATAACTACACCTTTACTATGGGCGTAGTTAATAGCATCTTTCATTAACTGGCTTTCGCCCCCACCCCCTAGGCTCATGTTAATGACATCGGCTCCATTATCTGCGGCAAAGCGAATTGCTTCGGCAATATCAGCCACCGTACCACTACCGTAACTATCGAGAACCTTGAGGGGCATTAAACTGGCTTCGTAGGCTACACCCACCACACCATAGCTGTTATTGGTAGCTTGAGCAATGGTTCCTGCAACGTGGGTTCCATGACCGTTATCGTCGCTGGCATCTTCCTTACCGTTGACGAAATCGTATCCCTTAACAAAATTGGTTTCCACTAAATCGCGAACTTTAGTGATACCCGTATCAATAACGGCTACGGTGACACCTTTACCTTTGGTGTGTTGCCAGGCACCTTCCACATCCACCGCTTGCATATGCCATTGTCGGTCATACATGGGGTCATTCGGTGCGGTAGCAGACTTCGGCTGTTCTGCATTACTGTCATTAATCCCACTTTCGTCGGCATTTACAGGAAGGATATTCCCGACCCGTGTCACTTGACCGAAGCGCGGATTACCCAATTTTGGAAGTTTGTAGATGTAATTGGGTTCGATATACTCAGTATTTTTGGCAAATTCAGACTGTCTGAGTTCCTGGAGACGGGTTTTATCACCTTGAATAATATAAACATTGTCCCGCGCGGAAAACTCATTATCCAACTTGGGTGTCACCTGAAATAAACTAGCGATCGCTCTCAAATCGTTTTTAACTGCTTCCCTGGGAATATCCTCGCGAAAATTTAACAAAATTGTGTCATACTCACCCTTGACAGCAAGTCCACGCCCACTGACAAAATTAACTAAAGTTAAACACAATGCAATTACAAATAAACCAGATATTATTAGCCTTCGCATATTAATCCATCTACAATAGAAAGCCTATAGTTCACTACGATAACTTATACAAACTCGACTGGGTGGATTTTGTAAATTAAGAATACGAAGAATACGGTCGTCAGGAGACAGGAAGCAGGAAAAATCTGGAAAATAGTTGATAAAAATTATGCTTTGCACGCTAAGACATTTCCCTTTAATTTTGTTGACGGTTGACTATTAACCGTTTAGCTGAAAAGCTTACTTGTTGACTGTGTAAAGTCTAAAGGCTGAAATATACAATATAATCATTCACTTTTCCCCTCCGCTCCCCTGCCCTTTTATAAACTATACTTAACAGAAACTATGGAACGCGGTCTATTTTGGCTACCTTTGTTAATTATCTTCTTTTGGCTAGCATGGCAAGGTGCAAGGGAATATCAAAAAATCGAGGCATATAAGGCTTGGGCGGAAAATTTTGACCGTGCTAAATACGATATCTACGCAGTTTTAGGTCAAAAAGACAATAAAATCACCTGGGGAAAGCCCGCAGTGAATGCCCCGGTTTCCCTTCAAACTTTTTGCTTGGATGATGTCCAGCAGGTTCGCTTACTAGTCAATAATACACCAATCGAGTTTGATACCCTACCACCAAAAGCAGGAAATATCGCCTTAGAATTCCGATTCAAAAATTCCTCTGAATCTGTTCAAATCCCTTTTACCGAAGTTCCCCTAGCCAATGAATGGGGTAAGTTTTTGCAAGGACGCTTAAGAAGTTAGGGAGTAGCCGACTAGTGGTCTTTTTTAGTTGTGGTTTTAGCCCAGAAAAAGCTTGAATATAAAATGGAACGCGTAGTTAGTATAAAATTACTCCCAAAAAAGATTCGTTTCCCCTGTTTGATGTGGATATCTAGCAGGTTGGTTGTGTTTGGGGTGATGTTGGTAATTATGCCACTTGTCACCCCGACAGTGATGGAAAAGGGTTGGTGGGATACTTTATTTGCTTGGGATAGTGGTTGGTACTACAAAATCGCTGTCGAGGGTTACAATTATGGCAGTCATTTCGGTGATAATTTAGACAATAACCAATATGCGATCGCTTTTTTTCCTCTGTACCCGTTATTAATTTGGCTACTTTCCCGTACTGGTATTCCGGTGGTGGAGAGTGGTTTATTAATTAATAATCTGGCTTTTTTATTCTCGCTCATTTTATTCTATTGGTGGACAGAAGAATTTCACGGTCGGGAGGTTGCTCGATGGTCAACGACAGCCTTGGCTTGGTGTCCTTATTCCCTCTACGGGTCAGTGATGTACACGGAAGGGTTATTTTTACTCTTTAGTATTGCGGCATTACGCGCCTTTGAACGCAAACAATATATTTGGGTGGGTATTTGGGGAGGATTAGGGACAGCAACGCGGATTACTGGTGTGGCGTTAATTCCAGCGTTTTTATGGACTGCGTGGCGACAGAAACGACCGATTCCAGCCTATGCTGCAAGTTTGGCGATCGCAATTGGTATTTGTCTGTTTAGTCTATTCTGTTGGCTCCAGTTTGGCGATGGTTTAGCGTTTCTCCATGCTCAAAAGGGATGGCGTAGTTCCACTGGGTTTGCGGCTCATGGTTGGTTATTGATGTTACTCCAAGTTTTGCTGGGGGGCAAAAATGTGACTGCTGGATATATCAAAGACCCCAGCTATTTGCTACAACTTGCAGGTGTTGTTGGTGCGGCGGGGTTACTGATATATTTTCGTCACCAACTCGGTATAACCAAAGTCCGTTACGGTTTTTGGGGATTATGGTTAATCCTGTGGTTAATGGTTGGCGATTCCCTATTCAAACTCGTGTTTATCTTTGGCGGTTTGGGTTTATTAATTTATTATGCTCCAAAAATCACCCTAACCGCCGCCACCTATGGTTTTTTATCCTACGGAATTGCGCTGAATACGGGTTTAACAGCCTCCGTAGACAGATACATTTATGCGATCGCACCTATATTTATCGCCATTGGTTTTCTCTGTGCTAAATATCCCAAATGGGGCAGGGGAATCATTTGCTTTTTTGGTTTATTATTATTCCTGTATTGCATCCGCTTTGCCCAGGATTTTTGGTTAGCTTAGTTGTAGGAGGTAAATTGTTGAGCGCTTAACCCGGATTTGGAGCAAACTCTTAAAATTTTTAGGGAGTAGGGAATAGAAAGAAAACTCAGCCGTTACTCAACACTTACAGTTAACTCGCTCCAAATGCAGCTTAAAATAATTTGAGATTTTTGTCTGCACATTAGCTTAGAACCTGTATTTCTCGCAAGAAAATTATCGGCATTGAGTAATGGGTTCACTTTTCTACTGAGTGGAAAGTAAGTCGGGAGCGGGGAAAAACCACTTTCATACTTTCTGGTATGTGCAGTACATGAAGGCTACTTCCTACTCCCCACTCCCCACTCCCTATTTTCAAACGAGAAAAATATTTTTGCTGTCATAGTGTCAATAATGTATTCTAAATTCCAAATCCCAAATCTAAAATCTCAAATCAAAATATGAATCAACCAAATATTCCTGTAGCTTTGACAATTGCGGGTTCTGATAGTGGTGGTGGTGCGGGGATTCAGGCTGATTTACGGACTTTTGCCTTTCATTGTGTGCATGGTACGAGTGCGGTGACTTGTGTGACAGCCCAAAATACATTAGGTGTGACACGGGTAGATGCCATTTCTGGGGAAGGGGTAGCTGCACAAATTCGAGCGGTGGTGGATGATATTGGTGTGCAAGCGGCAAAAACGGGGATGTTGTTAAATGGGGAGATTATTGGTAGCGTGGTTTCCCAAGTGGAAGCTGTAAATATTCCCAAGTTAGTTGTAGACCCGGTGATGGTGTCGCGGACGGGAGCGCAGTTAATTGATGATCAATCCGTCGAATTACTGAAGCATGAGCTAGTTCCAAAAGCATTAATTACGACTCCTAACCGTTATGAGGCGCAAATTTTTACAGGATGGGAAATTAATTGTTTAGATGGGATGAAAGCTGCGGCAGAAAAGATTTTCACAGATTTACAACCCCAAGCTGTATTAGTTAAAGGTGGGGGGATGAGCGGAGAAGCACGGGGAATAGATGTGTTTTTTGATGGAACTAGATTAGAAGTGTTGACAACCGAAAATATCCCAACAAAAAATACCCACGGCACAGGATGCACCCTATCAGCTGCGATCGCGGCTAATTTGGCTCGGCAACAGGATTTATTTACAGCCGTCGTCAATGCTAAACTGTATGTAACGAACGCCCTGAAACATGCCTTGAATATCGGTAGTGGTCAAGGTCCCGTCGGTCATTTTTTCCCTTTGTTGAGTCAGGTTTAATTTAATTATCGTGGCGACTCCTACGGAGAAGCTTGTTTTCCTAGCTCCCATGCTCCGTGTGGGAGTCCAAGGGTGTGAGGCTCCAGCCTCGTGAATGAAGGCGGTAGCCTTCATTTACTGGGTGACCACGCAGAGCATAATCACCAGATAAATGGTCTGGATATTTCCGCCAACCAGTACAAGATTTTTATATACTATTTTACCAAAAGATAGATTTGTAGTTATATCACAGGAAATATTTTTTTCGTTAATGGGGTATTAAATAGGTATTGGATATGCCGGCAGATTGATTCTGGGGATAGAATCTCTATAAAGAGAAGTATTGGTACGATTAAGCCTACAGTTAAAGGAATAAAAACCCTGGTATTTTGAGGAGAAATTCAAAGTTGAATGACCGATAGTTGTAGTCATCAATATTGAAGATTTCGTCTGTATAAGTCATTAGGAAAAGTCAATGCTTCTCGACATAATATTCTTACAAACTAAGATGTATTCACATAAACTTTTAGCTCAGGTGACGGTGCAAACTCCTCCAGAAGCGGCTGAAAGTGAGGCTTTGGTGTTTAGTGGTCCGCAGTTTTTTATTGCATTAATCGCGGGTGTGGTCTTAGCTTTTGCTTTTCAATTATTACTCACTAATTTAGGAATTGCTATCGGAATTTCTCTTTTAGGTGCGTCCGGTTCCTCTACTACATCCCTGAATGATGGTGATGGGGATAGTTTCGGTGTGACGGTGAAAAAAATTAGTTTTGTCCTGGGATTAGGAACTCTCATTAGTGTCACCTTGGCGTTATTTTTTGCTAGTAAATTAGCGGTGAAATTGAGTTTATTTGCTGCACCAATTTCCGGAGCTATTGTGGGTTTAGTAATTTGGGCTACCTATTTCTCCCTGTTGGTATGGGTGAGTTCGACTGCGGTGGGTTCCTTAATTGGTTCGGTGGTAAATACGGCTACATCGGGTTTTCAAGCGATTTTGGGAACTGCAACTGCGGCTTTTGCGGGAAAGGCTGCAAGTAAACAGGTGGTTGCAACGGTGGAAGCTGCAACAGCTGCGGTACGACGGGAATTGGGTGCAGCAATTGACCCTGATACTTTGCGCTCGAATGTGGAGGAATATATTGATTCGATTCGTCCGGCAAAGTTAGACTTAAAAGCGATCGCGGCTGATTTTGAACAGTTGCTGGAGGATGAGAATTTTCTGGATATCGTTGATAGTGAATATTTGCAGGATATTAACCGTCAAACTTTTGTGGATTTAGTTAGCGATCGCACCGATTTATCAAAGCGGGATGTACACAGAATTGCCGCGAAGTTAGAGTCGGTATGGCAGAAAAAAATTAAGCAATTACCTGCAAAATCTAGTAGCTTGGATGATATTAGCAGTTTTCTCCAAACTGCAACCCGTGACCAATTGTTGGGGGATGATTTCGGTAGAAAATTGGACGGTTTAGTACAGGAACTGAAGCAACAAAATCGACAGAAACAGGAAGGAAGTAGTCACCTAGCACAAGCTGCAACTATCGGTTTAAATGCATTGATGGCGATTGTCATGGGAAGGACAGATCTGTCAGATTTAGATGTGGAAAAAGTCGTCGATAAATTGCAAACTGTTTCCCAGTTAGTGGGGGAAAAAACAAACCTGGTTGCGAGTCAAATTGGTGCAAAACCAGCGATTCCCAATGTGATTTGTCGCGATATTGAAAATTATTTACTCAATGCCTATAATTGGCAACTCCAACCCCAAAATCTGCAAATCGAGTTTCGTGATTTAATCTATGACCCCTACGCAGAACCGGGAATCGTTGCATTACAATTACGACAAATTCACCGCACTGATTTCGTCAAATTACTCAAACAAAAGGGTCTCCTCACCCAAACTCAAATCCAAAGTATTGCTAATATCTTAGAAAGTATTCGCCTCGAAGTGTTAGTCACAGCAGAAGCAGCACAGGAACGAGAAGCTGCGATCGCCCTTTTCAATGAGGTGGAAATTTATCTCCACAACACACCCAAGTCGGAATTTACACCGGAGAAAATCAATCTGAATTTTAAACCGATTCTCCTAGACCAAGAAGTAAGTTGCGAACAATTAATTAATCGTCTTGCTCAACTTGACCGTCCTACCCTGGAAAGGTTTTTGGAGGTACGGGGAGACATGGATCAAATTGAGATTACCACCATTGCGAATGAGTTAGAAACTGCACGGGATATGGTGGTAGAGGAAGCAACAGAAACCTTTGGTCGTGCAAAAGCAAAAGTTGAACAACAATGGTACAAACTCCAATCCTACCTCCGGGACACTGGTAAACAGGAATTAAATCCTATTGCAATTGAACGGGAATTAAAAATCCTCCTCCAAGACCCGGAAACCGGAGCCAATTTATTAAAAGCACGCGCAGGACAATTTGACCGAGATACCCTCGTAAAATTACTGACTACCAGAAACGATTTAAATGAAATTCAAGTTAACGAAATTATCGATATAGTCGAAGACACCTGGTATCAAATCGTCTCTGTTCCTCAGAAAATCGTCCATGCAGCCCAAACTCAATACGACCATGCAATGGATGCGATCGCCGAATATTTACGTAATACGGGGAAATCGGAGTTAAATCCAGCAGGTATCAAACGCGACCTGAATTTACTTCTCAGTCATCCCAAACTGGGATTCAGAGCAATTAAACAGCGTTTAGCAGCAATGGATCGGGACACCCTAGTTCAATTATTAGCCCAAAGGGACGATTTAACCCCCCAACAGGTAAATCAAATTATCGACGAAGTGCAACAGACCATCCAAGAAATAGCCAAAGCACCCCAACGATTCGCTTACCGTACCCAACAAAAAATCCAGAATTTCCAAGCAGCGATCGCTGAATATCTGCGTTCCACCGACAAAGCCGAACTCAATCCTGAAGGTATTAAACGCGACCTGCAACTACTGCTCCAGGACCCCCGTTTAGGGATGGAAAGTTTAAAAGTCCGGTTATCCCAGTTTGACCGTTCTACCATCGTTGCTTTACTTTCCCAACGGGAAGACCTCTCAGAAGCCGAAATCAACCAAACCATCGACCAAATTCTTGCTGTCCGTGACCAAGCGATGGAAAAGTTACAAAGGATACAACTACGTATTCAAAACTCAATCCAAAAAATCCTGGATAAAATTCGCGACTATCTAAATAGTTTGGAATGTCCCGAACTCAACTACGAAGGAATCAGACAGGACATTTACACCCTCTTCCACGACCCCGAAGCTGGATTTGAAGCACTACGCGATCGCTTTTCCCAAATTGATCGAGACACAGTAATTGCAGTTCTCAGTTCCCGTGACGATATTTCCCAAGCCGATGCAGAACTAATTGTACATCAAATCGAACGTACCCGTAATCAAATCTTACAAAGAGCCGAACGCATCCAGCAAGAAGCCCAAATTCGACTGGAACAAATCAAATATCAAGCTCAAAAACAAGTCGAAGAAACCCGTAAAGCAGCAGCAGTCGCATCCTGGTGGTTATTCTTCACCGCTCTGATTTCCGCGATCGCCTCCGCTAGTGGTGGATACATCGGTGTATCGATTTAGGGAATCAAATAAAACCATTTTGTCCAGACGTAGCACTGCTACGTCTGTTGTTATTGCTACTATTTTTCCAGATATTTTCAATGCATTCTGTATCCTGTATTCTGTCTCCTATCTCCTGTATCCTGTATCCTGTATTCTTCTGCAAGCGAGACTAGAAATCCACAATGGGGATCAACGACAACAATCAAAGCAACCGACCCGTAAGTATACATGACACCGAAGCCACCTTTGCCATCATTGAAGAAACAATACTGGGATTATGGCAAGTCGTGAATAACCTGACACGAGTCCAACCCCCTAAATGCGATCGCTATCGGGTAACTATTTTTGGTTCTGCAAGGTTACAACCCCATACACCCCTCTACAACGGAGTCAAATACCTCGCTAGTCAATTGGCTAATTTGGGGTGCGATATCATTACCGGAGGTGGACCAGGATTAATGCAAGCTGCAAATGAAGGAAGTGTGATCGCCGACCCCCACAACCGCACAAAATCCATTGGAATTCGAGTCGATTTAGATTTTGAACAGGAAACCAATCCTTTTGTGGAGCATGTTTATCAGCATCAAACTTTTTTTACCCGTTTACATCATTTTGTGTTGTTATCCAATGCTTTTGTAGTTGTTCCTGGAGGAATTGGTACAACCTTAGAAGCTTTGATGATATGGCAATTATTGCAGGTGCGTCAACTTGAACAAACCCCATTTATCATGGTGGGAGAAATGTGGGATGAATTAATTATTTGGGCAGAAAAATATATGGTTAATAGCACCTATCCGATGGCTAATCCCCACGATATAAAAATTCCCATTTGTGTGCAAACGTTTGATGAAGCTGTTGAGATATTAAGCACAAAACATCAGGAATGGACAAAAAGTTGTTCCGTGTAGAAAATCATTGTTGTGTAGAGACGCGATATATCGCGTCTCTAAAATCATAAAATGTTAGGATTGACAATAATTTTTATTTTAGTTAATTTATGAATTTGCTATTTACACATTGAAAAGTGTGCTTACCTACTTTTGTCTCGAAAATAAATATGCATAATTATTTAGAGTATTTCATTTATACAAATGCATGACAGATAACTTTTTAAAAACCTGGCTGCCGAAAAATAATTAGCACTAATAAATAAAAAATAATATCTCAATAATTGCATTCTCCTGCTTAAAGACCACCCGACGAATCGTCTCTACTATCGACCGTATTCTCGACCAAAACCGATGAAACTCAAACATTTAACAATCCAATCCTTCCGGGGAATCAAAGAATTAGACTTAGAATTTATCCCTGACCAACCGACCGTAATTTTAGGAGTCAACGGAGTTGGCAAATCCAGTATTTTAGAATGCATTGCCATATTATTATCCCGCTTTGCTAGTCCCATTCACACACCCAATGCATCGGGAAGATTATTCCGTGAAGATGATATTTACGACCAAAGTCCCCAAACCAGCAACGAAATTACAGTCACAACCGCAAAGGGGGAGGTGAAATGGTCACTAAGCAAACAAAGAACCCGTCGTTCCAAACAAACTAGTAGTAACCTACTGGAATTGCGTCAACTGGTAGCTCAAACCCAAGCAGAATTGCACAGCAATCCCCAATTTAACCTACCCATACTAGTTTATTATGCCGTAAATCGGGCGGTAATTGATATTCCCCTGAAAATGCGAACCAAACCCCACTTTGCACCAGTGGCAGCCTATGACCAAGCATTAGACAAAGTGCAAATCAACTTTAATAACTTTTTCCAATGGTTTCGAGCCTTAGAAGACATGGAAAACGAAACCTGTCGCGATCGCCCAGATTATCGTCATCCCCAACTGGAAGCAGTTCGTCAAGCAATTACCTCGGTTTTGAGCGATTTTTCCCATCTCCGCATTCGCCGTTCCCCTTTGCGGATGACAGTCAATAAAAACGGTCGGGAACTAATTATCAACCAACTATCCGACGGAGAAAAATGCTTACTAGCAATGGTGGGAGACCTAGCAAGAAGACTGGCGATCGCCAATCCCAGTTTAGAAAATCCCCTCACCGGTGTAGGTATTGTGCTGATTGACGAAATTGAACTCCACCTCCATCCAAAATGGCAACGGGAAATCATTCCCGCGATCGCTCGCACTTTTCCCAATTGTCAGTTAATTGCAACTACCCATTCCCCCCAAGTCGTCAGTCACATCAAACCAGAATCAGTATACATCCTTGAACCCAGCGACACAGGGATTATCGCAACCACCCCCACCAGTTCCTTTGGACGAGATACCAACAGCATCCTCGAAGACCTCATGGAAGTCCCCGAAAGACCTCAACAAATTAAAGACAAACTTCAAGAATTATTTATCTGCATCGACAACGGAAACATAGAAACAGCCAAACAAATCCGTCATCAATTAGCCGAACAAATCGGCGAAGACGAACCCGAATTCGTCCGCGCAGACATATTAATCCGTCGCCAACAAATTCTGAGGTAGAAACGCGATATATCAAACGTAGAGACGCGATATATCGCGTCTCTACTACCCATCGGGAATCCAAAATCTAAAATCCAAAATCCAAAATCCCAATGAGATACATTCACAAAAAACCAGAACCAACCAGCTTAACCAAATGGAACGCTAAACGAGGAAACAGAACCCCCAACTGGAAATCCTTCGACCGTAGAGTCAAAGACGATGTTTATGAAAACCTACTCAAAGAACAAGGTTATACCTGCGCTTACTGCGGAATCAGAATAACCCGTCGTACCTGTCATATTGAACATTTTCGTCCCAAAAGTAAATATCCCCACCTCACCTTTAGCTATACCAATCTGATCGCATCCTGTCAAGGTGAAGATGAAGACAGACCCACCAGACCAGTTCATTGCGGACACAAAAAAACAAACTGGTTTGATGAAGAACTCATGATATCTCCCCTAGACCCCAACTGTGCTAAGTATTTTCGTTTCTCTGGTGCTGGTGATATTCTTCCCAGTCATGACCCCAATCATATCAATGCTGCGGAAACAACTATTAAACACCTTGCACTGAATATCGATAAACTCCGCAAAATGCGTCGTTTTGCCATTGATACCGCAATTTCTATCTGTGAAGGACTAGAAGAGCAGGAAATTAAATTATTTATTGATAGCTATCAAAATATGAATGAACAAGGTGAATATACCCCCTTTGCAGCAGCTATTCTTTATATCCTGCAACAATTTTTTATTTGATTTATCTTCCTACTACCTGCTTGTTTTGCATGACAAGTAGCTGTTTTCGCTGTAAAATCTCGACAACAAATCGCTTCTTCTGTACAAGCTTGAATCGGATTCACCGTACACTTGAGACGATAATCATTCGTAAAATATTCACAATTAGCACAGGGAATTTGATGCAACTTCCGAACATGCTTAATCCCAGCTTGTAAGGTTTGCCAAAGACTAAAAATAGTCAACACAATTAAGGACCAAGCACAAACTGCAAAAATAACCGTCATCATCATTAATCCTCAAAAATATCTAAAAAAATACTCGTAGTGGCAAATTAATTCTCAATCCCTACGAGCATAATTCACTGTGTTCGAGCAATTACATACATTTCTCACAAGGGAGTGATAAACCTTGAGTAATGGGTTAATTTTCCTACTACTCCCTACTCACTGAAAGCTTTAGGAGTTTGTGAGAAATCCGGGAATTAGTGCTAACCATAACGCACTAAATCTAATCAACTGCATTATTTACCCAGCTTTAATAATTCTTCCTCGCCAAAAATGCCAGATAAAACCGCAGCAAGCTATTATTCCGAGGAAAAACTGAATATTCGCCATTCCTAACCGTTCTGTACCATAAAACTCCGGAGGAAAAGCAATATTATTATATCCCACAAACACAGTAGAAATAAAAGCCATTAAACCCAAACCTAACAAACTATAGGATAAAATCTCTTCCCCTCGTTCAATAGGCAAAATCTTTCTTACCCAGCCAAAAGCAGGTACTAAAATATGCCAAATACCACCAAAAATTAAAATCAACCCCACCCAAATATGTCCACCAATGACATCTTCTAAATTATCCACACTCGCCATTCCTAAAAACGTTTGCTGACCATTGTGAGAACCAACAATATAGCCAAAAATGGTCGCCGGGTTCAATGTCGGATTACTAATCAAACGTACTTCTCCCAGATTAGCATCATAAATTCCCCCAAAAAACATCGCTTTTAAAACTAATAAAAAAGCTCCACAACCTAAGATTATCAAGTGATGTCCCAAGATTAAGCCCAACTGTTTGGGGTCATTCCACTCATAGTGAAATTTGGCAGCCTTACCACCAGCATTATGTAAAATTGGTGCAGAGCGGAAAACATGAAATAGTCCTCCCGCACCTAAAACAGCAGAAGCTACTAAATGTAAGATACCAATCACAAAATAGGGATAGGTATTAATAATTTCTCCACCATTTCCCACACCCCATCCTAATGTTGCTAAATGGGGTAATAAAATCATTTTCTGTTCATACAAAGGAACACCAGGAATATATCTAGTTACTTCCGCAACAGTAATTGCTCCAGCCCAAAACATAATTAAACCAGCATGAGCAACATGAGCGCCTAATAATTGTCCAGATAAATCTGTTAAGCGAGCATTTCCCACTAACCAAGAAAAGTTAGTATCAGCAGCAAAACTTTTATCAATAGAAATTGTCACGATTTGATATTACCTCCTTTTGATTTTTGATTCCTGTAGAGATGACCCGTCGGGTCATCCCTACTTTAGATTTTGGATTGCAGGAATAGACTTTAACAGGATGGTAAAGTAGCAAAAATCAAGTTGTGTTTTAGATACATACTCACTTTCCCTAGCTCCTATACTTCGCTTGGGAACTTAAGGGTGCGAGGGCTAATACCTCCTAAATGAAGGCTCCGCCTTCACACACTGGATGACTACGCGGAGCATAGTCATCAGACAAATAGTCTGGATATTTCCGCCAACCTGTACAAAAAGCCTGCACCAATTACTACTGGTATGATAGGGTTAAAATTTTGACTACAATCAACAGTTAAAAGTCAACCATAATTGATTAACTATTAACCGTATTCACTGCATTCAGAGACTTTTCAACTTCTCTAAAATCAACTCCGATTGCTCGCAATGCGTGCCATAAATGTCCTTGGAGGAAGAAGAAAGCAAGGAAGAAATGAGCATTTGCTAACCAAGCTCTGGCGGTATAACCTCCATTTGCCAACTTCACTGAATCGGCAAAATAGGGACTAACACCTAACTTCACCTCTAACACATTTCCGTAGAATTCAACTGGATAAGCAAGCGTATTTACGGCACAAAAATAGGCAGCAACAAATCCTGCTAATGCAATACCACCCAAAGAGTAGGAAAGAATTGCTTCACCAGAGAAAATCAGGAGTTTTTTTGCCCAAGGGAATGGTTCTTTAATTATGTGCCAAACCCCACCACCAATTAACATCAAACCAACGTAAATATGACCACCAATCAAGTCTTCCAAGTTGTTGACGCTAGCAAAATGGGTTTGATAACCAAAAATTACCAAGGGATTTAACGTCGGATTCACAACCGTTCTCACGTTGTGAATGGTTGCGTCATAAATTCCACCCCAAAACATTGCTTTACCAACCAATAGTAAAGCCGCAAACCCTAAAAACAACAAATGGTGTCCGAGGATGAATCCGAGTTTTTTCGGGTCATCCCAATCAAAATGGAATTTACAAGCGCGTCCACTGGCATCACGTAAATTTTGTGGTGCTTTGAAGGTATGAAATAATGCCCCTGCACCTAACACCGCCGAAGAAATCAGATGTAGAGCGCCGATGACAAAGTAGGGATAGGTATCTAAAACTACTCCCCCTTCTCCGACACCAAAGCCTAAAGTTGCCAGGTGTGGTAATAATATCAATCCCTGCTCTCCCATTGGTATCTCTGGGTTGTAGCGAGAAATTTCAAACCACGTAAATGCACCAGCCCACAACATTGTCAAGGCTGCTTGAGCAACGTGAGCGCCGATGAATAAGCCAGAAAGATTGGCAAAACGTGCATTTCCCGCCCACCAATCATATTTGACCTGGGGATTATCGTATGTCTGCATTATTGATGCTTACTCCCTTATCGATTTATGGATTTGACAACCAAAATTTTGGCAAAATAGCAGTAATTTTTCTCAAAAGCTAAAAGGCTTGGTCGAGGATTTACCCCACTACTTTATCTTTAACATGAATTAGCAACTATTGAGAATATTTTTAAATTAATTTTGATTTACAAAAGTTAATTTTTGGCAAAAGCCGAGATAAATTCTGCGATCGCCTCCCAACTCTTACCCAAGTATCGCGCTTGCAATAAAAAAGCTAAATCCATTGTTCGGCCTGCTTTCAAGCCAAAAATGAATTCAGCCAATTCCAGTTTATTGCTGTTTCCATAGATGTATGAGCGGCTGGAAACTAATTGCAATTTTATCTTAATTTCTTTGGATAGGGTTACACCGGAACATAATCTTTTGGTTTCAGAGGTGAGTCGAGACGCGACATGTCGCGTCTGTACGGGAATAGGGCGAGAAATTGAAGCCTTATAATCACTTTTCCCCATAGCGGAGGGTAAATCCTCCCTGAATATACTCTCATTTTTTTAATATAACTTAATGAAATAACTGATAAATAATTTCAACAAGTTTGCTAGGATACCTTTCAAGGCTTAATTGAAAGACTTAATCATTAAGTAGCGAAAAGCAACCTATAGGAGGTAAAGCCATGACAGGCATGGCAATTAGTACATCCAATCAAATACCCTGGTGGGCTGGAAATGCTCGTTTCGCAGACTTATCAGGGAAACTGTTGGGTGCTCATGTCGCCCATGCAGGATTGATCGTATTTTGGACAGGGGTGACAACCTTGTTTGAAATAGCCCGTTTTGATACCACTCGACCCATGTATGAACAGGGTTTAATTTTGCTACCCCATTTAGCCAGTTTGGGTTGGGGAGTTGGTAGTGGGGGACAGGTGTTAGATACCTATCCCTACTTTGTCGTCGGGGTTTTGCACCTGATTAGTTCTGCATTTTTGGGATTAGGAGGAATTTTCCATGCTCTGCGCGGACCAAGCACTCTGGAGGAGCAATTTAGTTTTTTTGGTTATCGCTGGAATGATAGCAGGAAAATGACAACCATTTTGGGCATTCACCTAGTGTTGCTGGGTGTAGGTGCTGGTTTATTTGTCGCCAAAGCCATGTTATACGGTGGTTTGTACGACCCGATTGTGGGTGAAGTTAGAGTCATTGACCATCCTAACTTGAATGCGATCGCAATTTTCGGGTATTTATTCGGTGCAGTTGGTAAGAATTGGCTAGCGAGCGTCAACAACCTGGAGGATGTCGTCGGTGGTCACATCTGGGTAGGGATACTCTGCATTGGTGGTGGATTTTGGCACATTATCACTGAACCATTTCCCTGGGCAAAACGCCTATTTGTCTGGTCAGGAGAAGCCTATTTATCCTACAGTTTGGGAGCAGTGGCACTGATGAGTTTTATTGCCACCTACTTTGTCAGCGTTAACACTCTGGTGTACCCAGTGGAGTTTTATGGCCCAGCATTAAATATTGGCTTTGACCGTTTTCCCTATTTTGGTAATGGGGATCTACTTTCATCCCGTGTTTGGTTAGCCAATACCCAGTTTTGGTTAGGATTTTTCTTCCTCCAGGGTCATCTTTGGCACGCACTCAGAGCAGCTGGATTTGATTTTGAGCAAGGTAAATTAGTTCGTTCAACGCGGGGAGAGGTTGCCTAAATATGACTACTGCAACAATGGATACGGTAAACACGGCAAGTAATTTTAATGGAATCACTTCTTCTATTCCAGATGCGGGATGGTGGAATGGCAATGCTCGGTTTGCCGAACTTTCCGGGAAACTACTAGGTGCCCATGTCGCCCATGCGGGATTGATTGTCCTCTGGGCTGGAGCGATGACTTTATTTGAGATTACTCGCTATGATGACACCAAACCTATCTATGAACAGGGTTTAATCTTGATTCCCCATCTAGCAACTTTGGGCTTGGGAGTGGGCAAAGGTGGAGTAATTGTTGATACTTACCCCTACTTTGTGATTGGGGTATTTCACCTGATTAGTTCAGCTGTGTTAGGTGCCGGTGGCATTTATCATGCCCTATTAGGTGAATCCGTATTACCCCGCAATCAAAGCTTTGCTGGTTTTTTTGGCTACGACTGGCAAGACCAACGCAAGATGACCAGTATTCTGGGTATTCACCTGATTTTACTGGGGATTGGAGCTTGGTTATTAGTAGCAAAGGCGATGTTTTGGGGTGGTTTATTTGATCCTTGGTTCAATGGTGGTCAGGTGCGGATAATTAGTAATCCAACAGTGAATCCCTTTGTCATATTTAGTTATTTGTTCCCGGTACATGGACTAGCGGGAATGGCTGCGGTCAACAATTTAGAAGATGTTGTCGGTGGTCATATTTGGGTGGGATTGATGTGTATTTTGGGTGGTACTTGGCATCTAATTAGTAGTCCCTTACCCTGGACGCAAAAAATCTTTGTCTGGTCAGGGGAAGCCTATTTATCCTACAGTTTAGGAGCTTTGGCTTATATGGGTTTTTTTGCAGCCTACTTTGTCAGCGTTAACAACACGGTTTATCCAGAGGTGTTTTACGGTCCTGTGGGTGTGATTGAAACCACAACAGGTGTGGTGACGGTGCGAGGTTGGTTAGCAACTTCCCACCTGGTTTTAGCCAGTTTATTCTTGTGTGGTCATATTTGGCACGCAATTCGCGCTCGTTTAAATGCCAATGGATTTGATTTTCAAACTGGTGATATGGTGCAAGCACCGGGAATTTATCAGTAGAGATTTTGGATTTTGGATTACTCTAACTAACTGGATTTTTCATCAACCCCAGAAACTATTAGGGAGCAGGGAGAGCTGATCTATTCTTTTATGGCAATCAATTTGCAGATTAGGTGAAAATTTTTCAATTTTGGTGAAGTAATTGGAGTTCATTCAAATTAGGAATATGTCGAAAAAAATAGGTTTATTCTACGGTACAACTACGGGAAAAACAGAATCAGCAGCCCAAATTATTCGTGATGAATTTGGTGACGATATCGTTGATTTAGTAGATGTATCCCAGGCAGACGGCAGTGAATTCAGTGAATATGAATATATTATTGTTGGCTGTCCTACATGGAATATCGGGGAATTACAAAGTGACTGGGAAGGTCTTTACCAAGAGTTAGATAATATTGATTTTAGTGGTAAAACAGTAGCCTATTTTGGCACTGGAGATCAAATTGGTTATGGAGATAATTTCCAAGATGCAATGGGAATTATTGAGGAAAAAATTTCTGCCCAGGGTGGAAAGACAGTTGGCTATACTTCAACGGACGGATACGATTTTAATGAATCCAAGGCTTTGAGGGATGGTAAGTTTGTTGGTTTAGCGTTGGATGAAGACAATCAATCTGATTTAACCGATGAGCGAATCAAGGCTTGGGTTGCACAGTTGAAAAGGGAATTTGGTATATAGATTTAGCTGATACTCAACAGGTAAATTAGCTAAATTAGCGATCGCAGCACAATGGTGGGTTAAACATTCCCTAACCCACCTGACAATTACCCTTACTCAGGAAAAGTTTTGCCATCAAGACTTTCAACTCTGTCCCCCACTACAGGACTGTGATTGCCACAATTGGGGAATAGTCACAAACTCATATCCCCGTTCTTGCAATTTAGGAATTAACCAATCTACCGTTGCTGCAACATCTTGACCACCATAGTAACCATCATGCAAGACGATAATTGATCCGTTCCTCACTTGGGTTAAAACTCGACGATTAACCACCTCAATTCCCGGACGCACCCAATCTTCCGGAACCACACTCCACATCACAGGACGAAAGTTCCATTGACGTAATAGTTTCAAGGTTTTGGGTGTAAATAATCCATTAGGTGGACGCACATCTACAATGTTTTCCGGTGCTAAATTACAGGCATTAGCGATAATTCTTTGGGTGCGAACAAGGGAATTTTGTAACTGTTCTGGAGACAGGAAGGGAAAATTGTGGTGATAATATCCATGTATTCCCAACCAATGGTGATTGGTAAAGACACTACGAGCGATTTCGGGAATGCGTTCCACACAGACACCCAACCAAAAAAAACTGGCAGGAATTTGGTACTTATCCAGAACCTTTAAAAGTTGCGGTGTGTATTCCGGATGGGGACCATCATCAAAAGTCAAAGCTATTTGGGGGGAATGGGGATGGCCATTCCATAAACACTGGGGAAAGGTGGGTTGGAGAATTCGGTAGACATAGGGATAAAAAGGAGCTAATTGGAGCATAGGGAACTGGTTTAGATAATGCCATTGCTTGATTATTGCAATAGGGGTATAAAGTTGCACCGTGGAGAGGGAATAATAAAGTTGGTCAAAACTGCTAATTGAGAATTTGGCAATCAGACTCAAACTTGATTTCAAACCGAAAATACACAGAGGCGAAAATGATGTGGCAATGGTATCGTCAACGTTTACGAATTGGCAGAAAGTTTTTCATTCTCTGGTTTTTGGTTGTGGCAATATCAATTATATTATTCTCCCCCCAATTGGTGAGGGCTAGACAAATTAACACAACCTCCTTCAGCAACGATTGGAGTCGAGCATCATTTCCTGTGGAGAACTTTCAAGTCTACACGTCTCCCTTTGGTTATCGTCGCTCCCCCACAGGTGGTAATGATTGGGAATTTCATAATGGTTTAGATATTGCTGCACCCAGGGGTAGTTATATTCGCAACTGGTGGACAGGAACAGTAATCAAAGTCAGTGATCGCGGAGCTTGTGGTACCCATATAATCATCCAGTCGGGAGATTGGCAACATTCCTATTGTCATTTAGAAGGTGGTGTGGTAGAAAGGGATGGTCAACCCTATTTATTCGACAGTCTCGGTGGAATTTTGATTCGGGAAGGACAACAGATTCCTGCAGGTGTCCGTATCGGTCGGGTAGGAATGACGGGAAGGACAACTGGACCTCACCTCCATTGGACAATCCGTTATCGTGGTGGATACGTCGATCCAGCAATGGTATTACGAGCGATGTTTGCAGTTCAACCGAATAATCGGGTTGCAGAACAATCTTTCCCTGTGACACTGCCACAATTACAAATAGATGAGTTAAATTATATTCGTAATTTTAGTCGCTAAGTTTTCTCATTCAAACGAGAATTAAAATTGATAAACCTTAGGAAAAAATAATTATTAGATATATAACATAGCAAAGTTCAAAATAAATCTTTTTTATTTTCCATTCCCGATTCCCCACTCTCTATTCCCTATTTTCACCACCTAAAATATGTTTTAATAACTCTATAATTTTGGGTTTGATATTTTGCTACGAAATGATGTATGGCACAGCTTTCTCGGCGTAGATTTTTAACTACAACAGGTGCTACAGTACTTATTCACCAAGTTCAAGGGTGCAGTAATTTTTCTCCAGTGACAAGGGCAGAATTACAATATGGTGTATATGGGGGTAATGGTAATACTCCCGAAACTACTTCCGCAACCCTGGGATTTATCCCTGTTATGAGTGCATCTCCATTAATTATCGCCCAAGCCAAGGGTTTTTTTTCTCAGTATGGGATGACTGATATCAAGGTGCAAAAACAACCTTCTTGGGCGGTGATGCGTGATAAATTAATGCTTGGTGCGGCGGATGATGGTTTAGATGGCGGTCACTTGTTATTTCCTATGGCCTATTTAATTACTACTGGGGAAATTAGCTATGGACGTAAAATACCCCTGTATATTTTAGCTCGGATGAACGTTAATGGTCAGGGAATTTCCGTTGCCAAGGAGTATTTAGGGTTAAATTTAGGATTGGATGGTTCCCCAATCAAAGCAGCGTTGCAGAGCAAAGCTAAAGATGGAAATTCGCTCCGGTTTGCCATTCCCTTTCGCCGAGTGACGGGGGATTTTTTTATGCGTTGGTGGTTAGAATATGCAGGGATTAATCCAGATAAAGACGCATCATTAATTGTGATTCCCCCACCTCAAATGGTTGCGAATATGCGGGGAGGAACAATGGAGGGATTTTGCGTAGTTGATCCGTGGCATCAAAGATTAATTAATCAAAAAATCGGTTATTCTGCGGTTACCAGTGGGGAACTATGGTCAAATCATCCGGAAAAAGCTTTAGTAGTTCGTGCAGAATGGGTAGATAAATATCCCCGTGCAACCAAAGCTTTACTTGCAGGACTCATGGAAGCACAAATCTGGTGTGACAAACCCGAAAATAAACCCGAATTAATCCAGATTTTGAGTCAGCGTCAGTGGATAGGATTAAAACCAGATTTAATGCGCGATCGCATGATGGGAAAGTTTGATTATGGTAATGGTCGAATTGTCGAAAATAGTCCCCATGCGATTAAATTTTGGAGTTATCCCAAATCAAATCAATCTCAATTGCCAGAAAATGAAAGTAGCAAAAATCAACTTTTTGAAAGTGCTTCCTACCCCTATAAAAGTCACGATTTATGGTTTTTAATTGAAGATATGCGCTGGGGATATCGTCACAGAGATTTTCCTACCCAAAAATTAATTAATCAAGTTAACCGAGAAGATATTTGGCGAGAAACCGCGACAATGATTGGACAAGAACAAATAATTCCCACTAGCACATCGCGGGGCATTGAAAAATTTTTCAACGGTTTAGAATTCAATCCTGATGCTCCCGAAAAATACTTAAATTCGACTGTTATCAAGTAGCTACTTGTCTAAAAATGTCTATTTCCAACCTCTTCAAAAAAATCCCCCCATCTCTGGTGGGAGTTATAGTCGTAATTGTGATTTGGCAATTACTCAGCCTTCGTCCAGAAACTTCCCTACCCTCACCATTCCAAGTAGTTAAAGAAACCCACGAATTAATTCTCAACCCTTTCTTCTATAAAAGTGATACCAACAAAGGCTTATTTTGGCTCATCCTTGCTAGCTTAAAACGGGTTACTCTTGGTTATATACTTGCCATATTGATTGGTATTCCCATCGGCTTTTTAATTAGTCTGATTCCCTTTCTTTTTCAAGCCATTAATCCCATCATACAATTACTACGTCCTGTTGCACCCTTAGCTTGGCTACCCCTTGCGCAAGCAGTTTTTCTCAAACCCAATCCCTCTGCAATTTTTGTAATTTTAATTACGGCAATTTGGCCAATTATTATTAATACGGCAATGGGTGTACAATTAATTCCCCAAGATTATCTGAATGTGGGGAGAATTCTCAAACTTCCTTGGTGGAAAAAAATTACCAAAATAATTTTACCAGCCACACTTCCCCATATTTTGACCGGATTGCGAATTGCTCTGGGTTTATCTTGGTTAGCAGTAGTTGCTGCGGAAATGCTGTTATCTGATGATGGTCTGGGCTTTTTTATTATTAATGCCTATAATAATTCTAACATCAGCGAAATTATTTTAGCGATTATTTATTTAGGGGGAGTCGGTATTGTTCTAGATCAATTCATGTCATTTCTTTCTCGAATCTGGCAAATTGAACCTGAAACAAATTAGACCCGGATTTCTCACGCATCTCAAATTCAGTGAGTAGTCCGTAATGGGAGTAGCCATCATGAACTGCGGATATCGCACCCTGAGTCCCACAACTAGAAATTTGTGTCAATAATCAAACGAAATATTATTCTCTCATGGTATCAAACCACCCTGCCACTCCCTATTTACGAGGGAGTAGGATAATCAACTCATTAACTCAAGGCTCATTACTCCCTTGTGAGAAATACGGGAAAATGCAAGTTCGCGTATTGCAACAATGGTATGACTAGAATACAATTAAGCTTTAGGTGGTAGAATAATCTTCTTGGCTAAACCCAACTTTTCTAGCCCCTTTATTGCCCACCAAGTCATGTCCACTTCCCACCATTGCCAACCTGCTTTGGCGACATTGGGATAGGCATGGTGGTTATTGTGCCAACCTTCACCGTAAGTTAGTAACGCAGCCCACCACAGGTTACGAGAATTATCTTCACAATCAAAACGACGATATCCGTACATGTGGGTGGCAGAATTAATAAACCAAGTGCTATGCCATAAACAAACCGCACGGACAAACATTCCGTAAATTACAAACGACCAACCACCCAATAGATATAAACCGATACCCAGGGGAAGTTGCAACCAGAGGAAATGTTGATTTAACCAACGGTAATACCCATCCCGGTCTAAATCCGGTGCAAAGCGTTTGTAGGACTGATAATCGAAGGATTCTGAATCGTCATAAAATAACCACAACATATGACTCCACCAAAATCCCCGTTTGGCTGAATAGGGGTCTTTATCTATATCTTCTGTGTGGAGATGGTGTCTTCGGTGTCCTGCGACCCAAAAAATTGGCCCACCCTGTAATGCCAATGCTCCAATAGTCGCGATCGCATACTCAACTGGTTTGGGTACTTGAAAACTACGATGGGTCAGTAAACGGTGATACCCTAAACAAATCCCTATACTACCTAGCAACCAATGCAAAAATATTGCTGTGCCTAAAGCTGACCAAGAAAAAAACCACGGTGCTAATAGTGCTAAAATATGCACCACACTGAAAAATATGACATTTGTCCACGACAAATTACCACCCTTTACGGGTGTTTTGCTCGGATTTGCAACCATAAAAGTCCTAATTTTTTAATTACTTACCCTGTTTCCCAGAGCATGATTGTTGATCGCTTTTGATTTTTTTTCATATGCAACCGCCTGGGATTTGTGCAAGTATCACTTACATAACCACCATAACAGCATTCCCCAAAAACTGCAAGTAGCACTTACATTATTTTTATTTTTCCATGATCGAAAGGGAATAGGTATAAATAAAATACAGGTAATGTCTATGAAAGCGGTTTAAAGTAATCCGTTAAAATTTAGACAACGTAACTGAGAAAAAATCCAACCTGCCACAAATTATACCGCCTTACTTAGTAATTAATCATACATTTAGAAGAGCAGGGGAAGAAAATGTATTAACAATGTATCAACACTTTGTGAAATGGTATTAAAGCCCATTGAATTGAAATCGATACCGGATGAAGTTGGTGACTGTAGTGTGCGAGAATGCTTTACTTATAACCCTTAACTGTGTATTAAATTCATCCTGTATTTTGTCTACTGTATCCTGATTTCCATTTTCCACAAAAGAGTCCCATTACCTAGTTAGTGCCCCATGTCGTTTGGACACAACCAAACAAGAAAATAGCTTCTTCCCACTCTACCTACAGATGCAACATGTTGCATATCTATTTCCTATTTCCTATTCCCTACTCCCTATTTACAAGCGAGTGTATTCAATCACCTACTGTATCCTGTATTCTTGAATTATGTCCACACAACGGAATCCCACCCAACAGCGCTTAATAAATGCAGCATTAGAATTATTTGCCAAACAAGGAGTAACAGAGACGACAACAAAACAAATTGCGGAATTAGCCGATGTGAATGAAGTCACCCTATTTCGTCACTTTGGGAATAAACATGGTTTATTATTAGCAGCGATTGAAGAAGCGGGAGTATTTAGTCGGTTGAGTGAGATTTTAGTGCAGGAGGTGCATAAATCCCAGAGTTTACCCCAATCATTACAGGATTATGCCCAAACATGCCTAGATTTATTATCACAAATGCCGGAAGCGGTACGTTCAGTGGTGGGAGAAGCAAGTAAATATCCACCAGAAAATCGTCAAGCTTTAGGTTTAGGTTTTAGTCGAGCAAATCAAGATGTAGCCGAATATTTTCAGGGAATCATCCAACAGGAAGGTTGGGAAGTACACTTTCCTCCGGAAAAATTGGCTAGTTTATTAAACAGTTTATTGCTGGGATATGCAATTTTTGATTTGACTACCGAATTTCATCAACTTTGGCAAAATCGAGCGGATTTTTTGGATAGTTTGGTTACTTTGTTTTTGCGGGGTGCAGTATCCGGTGGGTCGTCGCTACCGCAGAAAACACCTATAAATACGAAAATCAGCGATTTACCAGCTAAAATTGTCCATGAGATTTTGCAAGCAGCCAAAAAGAAAGGATTACAGGAATATGCCCTAGTTTATCTTTTATTTGCAGCCGGAATCACCCCCGCAGAAATAATTACCCTAGGGCGATCGCATTATATTAGCGATAAGGAACAGCAAATCATCCAAATCACTCAAGGTTTGAGTAGACAAGTTCCCATCAATCAGTGGATTCTGGGAAAACGCTACGGAACCTACCAAAAAAACCCTCTCACCCTATGGTTAAGGGGTCGTAAGGATACCAACACCAGTTTATTTACCAGTTTTGTCGAACCACAACAACCATTAACGGAGTCAGAAATCCTCAGTTTATGGGAGGAATTAACCAAAAATTTAACCGCACCAAGCGGAAAACCCCTGTTCATAGAACAAGCTCAACAAACCTGGTGTGTAGATATGTTAATGCGGGGGGTTAGCTTAGATAATATGCAGATTCTGACTGGATGGCAAGCAAGTCAATTAATTCCCTATGCTCAACGTGCTAGGGAAAAAACCGCTTTGGAACAAGCAACTCAACTTGACAGAAGAATCTAAGGGTGTTTAGGTTGGTGGGAGAATTTGTAATTCGTAATTCGTAATTCGTAATTTGGAATTCGTAATTTGGAATTTGGAATTTTGGAATTCGTAATTCGTAATTTGGAATTTTGGAATTCGTAATTTGGAATTTGGAATACCCGCTACGTGGGAAGCAAGCTAGTTAATTTGGTATTTGGGGTTGCTGAAAAGGAGTCAGGTTTTTATGACAATCCGATTTAAGTGGCGAAAAATAATTGGTTTTGGCTGTACCCTAGGGGAAGTCTGTTCGTAGAGAAGTCGCGCTACGTGTGTCTACGTTCTACGTCTATGGCTGTTTACTATCAACTGTCAACTGTCAACGGTTAACAGTCAACAACCCTACATGTCAGATTTAACAAATCATTCATGCTAGCATTTATCATTTTTTGGGTCTGTGAAAAGTGGAATTGTTGGGTTCAAACTATTCCCGTACAGACGCGATATATCGCGTCTCTCCCTACTCCCTTTTTTTAAGCAAGTCTACAACCGAGAATTACTATCTGATTGACCAAACTCAATTAAACGGGGGAGTTCTGTACGGGTTTGGGGATTTTCATTGTCGGTGTTTTCCCTAGTTGCTTCGTTTGCTGCTGGTTCACTAGAATTGGGGTTTTCACCAACAGTTCCATTTCCGGTTCGAGAAACCTGTTGCATGAATTGTTCAATTTGTTCGGCAGCTGCAAAATTGTCCTGGGCACGGTAAAATTTACTTGCTCGCTTTAATGCTGCATCACCATTTTGGGGTTTGCCCTGGTTGTACCATGCCAATCCTATACTGTGATATAGTTCTGCACTATTGGGTATACGACGTAAACCTTCACGGTAGACATCAATTGCAGCAACGGTCTGTCCCTGGGTCATTAATAAATTACCTAGGTTATTGTAGGCACTAGCGCGGTCAGGAGCAAGACTAATAACTTGACGATAGGCTTGAATTGCTTCACTGATTTGACCATTTTTCTGAAGTGCGATCGCTAAGTTAAAATGGGCATCAGCATTACCACTATCAAAGGCAATGGCTTGGGAATAGGCTGCGATCGCTTCACTGAGTTGACCGTCGGCTTGCAGTAATAAACCCATATTATAATGGGCTGCTGCCATTGTCGGATTAATTAGTAAGGCTTGACGATAGGCTGTTAATGCTGCTTGATTTTGTCCTTGTTGATGTAAACCTAATCCTAAGTTAAAATAACCCTCGGCAAAATTAGGATTGATTC
This sequence comes from uncultured Calothrix sp., assembly GCA_937973965.1. Lineage (GTDB taxonomy): Bacteria > Cyanobacteriota > Cyanobacteriia > Cyanobacteriales > Nostocaceae > NIES-3974. The sequence goes on along the minus strand of CALJJQ010000119.1, from coordinate 23,442 downwards.
TGATGGATTCTGAGTAATTTTGAATTGCTAAATCCATCCGGTTTTGCCGTAACATAATATTACCCAAAAATATATAGGCTGCTGCCATATTTGGGTCTCTTTGCAAAGCTTGACGCAGAAACATTTCCGCATTGACTAAATCATTACGATAATAACGAATTACACCCTGTTGATATAGTCCAGCTGCTTCTAAATCCTGACTAGGTACCGATTGGGGTAATACCTGAGCTAAAGTGCGTTGACAAAATACTGGTGAAACTAACAGTAATCCCCAAGATGATGTGACAAATATGGCTTGTAAGCACAAGCGGAATAATCGACGAGTTGGAAAATTTGCAAACATGAAGGCAGACCTGCACTTATAGTTTAGATTCATTTCTGGTATTTCTCACAAATTCCCAGGAATTGGGGGGATGAGGGAAGAGACATCAAATGTCACCTACGGGAGTAGTAGAAATTAATCCCTTACTCCACACTTCCTCAAAAATTAAGTGAGAAATTCAGGATTTGTGATGGAATCAAAGGATGCAACTCAGGTGGGAGTAAAATGTTGCTAAGTGCTGATGCAAAATATATCGATATATATATTGTCCGCAGCGTTAGCTTTGCTATACTGCATAAGCATGTAGTGTGTCCCAGGACTTGGAATGTTGGCAAAGCCTTCTCGAAGAGTAGCGAAGCATAAGTCTTTCGGACAAGCTTCGCCAATCCAAAGATTTCAGCGTTTCGGAATGTCAAATTAATTTTGCACTACTACTTAACACAAGTTTTTGGTTAGATACTTCCCACCCCGTTAACATTCCCTACAATTTAGGATTCCCATTTTTTGTCCAAAACTTAACAAATAAACCCCATATCGTTTAAACACCACCCAACAGAAAAATAGTTCTCATTCCAATTCCCCACTCCCCTGGAGACGACCCACTCTCTATTTTTGAGACACCACCCAACAGGAAAATAGTTCATTTCTCAATTAAAAATACATACTTCCTGTCTTTAGGTAGACCAGTCGGATTGCAAAACCTGGGAAAATGGAGCGCAGTCATTAATAACGTTCTGTGTAACTAGCTATGGGTTTCGGGGATTTATTTTTTATTTTCTTGTTATTGTCTTCATTGCAACCAATTTGGCAAAAAAGACAGATAGAGTACAGAAGAATGCGATCGCTGCAAGTTTTTCAGCAACAACGCAAAAGTCGGGTCATCTTGCTTATCCACCGTCAGGAGTCTATTAGTTTATTGGGAATACCGGTTTCTCGCTATATTACTATTGAGGATTCGGAACAGATTTTGCGAGCAATTCGTCTCACACCCCCGGATGTCCCCATTGATTTAATTTTGCATACTCCTGGGGGTTTGGTTCTAGCTACGGAACAAATTGCTCGCGCTTTAATCCGTCACCCTTCTAAAGTCACTGTGTTTGTTCCCCATTATGCCATGAGTGGGGGGACAATGTTGGCATTGGCTGCTGACGAAATTGTCATGGATGCAAATGCGGTTTTGGGTCCTGTAGACCCCCAGTTAGGGAATTATCCCGCAGCTAGTATCCTCAAGGTGGTGGAAGATAAACCAATTGGGGATGTGGATGACCAGACGTTAATTATGGCTGATTTATCCCGTAAGGCAATTCAGCAGGTACAGCGATTTGTTAGGACTTTGTTACAGGATTGTATCCCCAAGCAAAAAGTTAAACCTGAAGATATTGATGGAATTATTGATACTTTAACCACTGGGAAAGTAACCCATGATTATCCGATTACGGTGGAGGAAGCAACGGAAATCGGTTTACCGATTACAGTGGGATTACCAAATTGCATTTATGAATTAATGGATTTATATCCCCAACCCCAAGGGGGAAGACCTAGTGTACAGTATATACCCATGCCCTACGATGGTGGTCGGCCAATTTTACCTACACCTAAAGGTAGACCGGTTGAGGAAGCAAATCAGTAGATGGAATTAATTTTGTCGAGACGTAGCATTGCTACGTCTCATGGTCTGAAGGTGTTGTACAGATTTTGGGAATCTTTATCAGTAAAGTGCAAAAAAATAATTTAAGGTAACTGCCAAACCATTAATTTTTGATCCACGCTACCGCTAATTACCCTATCTCCATCAGCATTAATGGCAACAGAAGTCACAATATCATCATGACCAACCAAAGTCTGGACTAATTCCCCGAATTGCCAATTCCAAACCTTGATCGTCCTATCCTTACTCCCACTGACCAAGGTTTTCCCATCCGGACTAATCGCTAAGGATGTCACCTCATCCCCATGACCTGTTAAAACAGACAAAACCTTACCCGTATTAATTTCCCAAATTTTAATCGTTCGATCTGCACTCCCACTAATCAATATCTGACCACAACCCTGGGATTGGGTTTGAGCCATTGGACATAAAACCAGGGATGTTACAGCTCCTTTATGACCCATAATCGTATGTAAAGGTTCACCGGTCTGGGGATTCCATATTTTGATTTTATGGTCACTAGTACCACTGACTAAAATTGTCCCATCGGAGGCGATCGCAGTGGCACGGACGGCTGTAGAATGCCAAAGGTTGCATACTCGGTCTCCCCGTTGCAGGTTCCAGATTTTGATTTTATTGCTACCGCTAGCTAAAATTCGACCGTCAGGACTAATTGCCACCACATTTACGGGTTTATTATGACCGATTAGGGTATGAATCAGTTTCCCACTGGGTAGATGCCAAACTTTAATATTACTCCGGGGAGTATCGCTAATTCCTACGGCTAAAAAGTTACCATCGGGACTGACTGCAACAGAGGATATTTCTCCCGAATGTCCTGTCAATGTGCGAATTAATTGACCTGTTTCCAGGTTCCAAACTTTTACCGTTTTATCTGCACTACCTGTAATTGCCGTTAATCCGTCACTACTCACCACTACGGAGGTAATGGCATCCCGGTGTCCGGTTAAAATTAACTTGACATTAGCTTGGGTTCCTTGCTGTTTTTGTTTTAAGACAGCAATATCCCTAAGCATAGCATCTACATATTCCAGATTAACGCGATCGCCGACACTGAGAAAGTAGGCTCGCAGTTTTTGTAAATAATCTTCATCTTCAATTTTCACTAAGCCCTGCATTGCTGGTAAGGGTTCCAGAATAGTTTCTGGTTGCACCTGATGTAATTCTAACCAAGCTCGCAAAGAGTAATTTAACTGTTCTTTTGACCAATAACCATCCTGGAGAGGTGATAAACTCTGGGCTAATTGTAATGCTAATTCCGGAACCCAACAATGGCGATCGCATCCGAGAGCTTGGTAAACCTGCTGATAACCATCAGCGATCGCTCCCACAGCTTGGTGGTCTAATCCATCGGCGACAAATAGGGGTAATAATTCTGGTAGCAGGGGGGGAACATCGTGGTGAATTAAATGATACAAATCCGCCACCCAACTAGCGACTAAACAATGACAGTTAATTAAAACCTGGGCTAATTTTTCATAATCTTGACGATTAACTTGGTATTTTAAGGATAATTTACTCACATCAATTCCTTGGGAATACCACTTTTCACACTTTTCTAAAGTAGCTAAATTACCAACATTATCCCCACCCATTTGATTGATTTCCGCCAGTGGTTCTCCCAAAGCCAATAGATGGTCACGGACTTTTTTCCATTCTAAAGCACGTTCTTTAGCTGAATCATAAATAATCTCCCTATAGGCAATACGAGAAATCGTTTTATAGTAATAATTCTCTTGCCCTAAACCCCAATAACCAATGCGAAAATTTAAATAATCCCCATCTACTTCCGACTCCAAAATCAACGTCGGTTCTGACTTCAACATCCCAAACAAAGCTTTAATACTTGATTCACTGTGAAAACGTTTACTACACCAAGCACCAGCTAAAAATTCTGTCGGACGCAGGGGATGATGCAAAGAATAATGTCGATTGAAAAAATCCCTCAATCCCTCCGCCAACATCAACTCCACATCACAAATATCTGGATTTTTATCCGCAAAACTATCAAAATTAATCTGCGGAGGGGCCAAAAAAATTTTCAACGGAGTACGTTCTCGATATTCCGAACCAGTTAGTAACTGAGATGGATATAGCCGCAACGGCCAACTATCAAAAATCCGATTTACCTCCGGCAATTTTAACGTCATTTCCCGCGTTTGCGCAGCTACTTCCAACTGGGTTTGCCGTTGATAGACAGCCAATTGCATTTGTAATTGCTTTTTGCGTTCGTACTCACCCCCATCATCAGCACAGAGGGAATCACGAACCACATTCAGAAAATTACTCACCTCCGCACTCGTAGTTTCCCCATCCCCCAACAATAAACTACCACTTTCACCCCGTTTTTGTAACAAATTAGCGATCGCTGGTGCGAACTCCAGCACCAGATGAACTAAAACCCGTAATCCTTGCTCCATAAGGAGTCACCTTTTATACTTCCTAACAACTTCCCAACACAAATCATTTGCACTACAAACACCATCAAAACACCTATACAACAACCTACACTACATACCACTAGTATTCGACCACATTAGTTCTGTGGGGTTTGTAGTAGTGGCTATAGCCGCAAAAAAGCTTTAATATAAAGGCACTATGAGCGTAACTATCTACCTTTCCTCACCCATCGTTAATGTGGTGGAGTACTGGGGATTTGAGATTTTGGAACAATTTACACATACATCTTTATTCAACCGGAAAATACAGCTTGCATTTTTCCGAGTGACATGTCTTATCATCGACCTTCCTATTCACCTTGGTTTAATCCCAGGAAACTAGGGAAATGTATCACTGCAAACCAAAACCCTATTATTCTACAAACAACAGGTTATCGGCAGATTAACACTTCCTATTTAAATTTTAATGCTAAAAAATATCAAATAAAGTTTAGCACCATTATCTTTTTTAAGATATAGTTCCGAGGACAGAAGCCAATTAAAAACAATTACGTACCGACTAAAAGTTTATACTCAACATTGTTCTCAACAATACTCACCTTGGATAATTTATCATAACTGTTGAGAATTCATATCATATACATCAAAAATAAGTTAAACTTGTAAACGTCAGATTTAATTCCACCAACAACTAAGGTCAGCAAAATACATATTCAATGTGTAGTAAATATAGGAAAACTATCCTCAAAGCCTTGAATATATGAGGATATGACAGCCAAATCGTAATTTATGAAAATCCACCGCATCCCAAACCCCACCAATTTTACGAACATGTCCAGTATTACTTGTTGCGACAGGAAGCGACCCATAAACTGAATTTAGGGATATGCGATCGCTTAATTCTCGGATTGCTGTATGTAGTGAACCACTAAAGGTGCAAGATATGTAAATTATCTCCCGGTTGGTATGGGAGCATAATTAATTGGTGCAGGTTCAGAAATCGGTTGGGAAGAGTTCAGATTAACTTGGTTATTGTTTTGAGGATTAACCCCGTAGCTATCAAAATTTTGATAATTTGGGGAAACTGGATTTGGCTGCGGAATATTTGTCATTGGGGTTGAGTAATAGGTTTGGTTATTGATGGGGTTATTTTGATTGGGCAATGGTTGGGAGTCGCTAGAATCAGTGGTGTTATTGAAGTTGGTGTTACTAACTTGACTAGGGGTAGAATTATTGGTCAAGTTTGCTGGAGCAGTTGTGAATCCTGTTGCTGTTTTCCAGTTGGGATTTGAGGACTGATGGAGAGCTTGTTCTAGATAGGTTGGTGCTGTTGCTTTTCCGGTGAGTCGAGAGTATTGAGGATAGGCTGACGGATTTAATTCTGCTTCTAGGGGATTTACCGTAACTCGATCACCGATGAATTGATTATTACTGCTTCTATTTATCCCTGTTTGGAGTGATTCTAATTTGAGGAGATTTTCTGCTTGCTTCAGGAATTGATTATCTACACTCAAATTCGCCACTTTTCCCCCATCTCTGGGAATGGAACTAGTTTTCGTCTCTTGATTTTTTGACTCCTGTACTCTCCTATTTGTATCCTGACCACGTTGGTTGTTTTGAGCTTTTGCTGCATTTAGGGTCGGTAAAACAGCTTGCTCAAAGTCAAAAAACAATACCGGAAGATTATCTATATCAGCGGCGATCGCACGTTCTTCTGGTGATAACCGTGAATTCCCATTTTCTGTTCTTCCCCTACTCCTATTTCTCGTTAACAAATCCGGATTGATCCAAAATTCCCGGATTGCCAATCCCGTGATTGACAGAAAAATCGCTGTCCCCCAAAAAGCTGGACGTGTAAAGTTCAACATTCTAGCTTTAAAGTAGCGAAAATAGGCGGAAGAATAACGACGGTTAGGCATGACAATAGCACCATTTGTTTGAAAGTTAACCCCATCTACCCCCGATTGCATCTCGCAAATTTATTTACACTCGTCTCATCTTCTCTAGAAGCTGCCGAAGTCACATTAGTACTTACACGGGGATGAAAGTATCAAATAATCTGATAAACCTATCCTAACCAGGACTGTGCGATCGCGTCACCCTCTTGATGATGAAGCCTTGAATAATTTTTGAGCAGTAAATTGCATTAGTCTTTATCAAATAAGTTGGTGGGTGATGAAAATTGTCGTTCAGATCAGGGAGAGACGCGATATATCGCGTCTGTACGAGAGTAAGGCTTTTCGCCGAATGATGGGTTACATTGTAGTTTGATGTTGAATTACACCTACCTACTTATTAGGACTTGTATTTCATTTCTGAATGTGGAGCTTCAAACTGTTCCACAAAAAAGTTGTGACAATATGGCTAGTCCGATAAAATCAAAATGGATTCAATACTTACAGGGGTATAGTTTTCTTACTATTAGAAGATGAAAGAGCTATCAATAACAAAATTAAAGGACTTCAATTCTTACTGACATATCACGCTGATAGACTCTCTGAGCAATTTGTTGTCGTAACGGAAAATAAAGTGAGATTCGCTTCATCATAACCCTTGCTGCTTCCGTAACCCAAAGTAATTTGTATAACTAGCGACAAACCATTTTTTGAAAATATTTATTAATATATAGATATATTACGTAGATTGCTGCATACGCAAATTTGTGATATGTAGTCTGGATATTTTTGCTTTTGAGCATAAATTACCAGTTAATTCAACACGGAAAAGTCAAAATCGACATTTAACACCAGTATGCACTGGTGAATTTTGTTTTTTGATTCGGTTTAGGCACACAGGAAAGAAAGTTATATCAATAATTTTCTTTCATCCATAATATTTGGACTAATTTCAGTATTAACCAAGTCGAACAGGCACACAATGATTATGAATAATGAGAAAACCTTAGACCGCAAGCAATTTATCGGCAATTTGAAGCAAGGAGTATGGTTTTTTGGGGTTTCCTCCTGGATGTTTGGAATCACCGACCGCAGTATTGCTTCCTTTGCAGATGGGTATCTTTCCGCTCTTGATTTAACCCAGTTGTTTACTGCTGCAACATTTTTTGTCGCGTGGTTGTTTTTAAAACCAGTCAAGTAGGAGGATTTTGGATTTTGGATTTTGGATTTGATATCATTTTCTCCGGTGAAACATTGATAATCCTTTGGTATCAAATAAATCTCATGTGAACTTAGTTTGATTTAAATTGTCTGGTAATAGGTTTACGCACTGCTCACCTTTTGTGTCCGTTGCGTAATTTCTGTCCTGGTGGAAAATATTAGAGTATACATCCTAACATACCAAGCGATCGCGATCCAAAACATACAAAACAATAGCAACAGGAACAGAGGGAAAAAGGAGAGATGAGAGAGAGATATAAATCACCATCGCTCCCTTGTACCTGCTGCTCCCTTTCCAACTACGGAACAACTAAAACTGGACAGGGAGACAAATTAATAACGCGGTTGGTGACGCTATCGTTTGCTCCTTCTTCAGTTAATCCCAGACCACGACATCCCATGACGATGAGATCAGCATTGATTTCATCGGCAACATCGCAAATAATAAAGGCAGGTTTACCGTCACGTTCAATAGTTTGGGTGGCGATACCCTGAACTGCGAATAGGGATTTGACTTTTTCTAGTAGTTGAGCGACTGCAACCTCTGACTGCATAGGGTCAGAAGCAGGTGTATTTGCTTGGTCAGTGGCTGATTCGACCACTGAGAGTAAAGTGAGTTGACTTTGATGGGTTTTAACGAGATTGATGACCAATTCGGCAGCTTCGAGAGTGGCGCGACTTTGGTCGATGGGAAATAAAACAGTTTTAAACATTATTCACCTCCGTCCCCCTGACTCGGTACAATCTGGATGGATCTACTTTAGAAACACAGCAAAAAGGCAATCAGGAGGATCGTGCCGTGTCAAAGAAAACTTTAGCAAATTTATCTGCATCTGAGCTATCTGGAAAGCGGGCTTTTGTTCGGGTGGATTTTAATGTACCCTTGGATGATGCAGGAAATATTACGGATGATACTCGCATCCGTGCGGCACTACCGACGATTCAAGATTTAATCCAAAAGGGTGCAAAAGTTATTTTAGCTAGTCACTTTGGTCGTCCCAAGGGTCAAGTGAACGAAAAAATGCGCTTGACTCCTGCGGCAAAACGGCTTTCGGAATTATTGGGTCAGGAAGTCGTGATGTGTGACGATTGTATTGGTGAGAGTGTTGCTGCCAAAATCAATAGTTTGGCTAACGGTCAAGTGGCGATGTTAGAAAACGTCCGCTTCTATGCTGAGGAGGAAAAAAATGACCCGGAGTTTGCCCAAAAATTGGCTGCAAACGCTGATTTGTATGTCAATGATGCTTTTGGTACTGCCCACCGCGCTCATGCTTCTACCGAAGGTGTCACCAAGTATTTAAGTCCTGCCGTTGCTGGATACTTGATTGAAAAGGAATTGCAGTATTTGGAAAATGCGATCGCAAATCCCCAGCGTCCTTTAGCAGCGATTGTTGGTGGTTCTAAAGTATCTAGTAAAATCGGTGTCATCGAAACTTTACTGGAAAAATGCGACAAACTGATTATCGGTGGTGGAATGATTTTCACCTTCTACAAAGCGAGGGGTTTAAACGTGGGTAAATCCCTGGTGGAAGAGGATAAGTTGGACTTAGCTCGCTCCCTAGAAGCAAAAGCTAAAGAAAAAGGTGTGGAATTCCTACTTCCGACCGATGTGGTTGTGGCTGATAACTTTGCACCCGATGCTAATTCCCAAACCGTGAGCATCGAAAATATTCCCGATGGTTGGATGGGATTGGATATTGGCCCTGATTCAGTCAAAGTTTTCCAAGAAGCATTAGCCGATTGTAAAACGGTAATTTGGAATGGACCAATGGGTGTATTTGAATTCGACAAATTCGCCGTCGGGACAGAAGCGATCGCTCGGACTTTGGCTGATATCAGCAAAAAAGGTGCAATTACCATTATTGGTGGTGGAGACTCCGTTGCAGCCGTTGAAAAAGTTGGTTTAGCCGACCAAATGAGTCATATTTCCACAGGTGGCGGTGCTAGCTTAGAATTGCTAGAAGGTAAAATTTTACCTGGAATTGCGGCCTTAAACGACGCATAATCACATATTGAATTGCCTGATACCTAATTCCAAATTCCCATAATGTAGAGACGTAGCATCGCTACGTTTCTACATCTGTCCCTATTTATCTATTTCCAAGAAAACACCGTGCAACCAAAATGGCTAGACTGGGCACAAAAACTGCAAGCGATCGCGCAAAATGGTCTCGCTTTTACCGAAAATCCCTTTGATGTCGAACGGTTTGAAAAAATCAGCCAAATCGCCACCGAAATTATCGCCACCCATACCGATACGGAACAAAGCTTTATCAGTGATTTATTTGCTGGTGATGTTGGCTATGCGACCCCCAAAATCGATGTCCGTGGGGCTGTCTTCCGTGATGATAAAATTCTCCTAGTTCAGGAAAAATTCGATGGACTGTGGACATTACCTGGAGGTTGGGCTGATATTGGCGAATCACCGAGTGAAGCTGTCACCAAAGAAGTATTTGAAGAATCCGGTTATAAAACCCGTGCGGTAAAACTCCTCGCTGTCTACGACCGCATCAAGCAAGGACATCCACCCTTCCCCTACCATCTTTACAAACTATTTTTCCTCTGTGAAATTACTGGAGGCGCTCCCAAAACTAGTCTAGAAACAGACGCAGTAGAGTTTTTTGCCGAAGACGAAATCCCCGAGCTATCCTTCGGTCGAGTTTTACCTCAGCAAATTAAACGATTATTTACCCACTATCGTCATCCGGACTTACCAACTGATTTTGATTAGGAAGGAAGAAACGTTTTCGATTTTGGATTTTGGATCACTCTGCGGTCGATCCGCACTACGTGGGTCTATGGATTTTGGATTTTAAAATACAATAGTAGTCCGAGCAGGATTTGTGAAATCTTAAATGTAGGGTTGTTAACGGTTGACAGTTGACCCTTAACAGTCACTAGTCATCAGTTAACGGCACGCTATTTTTCACGACTTAAATTAGGATTGCTGTAATATTCGACCAGATTAATTTTGATGAGTGAAAAAAGGCAAGTAGTAGCACTTTAGCACCTTTATATTAAAAAGATTAAAACTTTTTCACAGCTAAAGCCACTATATTAAAAAGATTAAAACTTTTTCACAGCTAAAGCCACTGCTACGCACCCCAAAATTACGGGTGGGGTATTTTTGAGCAAACTCGTAGTGGAGAATGATTGCAAATTGTGTCCAACCAGTCCATTTGCGGGAAAATTCAGTCACTATAAAAATAAAGCTTAATCGATTATCGTTGAGATAATTAATCTACCCTATATTTAGGACTATAGTCCTAGAGGGGGAAATTATGTTTAATACCCCATTATTTATTAATCGTACCCAAGCTGGGGAAAAATTAGCTGAAGTGATTTATCAGCAATTAAACCAGCAATCTCAACAAACCGGGGTTTTAGCTAAACCAATCGTCTACGCTTTACCACGGGGGGGTTTACCCGTTGCTGTACCCGTTGCCAAAAAGTTAAATTGTCCGTTAAGTATTATTGCAGCCAAGAAAATTAGCCATCCTGAGAATCCAGAATTGGCTGTGGGGGCTGTAACGGCATCGGGTTATGTGCAGTGGATGCGAAATGGTTTTTGGCCATCAATGTCTCGTTCCCAATGGCAAGAAATTGCTGTTAACCAAGCATTAGCAAAAGCACAACAAATCGAAGCTCGTTTTCGTCCATTTTGTCCCCAGGTCAACCCTCAAGGTGCAACCATTTTATTAGTTGATGATGGAATTGCAACGGGAATGACGATTGTCACCGCAGCTAATGCTTTAGCAAGATTTGCACCTGCTCAAATCTGGATTTGCGCACCGGTTGCACCTTTACAATTAAAGTCGTGGTTAAATTCTGCTTGTCCGGAAGCGACAAAAAGAGGAATTGAATATCGTGTGGTTGTTTTAGCAACTCCGGAGCGGTTTCTGAGTGTGAGTAATTTTTATGTGCAGTTTCCCCAGGTGGAAACGGATGAAGCTTTAGCTTGTTTACAAAGTCAGGGAGTGGGGAATTGGTAAATAGATAACATAGTGATTTTCTTGTCAAAAATTTTACTGATTTGCTAATTTCCGTCCCATGATTCTTTTGGCAACTTCATAATCTTCATTAATCAAATAGCAAAAATGATAGTAACTAGCTAAATAAAAACTACAGCCAAACTTCTCGTAAAGGATAACCTTCACGTTTAGCACGTAATAAAATTCCCATTGAACCTATTACAGAAAGACCACTTAATCTGGCGATTCTTCGTCCCACGGCTTCATGAATACAATCGTTTTTCTCCAGTTGAGAACACTTTAAATTGAATATACTGCGAGCAGTTGGCTATTAGCTATTTTATCTGGGAACTATTGTTACCGAATTTCTCACAAAAACCTAACACTCACAAATAGTCCGTGGGAGTAGGTGGTGTTGATATTTTGCGATCGCGAGTATAATTTCATCACATGCTGCTATTTTGGAAATTCCAATTATTTCGGGATTCGTGATCAATCCGCGATGAATAGGATTATTTACCTCTAGCAATCCGATTTAAGTAGTGAACAATAGCGTGCCGTTGACTGATGACTGTTAACCGTTAATAACCCTACATTTAAGATTTCACAAATTATTTAGGACTGCGGTATTTACAGATAAAGGAGAGGAATTGAACTTACTAATGTTCAAAGATACCAGAAAACTGCATTAAATCCAGGGACACAATTGTTGGTAAACAACGAAAACATTCAATGGCAATTTCCCATCTTTCTTCCCGTTTTAACATCTCAATTAATTTATCACGGGCACTTAATAGATATCTAACATCGTTAGCGGCATAATTTAACTGTTCTGGGGTGAGGTTCATGACATTTCCCCAATCGGAACTTTGAGCGCTTTTATCTAGCTCCACCTGCTCTAATTCCTGGATAAGAGCTTTAAGTCCGTGACTGGAGGTGTAGGTACGGGCTAATTTGCTGGCTATCTTGGTACAAAATACCGGCTGTACTTGAATTTGTAAATTTGCTTTTAATGCCGCTAAATCGAATCTAGCATAGTGGAAGACTTTGGTAATATCCCTCGCTTCCAATAGCTTTTGTAAATTTGCTGCTTGATTTTGACCACGGATAATTCTCACCACGGTCACATTCCCGTCGCGATCGCATAATTGCACCAAACAAAGTCGATCCCTTCCATGAACTAATCCCATCGCTTCCGTATCCACCGCGATCGCATCTCTGCTCAGATAGGTGGATAAAGTTTCATCACTCAAATCGCGATCGCATACTTGAAAAGTTCCTGGTGTCATCTATCCCCTTTTTTTGTATCCGAACAATCTGCTTTATTATACCAGTACCTACGCAACCGGTACAAGCGATGGTGCGTGCAGCACACCGACCACTCAAAAAGCACACAGAAGACATAGCATTTTCCTTGAGATGGTTAATACTCGAAGAGAAATAGCCATATTACATCTTTACTGTCACCTATCAACAAACCAACAGAGAAATATATCAGCGTTTAAAGTATATCTTACCCATTATTGATAAATAAATATTTGCGTTAAATATACCTCTCCATCACGATTAATTGCTACCCCAACCCCCGTTAAGTTATATTTCCCCTTGATATTCACATGGTGTTCATGGCTATTAATCCATCCCCGAACAGCTTCTCCTACAGGGTCATCATACCCTTGATTAAATGCCACATTTTCCGCAGCACTCCGAAATTTGATGGGTAAGGCTTTAACCCGACGTTCAAATCCATTATGGCTAAAGGGAACTCGACGGTTTGCCATGTTCTGACTGTGAATTCTCGCTTGCTGGGAAATTCTGCTATCTAATCTGAGTTTGCTTAATCCCTTACTCTCTCGATACTGGTTAATTTTGGTAAATACAGATTTTTCTAACTCATTGGGATTTAATGATGCTGTCATTTGCTGCGCTTTTGCAATTAATACAGGTTCCACCGGAGTTGAGTCGTGTACGCTCTCGTAACCCGCAATTGGAGCAGATGCTAATCCGCTTGCAAGTACAAGTGAAGCAAAGGCTATGCCATAAGCAGTTTGTCGAATCATAGAATTAAGTTTGGTCAGGTTTATATTTATCGCGAAACAACCCAGGCTATCTGTATTGCAAATACGCATAGGCGTATCAGTATTCCGGAATGAAAAAATCTTTTCAGATCACGATTTTCCCGTCAATATTCAGGAAATACAATCCGATGACAGTAAAGAATTTCATAATATATGATTAAATTTTCACAAAGGAAAAATATAGTCTAGTATTTACACTGCGATCGCTGAACCCATTTTCCCCAAAATCCCTGGAGTAGTGTGGGATTATTTGATTACTTGTAACACTTGTGTCAGTTATCTCCCGGTTTTTACTTACGATTAAATACTTAATCATCAAAATTTCAGGTAATTAATTTGTTGCTTTATTGTGAATTACCTGACAGCAAAATAGAATTCAATTATACTTTATTGGTAATAATCATAACTCCCTAACCATATCTTATCACGAAGATAATTCACATTTAATATTGTCAAATATTTGACTTGGTTAATTTAATTAATCGAATTTAGTTCAATAATTCGCAACAATAGAAGTATTAATTAGTAACCAATTTCATTGTATCGATAATCTGAAAATAAACTGTAACTGGCATCAAAATAATTCTAAATATTCAGATATTTTTCACGAAAATAATAATGTTTAATGTTGTTAAAACCATTAGTATGATTGGAAGAATACGGGAGATAGGATACAGGAGACAAATGAGTGTGGACAGGAGAATCAGTGTGTTGTAGAGATTTCCTTCCGACTCCCAGAGAACTGCTATCTACTCTATACTTGCTCAGGAATTGATATGGTAATCCTATTTCAGGAGTGAAAAATATCGGTTTTGGTTGTACTCTGCGAAAAACTGTTTATTGTCAAAGGTTAAAAGTCAACAACCCTACACCTAAGATTTGACAACTTATTTGGAGTTGCTCAGGACTTACGTAAGGACAATATAAACACTGTCATTTATGAGGAAGCAATCTCAAACATCTAATTTCTCGTCACGAGTGCGTAACCCGGATTTCTCACGAATCCCTCTGACTTTGAGGGAATAGGGAACAGTCCGTGACGGGAGTAGAAAGAAAATTCTGCCGTTACTTCAGGTTTACCGTTTACTTGTGAGAAATGCAGGGTAAGTCCTATGTATGGCTTGATAAAATCCTTCTTTGTTCCAGGAAAACAAAGGGGATTTTTTATTTTTAGATAGATGTATTTATTGTTGCTACACAGTTAGAGGATAAAAAATATAGGATAGTATCGAGAAGGTAAACATTAGGTAAAAACGGGTATTTGCACTGAATAATATTTTTTTGATGATGTAAATTACTGGATTGATAATTCCTTGTATTAAGTAGGTAATTCCAATTATCGGAAGTTGTGTTTGTTGAGACAATCCGGAATATTCACAGTTTTCGGATTTGTCCGTAGGTTGAATCGAAAATCCAAAATCCATCTCTGATTTTTTGTACGCAGCACAGTCAGTAATCCAAAATCTAAAATCGAATGACTATCGATATTCGCGATTTTTTTCAAGCGACTAATCCGAGTCGAACTCTGTCGATTGAGAACGAGCAAGACAAAAAATATTATATTGATTTTTCTTCTGTCCGAGGGGGAAAAATTATTGAGGAAATCAAAGAAAATATTGTTTTTTTCTCACCAGATATTCCTACTTGTAGTTTATTTACTGGTCATATTGGTTGTGGAAAATCCACGGAATTATTACACTTAAAATCCGATTTAATTCAAGCTGGTTTCCATGTCGTTTATTTTGAATCCAGTCAGGACTTAGAAATGGCCGATGTGGATGTGGGGGATTTTCTGTTAGCGATCGCACGACGGGTGAGTCAAAGTCTGGATACGGTAATCCTTGCGGAACCGAAGACCTTGAAGGCTTTGTTAAAAGGTGCGATCGCTGTCCTGAATACGGAAATAAATGATGTTAAACTTAAATTACCAGGAATGCCTGAATTGGGGGTAAGTACGGATGATGAACGATTTTCCCTTTCCTTTGGAATTGGGGAAATCACCGCCAAAACCAAGAGTGATGCAACCTTGCGAGAACGTTTAAATCAATACCTAGGTCCGCAAAAAACCAAATTGCTTGCAGCCATTAATCAGGAATTAATTGAACCCGCGATCGCCCAGTTAAAACAGTCCGGGAAGCGAGGTTTAGTGGTGATTGTGGATAATTTAGACCGGGTTGACAGTCGTCCAAAACCTTGGGGTCGTCCCCAACAGGAATATTTATACATTGACCAAAGTGAGTATTTAACCCAGTTAAATTGTCATTTAGTTTACACAATGCCTTTGGCTCTGAAGTTCTCCAATGATTACAATAATTTGACCCAAAGATTTCCAGAAGACCCGAAGGTTTTACCGATGGTTCCGGTGATGACACGGGATGGTCAGCGTTTTGAACCAGGGATTGAGTTGTTACGTCAGTTGGTGTTAGCAAGAGCTTTCCCCGATTTATCCCCTTGGCAAAGATTACGGAGGGTTAACGAATTATTTGATACGAGTGATAGTTTAGACCGTCTGTGTTGTATTAGTGGTGGTCATGTACGGGATTTATTGCGCTTGTTGAATAATTGGATTCAACGGGACAGAAAGTTACCGTTACGGGGAGAAACCCTAGAAGCACTAATTCGGATTCGTCGGAATGAGATGACATTGCAGATATCCGATGATGAATGGGAATTGCTACGTCAGGTCAAACAACGTAAAACAGTCCGGGGTGATTGGGAATATCAAGCATTGATCCATAGTCGTTTGGTATTTGAATATCGCAATCAATTTGGTGAATCTTGGTTTGATTTGAACCCGATCTTGAATGATGCAAAGGAGTTAAGCTCTTGAGTCGTTCCCGTCGATTTGATTTATCTGTTTATAGTGAAGCTTTAGCTGAATTAGTCTGGACTCTGAATGCAGGTCAGGGAGAATTTCGCTTACTGTTGGTACGTTGTAATTATCTACGATTGCGATCGCGTATTCTCAAACGATTACAAAAAACGACGAATTTGCATATCCAGGTTGTTCAACTCAAATCTCAGGATCAAACTTTGTATGAACGGATTCGAGAACAGGTTGATCAACAGCAACCGGATGCGGTGATGGTGTTGCATTTAGAGTCGGTACGGGATTTACCGACGATGTTAAGTGCTGCAAATCAAGTTAGGGAGGAGTTTCGTAAACAATTTTCCTTTCCGGTGGTACTATGGGTGACAGATGGAGTGTTACAGCAATTGATGCGAGTTGCTAGCGATTTGGAAAGCTGGGGGACAACCTTGGAATTTGCTCCTCCAGTTTCTGAATTAATTTGCCTCTTGCAACGTAATACCGATGCATTATTTTCCACATCTTTGTTATCCGATAAATATACAATTGGTTGGCAGCTAGGACATCTGCGTCGTCAAGAGATAAATACTGCAGTTGAGCAGTTACAACAACTGAATGTCACCATATCACCAGAATTGCAAGCTTGTATCGATTTTGCTAATGCTCAAACAGCCTATCTACACCAGCAAATTGACCTCGCATTAACTTACTTTCAATCTAGTTGGCAATTTTGGCAACATCAAACCCAATTGTCATCAAACTTTCCCCAGTCGCTCCACAGTCAAAATTTAAATAGTCAAAATTTGATTCACCATCCCCATTTACGCATGGGGGTTTTACACTTTTACTTGAGTTTGTGCTACTACCAATTAGCAGAGCAAAATCACCAGCACTACTCCCAGTATGTATCCTATTTAAACATTGCTCGTTCCCAAATTCAATCCTGTTTAGATATCTTCCAGTCCTACCAACTAAATTATTTAGTTGCCAAATATATTAACCTACTAGGTTCAATTCTCTTTCGACTCGAATCCTGGTCAGACTTGGAAAAAGTCTCCCAACGAGCAATTGACCTGCAAAAACTCTATGGAAACCCTCTGCGAGTAGCTCAAGCCTACGGATTTTTAGGAGCAGTTGCGCTACAACAGCAACAACATTTAGCTGCGAAGGAATACCTACACAAATCTCTCCACAGTTTAGCCCAATTAAAAACCCCATCCCCCCTGACGGGACGTTACCTGTTGCAACTTGCTCAAGTGGAACATAGTTTAGGTAATACCCAATTAGCCATTCGCTATCTGGAAATTGCTCGGCATTGGGGAATTAGCGACAACTGGCGTGAATACCTGAAGATTTTACACCAATTGCGATCGCATTATCGCACATCTGGTCAGTATTTGGAAGCGTTTCTGATTCGACAGGAAATGCACTCAATTATGGCTCAACAAAGGATTCATGCTTTTGTCGGTGTCAATAGTCTCCAACCACCCAAACCCCCTAAGTTGCTCATGATGCAATGGTTAGGGATAAACTCCCGCATTGAATATACCCCAGAAATCGCTCAGGAAATCACCGCTTCGGGACGTATCCGCGATATTGCCAAACTCATCGAAAGAATCACCCGACCGGATTACAAATTAATTATTTTGCATGGGAATTCTGGTATTGGTAAAACTTCCCTAATTACAGCCGGATTAATTCCGGCTTTAATGGGTAAAAATATCGGTTTTCAAAAGGTAATTGCCGTTGTTATCCGTCCCCATTCTAATTGGCAAACCATTCTTATTGATAATTTTATCACCGCTATTTCCCAAACTCCAGCCATCAAAAATCACTGCAAAAATTTCCCCACATCCAGAAATTCGTACCAATCCCCAGATGACATTTTCACCATATTCCAAACCTGCATTGACCATAATTTCCGTCTCGTTTTTATTTGGGATCACTTTGAGGATTTATTTTCCCAGGAGATTTGCCCCGAACATAAACAAAAACTCTTACAATTCATCAATAACTGTTTAAATATATTAGACATTAAACTCATTTTTTCCCTCCGCAGCGAATTCCTCACCTTTCTACAGCAAGACAGTCAAATTAAATCCATTTCTCACCTTTCCCATCACCTCTCTAACCAAGATAATTATTACCATCTCCAACCCCTGACCAAAGAAACCGCCTATCAATTAATCACAACCCTCAATCAAACTCACCATCTGGGTTTTGAAGCGAAATTAATTCAGCAAATTATCAATGACCTGACTCATAATAACCAAATTTCCCCCCTCCAACTACAAATAGTTGCAACCCAACTGCAAAGAGAAGGCATCAAAACCCTGGGTCAATATCAAAAATATGGTTTTCACACCCATTTAATCATTCGCTATTTATATGGAATTATTGCTGAATGTGGTCAGGAAAACCGGGAAATTACCATCCAATTATTACGAAACCTCACCCCATTCCCCCAAACTCATCCTGACTTAGAAACCAAACTGCGTCAAAATTTATCCCATCAATTTCATCTTAGCCAGATTGAGACAATTATCACCATTATGTCCCTAGCTGGGATTATTATCATCAAACAAAATACGGATTATCAAGAATATCAAATTGCCTACACCTATCTCTACGAAATTATTCAAACACACTTAATTTTAGACGTAAAAGAAAACAGGAGTAGAAGAGGTTGATTTTCCCACTACTCCCTGCAAGTTTCCGAGATTGGCAGTCAATTCTGCATTTCTCACAAGTAATCCGTTACAGTGTTAAACAATGGGTTGATTTTCCTACTATTCCCTATTCCCAGTTCCCTACCCCCTGGAAGTTTGAGAGATTTGCAAGAAATTCCGAAAATGGGAGTTCCTAGTTTATCCGGCTTTTTTCAGGAATCGAGCGAGGAATTTATCGACTTCAGGTAACTTCATTGATAATGCGATCGCCATAAATACTAACATCCCCACAGACCCCGCAATTCCCAGTTGAATTATTAATATTAACAACCCTTGGGTTCCCAAAAATCTTTCACAAACTAGCAAAGTACCATAGCTGACAAACCCAGCAAATACACTAGCTGCGGTTAAACCAAAGATGGGATAACTCCAAGCAACAAGGGGTAAACCGTTGATTTTTCGGTTCAGTACGTATAACAGCATCAAAGTTGACGTAAAATTTACACCTACCGTCGCCAGTACTAATCCGGGTGCGCCGAATTGATTAATAAAAATCCAATCGAGGAAAATATTCAAGAAAATATTAAATAAACTCACTTTAAATGGTGTATCCGCATCACCTAATGCATAAAATACCCGCACCAGCACATCTCGCCCTAGGTATACAAACATACCTACTCCGTAGGCAACCAGCAGGGATGCGACTAAATCAGAAGCCTGTTGTTGAAATGCTCCCCGTTCGTAAACTATCCTGACAATGGGTTGGGATAGGGCAATCATCATCCCCCCCAAAGGTAGCATTGTAAAGGCAGATAGAATTAAACCTTGACGAATACGTTGTTTTAAACTACCCCAATCCTCTGGAGCCGCGAGTTGGGAAAAAATGGGTAACAGGGGAACCAGAACAATGTTGGAAATGACTCCCAGGGGTGTTTGTACCAGTAAATTGGCATAATTTAAACCCGATGCAGCACCAGGAATATAGGAGGCAAACATGGAATTAACCTGCCAGTTAATATACAACATTCCCGATGAAAAGGTGGCAGGAAGCATAATCCGCATAATTTCCCGTACCCCTGGGTCATGGAAATTGAAGCGGAGCCGAAACGCACCCATCCCCACCCGAGTTTGGGCAAATAACTGTACTACCCACTGGAGTATGGCTCCGGCTAAAGTACCAATAGCCAGGATACTCCCGGCGTATAATAATAAATCAGTACTCGCCCCTGGACTACTTAAACTAACTAAATCCCCCCCTAATTGTAGCCAAAGTACGCCAATGGCAATTACCACCGTAATACTGGATAGCAAAGGGCTAATGGAAGGTAGCCAAAACTGGTTAGCCACATTCAGAGTACCAAAGCCAATACCGATAAACCCCGAAAGTACGGCCATTGGAGCCATGATTTGCAACTGTCGCACTGCGATCGCGCGGACAATTTCCCCATCAGCCCGTTGGCTTAATCCAGGGGTGGTAACGTCAAGAATATTACCAGCAAATACCGCCAATAATACGGAAACAGCAATTAACACACACCCGACAAGGGTGGTCATGGTTTCAACCAGGGGTGCAGCCTCTTCCTTTTTGCGTTTAGCTAAAACACTAACAATTGCACTATAAAAGGGGCCATTGACACCCCCCAACAAAATCAATAGAAAACCGGGAATTACGTAGGCGAAATTATAAGCATCCGCTACCGCACCAGTACTAAAAGCAGCTCCCATAGCCGATTGACGTACCAGACCGACCACTTTACTAATCAAAGTAGCAGCCGCTACGATTCCTGCGATACTAACAAGGGAGCGAGTAGGTTTTGATTGTTCTTTCGTCACAATTTTGCCAATCCGACAGCTTACACATAGGCCTTTCACATGACTTATTTAACCTGATATTGGGCTTACTGTCAGGCAAAATCCCACATTTTTTGTGATGTTGTGGAATTTGGGATTTGGGATTTGGGATTACCTAATTATTTGGTGACTATGCTCTGCGTAGTCATCTAGTGCGTGAAGGCTCCACCTTCATTCACAAGGAAAGTAGGAAGGAGTAGGAGTCTCGCACCCTTAAGTTCCCACGCTTTCGCATGGGAGCTAGGGAAATGGTAGGCGTATTTAGGGATTTGGAACTTGAGATTGCCCTGATGAAACACCGCTTGAGGAGAATTTCACGAAAAAGGTTAATTTTTTGACCTTTTCCCTTCCCCTCTCGTCGTGTTGTCGGTAAATTAATAGTAAGTATGGTTGGGGATATACTTCGGAAACCTCATTATTCAAAATTCAGCGATGGCATCAGTTAATTTACCTGCCAAAGGTAGATACTCAAATGTATTGACAACATGGAAATTTTCTGTTTTATTTGTGTTCACAATCGGACTATATCAGTTTGCTTGGGTCCACAAACAGTGGAAAGGTATTAAACAAAGGGAAAACCTAGAGATTCGTCCGTGGGTGCGATCGCTATTTTTGCCTTTTTATATTTATGGTCTATCACGACGTTGTTTTGCCCTAGCTGAAACCTATGGCTATCGCCATAAACCCTCCGCTTTCTGGGTGACAGTATTCTACTGGATTTTCGTGGTTTTGTATCGGATGGAAAACTGGATGGGCTATCTGGGATTATTGATGTTTCTCCCCCTCCTCAGTGTAGTCCGTGCCGCAAATTACTATTGGCAACATGAACAACCAGATTTACCTGTAAATGAAGGATTTAATGTTCGAGAGATAATTTGGATTATTTTCGGTGTTTGTCTATGGTTACTAATTATTTATGGAACTTTTGTACCCAGTTAGACTTGGGATACACTAAGTTTATTTAATTAATTTTGCATCAGCACTTAGTAGGAAAATCAACCCATTACTCAAGGCTTATCACTCCCTTGCTGAAAATGCAGAAGTTGACCTTCAAGGAAACCATCTCCACAAAAAGCTCACTGATTGACAGTGTAAGTGTAAAGTATATTTCCTGTGAATTTCCTCCTGTCCCCTAGATTACTTAATCCAAAATCTCAAATCCAAAATCCCCATGAGCTATTGTCTCAATCCCCAATGTCAACGTCCGCAAAATCCCGATGGGATCAATTTTTGTTTGACTTGTGGGACAAAGTTGTTTTTGAAAGAGCGATATCAAGCGGTTTCCCTATTGGGTGAGGGGGGTTTTGGTCGCACCTATCGAGCGATTGATACCGATAGGATGAATGAAGAATGTGTGATTAAACAGTTTTTGCCATCTCCAGAAATTCAGGGAAATTCGGTAGCGCTGAAAAAAGCCGTAGAATTATTCAATCAAGAAGCAGTCAGGTTATATGAGTTGGGAAAACATGACCGTATCCCCAATCTTTTAGCTTATTTTGAACAAGATAAACGCTTGTACTTGATTCAGGAATTAGTTAATGGCGTGAACTTGCTGAATGAATGGCGATCACATGGTAACTTGAGTGAAGAGGAAATCTGGCAATTTCTCGCGGATATCCTACCCGTGTTGCAATTTATCCATGAGCATGGTGTTATCCACCGAGATATCAAGCCAGAGAATATCATGCGACGGACACATGATAAAGCCTTGGTATTAATTGATTTTGGCGTTTCTAAACAGGCTGCGGGCACGGTAATTAGTGGAGCGCGGGGAACGATGGCTGGTACTCCTGGATACGCTCCCGATGAACAAATTCGTTTTGGTGAAGCTTACCCTGCAAGTGATTTATATGCTTTAGGTGCAACTTGTTTGCATTTACTAACGGGTTCATTTCCTAACCAGCTTTACAATCCCTGGGAATCACGGTGGACATGGAAGGAGTATTTACAACAGCAGGGTAAATCGGTTAGTAATGCCTTGAGTGATATTCTGGATCGATTGATTAAAGATCGAGTTGGCGATCGCTATCAATCCGCAGCAGATGTCTTACGGGATGTGGAAACCCACAATCCAGCTCATCTCAAATCCACCATCATCAGTCAAAACCCCGTTGCTTCCGCTCCCACCGTTGCGGTGAACCCAGTTCGTCAAAACACTGGTTGGAGTTGCATTTCCACCCTTACAGGTCATGCTACCACCGTGAGAGCGATCGCCGTTACTCGTGATGGCAAAACCATTGCTAGCGGTAGTGATGATAATCGGATTAAAATATGGCATCGCGAAGGGGGAAATTTATTACAGACCCTTTCGATTCCCCCCAGTTTATTCACAAGTAATATTACCTGGTTCAGCGCGATCGCCTTTAGTACTGACGGTCAAACATTGATTAGTGGTGGATTGGATAAAAAAATTCGCCTTTGGGATTGGCAAAATAATCACTCCATCAAGCAACTAAATGGTCATAAAGATGCGATCTATGCACTCAGTCTCAGTCCCGATGGACAAACTTTAGCCAGTGGAGGACGGGATAATCAAGTCATAATTTGGGATTTTCTGA
>CALJJQ010000118.1 GCA_937973965.1 uncultured Calothrix sp. | reverse complement strand
CAGGGTGGTTTGATACCATGAGAGAATAATATTTCAGAGGTTTGATTATTGAGCCAAATTTCTAGTTATGGGACTCAGGGTGCGATATCCCCATCTCTGACAAGCCAGGCGATCGCATTCAGCATCGCGATGCGGAATCAGTTACATTTGATTAACAAATTGATTTGGGTACCGACATTTGAAATCAGCTAACTATTTGCAATCTTGTCGAATAAAATTAATTTTGCTCCAGTAGTCAGTGGCATCAAGATACTGAAAATTTTTGAGAGTTGGTTAGATAGAATTCCTTGGGCTTGAGGTCTCGTTGGGAAATTTCATCAACGAGTAATTGTCATCAAGAAATTATGTAGAATCGCCCAATTAACTGCTGCATAACCACCTCTTCTTTCCGGAAAATCTTCGCAAAAAGTAACATCTCGAACCCAATGTATTCTGTTCTCGATTCCCCAGTAGATGTCTAAATACACTCAACAGGTGTTATCATTTTTCTCTGGACGTATGAAACCACCCTGCTCTCCGACTTCAGAGAGGGGCAGAAAATCCGTAGTTTTGACCAAAAATCAATGTTTCCCAAGCTTCTTTCCAAAAGCAAGAGAGGGGTTATTAGAATCCGTCGAATTTACGTTAAAAATTAATGTGGTGGAGTACTGGAAATATTTCTTTGTGTGTGTGAATTTTTTTTATGATGATATTTTTGACCTGTTTCGTGGAATAATTAGTTGGTATGTAACATAATGGAATAGTTGTAAAATTTTTGAAACTAGCCAAATTCCGATTGTATAAAAGTCAATTCTATTTTTTTAGATAAAAGAACAATACCAAAAAATAAATCCGATTTTCCACTCTCTTCAGCCAGTTTCCAAACTGTCCGGATGTCTGATTCCCACTTGGGTTCAACGCTAAATGAAAAAAGGGATTCCAAAATCGTTTGATTTGGTTGTGGTGAAAATTTTTGTGAATAGATGTTATTTTTGAGCTTTTTTGTTGGATAATCAGTTGGTATGTAACACAATGGGATAGTTGTGAAATTTTTGAAACGAGCCAGATTCCCATTATATAAAAGTCAAGTTTATTCTATTGCTGAAAAGCAGCTTACCAGAAAATAAATCTGATTTTTCACTGATTTCAGTCAGTTTCCAAACTGTCCTCAACTGGATTTCTGGTCAATTCTGTGATAACTCCAAGCAAGCTCCACCTTCACAGGGGTTAACCTCGATGATGACATGGGAGAGAGGGGAAATATGGCTAAGTAAGTTTTTGTAGTAGTGGGGCGATCGCGGATAGTGGGTGACGAGGGAAATAGTTGCGGCTAAATGGTTTTGGCCGATATACCAAAGATGGAGGTCGGTGACGCGATTATCTGCGTCGGCTTCGATGGCATCAACGATATCGGTTTTGGTTTTTTTGTCGCTTGTGCCATCTAATAAAATCAAACTGGTATCCTGAAGTAAGCCGGATGCCCATTTGGCGATGACAATCACCCCAACCAAACCCATAACTGCATCCATCCATACCCACCCCAAATATTTAGCAGCAAATAGACCAATGATGGCCAACACAGAAGTAAGTGCATCAGCTAAAACGTGAATATAAGCAGCTTGTAAATTGCGATCGCGCAGCGACTCCTGTAGAGTATGGCGATGATGATGGTGATGGTGTTCATGATGGTCGTGGTCGTGATGCTCCTGTAATAATAAAGCACTAATTAAATTGACAACCAAGCCAATAACAGCAACAGCGATCGCTTCATTAAACTGAATATTTTCCGGTACAAATAAACGGGTAATGGATTCCACACCCATCATCAAAGCCACCACAGCCAAGGCTACTGCACTGGCAAATCCACCGAGAACGCTGACTTTACCCGTACCAAAACTGTACTTCGGATTCTTGGCATGATGACGAGCATACTGATAGGCAAACACCGTAATTCCAAAAGCAGCAACATGGGTAGCCATATGCCAACCATCAGCCAACAGAGCCATTGAACCAAAAATAGTTCCCGCCACAATTTCTGCTACCATTGCGATCGCGGTGAGAATCATAACGATTCTGGTACTTTTTTCTGCCTGGTGGTGGTCAACGGAGAAATCGTGGGAATGTTGCCAATTCTCTAATTTGTGAACGTGCATAGAAATCGATTCAAATGGTTGGAGGAAGGGGTTAGTAAGCTGTTCCGCATTTAGTTATACTATAAGGGGTTTTCGACCTGTACCACAAAGGCTTTAAATTTTTACTTTATACAATCCACGCTGTACACCAGTTTCGTGGAGATGACCCGACGGGTTGTCTCTACTGCAATTGGAATCAGCTGTTTGTATTGTTGAAGAATCAGGACAAGGCATGTCAACTAGCTGATTGAGAATACCTCATCTCAAACCTGGCATTTTCTAAATTAATATGTAAATAATCATCAATATTTATAATTCAATACAGTTCAGTTAGAGGATGTTTGAAAAGTTTTTAGGGGTAAAAAATTATGCTAATCGCCTCACCATAATGCGGATCATGGCAAGATAAATAAAAGTCTCGGATGTTTCCGGTAATAACTCATAATCTCTGACCAAACGGCGACACCCCAT
>CALJJQ010000117.1 GCA_937973965.1 uncultured Calothrix sp. | reverse complement strand
CTGGAGCAAAATTAATTTTATTCGACAAGATTGCAAATAGTTAGCTGATTTCAATTGTCGGTACCCAAATCAATTTGTTAATCAAATGTAACTGATTCCGCATCGCGATGCTGCATGCGATCGCCTGGCTTGTCAGAGATGGGGATATCGCACCCTGAGTCCCATAACTAGAAATTTGGGTCAATAATCAAACCTCTGAAATATTATTCTCTCATGGTATCAAACCACCCTGCCCGCATCACCCTTCCCTGGGGGTCGAGTAAATGTATCAACTCCAAAGTAAAACGGTATAACAGGGAGAGTTATCCTCAACGGGATTCAACTAAAATCACGGGAATTGAACTTGTTTCCAAAACAGTTTGGGAAACCGAACCCACCAATACTTCTTCCCAGGGTTTATGTCCCCGTTTACCGATGATAATATCTGTAACTTGACGAGCTTGGGCAACCCGGACAATTTCTTCAGGAACAACGCCATCTAATACCAAAACTTCGTGACGAATATCAGCAAGGAGGCGTTGGGTTTTAGTTTTTAGTTGGGCGATCGCATTTTCATTGCCGTAGTTATCGACGTGTAACACAATCACACTACCGTTGCTGCGTCGGGCTAAATCGGCTACTTTTGTTAATACATCCGTTGCCATTGCTGAAGTATCAACGGCTGCCAAAAACACCGGATAACCGGAAAAACCTACCTTTGTGGGATCGACTTCTCCTTGTTCCAGGAGTTTTGGTGCAAAGGTGGGGATAGCCCAGGCTCCCAAAGGAGCCGTGACTAAAATTGATAGAGCTGCGATCGCTAATATGGTCTCTCCATGTCTAATTCCCTGGGCTAAGGGAAGTGCCCCAATTGCGGCTTGTACCGTGGCTTTTGCTGAATTTCCTGCCAACAAAAATAACCGTTCCTTGGTTGTCCAATTGCTACCGAGGGTGGACAAATACCAACCCAGCGATCGCCCGATCAAGGTTCCTATCCCTAACACCACCAACCCGGTGAGTAGGGTATCTCCTAATACTTGCAGTTGAATACTTGCCCCCAACAGGACAAACAAAAAAATCTCCGCCACCGTCCACAAGCCATCAAAGCCGCTTCGTAACCTCCGAGCTAGGGGTGCATCCATCTCAATTAGGAAAAAACCCATCCCCATCACTGCTAAATAACCGGAAAATACTGGTAAGTGGGTCGCTAAAACTACCAAAAATAACGCCAACCCTGCCGCCACTAGCGTATCCTGAATGGCATTTTGCGTCCAATTTTGCTGCACCAACAACAACACCAATAGTCGAGCCGTCAACCATCCCAGCAGTACTCCCAGGACAATTTGCCCCACTATTTGTAAGGGTAATAACACCAGAGGACTTAAGATAATCCCCAGCATATTCACACTGGGGCTTCCCCCCGGCGATAGGAAAGCCAACAGCAAACTAAACACTAACAATAGCATGACATCCGACAGGGCACTTCCGGTTAAAATGGCATCGGGAATCCCCTTACCCACACCCCATCCCAAACTTTTCAACCGCAACATCCCCGGTACAATCACCGCCGGAGATTCAGCCCCAATAATACAACCTAACAACAAACCTGTCCAAATATCAAATCCCAACAACCAGACCGACGCAACAGCTACTGCGATCGCCTCTGTTGCTGCGGGTAAAAACCCCAACCGTAAAGCCACGGTCCCCTGTTGAGCCAGCTTTTCCGGGTCAAGTCCTAATCCAGCCTTCATCAAAATTACCATGACTGCGATCGCTCGCAAATCATTTGCTGCTCCCAACACCTGGGAGCTAATCACTTTACCCCCCTGGGGACCAAAAATAATACCCACCACTACCATCCCTACTAACGCGGGAATTTGCAGCCTTCGAGCTATTTGCCCCACAAAAAACCCCATTAGTAGGATTAAAATAACGCTTTCTAACATTGATACAATAGGAGACAGGATACAGGATACAGGATACAAGATTGGGGAAGCGTGGAAAACTAAAATGTATATTTGATTCTTTTCAGATACTGTTCCACCTTTAGCATAGCTAGTTCCCTCTGACTCCTTCCTACCTCCCCTTGCTCGCAATATATACTTAGGGCTTGCTGAAAAATAGTCAAACTCTGATATTGCAAAAATTAAAGGATATTTCGAGTCGCAAAAAGTGCTTTCCCAATAGATATGTAAGGCTTAAAAACCTGGCGTTTGTAATTTTTGCAATCTGTGAAAAGTGAAACTGGAATGGTTTAAACTACTCCCTACCCTCACGCTTCAGACTTTTTCCCCAGACCCTACTTAGCGGTGAATAAAAGTGGCTAATTGGGTTGTGGCAAAAGCAATAAATTCCTGGGTTACGGGTAAACGGTCAATTACCATCCCTAAACACAATAACATCATGTAGGAAATTGAGTATAAAAATAATCCCCGCGCTAAGGATTTTTCTTCGGGATTTTGTAATAATTTCCAAGCTTTGTAAATAAAAATCCCTCCTAACCACAGAGCAATTCCTGTATACACATATCCACAAGCATGGAGAGGATAGGTCAGCAATAATGTCATTCCCACAGTTACTAGGGTATACCACCAAATTTGCCAAACTGTAGGTTCTGCTCCCGCAACTACGGGTAACATTGGTACACCAACTTTTGCGTAATCATCCTTAATCATTAAGGCTAAAGCCCAAAAGTGAGGCGGTGTCCATACAAAGACAATCGTAAATAAAATCCAAGCAGTCCAGCTTAATTCACCTGTCACCGCAGCCCAACCCACCAAGGCCGGAATTGCACCTGCTGCACCACCAATGACAATATTTTGGGTGCTGTGGCGCTTGAGCATATGGGTATAAATCAAAACATAAAAAATAATACCTGACATCGCCAGCATTGCGGCTAAGATATTGGCGAAAACGGCGAGAACCGAAAAAGAAGCAAAAGCAAGAGCAACTGCAAAAATTAAAGCGTCACGGGGATGAACTCGACCGGAAGGAATGGGACGGTGACGAGTTCTTTCCATATCATAATCGATATCCCGGTCATAAATACAATTAATGGTTTGGGCACTAGCAGCAGCTAAAGTTCCACCAATCATTGTCACTAAAAGTAGCAGAGGGTCTACCTGTCCTTGTGCTGCAATCCACATGCTACCAGCAGTAGTAATTAGCAAGAGGGGAATAATTCTGGGTTTTGTTAGTTGATAGTAGCTTTGGAGAACTTGAAAAAATGTGTCATGGTGACGAGAGACATTAGTCTCAATCATATTAGTCATTGTTCCTTGATGTAGTTTACAGCACGTTTATTTAGCAGGGTATGTAGATGGGGCAGTTGACAACTACAATCCACATATAATCATCTTTATTTGCTCAATCATTGAGATTTCAGACATTATTCATGATTGCAACTGACTTGAGATGCCACAATTATTTAGTCTCATTTTGCAGTCCATAATATACTCAAGAAATAGATTAAATTATAGCCATGATTTAGCATTTTCTTGGTACTGATTTAAATGACCGTTTGAGTCAGGTGTGTGATGAACAATAACGGAGGGTAGACAAGACGATTTGGGTATTGTTTGAGCTTGCTACATATGGAATTATTGATTATCAACTTTGATTCGGTCGAATTGAGCTAGGTTAAAAGTAGCCCATTTAAATGTTAAGAACAGTTATTAATGCACTCACTTTGAGAGCTTGCTGGGGAAGTTGCTTTAAGAGTATGTTTTAAAAATCGATCTTCATGCTTAACCAGCTCGTTTTTTGAGAGTAGCCGTCATGTACTGCTGATACCGTTTTACTTTGGAGTTGATACATTTAGAGAAGCTTTCAGGAGCAGTGTCAGAAAATGTATCAAAATTTGAGTGAAATAGGATGACACCAAAAATATATGATGAAAGTAGTTTTCCCGATTTCCCACTCCCTAATCACTTCACTTTCAATAATCCCCATGTCATTTTGACCTGTGATTTTTTTGATAACTTCCTTTGCTGATATCTAAATTATGATAATTTGAGAGGTACTTACTGATACTAACCTAACACTAAATATTGAGGAATGACGATATTTTGATTGACAAAAATTGTATTTTAGTTTATTTTAATGTATTGAGATTTTAAATGTCAAAATGCGGTATTTCCCTCTGGACACATATGAAAGGAATATTCTTCAGTTTCAAATGTCAAAAAATAATTGGGGTCATAAATATTCCCCAACATGCATTCCCCTATAATCCTTGACTTAGCTAATATACATTTATTTCTAGGGAAGGATAAGTAATAAGTAGGTAGGTGGTAAAAATTGTCGTTGAGATCAGGGAGTAGGGAGAGACGCGATATATCGCGTCTGTACGGGAGTAAGGCTTTGAGCCAAATAATCGGTTACGTTGCGGTTTTATGTTTAATTGCATCTACCTACTTAAGCCATTGAGTAAAAGTTTAATTTTCCTACTACGAACCTTTCCTAACCCATCAAAATTAATGACATTGAGTACTACTCCCTATTCCCTGAACCGTTGAGAGATTTATGAATAATCCAGCAATATGTTGTTCATTTCTGTAGCAGCAATGAATGAATTACCGCTATTTCTATTGTTCTTTCCCTAAATCCTGTATATTTCAAAGAGTGTAATTTTGAATTAATTTATCTGCCTATCGATGCTACTCATACTTGGAGATTGAGATGGGTGGGATTTTGTTGCGGGTTGCTGAGGGAATCACGTAATCCTAGTACAGTTAATGTAACTAAAGTACCCAGTAAGGCAGCACCGACAGCTTGGTGGGTGACAGTTAGGGGTTCCACTTGTAGGTGGAGACGAAATGTGGCAAAGCCAATTAAAATTTGGCTAATCAACAGACAGCCAGCTACATTTGCGAGTTTACGCATTGCTGGATGTAGGGCTGGAGTTCGCCATGCGGACAAGACGACGGCAATTGTGGCAATTGTGGGTGGTATTAGACCAAATATATGGGCATACATGACATTACACAACTGATACCCAGCAAAACATTGATGTAAAGCCCAGCGTGAACCGACGACTGCACCGAGTAAACTTTGGATATAAACTAAAATCGTTGCGCTGAGGGCAAACCAAGGTAAATTACCCACAGTACCCATACCTTGATAGGGCAAAAGTAAAGTGCCAATCACGAGGAGGGTGGTAAAAAACAATAATGCCGTACCGAGGTGAGCAGTGACAATATCAAAACGGAGTAGTTCGGTGACAGTTAAGCCACCTAAAATTCCTTGGAAAACAATCAAAAATAGGGCAAACAGGGAAGCCCAAGGCAACCAACCGGGGAGAACCCGACGATGCCACCAGGATAATATTACCAGCGCGATCGCACTGATTCCAATCAATGCTGCATCCAGTCGGTGAAACCATTCCAGAAAGACTTGTAAGTTCATTTGTTGGGTGGGAATTAGTTCACCATAACACAAAGGCCAATCTGGGCAGGCTAACCCCGCATTCATCACACGAGTAGCGCTACCAATTGCCATGAGGATAAATGTGGCAATACAGATTTTCCACACCAAGCGGCGAATCATCACCCTTGGTTGGCTAGTATTAGGAAGATTTACTTGTTTCAGAACAAATTCGCTCATCTAACGATACCTTTTGCTCACGTTGGTTGAGCTGTATACTCTTGGAATTGGGAATTTTTTGTTAAACAACTTTATTTACACAATTATTTACATAAAGTACATAAAGTTATTTATCTTGACTTAACTCCACCCTAGCTTATTGAATTTCTGAGGGGAGAATGGTACAAGCTTATACTTCAATCTAAATTTAACTAAAACTTCCGCTATTTCAGCAAAACTCTTAGGTATTTTTTAATTTATTTCTGCGCTATTAAGTTAGGTCAGGGAGTCGGGAACCGGAAGTAGTGAGTAGGAGAACCCATACTTCAAACGGCTAAATACCATATTTTGCCACCAACGAAGTCTCTCCCAATCAACCGGGAGCGGTTTGGAGAGGAGTTCCCTATCTAGTTCAACTTTGAACCGTTTGTAGTATATTTTCGTAAATTTTAATGTCCTATCCCCTACTCCCCCTTCCCTTGTCCGCAGGGAATTTTCCAGAAAAATTTAACAATTATTTCTGGTTTTGTTCGTCGATAACAGCGAGGCTAGATTACCGTAGTAATGAGGGTAAGCTCCCTGATGAAATCAAAGTAACGCCAAATACTCTCAAGGGAAATATCGTGAAAATACCAAGCTCAATCTGGACACTGATAATCGGGATTGTGCTAACCTTGGTTAGCCTCTGGTATGGGCAAAATCATGGTTTATTGCCAATCCCAGCTTCTGATGAAGCCAATCTTGTAGACGGTCTGTTTAACACAATGATGACCGTTTCCGTCGGCATATTTTTAATCGTGGAAGGAGTTTTGCTGTACTGTGGATTTCGCTATCGTCGTCGTCCTGGAGATAACTCCGATGGTCCGTCAATTCACGGTAATATACCCTTAGAAATCCTCTGGACAGCAATTCCGGCCATTATTGTCGTTGGTATTTCCGTCTATAGTTTCGACGTATACAATACGATGGGTGGGTTTGATCCCCATGCAGCCCATGCAGCACCGATTGTGCAGGATATGACAATGGCTCCTGCAACCCCCCATAACATGCCTAGTATGCCTGGAAGTGCGATCGCAGCGACTTTGAGTGATAGTGACACACTTGCGAGCAACGAGGATAGTAGTGTGATCCCGGCTGAAGAACCAGCTGATGTAAACATCAAAGTGACTGGTTTGCAATACGCATTTTTATTCAACTATCCAGAGTTGGGAATTTTTACGGGTGAGTTGCACGTACCCATTGGAAAGACTGTAGCTTTGGAAATGAGCGCTAATGATGTGATTCACGCTTTTTGGGTTCCCGAATTTCGGATTAAACAAGATATAATTCCCGGTCGAGAAACTTCATTACGCTTTACACCCAAAACTCCTGGTGATTATGCTGTGATTTGTGCCGAGTTATGTGGTCCCTACCATGGTGCCATGCGTACTCATATTGTTGTTGAACCTCCAGAGGCTTTTAATAATTGGGTCAAAGAGCAACAAATAGCCCAATCCAACCAAAAAGCCCAAGTTATCGCCATGAATCCAGATAACTCCAGTCTCCACCAGACTCCCCGTCAATATCTGGCAAATCATGCTGAACATTTAGGAATTACCTCAGAAACCCTACATCAGCTGTATCCATAGTTCTTGACAGCAGGGATTAGGGAAGCAGAGGATGCAGAAGAGTATATATCAATACTTCTGCATATTAATCATCCTGTCTACTATCTCCTGTCTCCTGACTCAAAAAATCGACAATCCCCAAATATTGGTATGACATCAACATCATTGCCTCCACAGGAGCAAAATCAAAACCTTGTGGAAACAACTACACACCACCAACGCAAATGGTGGGAATACTTTACTTTTAATACCGACCACAAAGTTATCGGTATTCAATATCTAGTCACCACCTTTATCTTCTACTGTATCGGTGGAGTAATGGCTGATTTGGTACGCACAGAATTACGGACTCCAGAAGTAGATTTTGTTACACCAGAAGTCTACAACAGTCTGTTTACCCTCCATGCCACTGTGATGATTTTTCTCTGGATTGTGCCAGCTGGTGCGGGGTTTGCCAATTATTTGATTCCCTTGATGGTGGGAGCAAAAGATATGGCTTTCCCCCGTTTGAATGCTTTGGCTTTCTGGGTTGTTCCCCCAGCCGGAATTTTGCTGATTGCAAGTTTAGTGGTGGGAGATGCACCGGATGCAGGTTGGACTTCCTACCCACCCCTGAGTTTAATGACGGGACAACTGGGGGAAGCCATCTGGATTATCAGCGTTTTATTGTTGGGAACCTCTTCGATTCTGGGAGCAATTAACTTTCTCACCACTATTCTGAAAACGCGGGTTCCCAGTATGGGATTACTCCAAATGCCCCTATTCTGTTGGGCAATGCTTTCCACCTCAGCTTTAGTATTAATTTCTACTCCGGTTTTAGCGGGCGCACTTATTCTCCTTTCCTTTGACTTAATCGCAGGAACAGCCTTTTTTAACCCGACTGGCGGTGGTGATCCGGTGATTTACCAGCATATGTTCTGGTTCTATTCCCATCCAGCAGTATATATTATGATACTGCCGTTTTTCGGTGTAATTTCGGAAGTGATACCCGTCCATTCTCGCAAACCGATTTTTGGTTATCAAGCGATCGCCTATTCTAGTTTAGCCATTAGTTTTCTAGGGTTAATCGTTTGGGCTCACCACATGTTTACCAGTGGTATTCCCGGTTGGTTACGCATGTTTTTCATGATCACCACCATGATTATTGCCGTACCGACGGGGATCAAAATCTTTAGTTGGTTAGCAACAATGTGGGGTGGCAAAATTCAACTTAATAGCGCCATGTTGTTTGCAATGGGTTTTGTCGGTACTTTTGTGATTGGGGGAATTAGCGGTGTAATGTTGGCATCGGTTCCCTTTGATATTCACGTTCACGATACCTACTTTGTGGTTGCCCACCTGCATTATGTATTATTTGGTGGGGCTGTCTTAGGTATTTTTACGGGATACTATCATTGGTTTCCCAAAATTACAGGCAAAATGATTAATGAATTTTGGGGTAAATTGCATTTTGTCCTCACCTTTGTTGGCTTAAATATGACATTTCTCCCCATGCACAAATTGGGATTACTGGGGATGAATCGACGCATCGCTCAATATGACCCCCAATTCACTGATTTGAATGTGATTTGTACGATTGGTTCCTATATTTTGGCAGTGTCTACTTTTCCGTTTATCTTCAATGTAATTTGGAGTTGGATATTTGGGAAAAAGGCTGGTGATAATCCTTGGAATGCTTTGACATTGGAATGGACAACTTCCTCACCTCCGAGTATTGAAAACTTTGATGCACCTCCTGTAATTACTCATGGTCCCTACGATTATGGGGTTGAATTGGAGTCTGTTGAGAATGCAATTGTGAAAGCCAATGTCGAGGTAAATCCTGTTTAGAAATAGGGTGTTGGCAGATAATGCCAAATAAAAAATGTAGAGACGCTATATATCGCGTCTCCCGCTCAATTAATCCCAAGTCCAATAAATTGAATTCAAAAATATGCAAATCCCCGTCACAAATCAGACGACAATTACCACCGAAATACATACAACAGACCACCATGAAGAACATCCCGATTTACGGATGTTTGGCATGGTGTTATTTTTGATTGCTGAAGGCATGATTTTTGTGGGAATGTTTGGTGCTTATTTAACCTTTCGCGCTAGTCTTCCTGTTTTCCCTCCAGAAGGGACACCAGAACTGGAATTATTATTGCCAGGAATCAATACTATCAACTTAATTGCTAGCAGTTTTGTGATTCATAATGCGGACTCGGCAATTAAGAAAAATAATCTCCGGGGAATGCAAATTTGGTTTGCAATTACCGCCATCATGGGTATCATTTTTTTGGTAGGTCAGGTTTATGAATATACCCATTTAGAGTTTGGATTAACCACCAATTTATTTGCTAGTGCTTTTTATGTATTGACTGGTTTTCACGGTCTACACGTCACCATTGGTGTATTAGCAATTATCATGGTGTTAATTCGTTCTTTAAAACCTGGTCATTACAATGCGGAAAAACATTTCGGTATTGAAGCAGCAGAATTGTATTGGCACTTTGTAGATGTGATTTGGATTATTTTGTTTGGGTTAATTTATCTACTCAAGTGATGAGTGGGAATGAGGAAATATGGTTTTGTTAACAGTTGACCGTTGACTACACCCCTATGAACTCATTTCTAAGTCTGGAAACTGTAAAATTAATTAACTCAACTTAATCCAAAATTCAAAACAAGCTTTCCCTTCTCTGACAAAATCCTGGTTTTTGGCAAATACTTTTCCATCTCACTGAAAACCTTGAATTATGTAGGTTGGGTAGCCACTTACTTCAATGCAGGGAACCCGCGTAAATTAGTGACTCCCCAACCTACAATTATCCTCAACTGAACCCTATTGCATTATAGTTTGATCTTTTGGTCAATTAACCATTGTTGATGGGAGTTATTAGAATGAGATACAAGTGTAAATCGAGATGGGTCATCTAAACGACGACCATCTTTGAGAATATATCTGAGTTGAACATCTACAATCGCTTCATTATCCTTTTTCTCGATTAGTTTTAAAGAATCAAAATCAACTATTACAGAATCAACTTTTTCCCACCATGCTTCATAGTTTTGATAATTGTTATCTGGTCTAAGTCGTTGAAATCTAGGTGTGAGCAAAGCCCAAGCTTTAGCATATTCTCTCTGATTTATGAGTTGGTAGTATTGAGTAATTGTCTCTTCTGGTTTGCTATTGATTTTTTGGCTGTTATTTTTATTTGGATTACATTCTCCCAACGCACAGTCAATACTTTTGTCAATAGCTCTGTCAACCACCCTTGCTCCAATGAATGGCAGTAATTGACATGAAGATAATGCAAGGGAGGAAATACAAATAGTTATAAATAAGAATAGGTTTTTTAAAGAGTTAATCATGGTATATATTATTAGTAATTATTTTTGTATTTCTACTAATTTTCTTGTGAGATTAAGTCGGGTTTTCCAAATAATTTGTTATTCCCAGAGACAATTTCCCGAAAAACCCGATTTCTGCTCAGTTGTCGTAAGCAAAATTTTCTACCTGCAATAAAATCTTCAGATAAATTAGGTGTCACCTCCAAAAAAAGTATCTTCTAAAACCGACAATTCGACTGACACATAATTTTTTCTTGTTTATTACCAGTTCCATAAAATGTGATGCTATGGAGAATACCAGAGAGGAAACTGTGTTTAGTTAAGTCCAGATGAACTCGTGTGAGTTGGATATTTTCACCGTTGATATTCGC
This sequence comes from uncultured Calothrix sp., assembly GCA_937973965.1. Classification (GTDB taxonomy): domain Bacteria; phylum Cyanobacteriota; class Cyanobacteriia; order Cyanobacteriales; family Nostocaceae; genus NIES-3974. The sequence goes on along the minus strand of CALJJQ010000117.1, from coordinate 18,242 downwards.
AAAAGCTAATATTTGACAGTTTTGATTTCCCTGTCGGGAAGATTGGATGGTAATGGGTTTGGACAATCCCCGTCGTCGAAAACCGTTGATTTCCATAACTACTTGGTTTCCAGAAATCGATTGACGTGCAATTCCGAAAGCAGGAACTTCTACCCTCAGTAAACCTTCTAGACAACCGTTTTCCAGTTTCCAATAGGGATATACGGGTCTTGTGGTTCTAAAGGAACAGTCTGGATTAACTTGTACTCCGTAATGTACTTGATTTCCGTTATCGCTTTTGCTGACAAAGAAGATGCTGTTGAGGTTATTTCGATTATTTCCATAGGAGGGTGTGGTAGGGATAAGTGACAATAGGATTGCACTGGTCACAGCTATCAGTTTACTGCCTCTAGGTAATATTTTGAACATAGATTGATATTTAGCATACATATGCTTCTATAGGACTCCTATTTGAATATTGAACAAAACTCAGTACAATTTCTACTCACTACTCCCTACTCCCTCACCCCAATAGATGGATTCAAAAACCAAACCGGATTCCTATAGCTACTAGTAACTAAATTATTAGTGGGATGAGGAGGTGTTGTTTCTACCTGCGATCGCTAAACCAATACCTAAAGCACCAGATACTCCTGCAACCACAAAACTACCAGTTGTAAAATTCTGCATTCCCTGCAATTTTTGTTTATTAAATTCTTCTAAACCAGTCCATCCACTAAGGGTTTTTTCTATTTGACCACGCTTGGCTAATTCTTGTTCGTATTCTCTGGTTTGGAATATACTCATTCCGGCAAAAATTAAGGATGTTAGGGAAACTGCGAAGAATACTCCTCCAGCAACGATTAACATTTGTTTCATTGTTTTACTCCTAGTTATTTTGGTTATTGGGTAATTATTTTTTGATATAGAGATATAGCATTGCTACATCTCTATATTTTTTCGGTTTTAATTATCTAAGTTAGAATCAGGATGAAAAATCGTAGATGACAGATTACAGTTTTCCAAAATCATCTTGTTTCGATGTTCAAGGTTTCTAAAAACCTCTTTCTTCTACAAACGTATCCTGTATTCTCGAATTCCCCTATAAATATGAGTTATAAATCCAACTAACAACTGTAATGATGACAGCTACCGTAATTATTATGAATTGGTTTCACTGGAGCAGGGTTATGGGAAGGAGTCGAATTACCCGGTACACGGTAATATTCTCCCGTTTGTCGTGGTGAAGTGCTTCCACTATCACTTCTTAAGAATAAACCCAGTAAAAAGATAGTTGCTTCTAATTGCCTTTGTCTGAGAAGTTGTTGTTGTCTAATATATTCTTGTTTTTGTGCTGGGGATAAACTTTCAAAATATTGTTTTCTTCTTTCTGCTTCTTCTAGTTGTCTTTGGGTTGCACGTCTACGAGCTTCTGCTAGTTCTTGGTCTCTTCGTTGTCGTTCTTCTTCCCGTGCTTGACGTTCTAATAATCTTTGTTCCCTCTCCCGTTGTTGCAGTTCAAATCTTTTTCTTTGTTCTTCTCTTCTACGTGCTGCATCCCGTTGTCGTTCAATCCTTTCTATAGTTCTAGTTCCCTGTTCAATATCTTTGAAGAGATTACCAAATAATCCAGAAACTACGACTGGTTGGTTTGATGATGGTGATTGATATTTTGGTGCTGCGATCGCAGGAGCAATATTAGCAATAACAATCAGAAAAATCGGGAACTGGGAACAGGTTTTGCTGATTAACAGGGAGTGTTGGCGATTGTGATTATTCGATATCATGGTCTTTTAAGTCTTGGTAGATTTTATGTCAGGAAGTTTACAGATGTGTATTACTGTTAGTGTTTCTACTTACTGTTTCCTTCCCTTGCTAATTGATATACGTAGTAGATTTACTCTGTGCTGCAAGAGACTTAAAAGAATTTTCAAATAGTTTTCTCACAAGTTGCTGGTTTTCCCCTATCAAGCTGGAATTGGACTGTTTGTAGACGGTAATCCAAAATCTATAGACCACTAGGACAAGGCTACCCATACCCCTAGGAGGAGTAATCTCAATTTCAAAACGCTACCAGTATTTATACTTATTGATGGGTAAAACACCTCATGGCTATAATACCTGTATGGTTGTGGGTATAGTATGTAAAATCCATCAGTGCTAGCAGCCTTTATCAAAAATAGTATTGTTATTTACACGGAATTCCCTACAGACCCCCGTGATTTTTCAGTATTTATACGCATTTATATTTAGGTATTTACTGTCGATAATATCATCTATGTCATGGGGATAGGCGACAGTATAAAAGTTGCACAACCAATGATATTTGCATTCAGTGGGATACATGTGATGGAAAGATTTGATTGAAGATTAGTATATGCAATCTTTAACAAATCTCCAATCACATTACGTTCAAATGTTGCAGTGAAAGTTTTTGCAAATATTTCAAAGCTATTTCAGCAAACAAAATACCTGACAACTTCTTTGTTTGACATCGGGAATTGAAGAATTACGTCTGTAGCCAAATTTCCTACGGGGTATTTACATTCAATCAAATCCCGGATTTCTCACAAATCCCTAAAACTTCTGGGAAGTGAGTGAGGAGTCGTGAGGAATGCAGGAAATATCAAAATTTGCCAAGGATTAAAAATATGAACAGCAATGGATTTACTGCTCCTATGGGTAATGGGAGTACAAATAATGGTGGAAATTTACCATTACCTACACCGATAGAAAATAGTAGTGCATCAATGCCGTTGTTGGGAATGAATTCTCCCCGTGGGATGGGAGCTATTATGCCGAATGGAGATATGAACATCAGTACAGAAAATGGACAACTTGTCAGAGTATTGGTGGAATTACAAGTATCTCGTGAACAAGGACTGATGGGAGTTTCCCAAGCTGTAAACTTCAGTGGATTTGAGTTGGATTCCCAGTATCAACCTGTACCAATTAATCCCACCTCCAACGTTGCTCCCACCCTATTAGCCACAGGTACAGAAAGTTACATTGTCCGTGGTGCAATTCGGGAAGAACAAATTCCAGAGTTGGAAGCCCAAGCTAACGTGATTAAAGTATACAAAGATACTCCTATCGCTCCCTTTAACCCTTCCAGTTTATTAGAAAGAGTAGAACTACAACAAACCAACGACAAAGCTAAATGTCCGACAGGGGATTGTGACTGTGCGCCGACTGTAGCCAAAGGCACACTAGCGGATGTGGCCAAATATTTCGGTGTTGATCAAATTTGGTCGGCTGGATATCGGGGACAGGGTATTGTTGTCGGTATAGTTGACGGAGGTATTACCGCCGAAGGTCGAAATGTCGCTCCCTACGAAACAATTCGCCGGATTCCCAATGTGATTGGTGGTCATTTACCGGATTGGGGGACTAAAGCTGCAGCTTGGGGGGAACACGGAAATATGTGTGCCACCGATGTGTTGGGAATGGCTCCAGAGGCAAAATTATACGATTTACGTTTGGCTGGTGGGGATGCAATTTCCAACGCGTTAGCAGCTTTCCAGTGGGCAATTGATCAACATAAAATTGATGGTACACCCCATGTATTAACCAATAGCTGGGGTATCTACCGTGAGAGTTGGGATAAATTTTATGCTAGTAATCCCAGCCATCCCTTTACCCGTAAAGTCGTTGAAGCCATTGAAGAAGGAATTTTGGTATTATTTGCCGCAGGGAACTGTGGTGGTACTTGTCCTAGCGATCGCTGTGGGTCAGATGCAGGACCTGGTAGAAGTATTTGGGGTGCAAATGGACATCCTCTGGTGATGACAGTGGGTGCAGCTAATTTACAGGAACAGTTTGTTGGTTACAGTAGCCAAGGACCAGCAGCACTTGACCCCAATAAACCTGATTTTTGCGCTATTACCCATTTTCGTGGCTACTTTGGTAGTGATAATGGTACATCAGCTGCTTGTCCGATTGCAGCTGGGGTGGTAGCCCTATTAAAACAAGCTAAACCCAATCTTAACCAAACAGAAGCCAAAGATTTACTCAAACAAACAGCCAAAAACCTTGCTGAACCAGGGTTTGACCAAAATACAGGTGCGGGAATCATTCAACCTAAAGTTGCCTTTGATACCTTAGTTCCCGAACTTCCCCGTTGGAGTGAGTGGCAAAAAGTCGGTGGGAATGCCTTTTCTGCACCGACGGTAGTAAGTACCGGAGGGAAAAATCTCAGTCTGTTTGTAGTTGGTGGTGATAGTGGAGTTTATCAGAGCAACTGGGATGGAACAGCTTGGAGTCCGGAATGGATTAATCTAGATGGATTTAGTTTATCCGCACCCGCCGCGATCGCCACACAAAAAGACACAAAAACAGAAATTGAATTATTTATTCTTGGTCAAAAGCGTCAAGTACAACGTCGGATTGGGGATGGAAATACTTGGGGTGAGTGGGAAAACCTGAGTGGTTTTGCCAAGCAAGGTGTGAGTGTCTGCGCTCAAGGTAATCAACGCCATATTTTTACCATCGGTGCTGATAACGCTCTGTATCAAATGACATTAGATGGGGAAACCAGTCGCGGGTGGACAAACCTGGGAGGTTTTTGTCTCTCCAGTCCCGCAGTCGTTAGCTGGGGGGAAACCCGCATCGACCTAGTGGTAAGGGGGGGAGACCATGCAATTTACCATAAATTCTGGGACGGAAGCCAGTGGAGTGATTGGATTAGCCTAGGAGGTATCTGGTTATACGCTCCAGCCGTCGCAACTTGGGGAGAAAACCATCTGGAGGTATTTGCGGTGGGAAGCAGTAATCAACTCTTCCGTAAATCCTTTAACGGAAACACCTGGAGTGACTGGGAAAGCTTGGGAGGAATTTGTATTTCTGCACCAACAGCGATCGCACCCCAGGAAAAACAACTGGAAGTGTTCGTCGTTGGTGGTGATAACGCAATCTACCGGCGATCGCTTCTATAATTCGCTAGCCTAGGGATAGATTGCCATAGATTTTCCTAAAAATACAAAGGCTGAAAATTAAAGACGCTTTTCAGATGCGATGCTCCCAACCCAGAGCATCGTGTCTTTTTATTTGGGGGAGTAGGGATTAGAGATAGTCCGTAGAAGTAGCCTAAATGTATTGCTAACACCAGAAGGCATGAAAGTGTTTTCTTCGCTCCCGACACCCTGTGGTCGATCTGCTACGGGTCTACATGATTCCCTATTTTCTTGCAAGACTGTCTGACAACCAAAAATACTTTCCCCCCTGCTCCTGTATCCTGTATCCTGTATCCTGATATTCTCCCCAAACCACCCATGACTATTAATATCACCATCAATACCAATCAAATTAACGCCCTAGACCTGTCACCCTTAAAAACCGTAATCGAACGTCTAGTCATTGAAAATGCGATCGCATCATCTGAACAAAAGTTACGATTTGACATCAATTTCCATCGCGACAACAACGACCCCCGTGAACTTTCGGAAATCCCGGAGGTCAGATTATGGTTTATTCGGGCCGATTCCCAGTATCCTTGGTTACCTTTTTTACTCGACTGGCAAGCCGGCGAATTTGCCCGCTACACCGCAATGTTAGTTCCCCACCAATTTAGCTCTAAAGATGGCATCCAATACAACCCAGAAGCCCTGGAAATTTACTTAATGCATAAAGTATTTATCTTGGCAGACTGGTTAAAAGCCCAAGGTTTACCAGCAACTTCTCGCTTGAAATCAATGGCTCAACTAATTGGCTATGAGCTTGATGAGGCATTTTTTGAAGTTGTTCTTTAATGAGGAGACAGAATACAGGATAAAGGATATGGTCGTCGGGAGTCAGGATGATTCACATACAGAAGTATTTATATATAAATCTTCTGCTCCCGAAAGCTCCCCCTGCAAACCTACTTGACATGGGTAATCATATTCAGAGCGCTCTGAAATGCATAATCCACAGCTTTCGATTTAGTTGGTAGAGCATCCTGCCAAATTAAATAATCATTAAATTCCATAATTTGTCTAGCAATGGGGGTTGAATCTATCTGCTGAAGTACGTTATATTGTTCAGCGTCAAAATCCCAAAAAGAATCATCATTTTCTAACACGTCTACTGCCAATTCAATAAATCTAGAAATTATGTCTTTTGCATATTTTTTGCCAGCACCAGATGTAAAGACAATTGATTTGCGCAGTGCTTTAAACTCTATCAATAATTGTTCCGCAATTCTCCGACCTTCATAGGTATCCCAATGGTAAGGTAATTCTACCTCTAAATAGTCCCCTTGGGAATAAGCATAATTTAAATATTCTTCAATACAAGTTGTTGGTTGGAGGATTTTTTCGCCTGCCAATAAATTCAATAAGGGAGTCACCCTAGTATCAATTAAATTATCTCGTTCAATTTTTTCCTGTCCTTCCGGACATTCATAGGCTAGATAAGTCCAAATTCCTGGTTTATCTACCTCTGAATCCTGAGCTAAATAAAATGTAACTGTCCCATCCTCCGGACATTCATAATAGGCACTACGGACATCGACAAAATCACATCCCCGCACATTGATGATTTGTTGAATTTTCCGAAACACACCTGTAATGTAATATGGTTGTGTTTCTACTTGAACATATCTTTTTCTTACACTAGTAAAACTGTGTAACTTTATAGCCATTGCTTTCTCCCCTTAAAATATCACGTCTATATATAGATGCATCCGTTGAAGAAAATAGGGAAGTCAATCAGTATTTGATTTTGTCGAATCTAAACGAGCCACCTACAATTCCCATATCCACAGTCAATTTGTTTACAAATATCCTGATTTCACAACAAAGTGATTTTGTTGTTCAGATTTAACGAATTATTGTAATTTGTAAATTCGCTAACAGGGGTGGATTCTCACTGTTCTACGACTTATGCTCCCTTTATTGGGAAAACTTTGCTTTGAATTATCATCCAATCGCAAAATTTCCTGTAAATGTGTGCAAATCATCAATTTATGCCAACCAATTTCATCTTCATTCATAGCAGCGTTGATTGCGGAAAGATTAATCTACCTCAAGAGATATAGATTGTATGATGACCCGAAAATGACCTGATTGTTAGTTGATATTTGTATCTGTGTTTTCCTTTAATCCCACTCCCACTAAAAAGGGAAATTAGTTGCTGCTCAATTGCACGGGTTTATTCTTCCCCAAAATTATGCAGAACTAACACAAAATGGAAAAATTTTTTTAAATAGAACAAAATCCTTACAGAGCAAGGCTTTGATACACCCGATACATTGATAAATAGAGAACACATGCTGTTGAATCCCAAAATCTAAAACCAGATTCCGTATCCCCATACATGTAGCAATCAATCAACCTAATTAACTGATGACCTGAGATGCTTTATTCTTTGTGCAAAGCAAAGAGACTAGTATTGTATCAAGCTTTTACCTTCAGAGTTTTTGTATTCCTCAAAACACAATACTCTCCCACGGATATAGCTTGTGAGGCGACCCTTAGATGCCTTCGTTGAACTTAAACAGTTAAAGTTTTGACCGTTTATACTTCCCCGAAGAATTTGTATTGTAATTATTTTCCCTCAAAGTTGTACAGAGGGGTTAGACCACTCACTATGAAATTTATTAATGAAATGGATAATTTATACATAGTTTCTGTTGGGAACTTTTTCTGGCAATCTCTTACCAGTAAGGTTTTTCAAGTTTTCAATGTTGACTATATAACATTTTTAAAAACTTTTATTGCTAAAAATAATACTTAGTCAAAATGATTGAGTTTCATTAATTTTATCCAGATAAAATCATGTATTTTTCAAAAATACAGATAGCTTATATATACGTCCCAAGAATTTTAATTTAGCAATAAGTATTACAGCATACATACAATTAATATCTAATCAATATTTCATTACGAGTCAACAGTCATAGCCTGCATTTAAAGCAAATTCCTCAAACCTAGAGGGAGTAGGAAGTGGGGAGTAGGGAGTAGAAAAAATAGGTCCGTCACTTAAGACTTATAACTTACTCGTGAGAAATCCAGGATAGGCGAAGTTTCCTATAGGATACACCCGTAAGATACAGTCAACAGCTAAAACCGATATTTTTCACTGCTGGAATGAGATTGTGATATAACATCCGATAATTCCATGTTGCCTAATCGAGATATCAGCAAATATATTAGGAATAGTTAATAACACGCAAATAAATGTTTTCCAAAATACAAAATACCGTCAGTCATGTCTGCACGATAATAGCTGTTAACCTGGGTTTATCTTTGGGAATGAATATCGTTAATATAGCTTCGCATCATGGTAATATTGCCCAAGCCCAAACCCCTCAAAGACCAGTTCGTCCTATCCGGGTATCGACAAGAGACATTAATCAACTTCGCCGTTTGTTCTCCCAACGCACTTTAATCCCCAGTCAAACCTTTCAGGTTAATTTGTTGGAATGTGGAACTTGTTTATTTGTCCCCACCTTGACTTCAGAAAACAGATTAATCATCCACCTAGTCAAAAACAATCAAGTCGTCTTGACTTTCCCCCAATCATCAGAGTTAGTTCCCACTAATTGGCGATTACATCAATTAAAAGCGGTTTCGTTTCTACAATTAGGTTTTGCTGGTCCAAATGAGGACGGAATTATTCTCATTGCAGAATATATTACCGGTATTGGTCGGGAAGGCGCAAAACCCTTTCCCATCACGATGGTGTTTCAACGACGGGAGACAGGTAGGGGTTTTAGGCTAATCGAAAAGGAAAGCCGTATCCTGAGTGATAGAAGAGTATCAACTATTGCCCAAGCAGAAAGAATTTTGCGCAATGAATTTAATTTCCTACCATAGAACTAGTGGTCTGTCCCATAAATTTTAAGGGGTTTTGAGTAGTGGCTTTAGCCTCGAAAAAGCTTTATCAGAAAGGCGCTAAATCGCTACTACGTGCTTTTTTTACTCATCAAAATAAATGGAACAGACCACGTGATAGGAATCTCGGTTGTAAATCGGGAGTAGAATTATAAAATAGCTGACGTCAGCAACCCACGGCTAAAAGCCTGTGGGCTTCAGCCCAGTTCAAAATGATTCTAAAATCCAAAATCTAAAATCCCTAAAGTTTGCGAATTCCCCTTTCCAAACCCAGACACACCCCGATCAAAAAATCCAAATCTAGGGTATCAATAGTGTCACTGGGTCGATGATAGTGGGGATTGCGCATAAAAGCAGTATCTGTCACCATGATGGCTGGATAGCCTAAATCCCAAAACGGTGCATGGTCACTTTGTCGAGTGGCGCTGATTAGTTTACCTGTACCAGGGACAGGTAGCCATTCGCATTTCACCCCGACTTGACGGATATGGCGGCTAATTGTGATTAAATCTCCCCAAGTACGCCAATTACCAATTAAGGCGATAAAATCTCCTGTGGAGGGATAAAATTTTTCTAGGGGTGGGGGATAGACTTGGGTGTGGGGACGGGAATCACAATAACCTAACATTTCCAAGGACATCATTAACCTTAATTTTTGTCCGGATTGTTGGAGGTGACGTGCATAGTCTGTACTACCGAGGAGTCCGTATTCTTCCATGTCAAAGGCAACCAAACGTAGGGGATGGCGACAAGGGTTCTTGTGGAATATGCGTGCTAATTCCAGTAAAACAGCCACACCAGTGGCATTATCATCTGCTGCTGGTGAACCGGGAATACCGTCGTAGTGTGCGCCAATTAAAATTGGTGGTAAATTGGCCTTTTTAGGGGTTGATTGAGGCGGTAAATTGAGAATAAAGTTCTGGCAGACTTTTGTACCGACCTTAAAGGTGTGGATTTCCACACTTCCCGATTGTGAAAGTTGGGCACGAATGTATTGTTGGACAAAGAAATGTCCTGCGGATGCCATGTAGGGGTCACGCAATCTGGCTATCTGATTTAAGTGGGTGTGTAAAGATGTTTTGAGATTCACAAAATTAGCACGTACTAGACAATGCTCTATACCGTGTATTTATCAACTGCAAGATAGAATAAATCAAGTATTGATTGCAAGCGATTGCCAAGATATAAATTCATTATTTTAATGACGTATTAGGAGAGATAGCAACGCATGGGTAAGGTAGTCGGCATAGACTTGGGTACAACTAACTCGGTGGTTGCCGTCATGGAGGGTGGTAAACCTGTGGTCATTGCGAATGCCGAGGGTATGCGTACTACCCCCTCTGTCGTTGGCTTTAGTAAGGATGGGGAACGGGTAGTTGGTCAAATGGCCAGACGGCAAACTGTGTTAAACCCACAAAACACCTTTTTTGGGGTGAAACGGTTTATTGGTCGTAAGTACGGGGAATTGTCCCCGGAGTCGAAACGGGTTCCCTACACGATTCGTAAGGATGAGTATGGCAATATTAAGGTGGCTTGTCCCCGGTTGAATCGGGATTTTGCTCCGGAAGAAATTTCGGCGATGGTCTTGAAAAAGTTGGCGGATGATGCTAGTCGTTATCTGGGAGAAAAGGTGACGGGAGCAGTGATTACCGTACCTGCCTATTTTAATGATTCCCAGCGCCAAGCGACTAGAGATGCGGGACGAATTGCGGGTTTGGATGTCTTGAGGATTTTGAACGAACCGACCGCAGCTGCACTAGCCTATGGTTTAGACCGGGGTGAAAGTGAATTGATTTTGGTGTTTGACCTGGGTGGGGGAACCTTCGATGTCTCGATTTTGGAAATTGGGGATGGGGTGTTTGAGGTCAAGGCTACCAGTGGGGATACCCAACTTGGTGGTAATGATTTTGATAAGAAAATTGTCGATTGGTTGGCAGAACAGTTTTTAGAAGCAGAAGGAATTGACCTCAGACGCGATCGCCAAGCTCTACAACGTTTGATGGAAGCGGCAGAAAAGGCGAAAATCGAACTTTCAGCGGTCAGCGTGACTGATATTAATTTACCATTTATTACCGCCACCGAAGATGGACCAAAACATTTAGAAACCCGATTAACGCGATCGCAATTTGAAGGTTTGTGTCAAGATTTACTTAGTCGTATCCGTAATCCTGTCAAGCGGGCGTTACGGGATTCGGGCTTAACTCCCCGTGATATCGAGGAAGTCGTTTTGGTCGGGGGAGCAACTCGGATGCCGATGGTGAAGGAAATTGTCACAGCCATTATCGGTATTGAACCGAGTGAAAATGTTAACCCAGATGAGGTTGTGGCGGTTGGTGCGGCTGTGCAAGCGGGTATTTTAGCAGGGGAATTCAAGGATGTATTATTGTTGGATGTTACGCCCCTTTCCATTGGTTTGGAAACCATCGGTGGTGTGGCGAAAAAATTAATTCCCCGTAACACCACAATTCCCGTCCGTCGCTCCGATATATTTTCCACCTCAGAAAATAATCAAAACACCGTGGAAATCAACGTCATCCAAGGTGAACGGGAAATGGCTGCCGATAATAAATCTTTAGGAAGATTTAAATTGTATGGTATTCCTCCGGCTCCCCGTGGTGTTCCCCAAATTCAAGTATCATTTGATATTGATGCAAATGGTATATTACAGGTGACAGCCCTAGACCGGACGACTGGAAGGGAGCAAAGTATTACCATTCAAGGTGCATCAACGTTGAGCGAAATGGAAATTCAAGCGGCTATTCGTGATGCCGAAAAATACGCCGAACTCGACCGTCAGCGCAAAGAAAAAGTAGAAAAACGTACCCGCGCAGAAGCTTTGATTTTACAAGCAGAAAGACAACTGCGGGAAATCGCTCTGGATTTTGGTATGTCCTTTGCTCGTCCCCGTCGTCAACGCATTGATAATATCTGTCGGGATATGCGGGAAGCTTTGAACGCCAATGATGACCGAGGTATTGATCAAACCTATGCTGATTTACAAGATGCTCTCTACGACTTGAATCGTGAGGTACGTCAGTACTATGTAGACGACGAAGATGATGATTTGTTTAGCACCATCAAGGACATATTTAGCGGTGGTAGCGATAAGGATGATAAGGACTTTGGTCGGGATTATGACCGGGGTTATGGTCGCGATACGGGATACCGAAATCCGAATCGGGATTATGACCAAGGTTATGGACGTGATCGCGGACGTAGTGATACAGGATATCGGGATACCAATCGGGATTATGACCAAGGTTATGGACGCGATCGCGGACGTAGTGATGCTGGTTATGGACGCGATCGCGGACGTGATGATACGGGATATCGGGATACAAACCGGGATTACGACCAAGGTTATGGACGCGATCGCGGACGTGATGATACCGCTTCCCGTCGAGATTCCCGACGCGATTACGACCGGGGAAGTAGACCCATCGATGATAGACCATCAAAAAGAGCGGAGCGTCCGAGTTACCAAGATAACTGGGATGACGATGATGATTGGCTGTAGTTACTTACCAAGCAAGGAATGGATGGTTACAGGAAAATTTTCTGACCAAACTATCCTTCCTCACCCACTTCATACAACTTTTAACATTGGATGGAGAGTAAAACAAAGTCGGGATGTAAGTTTCTTGACCAAAAAGTATGGACATCTCGACTTTACATTCACCCAACCCATCTGCTAACCCTTAAAGGTAGGAAAAATTATACGGAATTAGGATGTAATTACTGGTAGATACTAACTAAGTATTATTTTAATTGTATTAATTATCCCAGTTAAAAAATTATTGTCACAGATTTGTTACAGATAATAGTCATATAACTCTGCCGCAGCAGAATTACTGAAGTTGTCATGCAATATGACTACCTTAAATCTAAAATCCCAAATCTCAAATCCACCCACTTGGCTATGCAGCAAAACTTGCGGAACTATCGCGATTACTACGGAATTTTAGGAGTATCAAAAGACGCGTCGAACGAAGAAATCAAAAAAGTTTATCGACGTTTAGCAAGGCAGTATCACCCAGACTTGAATCCTGGTAATAAAGCTGCTGAGGAAAAGTTTAAAGATATTAACGAAGCTTACGACGTTCTCTCGGATGAAAGCAAAAGAGCTAAATACGACGAGTACAGTCGTTATTGGAACGCAAATAACAAAAATACCCGTAAACCTTGGGGTGGAAATGGGTCAAATCGCAGTCAAGGAAACACAACAGTAGACCCCAGCGCATACAATGACTTTGATAGCTTCCTCAACCAAGTTATCGGTGTCGGAGCAAGACGCAATCCCACCCCCACAAACACCGATCCATTTCGTACTCCCCGGAGCAAAGTCGCTTATACCCCCAATACTCCCCGCAGCAACAAACGGGATATTGAAGCCAGGTTAACAATTCCCTTAGAAAAAGCCTATAAAGGGGGATTAGAAAGAATTCGTCTAGAAGATGGACGTTCCCTAGAAGTAAATATGCCACCAGCAATGGTTTCTGGACAAACAATTCGTCTACGTGACCAGGGAATTAATGGTGGTGATTTATACTTAAAAATTACTGTTGAACCCCATCCACGATTTAAATTAGATGGGGCAAACATTTTTTGTCAAGTAGCAGTCACTCCCGCAGAAGCAGTATTAGGGGGACAAATCGAAGCACCCACCTTAGATGGATTAGTCAAAATGACCATTCCCCCTGGGGTGCGTACAGGACAACGATTTCGCTTGGCGAATAAAGGATATCCCACAGAAGGAGGTAAAAGGGGAGATCAACTAGTGGAAATTCAGATTGTCACCCCAAAAACCATTACACCCGAAGAACGGGAATTGTATGAGAAACTACGCAGCATCGAAAGTTTTAAACCCCGTGCTGATTTAATTTAAGGTGATACACGCAGCCTAAAGCCTCCAACTTCTCGCCATGATACAATTCCTCACATCGGGGTTCGTGATTTGTAGTTAGGGTCTGCTGTTCGCGTGTAAGCACGCTAGCAAAAGTCTTTGAGCAGGGTTTAGGGTATATGAATAGGAATCCGACTTAAATCTTGCTAGGTATGCTGATAAATAAAGCATTGTCCGACAAGCATCGGGGTAATTAGAGCTTTCAGAAATCAAATTATGATTCCCTCTGATTCCTACATTATTATATACTTCGCATCCTGACATATTTCCCTTTTATTTTGTTGACAGGTGACAGTCAACAATCAACGTTTAACTACTACGAATTACGTAGCTTACTTCCCGCGTAGCAAGTATTACGTACGAACTACGAATTACGAACTACGAATTACGAATTACATCCAGCTTTCTAACTCTTTCCTGGATTAAGATTGAACAAAAAAGGAACACTGCTTGTAGACTCATTCCCAATTACCAAAACATTAGGCATTTGCGCACCACCACTTTTCCAAGCTTCGATCGCTTCCTTTTGTAACACCAATTCTCCCCCCTGTGCTTTCAGGGTTTCTGCTAATAACCGTTGTGCTTCAGCTTTACCCTTAGCTCGGTTGATATCTGCTTGTGCTTCCTGTTCAGCTTCCCTCGCAACATATACAGCTCTTTGAGCTTTCTGTTCCGCTATTTGTTTTTCTTCCACAGCCTTCGCAAATTCCGGTGAAAATGTTAAGTCAACAACACTAGTATCAAGAATAACTATCCCGTATTTATCTAAGCGTTGACCCAATGCACTGTCAAAATCTTCTTTGAGTTCACTTCTTTTAGTAATTGCTTCTTCCACAGTCCTTTTAGCCGCAGCAATTTTAAAAGACTCTTGGGTTTGGGGAGCAATAATTTTGGCCACGACATTCTCTAAAGTTCCTTGCTTTCGACGTACATCAACCACCTGATTCGCATCGAGACGGAAATTAATCGCAAATCGAGCGGAAATATTTTGCAAATCTTTAGTCGAACTTTCTGCCGGAACCTCAAATTTTTGTACAGTTAAATCATATAAATCCACCACCGAAATAAAAGGTGGTTTGAGATGAATACCTTCTAGTAAAACATTATCTTTGGCTTTACCTAAAACACTCAAAACCCCAGCTTGACCGGGATTGATAATAATAAAAGAATTTAAAATTAAAATTGTCAATAATCCAATCAAAATTCCCAATATTGTCGTTGGTAAGCTCGATAATTGCGGATTTCTCATCTTGACGTTTACCTATTGCTGTAAAGATATGGCTACGCAATCATGGTAATCTCACTTACCCACCAGCACAAGGTTATGGTCAATTAAATTTGTTGTCAGAATACATTTTATAGGCGTTGCTGAATTAGGATATGAATTATATTTAGATATATTTTGTATTAAAACCAAAACCATCGTTGTAGAGACGTAGGATTGCTACTCTACAACGATTATTAACGGCAAAACCTAACCTAATTAATTATCTCTGATTAGAACGGTCTAAATCCTGTAAATTCAATTGTAACTGCATTCCCTCATTCCAATCAGAATTTGATTGCGCTGGCTGTAAAATAAAGCGTGTATCCGGTGACGACAGGGAGTCACTATCTGTAATTGTTATTACCTTGGAATTAGTTGAACTAGTATTTTCACCCGTAGAATTTGAATCTGTCGTCACCCCAAAAAACTGGGAAAAATCATCCTCTGCGGTGCGACTATTAATTCCGTCGAACAAAGCATTACTTGATGCGGGAGGGTTTACTGGAAGCAGGTTTTGACGATTTATGGACTGAGCAAAACTGACAACAGGAGTTACACTCACTACAGTTGTTGCCCCAATAACCGCAAATATCGTGACCTTCATAATTTGCTACCAAATGAGAATTGGATTTGCCACCTATTATACAAAGTGAAGTTAGGATGAAGCCATTTTTTCGTCAGGGAATAATTACTTACAACCATCCCTAAACCCATTCAGGCTGGTATCATTGTCGGATGTCACCGGAATATGGGAAAGTCATAATTGTTTACAATCAATCTGGACTTGATTCCCTGATTCCAACACAGCACACCCAGAATAGAAGACGCAATATATTGCTTCTCTACAAACAAAATTCATTTGTCCCAGTCTTATTTGAAATTGGTATCAAAATGTTAAAACTCAACCAAATCTTGGAAATTACCCGTGCAGTTGCTTGGGGTGCTGTGGATATTTTGCGATCGCATTATCGCGGCAATCAGGAAAATCTGGATATCCAGTACAAATCTGGGGATGACCCAGTGACAATTGCTGATATCGCTGTTAGTAATTACATTATTCAGAATTTACAAGCCGAGTTAGGAAATGATAATTTTGGCTATATTAGTGAGGAAACCTACAACGGTCAACCTGCTCCTCAAGAATATATCTGGGTCATCGATCCTCTGGATGGGACACGGAATTTTATCCAAAAAACAGGTGAATACGCCATTCATATTGCCCTAGTCCATCAACATCGTCCTGTCTTGGCTGTAGTTGCAACCCCAGAAGCCGAAAAAATCTATTATGCAACCCTTGGTGGTGGAACCTATGTGGAATATCGTCACGGGGAAGAAAAAAAACTACAGGTTAATCCAACTCGAAACTTAGAGGATTTCATTCTCCTAGTTAGTCGTTCCCATCGTAGCGAACCCCTTGACTACATACTTCAACACCTACCCTGCCAAAATCAACAAAATGTCGGTAGTATCGGCTGTAAAATTGCCACCATCGTTGAAGGAAAGGCTGATGCCTATATTTCCCTTTCTGGTAAATCCGCACCCAAGGATTGGGATATTGCCGCACCAGAATTAATTTTAGCGGAAGCAGGTGGTAAATATACTAGCTACGACGGCTCTACCTTGGTTTATAACACCGATGATATTAATAAATGGGGTGGGTTTGTAGCCAGTAACGGCAAGTATCATTCAGAACTTTGCCACCAAGCAGCAAATTTACTTGCCCAATGGCATGGGCAAGAGTAGTATAAATCACATATTATCTACATTTGCAGATGCTTAATTACCGACTGCACATCCTTATCACCCCGTCCAGAACAGTTGATAACGATACGGGGACTACCAGTTAACTGGGGACACAAAGTTTCTAAATAGGCGATCGCGTGGGAAGTTTCCAAAGCTGGGATAATCCCCTCTAAGCGTGATAGTAACTGTAAGGCGTTCAAAGCCTGCTCATCGGTGACACTGTAATATTCAGCCCTTCCCGTCTCCATTAGGTAACTATGTTCTGGACCTACCCCCGGATAATCCAAACCTGCACTAATGGAATGGGCTTCAATTACCTGTCCATCCTCATCCTGTAACAAATAACTCATCGCCCCATGCAACACCCCTACTCGGCCCTTGGTTAAAGTTGCCGCATGCTTATCCGTATTTACACCATGTCCAGCCGCTTCCACTCCTATTAATCGCACCGATGGTTCCGGGATAAACTCATGAAAAATCCCCATCGCATTGGAACCACCACCCACACAAGCCATGACAATATCCGGTAAACCCCCCCACTTTTCCATTGCTTGAGCGCGGGTTTCCTCACCAATCACCGCATGGAAATCCCGCACAATCATCGGGTAGGGGTGGGGTCCAGCCACGGAACCAAGGATATAATGGGTTGTCTCCACATTTGTCACCCAATCCCGAATTGCTTCCGATGTCGCATCCTTGAGGGTTCCCGTCCCCGCTTCCACCGGATGTACTTCAGCCCCCATCAACCGCATCCGAAACACGTTTAAGGCTTGACGTTCCATATCTTGAACGCCCATAAAAATGACGCACTGTAAGCCAAAGCGAGCGCAAACAGTAGCGGTTGCGACACCGTGTTGACCCGCTCCAGTTTCGGCGATAATCCTTTGTTTACCCATGCGTTTTGCCAGTAACACCTGACCCAGAGCATTATTTATTTTGTGAGCGCCAGTATGATTTAAGTCTTCCCTTTTTAAGTAAATTTGCGGGCCAGTGCCATCAGGACGAGCATAATGAGCAGTTAAACGTTCCGCAAAGTATAAAGGAGTAGCTCGACCGACATAATCCCGTAAAAGTTGTTGTAATTCCGTTTGAAAATCCTGGTCATGGCGATATTTTTGGTATGCTGCTTCCAACTCTGTTAATGCAGGCATTAAAGTTTCCGGTACATATTTACCACCAAACTTACCGAATCGTCCTTGAGAATCGGGAAGTTGGGATGTGGTCAAGTTAGGAGAAATTGGAGTTGCAGTCATGATAAAACCTGGAATTTATTGAACGGAATAAGTTTAATTATAGGCATTTTATAGTACACAAGCTCCCAGGCTTGATAGGAATCGAAAATCTGGGAGAAGCGTTACTCGATTTTACCAGCATGGCTGATTTAGACGCTTGGTTGGCAGCACTTAACCCTTAAAATGGTGAAGCTGCTATTTTCCAACCTTAATGCGTCGAGATTCGATATTTGACAAATTATTTCAGCAATCTCCCAGTTTATGATTCGCCCTGTTAACAAATCCACCTGCAAATGCAGATGAGT
>CALJJQ010000116.1 GCA_937973965.1 uncultured Calothrix sp. | reverse complement strand
TATATTGGAAACTTCGGTAAAACAGACAATGGTATTGTTGCGGTTACAGCATACGGTGTTTGATCTGGAATGACTTTTCCTCTGATATTTGAAGTCTATAAACCTCAAGAAAGATTGTTACCAGGAGATAAATATTTAACCAAACCTCAAATTGCTGCTCAGATGATAAAAAAATTGCGGTCTATGGGTTTTAGGTTTCATCTTGTTCTGGCAGATAGTTTGTATGGGGAGAGGGAAAAAAATTTGATTCAAATATTAGATGATTTTCAACTAAATTTCATAGTAGCAATACGCTCAAACCACAAAGCATGGGGAGTTGCTGACTCAAAAGCAAAATATTCAGAATCGCAAAGATTCAAACGTGTTTTTTCCGATTTCAGCTCAGAACCTAGATATATTCGAGAGATAATATGTGGCGATAAACCAGAAATTCGCTATTGGCGAATTACAACAGATAAAGATGAACTTCCCCAAAATACAACTTGGTATGTCATGAGTAAATTTCCGAGTATTACTCCAAGAGAAGTTGGTAATTTTTCTGGTTTAAGAACCTGGGTTGAATCTGGTTGAAAGCAAAGTAAGAATGAATTAGGATGGGCTGATTACCGCCTAACTAATTATCGGCAAATAGAAAAATGGTGGGAGATTATTTTTAGCGCTTATTTAATGGTCAGTCTACACTCAGAACAGCTATTGAAATTACCACCACAATCTGAATCTAATTTTTCATCTCATCCTTGGTGGGATAAAGGGAATGGCTGGAATAGTATTCTTAACAACCTCCGTTTGATACTTCAACCATTTGTACTATTTAACCTGATTAAACCTTGGCTACAAGTTTTGAAAATTCCTAAATTATTTGAGGGATTTTTTAAACTTCAAATGCTTGTCAACAATCTAACTCGGTCAATTTTTCAAAACTGCAATATCCCTTATCCCTGATTTGTCACTCTGGGAAACTAAAAATCGAACGCAATTTTTAAACTTCATACAGGAAGCAAATTTGAGCGTTTATTTCCTAACAGAAACTAAAAACCATGAGCTTTTGAGCAAAAAGCTTATATAGCAAGGCTTTGCGATTATTCTCTGGAGATAGTGATAAAAGAGGGTTATTTCCACTTTTCCTCTGCCTAGAGTGACAAAAGAGGGTTAAACACTTGGCTGTCCATTCAAGAAGCGGAGAATAAGACGTTAATATCAGTGCTGCAACAAAATTTGGATCAAGGTGAAGCGGAGGCGATCGCCTTATGGCTTGAGCAACCTTCAGAAGCTCTGTTGTTGGATGAGAAGAAAGCGCGACAAGTTGCACGACGCATGAATTTGCCGATACTGGGTACTTTAGGTCTCCTGATTTGGGCAAAACGGCAAGGAGTGATTGTTAACTTGCAAGAACAGCTTGATGCCTTGCAAACTGCGGCTAAGTTTCGCTGGAGTCAGCAGGTTTATAATGAGGCTCTGAGGCAAGTTAGGGAATTACAGTAAGCGTTTGTTGTCACCTCTGCACCGGACCCAGTGACTGATGTTGCTTAAAGTCAGCAAAGGTGATTCCCTTGATGCAGGTTACAGACAGGGTGAACTCAAATCTGGTCTCGCGATAATTAAAGACCCCAAATTTGGCGTAGTTGTCGTTGCTGCTCCCTGAGAATGCACTCATATTGTTTGCGCGATCGCCGTTGATTTCGTTCTAATTCCCGTAGATAATAATTATACTCTGGTTGGGGTTTGAATATGTAAGTGTTATTGGATGACCAGTTAACTTGGGAAGGGCGATAAATTTGCGATCGCTGCCACCGATATTGGTTTTGCATCCATTGTCTTTGATGTTTTTTAAAGTTTTTTTGCCAATCTTTATGTCCTGATTTCGTGAGAGTTGGTAATGCTTCCATTTCATTTTCGCATTCTGGCTGACAGGTATTTTCACTGGCATTGGCTGGTGCTGTTGTTGCGGAAATTACGCCACCTAGGGCAAGGCAGGGGATTACAAATCCAGATAATTTATTGAGTGTGTTAGAAGTGTTGATTGTTAGCATTTGTTTATGGTTCAAACTCACCAATGAGACAGGGTAATGATGGTTTGCACGACTGACAAATCACGGGTGGACTCGATTGAACTTGAGAATAAACTTGATTAAGTAAGTGTTAATTAATAAACTCTAGGCAATGTTGGGAAGACGAAAAACCAGAAATTAACAAGAATTCCAAAATCTACCGAGATAACCTGGAAACTGGGATATTAACCACTATCCTCACAACCTCAAACTACGTAAAAACCCAGTTGAATCAGGGATTGAATGTAACCATAATAGTCTCAGGGCATACTTGGTGATAATCCACAATGTGCAGTTCATTTTCAGGCACAGTGGTTTTACGGTAACGGATTGGGATAGATTAATTGGTGTGCCACCTCGGCCAAATCTGTAAATTTGATTGTTGAAACAAGTTGATGGAGACAGCAATGAGTAAGGGTGTTCTCACCATAACGGATGCAGAATTTGAAACCGAAGTTTTAAAATCTGAACAGCCTGTATTAGTCTATTTTTGGGCATCATGGTGTGGTCCTTGCCAACTCATGTCCCCCCAGATCAATTCCATTGCCGATACCTATGCCGAAAAACTCAAAGTCGTCAAAATGGAAGTTGATCCTAATCCCGTCGCTGTTAAGCAATATCAAGTGGAAGGCGTACCAGCTTTACGGCTTCTTAAGGGAGAAAATGTTTTAGTTTCTTCTGAAGGCGCACTGACTAAAGATAAAATTATCAATTTGATTGCCCCCCATTTGGAGGGTTAATCAGGTATTTCTATTACTGCAAGCGGAGGAGATAGGTAAAAAATAATATGTATACTTTGCAGGCTGATATATTTCCCTGTTGGTTTGTTGATAGTTAATAGTAGAGAAATGGCAATGTGATGTCCCTTCCAGCGCTAACCATCTTAACAAAAAGCTGACCTATTGACCGAGTAAGTATACATACTTGATTTTGCAAATATTAATGTTTATCGACCCCTATTCCCTCCGCCTTATATTCTCACCTTTGATTGAATTACACCATTAAAACAATGCAGTTTGCGCACCGTTTAGAACCCTTGCAGTCCAATGTTTTTGCTGATATGGATCGGGCTAAAGGATTGGCAAGAGCAGCAGGACAGCAAATCATTGATTTGTCTATGGGTTCTTCTGATTTGCCAGTGGAAAATCATATAATTAATGCGATCGCCCAATCCCTATCAGATCCGGCAACCCACGGTTATCTTCTGTTTAACGGTACGCAAGCCTTTCGTCAGGCGGTTGCCAATTGGTACGAACAAAGATTTGGTATCCCTGTTGACCCGGAGACTGAAGTTTTACCCTTGATTGGTTCCCAGGAGGGTACAGCCCATTTACCCCTTGCCATCCTCAATCCGGGTGATTATGCCCTACTACTTGACCCTGGTTATCCCTCCCACGCTGGGGGAGTTTACCTCGCCAGTGGTTTAATTTATCCCATGCCACTGCGAGCAGAAAATAAATTTTTACCCGATTTGACGGAAATACCTGGGCAGGTATTAAACAAAGCCAGGATGATGGTATTAAGTTATCCCCATAATCCCACAACCGCGATCGCGCCTCTGGAATTTTTCCAAACTGCCGTTGAATTTTGTTTACAACACAATATCGTACTCGTCCACGATTTTCCCTACGTAGACTTGGTATTTACCGGTGTAGCCCCATCCATCTTCCAAGCAGACCGGGACAAACAAACCTCGATAGAATTTTTTACCCTTTCCAAATCCTACAACATGGGTGGATTCCGGATTGGTTATGCCATCGGTAATGCAAAATTAATCACAGCCCTCAAACAGGTCAAAGCCACCGTTGACTTCAACCAATACCTCGGTATACTAAACGGTGCGATCGCTGCCCTCACCGGACCCCAAACAGGAGTTAGCCAATCCACTGCTATTTTCCGTCAACGTCGTGACGCATTCATCAACGCCCTCCATCATCATGGTTGGAATTTACCCTCACCCCCAGCCACCATGTACGTCTGGTTTCCCTTACCATCAAAGTGGTGCGATCGCTCCATCGAATTTTGCACCAACCTCGTCACAAAAACCGGTATCGCTGCTTCCCCCGGTGCAGGATTTGGCAAACACGGTGAAGGCTACGTTCGCTTTGCCCTCGTTCAACCTCCCTCAGTTCTCGAACAAGCTGCTCACCAAATCAGCGAATTCCTCAAAACCCAATAAAGTTTGTGGAACAGGCTTCTAGCCTGTTGTGTGCAAAAACCAATAGCCCTCACTAAAAGACTTTTTCCACGGACCCGATTTAGGGCTTGCTGAAAAATAGTAAAGACGCGATATTAATCGCGTCTCTTAGTAAAGACTTCTTCGGGTCAAGCAAGAGTGGAATTGTGGGTTTAAAACTACTCCCGTCACGGACTGTTCCCTATTCCCCACCCTCACTCAAAGACTTTTTCCACAAACCCTATTTAGAAACCCCTAATTTGAGAAACTGGGCTGTCACATATAAACTTTCCTCAAATAAAGTTTCATGTCCCCAACGTTGCACCTGTTGACTTAACAAAGCTTCAGCTTTTTGTTCCGACAAAGATGTCACCTGCTGGAATAAACCCGCAGACTGCGCACCACCTTGGGTTTCCATCCGCATACAGCCACCGGTTTCTGAGCAAATCACTGTACTGCAATTAGCCTGGGAATTAGTCGAATTTAAGCGTAATGCAGTCAAATCTCCAGGAATTTCTCCCGCATCACCCACGGGTACACCCACTAATTCCGCTTCAATCTGGCGTTGGTCTTTGGCAACAAAACGGACACGGGTAATATCGTAATCACCGATTTCCCGCTCATAGGCAACCGGATGCCAATTCAAACGACTAGCCAACCAACCCAAAAATAAAAATGCCTGAGCAGGATTTCCCTTTTCGTAATCCAAATTCACCCGATCCACCTCCAATAAACCATCTCGACGTTGGGGTGGGTCGTAAGCCTCAGCGGTTAATTCCTGCCAAGCAGCCAACCTGCGCCAATTCAAATCCGCAACCGGAATACCACTTTCCACTAAAGTTTGTAAGTTAACTAAATCGCTTTCTGGCTCGTTAAAATTGCACGAATCCACAATCACGTTATTACAAACAGCTGCCAGCCGCTTAAATAGGGGATTATTCGGATTGGGAGTCGCCTTCCACCATAAAAACTTCGGCAAACCACCAATCAACAAGGCTGGAACCATACCACCAATCCGTTCCAAAGCTGTTGCTGTACCAGTCAAGGTAATATATTCACAACAAATCAAAGTACTAGATTGTTGCTTTTGAATCGGACAATAGGCAGCGACCTGCGCCTTTACCCCTTCATCATCCCCTGCCATTGGCGATAGGGTGATAATCCGACAAGGGTTACGTAGGGCAATTTCGTCGGCAATTCGCGGACTTTTACTATCTACACTCACATTAGTGGCAACTTTTCCGGCAGCCTTAAGTTTAGCAACTTCACCCCTTAACACCGTTACCGTATCCGGAGTTGCCTTACCCGTTTCAGGAATATGAAACGCTTTTTGAGCCTCCCGTAGGGCTGATTCTGTTTGTGGTCCGAGAATTCCATCAATTGGTCCAGTATAAAAACCTAGAGCCGCCAGCAATTGCTGGGTTTCTTCTGGCTCATAAACAATTAGGGTAAAAGTTGTTGCCCTAGTGGCAGCCGGAAGTGTACCTTCCTCACCCGCAATGCCATAACTTTGCCAAATTTGACTTAATTCAGCCTCAATATCACTGAGAGAAATATCCTTGGGCGGTTGCAGTGAGTAAATCGTCGGAGCTTGGGATACCATAATAATACGTCAATAATACAATACGTGAGTTTGCTGTGAAATCTTGTTAGTCAAAAAAATCAAATCCAGTTTGGGGAGTAGGAAGAAGACGGACAGCAAAGAAGAAAAATAAACATCTTTTTTCCTCCTGTCTCCTATCTCTTTTCCTAAAGTCTTCTCCACCGTCGTCCGTCTCGATTTATTAATAACTCGGCTTCTACAGGTTCCCAAGTTCCAGCTTCATACTTAGGAATACTATTCGGATCGGCGGGTGCATCCCACACACTCAAGGCTGGGGTGACAACTTGCCATGCAGCTTCTACTTCGTCACCGCGTGTAAATAGGGTTTGATCCCCCATCATACAATCCAAAAACAAACGGTCGTAGGCATCTCCCGTAGCTTGAATCCCAAAGGAACCATAGCTAAAGTCCATATCTACCGAACGGGTGCGAAATTCTGCTCCTGGCATTTTCACGTCGAACCGCAAGTGAATCCCTTCATTCGGTTGAATTCGCATGGCCAACACATTGGCATTTTTCTGTTGAGCCGCGGATTGGAACATCCTGGAGGGGACATCACGAAAATGGATGGAAATTTCGCTCACTTTTTTCGGCATTCGTTTCCCTGTCCGCAGATAAAACGGTACACCCTGCCAACGCCAGCTATCCACCATGAATTTCATGGCCACAAATGTCGGTGTTGTTGATTGGGGGTTAACACCAGGTTCTTCATGATACCCAGGAACTGGTTTACCTTTCATCCATCCAGCACTGTATTGTCCACGAATTGCCGACAAATCCAGGTTATTTACATCTGCAAGTCTAGTTGCTTGTAATACTTTTACCTTTTCCGTGCGGATACTATCCGCGTCCATTGAGTTTGGTGGTTCCATCGCCGTCAAACAAAATAGCTGCATCAGGTGATTTTGCAACATATCCCGCAAAGCACCGGAAGTTTCGTAATATCCAGCCCGGTCTTCCACTCCCACTGTTTCGGCGACGGTAATTTGCACATGGTCAACGTAGCTGCGATTCCACAATGGTTCAAAAATCGCATTGGCAAACCGAAATACTAACAGGTTTTGAACGGTTTCCTTCCCTAAGTAGTGGTCAATCCGGTATACTTGGTTCTCTTTACAATATTTTTGCACCACCACGTTGAGGCTTTTCGCAGAGGCTAAATCTCGACCGAAGGGTTTTTCAATCACCAGACGATGTTTATCGGGGTCTTCCAGCATCTTGGCTGTACCTAGCTGACGAATTGCCTCCGGGAAGAAATTGGGAGCAACCGACAGGTAAAACATCCTATTTCCCCGTGTTCCCCGTTTTTCATCTAATTCAGTCAGGAGGTTTTTCAGTTTTTGATAATCTTCTTTGTTGTCTATGTTACCAGAACAGTAAAATAAACCTTGGCAAAAATCTTGCCACAGTTCTTCTGGGTGTACACCTCCGTGAACTTCTTCCATGCCTTTACGCATTTGTTCGCGGAAGTATTCGTGACTCCAATCACGACGAGCGACACCGACAATGGTTGTTTCGGGAGGGATGCGTCGTTCTTTGCGCAATTTGTAAAGAGCAGGAACGAGTTTGCGCCAGGTCAAGTCTCCTGATGCGCCAAAAATCACGATTATTTGGGGTTCGGGCATCCCTTGTTGTTGTAAACCAACGCGCAGGGGATTTTCTAGCAAACTGACCATAACAATTATTTATTTGCGATACAAGGATTACATCTGGAAACTGAGTGAGTAAATTTACTGACTCAGGTTTGATCTACTGAAACTTGGGAAATGGGAATTGGGTAATCAACCGTTAACTATCAACTTTGGCAGTCGATTGGCAATTTGTATGCATAATTGCTCACATCAAGGGATAATTGCTGGCTGAGTTCTGTCAGATGCATTTTCTCAGAATGGCTTTCATCTCAATGTTAATGGTTGCCTTTTTCTCCGCATGGTGATGGAGACTACTAAGTAATCGGATTTATACTGGGAGCGGTTAGCTATTAGTTGTTGGCTATGTAGCCTAACCCAAGGGTATTTTCCTTGTTTCCACCCTTTTATATTCAGGGAGGAATTTTACGTGTATTTCTCACGAGCGAATGGTAGGTCTGAAGTCAGGGCTTAATTATCTTTCTGTTCCCTACTCCTTGAAAGTTTTAGGGATTTGTGAGAAATCCGGGTTTACAGGTTCTAAGTCTCTTAACTTTCTGAACTTTTTTAAATAGCTATGTCTAGTTCTTACCCCCAACTTGAACTTGGCGACATTTCCAATATCTTTAATGTCCGTTTTGAATAAATGATTCTACTTTGGCTACATCTTGCTTGCTGCCAATAATTAACGGGGTGCGCTGATGAAGTTTTGTCGGCACTACATCTAAGATATTTGTATGCCCTGTGGTTGCCCTTCCCCCCGCTTGTTCGATGATGTAAGCTAGGGGCGCACTTTCATACAATAAACGTAGTTTACCTTCGGGTTTTTGTCGGGTTCCAGGATAGAGAAAAACCCCACCCTGTAGCAAAACGCGGTGGATATCACTGACCATTGCTCCACTGTAACGGGCTGTGTATCCTTCGGTACGATGGACGTAACGGACGTACTCACGAATTGGTTCATCCCATTGCCAAAAGTTACCTTCATTGACGCTATAAATAGACCCATGTTCTGGCATTTGGATGTTTTCTTCGGTGAGGATAAATTCTCCTAAACTGGGGTCGAGGGTGAAGGAATGAACTCCTCGACCAAGGGTGTAAACGAGCATGGTACTAGGTCCATATAAAATATACCCTGCACCAATTTGTTTGCGTCCTGGGGCAAGTAAATCCTGGGCTGTACCATCAATATCATCACCTTCTTGGCGGCGAATGGCAAAAATTGATCCCAAACTCAGGTTGGTATCGGTGTTGGATGAGCCATCAATTGGGTCATAAAGAAGGGTATATCTACCAATTGGACAGTTTTCTGGGATATAGTAGGGTTTGTCCATTTCTTCGGATGCCAGCCGACATACTAATCCGCTTTGTTCAAATACGGCAATAAACACATCATTGGCGTAAACATCCATCTTTTTGACAGATTCGCCTTGAACGTTAACCTCTCCAGTAAACCCTAGTACTCCTTCCATCAATCCCGCACGACTTAAATGGCGGGATATTAATTTTCCTGCTAAGGCGATTCGATTCATTAAGGCGCTTAAATCTTGAGCATCACTGGCAAAACTTTGTAAGTGCTGGAGTACATGACGGGATAGGGTCATGCAATCCCTTTCTAGGCTTGGTCGTGTTTCGCGAATCGACTGTTGAGATGAATCGGACGTAGTGGTCATTATATGTTCCTCCGTCGCTATTGGCGCGAATGGTATTTTGTTCAGACTCGTGTGGCTGCGGTTCAATTCAACGTCGCTTCCCAATCGTCTGTTGCTGGTCGATGTGATTTTAGGTAAATTCTTTGACACCGTTTTGAGCCTGCTGACAGTAATAATCTGCTCATCTCTATCTTAGAAACCTAATCTCCCAACTTAAACGTGATTTTAGATAAACTAAAGAAATTAATCTGTAGCTTGTGTATGTTGCAATCCTAATTGCACGCAAAGCCGACACACCGCCATGACTATAATCATTGGCGACATGTCGGCGCTGCGGCTATTCAGTTTTTATAAATATTTCTTGCCTAAACTAGGCTCTATATTGTATTATGGCTTAATGCTATTCATCGAATGATTCTTGTTTTTTTACCCTGTTAATTCTTCGATTGCCACTTTCGTCTCGTGGTTTGGCTTTATTGACACGGATTTGTCTGCCCATCCATTCTGCTCCATCTAATTCTGCGATCGCAACATCTTCGTGAGCTTCATCGCTTAAATCGACAAAGGCAAAACCACGCATTCTTCCAGATTCGCGGTCGGTGGGAAGTTCAACGCGAGTCACCTCACCATAATCAGTAAAAACTGCTTTCAGATCAGCTTCAGTCGCGCGGTAAGAGAGATTTCCAACGTAAATAGTCATGTGAATTGCATTAAATGTCAATTGAAGGCGATGATTTTGATTCGGCAAGAAACTTAGTTGCTTGTAATTGGGTGTTAATCAATTTAAGTAACTTTTGTTTCATGCAGTCAGTTTGACTCAGCCGAAACTGGTATCGCAATTAGCTCACAACTATTAAGTCGTATTTTTAATAGCTTAACTATCTAGTTAGGTTGAGCTTCGCATACATTCATAATCATAGCTGATGATGATGATTTTCAAGGTATGAGATTTTACAAAGGATAGGAAGTTGAAATCAGTGTCACTTATGGATTTAATATTCTTATCTTCAGTGGTAAATGTTGTATTTACAGCATAATGACATTTACCGATTGGGAACTTTTATCGACAATAAAAGCGCTGAAGTTATTCACACGTAAGGAATTTAACCACTTAATATTTTGCTTTCATTCGGAGCAGAGATTTTACTTTGTAACTATATTTACTATGTACTTCCCTCAAGGGTAGACATAAGTAAAAAGTATGAAATGTGTCTTGGTGTAGAGGTTTATTTTATGTCTAATTGAAAAAAATTCAAAAAATTCGGTTGCTTAAATGCTTTCAAGCAACACGCTCACATTTATACTTTAAAGAACAAGGTCTTTTTCGGTTATCGAGAGTATTCTAAGTATATGTACGTAATACGCAGCCAGTAGTATTAGTCAATAGAAATTGATTGTGGTCCACTACCTTTACCGTTATGGTGATCTTGGTTATTGGAAGTAGAGTTAGTTGTCACTTTTTGACTTAACCAGGACTTAACAGGTTCATCTTTTAGACTTAAGCGTAATACGCCAGAGACAAATCCACCCATAAATGAGGCTGGATGTTTAGTAAATTGCTGAAATAGGGGTTTTAGTTCATCTAAAAACATATTACCATCCTTGGTTAATATACAACCTTATACGCTGATATATTTCCCTTTTGGTTTTTTTTGACAGCTGACCTTCAAACATTAACTATCTTAACAAAAAGCTCACCTATTAACAGTGTAAAGTATATTTACCGACAATAAAATAGGCATAGAGCAATTTCCTTTAAGAACAACTTTCTGATAAAATGGTGGAGCAGGCAGGGCTGGCAGTCTGTTGGGCAAGATAGGGTAAGACGGGGTAGACCTTGTTGTTTGAACCCAGAATCTCCATACTTCAGGATGAGGAGTATATCAACAGTCTATAATCTCTAACTGGAAAGTGAGTAGGGAAAAACCACTTCCATCGTTTCTGGATTAAGTAGCACACGTAGGCTGTTCACTATGCATAATTACTATATAGCAATCCGATTTAAGTAGTAAAAAATAGCGTGCCGTTGACTGATGACTGGTGACTCTTAACCATCAACTGTCAACCGGTAAAAACCCTATATGTAAGATTTCACAAATTATTTAACGTGAGTCCGATGAGTTATAAAGCCTGAAACTCTTGTACAGTATCATTCGTACGGAAATAGAAGTTTTTAAAAACCTCCTAGTATCTTGAGAATAAAATCATTAAACCTGGAATCAGTCAGTTATTGACTTTGTTCTCAACTAATGGATGAGGTTACTTTCAACCTTAACTTTCAAAATCATTGATTCACAGAGATTGTAGCGTTTACAATCTGTCGTAGCGAGCTTCGACCTAGGAGTATTCACGTCTATTTAGGACTGCGGTAGCTCTTTCAGGAAACATAGTGAGTAGTTTTAGCTGTGTAGCAGTTTACCACCCTCTGGAGAAGAGTGGAGATAATGGCATTCATCTATTTATTTAACGTGAGTTCGACAGATTTTAGAGGCTAAAAGCCTTGTAGATAAAGGATTATTTAAACTAAAGCTGGTCGTAACTCTGAATCATTAGTTGAGAATAAGGTCAATAATTAACAGATTCAAAAGTTACTGATTTTATTCAGCTATTTCTTTTTCTTTTTAGGGGTTTTTGGTTTTTGATTCGTAATTCCAAATCCTTTAACTGTTTTGTTGGCTTTTGTTTTTTCAGTGTCAGTTTGTGTCTGATTTTTTTGGGATGTTATATCTTCCTCTACGAATTTGATGGTGGGTTGGTGATGATTTGCTTGAGGTGGAGATAATTCGATTATCGATTTTTCTGCTTGTGCTTCTTTGCTTTCTAAGGTTTCTGGTTGGGTTGCTTCGATTTCCTCCACTATAGAAGATTCAGGAAGTTCCTCAGTTGTAGAAGATTCGGATGTTGCTGCGATCGCGATTCCCTCATCGATGGATGATTCTGGTATTTCCTCAGTTGTAGAAGATTCGGATGTTGCTGCGATCGCGATTTCCTCCACTATAGAAGATTCAGGAAGTTCCTCAGTTGTAGAAGATTCGGATGTTGCTGCGATCGCGATTCCCTCATCGATGGATGATTC
>CALJJQ010000115.1 GCA_937973965.1 uncultured Calothrix sp. | reverse complement strand
GAGTACCCAACAAAGACTTACAATCCTGACCGTAAGCAAATCCTAACCCCAAAGACTGCAAACACACCCCTTTTAATTGTTCCAGTTGTTCCTGTTCTCCCGGAGAAAAACTAGGAGAAATTACCTGGGGATACAAACTTGTCCGTATTCCCAAATCACTACCAACAAAATCCCCTTGAATCACTGCATCACTTAAATCTAAACCGAGGGACTTACTACTCCCTGTTTTTGACAACTCTTTGCGCAATAACTGATAAAACTGACTTGCAAACTCACCATTTTCAGGTCGCAAATCAACCACCATAAATCGCAAATCAACAAATAATTTACCATCTTCAAAAACCGGATTATGCAACCTTTCCTGCAATAAATCTACTGTCAATAGTACTCGTTCAGTTTGCGGTTGAGCTAACACCGGTAAACAGTTAAAAAACAGCAGAATTACCAATAAAAATAAGAAAAATATATTCAATAGATAGGAAGATAATCTGATTTTTGCATCCATCTGGTAGGGTAAGGGATTAGGGAATTTTAACCATCTAGTTCCACCTTGGAGAAGCGACAATCTAGCATCAAAGCTTTTGCAGCTAAATTCAGAACCAAGTTCAACTCAAAAGAAGAATCAGGCTTTTGACCGAAGCTGATTAATAATAACCCAAGTTGTTAGTTATAAAAGAATGTCGATTTTCAAGTACAAAATCTAAAATTTTCGTGTCTGATAAATACAGAAAAGCAGATATTATGTATCTTACTCATACATTCTCATACATTTAGAGGCACTAACTAGCAACTTAACGTTAATAGAATCAATAAAGCCGTGGCAGACTGGCTGAAAACTATTGCTGCATCATAGTTTCCGAAGTTTTCGTCACCCCTTCAGAGTTCCACTACAATTTTACCCATCATTGACCCCCCTTCTAGTAACCGATGAGCATCTGCAACCTGCTCCAAACCAAAGCGATGACCAACATGGACTCGTAAACTACCCTCATCCATATACCTAGCACACTGGGTCAAAATTTCTGTCTGATAAATCTGTGCATCAACTAGATTCTGTAACATTGGTGTTAACATTAATTCCAAACTAATGCGGAGATTACGGTTACGTGCCACTTTCCAACTGGTCTTCCCATCCGGCTCCAAAATTGTCACCACATCACCATATACCCGTACAGCCGGGAAAGACAGGGCCAACACATTACCACCAACCGTATCAAAAACGACATCAACCCCCTTCCCATCCGTCCAATCCAAAACAGCTTGGACAAAATCCGTTTGCAAATAATTAATCGCCAAATCCGCACCCAAACCCTGGACAAACTCAGCCTTCTCACGGGAACTCACCGTAGTACAAACACTCGCTCCCTTTAACTTCGCTAGCTGTATAGCCACATGTCCCACACCTCCAGCACCAGCATGAACTAACACCTGATCCTGGGGAGCTAAACGAGCGCGGTCATACAGCGCTTCCCAAGCAGTAATCAATACCAGAGGAGCAGCAGCAGCTTCCGCAAAAGACACTGTAGCCGGTTTAGGAGCGGCAAATTTTTCATCAATAGTCGTATATTCTGCGTAATTACCCTGATGGGAACCCAGTCCCCCATGACAGAAATACACCTCATCCCCCACCCGAAAGCGACTCACCTGGGAACCAACTGCTTCGACGATACCCGCACCATCACAACCGAGAATTGCTGGCATTTGTTCAGGATAAAAAGTACCGCGTTTGCGCAGTTTTGTATCAATTGGGTTAACTCCAGCAGCCTTTAGCTTGATTAATAATTCATGGCTACCAGGACTAGGTTTGGCAACATCTCGTAGTTCCAAAACATCCGGACTACCTGCTGCTGTCATGACAATTGCTTTCATGTTGGTAGTGAGGGGTGAGTACTAATTTGTAATAGCCTACGGCAAGGCTACGCCTACGTAATAGCCTGCGGCAAGCCGCTTCGCGTCTACGTAATACCCGCTACGCGGGAAGCAAGCTACGTAATAGCCTGCGGCAACGCTTCGCGTACGTAATTTGTAATTTGTAATAGCCTGTGGCAACGCTTCGTGTACGTAGTTTGTGATAAATTTCTGTGTTGCTGCTACGGGTTACGGTAATTCAAAGAGGTGGATATGGCAATGATTTTGTTGGTTTCATCTGTCACCTGATTTTTAGAGAATAGGTGTTCAACTAATACAAAGTTCACAATACTGAAAGAACTAACTGTCTGTTAGCCATTAACAATCAAGCGCTAACATCTGTAGCTGTTTCACCTTCCCGCAGGTATAGTATTTTAATCTAGCAATTATTATGGGTCAAGGCAGATAGGGGAAGCTGGGGAAGTTTATATTTGCCTCCTGTATCCTAATCCCCTATCTCCTGTCTCCTGTATTCTTTGACCAAATCAAGTTCTGCGCATAATGGGGTTATTAACAGCCTGGCGATACTGTTCCACTTGGTCGGTGTAGCCAATGGGTAAAACTGCTTCCACATTTTCGTGGGGACGGGGGATAATCACCCATGACTCCAACACACCACCGTGACAACTTTCTGCGGCTTCCACACCAGCAGCCATTGCAGCTTTGACTTCCTGGACATCCCCACGAATATTTACAGTAAACCGCGCACTTCCGACCCGGATATAACCTACTAAGGTGACACGTCCAGCTTTAACCATTGCATCCGCAGCAGCAAGTACTGCGGGAAAACCTTTTGTTTCGAGTGAACCAACTGCCTGTGGTGGCATTGCATGTCTCCTGTGTTCTGAAAACTTACGCGGTATGAATTTTAGTTGTTAGTTATCAGTCAACAGTTATCAGTCAACACGGATAATGGGGTAAAAACCAATCGTTGTTTAGGCTGGACTGTTAACGATAAAAATTTACTGTACAAAATATTGTACGAATCATTGTCCCAATTGGGAATCCTAGAACACCAGGAGTTGGGAAAAATTTTAGAATATCCGAAATGGTTCGGATTTGGATGTGAAATGAATCGGTAATACGGTTTCAATATTTTCCGGTGGATTGGGTACGATGTAGTGGGTGATGACTTTACCACCATAGGCTGCTTCCCCAGCTGCAATTCCTGCTTCCACAGCTCGATTGACTTCGGCTACCTGTCCACGGGAAACCACCATCATTCGTCCACTTTCACAAATACCGTAGTATACAATTGTTACTTCTGCCGCTTTGACCATTGCGTCAGCTGCGGCTAAAACGGCTGGAAAGCCTAATGTTTCGATGACTCCGACTGCTATTGGCATGATTTGACATGCTCCTTTGTCAAAAAAGATTTTGAATTTTAGATTTTAGATTACTCTTCGGTCGATCCGCGCTACGTGCGTCTATGGATTTTGAATTACTCTCACCCTGGGTTTGGAGCAAATTACTCAAAACTCCAGGGATTAGGGAGTAGGGAGTGGGGAGTGGTAGGAAAATCAACTTATTACTCAACACCTATGGCTTATTTGCTCAAAATGTTGGTAAGGGGAAACAGGACTAGGTGCGTCTATGGATTGAGATTTTGGACTAACCTAATACCGATTCCAAAAATGTTTACAACACACCCAGAGGATGAGACGTAGCATTGCTACGTCTCTACAACATTCATTTGTTGTGTTGCATTCTTTTTTCTAATTGGTATAACTGAATTTTCCTCGGTTCCATACTCCCTGTGGGACGTTTATCCCAATCATGTGTCCAAATTGTTGTGAAATTATTATACGGCGATTGGATACAGATTGGTTATTCTTTTGTCCCCTATACCTGTCCCTGATTTGAGAGAAAATGTGGCAATGTCACAAAATACATCGGAAATCCATATCTACAATAGACATATGGGACTTTTTGTGTATAAGTATTTGACAGGGGCTAGAGACGGCTAATTATTCCAGTAGAGGATAGGTAATTTACCCCATTTACTTGATTGATGGGAAATAAGTTGCACACACAATAACGGATTGTTGACTGTTAACGGTTGACGGTTAACTTTTATCCTTCGCTACATCCCCATGATGAAAATTAGGGGCTTTGCTTTTCTATTCGGTAAAAATCCAAATGCAATCTGTCCCTGGAGGATTGTAATCTATATCAGAAGTGACAACGCTCAAAAAGTGGAGAATCATGACTGTAAACTTACGACGACCAATTTTAGTGGGAGGACTGGGGCTATCCTTTGCCCTCTGGATTTTAGATAGTTGGAAAGATTCTTTGTTCCAATTTGGTGAATTGGCTGTGTTAGCTTTAGCGGTGGTAGGTGGGGGTTTATGGCTATTTAAACCGAATCCAAATCAAGCGATCGCATTTTTGCAAAAGTTACCGGAAAATCGTGATACCGTTGAAACTGCGATCGCTTCTGCTCAGGTGGCTGTCAATCGTTTGGGAACGGAAATTCCAACCCATCCGGCTTTATCTGAATTGCAAGAGCAATTGACCCAATTAGCCACCGATATGAACCGCAGTCAACTCCATGTAGCGGTGACGGGGGGTAAATCGGTAGGTAAATCCTCTATTATCAAGCTTTTGCAAGCAAATCCAGGTATTTCCTCCAGTTATTCCCTCCAATTCCAAGAAACTCCACCCCTGTTTAGTGAAGCTAGTTCCACCTCCGATGGGGAAATCTTAGCTAGTACTGATGGGGCTGATTATGTGCTATTTGTAATCAATGGTGATTTGACGGAAACGGAATTACAAGCAATTCAGCAGTTAAATCTCAGTAATCAACGCAGTTTATTAGTTTTCAACAAGCAGGATTTATACTTGAGTGACGAAAGGACCCAAGTATTACATTCCCTGAAACAGCGCTTTGCCCAAACGGTTGCCGTGAGTGCAGTTCCCCAACCGCTCAAAGTTCGCAAACATACAGAAGATGGTTCTACTCAGGAATGGTGGGAACAGCCTGCACCAGATATTAATCAGTTAACTGTTAGTTTGGCTCAAGTGGTGCAAACCCAGGCAGTCAACTTAATTTGGGCCACCACTATCCGTCAAGCATATACAATCAAAACCACAGCCAAAAATTATTTAAATCAACAACGACGCGATCGCGCTGTTCCTGTTATCGAACAATATCAGTGGATAGCGGCTTCCGCAGCTTTTGCCAATCCCATTCCTGCTTTGGATATTCTAGCAACAGCTGCTATTAATGCCCAAATGATTGTGGATTTAGGTCATATTTATCAACAAAAATTTACCCTAGACCAAGGCAAAGCGATCGCGGGAGAAATGGGTCGGATGATGTTGAAATTGGGATTAGTGGAACTTTCCACCAAAGCCATTAGCATTGTGCTGAAAACTAATGCCGTCACCTTTGCCATTGGTGGTATCCTCCAAGGTGTCAGTGCTGCCTACCTAACGCGAGTAGCTGGTTTAGCCCTGGTAGAATATTTCCAAGCACAGGAAATCGCCGTTGCTAGTGGTAGCAATCTCAACTTGGATACCCTACGCCAAACCTTGCAAACTGTCTTTCAACAAAATCAACAGGTCGTCTACTTACAATCCTTTGTCTCTCAAAGCGTTAAGCGTCTGTTACCAGATAATCCCGCAGCCCAAATTCCAGTGGAAACACTTGCTTGAGTAGCTTTATTTTGTAGTTTATTTTACTTTTATCCCGACTTTTCGGAAGGTTCTACTTCAGAATCGACAGCAAAAGTTGGGGATATTAATTGAATGTGAGTACTCTTCTCCAAACCTCTCCCCCAAAGGAACAGAGGTTTTGAAAGCATTAATTTTTGGTTGAAAGCTACAGATTTTTCTGCCCCTCTCCAGAATGGAGAGGGGTTGGGGTGAGGTTCATCCAACTCAGGTCAATTCCAGTATTCAGAAGGGTTTGGAAGTCTCTAACCGCTATTATAAATTAATTCTTCTACATACCTCTATCGACTAATCAATAAAACCCAAAATTCAGGGTTTATAGTAGTAGCTCTAGTTGCGAAAAAGCTTTAGTATAAAGGCACTAAAGTGCAACTACATACCTTTTCTCACCCATCAAAATTAATGGGACAGATCACTACTGCAACTTCCCCCTTTGGCGCAAATTAATTTATGGCACTTCACACAAGGATAGTATAAAGAATAGCTACTTAAGGAGAAGGAATTCACGTAATTTCCGTGAAAGCGCAAATAACTGCCCTCTTATCACCTAAAATAGTATTAAGTTATTTGTGGTTATTTATCAATATATATAAAAACCTGTGATGTCAGCAGAATATGCCGATATTAATATAGCTCCCTACATCGATCACTCGCTGCTAACCCCGATTGCAACCAGCGAGCAAGTTGCTCAGTGGTGCGAAGAGGCTGACCGATATCAATTTGCCAGTGTTTGCGTCAATCCTGCCTATGTTCGTCTAGCAAAAGAACTATTGCACGGCAAAAAGCCTAAAATTTGTACTGTAATTGGTTTTCCTACTGGGGCGACCACCTCTGCAACAAAACTTTATGAGGCACAGGAAGCAGTTGAGAACGGAGCCGATGAGTTGGATGTGGTGATGAATTTGGGGTGGTTAAAAGCCGGAGAAACAGATGCAGTTCATCGGGAAATCGCGGAAATTTGTGAAGAAACAGGGGTGATTGTCAAAGTAATTTTAGAGATGGCCCTATTAAGCGATCGCGAGAAGCGATTAGCCGCAGAATTAGCTCAGGATGCGGGAGCGAGATTTTTAAAGACGAGTACGGGATGGAATGGGGGTGCTACAGTAGCAGATGTGCGTTTACTCAAAGAACTTGTCCGGGGAGAAGTGGAAATTAAAGCCGCAGGTGGTATCCGTTCGCCCCAACAAGCCTTAGACTTAGTGATAGCGGGTGCAACCCGATTAGGTACATCTCACAGCATTTCCCTACTGCATCAGTGGCAATCACTGGAGCATAGTCAGTAAAAACTCGTCGGAGTGATTGTTGTGAGAAATACAGCCGACGTAGGATGGATACTGACAAAAGAATGCGGATAGATTGAAGATGAGTCGAACTTACAAAGTTACGGGAATTAATTTAAAGACACAGGCATTTGGAGAAGCAGATAGATTAGTCACAATATTAACCAGAGAATGTGGTTTGCTCAAAGCGATCGCACCAGGTGCGCGGAAACCCCATTCCAGTCTTGGTGGTCGCAGTGGCATGTTTATCGTCAATGAGTTATTAATTGCTAAAGGTAAGACTCTCGATAAAATCACCCAAGCCCATACCCTACAAACCTACCCCGGATTAGGGAAAAACCTTGTCAAGTTAGCAGCAAGCCAATACCTGGCGGAAATTGCCCTCTGTCAGGCAATTCCCGGTCATCCACAAGAAGATTTGTATATATTGTTAAACGAACATTTAAATCGATTAAATAATGTTAATAGCCACAATTGGTGTATCGTACTAATTTTATTAGTACATGGGATATTTCAACTATTAGCGATTGCCGGTTTAACACCCCAAGTCAACCACTGTTGTTTGAGTCAACAACAGCTAAAACCCAACTTTGGGGATGCCGATTGGCAAGTCGGTTTTAGTGTGAGTGCTGGAGGAATCATCAATTTAGCTGAGTGGAAACAGCGTCGTCAATTGGCAACCGTTCGGGAAGGGGGGAGAGAATATCAAGCAACAACTCCCACTGTAAAGGAAGAAAATTCCCCCTATCAGACCATTGTCCACCAAGAAGAAGTTCCCAGCCTTAGCCAACGTTTAAATGCAGCAGAATTACATATCCTCCAACACCTATCCTTTCCCCAAATTCTAGAATTGGACTTACCCCAAGACAGCACTTGGTTATCGGTGGAACGCGTCCTACGTCAATATACCCAATACCAATTTGGTCGTCAAATCCGCTCTGCTACCCTTATTGATTCCTATTTTGCTGCTAACCTATGATGCAACCCTCTGAACTGGAAACCACAACCCGAAGTGTCGTCAAACACCCGATGAATAGAGGAACAAATCGCCTCTCCACTCCCAGTTTTCACGTCCAAAATCATCCCGGAGCCAACTCCCAACCCAAACCAAACATTCATTCTCGCCCGAATCAAGAATCATCCTTGGGAGAAAAAACAGTAGTTAATATCAACCATACAAACAATACAAATAATACAAGCAAGATAAATCATGGAATTTCCCACCATCCAAACGATGAAAATGGGAATCCATCAAAAATCCAACCCAGAAGGGGATTTTTACCCGTATTACAAAATCATAATTTTTTAGCGTTGTGGGGGGGGCAGGTTTTTTGTCAGTTGGCAGATAAGGTGTACTTAGTGTTAATGATTGCCCTCATTAATACCCAGTTTCACCGTGGAGAAGAAACAATTAGCGGGTGGGTTTCCGCCTTGATGATGGCCTTTACGATTCCAGCCGTGTTATTTGGTTCCGTCGCCGGGGTATTTGTGGATCGGTGGTCGAAAAAAGCCGTATTGGTAGCGACAAATATTTGGCGAGGCATATTAGTATTAGCCATACCTATACTATTGTGGTTAACCCGTGATTGGCATTCCCTAGGAAGCTTACCGATTGGATTTTTGATTTTATTAGTCGTCACCTTCATCGTATCCACATTAACCCAGTTTTTTGCACCCGCAGAACAGGCTGTAATTCCCTTGATTGTCGATGAAGCCAACTTGCTGTCAGCCAATTCCCTGTACACCACAACCATGATGGCATCGGTAATTATCGGCTTTGCCGTAGGGGAACCCCTATTAGTCGGAGTCGAGAAAATTTGGTCAAGTTTGGGAGGAACAGCAGGAATCGGTCAAGAAATTTTAGTCGGAGGTAGTTATGCGATCGCGGGTTTAGTATTATCGGTATTGGCAACCAACGAAAACCAACCCTCCCAACAAACAGAATCTGAAAATTCCCCAGAAAAACCCCATATTTTTGCAGACTTACAGGATGGGTTTAAATATATTCAAGGGCAAAGACCTTTAAGAAACGCAATCATACAATTAATCATTTTATTTTCGGTTTTTGCCTCCCTTACTGTCCTCGCAGTCAGACTTGCAGAAATCATTCCCGAAATTGCAACTGAACAATTTGGATTTTTACTTGCAGTCGGTGGTGTGGGAATGGCTATTGGGGCAATGTTAATTGGTCAATTTGGTCAGCGTTTTCTCCACGGACATTTGAGTACCTATGGCTGTATCGGTATGGCTGCGGCTTTAGCAGGGTTATCAGTGTTTACAAGTAATCTGTGGTTAGTATTAATTTTAGTAGCAAGTATCGGTATTTTTGGAGCCTTAATTGGTATCCCCATGCAAACCACAATACAAACTCAGACCCCCCCAGAAATGCGAGGAAAAGTCTTTGGTTTGCAGAATAATGT
Source organism: uncultured Calothrix sp. (assembly GCA_937973965.1). GTDB lineage: Bacteria > Cyanobacteriota > Cyanobacteriia > Cyanobacteriales > Nostocaceae > NIES-3974. Next base: position 16,804 of record CALJJQ010000115.1, on the reverse strand, counting down.
GATCAATATCGCCCTTTCCCTACCCCTAGGTTTAACAGGAGTAATGGTTAGGTTCGTCGGACTCAAATCAGTATTTTTGACCCTAGCAGCAATTGTCCTTATAGTCAGCATCTTTACTTGGTACAATTCCCCCGAATAAATTCACAATCTATTGAGGGAATAGGGAGTAGGGGATAGCAGGGGGAGAGGGTAAAAATTTTCATGAAATTATATATCTCCTGTCTCCTGTATTCTGTATCCTGTCTTCTTTTCAGTCGATATATTTTTCCGAATTCCACAGCTTTTCATGGTAAACTTGAATTCAGCAATCGCCCTTGAGGCTGTTGTTACGGATGTTATTCAAGATTGAACAGCATTCTTGAGATCAAGATTTGGCTTTCATCCCTCCACAACCACAACTGTTAGTTATTGCCTAGCAACAATAACTAACAGATGAACAAATAAAATCAACTGGTGAATCCACCCACCGCCTCGATCAAACAGATTTTTCACTCGAAAAATAGGTTTTGATAATCCATTAACAATCTCATAGCAATCAACTAATGCGTAATATTGATAAACTGCGTATAGCTTGGATTGGTAAAAAATCACCCTTTTGTGGCAATGTCACCTACGGTCGGGAGATTACTAATGCCCTACTTGACCGAGGTCATGAAGTTAGTTTCCTCCACTTTGCCCAGGAAGAATCACAAACCGATACTTGGCCAAATTGTCGAGAAGTACCATTACCCTTTATTTATAAATCCCAAGTTTACACAATTCCCACATTAAACGCGAGAAAAGTCCTAACGGACTCACTCAAATCCATCCATCCGGATATCGTCCATGCATCCCTAACCCTTTCACCCCTGGATTTTCTCCTCCCAGAAATCTGTGAAGAGTTAAATATTCCCCTCATCGCCACATTTCATCCACCCTTTGCTAGTAAAGGTGTGAAATTGATTTCCGGCACGCAACTATTAGCTTACCAACTGTATGCTCCATTTTTAGGAAATTATGATCGGGTGATTGTTTTTTCCCAATTACAGCGAGAACTGTTAGCAAAATTAGGTGTTCCTCCAGAAATTGTGGCCGTGATTCCCAACGGTGTCGATGTGGAGAAATACTCCCCCGGAACCTCACAAATCAAAACCGAATTTGCCACCAAACGTTTATTTGTGTATCAAGGTCGAATCGCCCTCGAAAAAAATGTTGAAGCCCTATTAAGAGCTTGGAAACAGGCGAAAATGCGTCCTGACAGCAAATTATTAATTGTGGGAAATGGTCCTTTAAAAAACTCCCTGGAACAATTTTATGGACCAGAACATGGGGTAATTTGGTTAGGTTTTATCGCCGATGAAGCCCGGAGAATTGAAATTTTGCGCGGTGGAGATGTGTTTATTCTCCCCTCTCTAGTGGAAGGATTGTCATTGTCCTTATTAGAAGCAATGGCTTGTGGAATTGCTTGTATTGCCACCGACGTTGGTGCAGACGGGGAAGTATTAGAAGATGGTGCGGGAGTGGTGATCACCACCAAAACAGTGCGATCGCAATTACGTACCCTGCTTCCCCTATTTCAAGACCACCCAGAAATCACTGCCCTACTAGGACAAAAAGCCCGTCAACGAGTCTTAGAACGTTATACCCTCACCAAAAACATTTCCCGTCTGGAGGAATTATACACCCAGGTTTTAGCCAGTCCGAAAGTGAAACAAACAAAAATCCAATTTATCCAAGGAGCATGATTAATTAGGATTTGCGGCAAAAGTCTTTCAGTAGAGGTAGGGAATGGGCAGTAGAGACGCGACATGTCGCGTCTATTTTCATCGTCAAAAAATCGACATGTCGCGCCTATTTTCATCGTCAAAAAATTATTATAAATGTAAGGTTTTGAAGTTTTATATACCCGTGTATTTGCAATTTTTCCAGCCAAAATAGCCTCAACAGCTTACTGCTATTGGTATGAGTAGGTACTGTTGATCAACCTTTAAGTTGCAAAGTATAGTCCAGGTCAAGCTGGGAATATTTCCAGCATCAAGTATTGCGCTTACCTAGATATGGGGATAGGGTGATATTAAAATTACACTATCCTTAAATTATAGTAGCAGTAGAGATATAGACTAATGAGGGAGCGCGATTGGAATATTCGACTGGCTGCGATCGCATTATTTTTAGCGGCGTTAGTATTTGTGATTTTGGGTACTCGTCAGACTCCGGAATCAACCTCTTCGTCTACTTCCCAAGCGGAAACAACAGCCCTAAGTCCAGCGAGAATCGAGTTACAATCAGAACGTAAACCTGCACCAGCAGCAATCAGTCCACAACCCACACCCACCCCCTCAATTACACCAGTACCGGAAGTAACAGTAACTCCCACCCCAGCACCAGTTACACCCCCACCCCAACAACCTGTTTCCACCTATTCCTTCATCACCACAACCGCCTTTAAAAAATTTCAGCCCAGGTATCAAATTGCTTGGGCAGACCCCAGTAACTACGGCGATCGCTATTCCACAGATATTAACGGTAAACCAGCCACCAATCAACCCATCATCGTCCTCCACGAAACCTCTAACTCCGCCCAAAGTGCCATTAATACTTTCCGTAATTCCCACCCCAACGACGAAAATCAAGTTAGCTACCATACCCTAATTACCCTGGATGGAATCATCGTCTACCTTGTCCCTCCCGAAAAACGTGCCTACGGAGCCGGAAATTCCGTATTTAACGGGCCAAATGGTGAAGAAACCGTCCAAACTAACCCGAATTTACCACCATCCGTGAATAACTTTGCCTACCATGTATCCTTAGAAACACCACCCGATGGTTGGAATCAAACCAGTGAAACCACCCACAGTGGGTATACAGAAGCACAATATGAAGCCCTTGCCTGGCTAATTGCCCAAAGCAGTGTCCCCGACAACCGGATTACCACCCATCGTGCAGTGGACAGGTCAGGACAGCGTATTGACCCCCGCAGCTTTGATTTCGATCGGTTTTACAGCTTGCTGCATACATTTCGGCAACCTAGTAGTGGTAATAGTTAAATTCTCAAGAACGCCTTTGCGATCGCATTTCTCCCCAATTCGGTAAACAACCCAGCAAACCATCGCAAGAATCGATAGAATGTACCTAAAATAACTAGCTAAGATTGCATGATTCCTATCGTTATTGAACAATCGGGTCGAGGCGAACGCGCCTTTGATATTTACTCGCGTCTATTGCGGGAAAGAATAATTTTCCTTGGACAACCCATCGATAGCACGGTTGCCAACCTCATCGTTGCCCAATTATTGTTCTTAGATGCCGAGGATCCAGAAAAAGATATATACATGTATATCAACTCTCCCGGTGGCTCGGTGACGGCAGGAATGGGCATCTTTGATACGATGAAATATATTCGTTCAGATGTTTGTACAATTTGTACAGGATTAGCTGCGAGTATGGGCGCATTCCTCCTCAGTGCGGGAACCAAAGGCAAACGCATGAGCCTTCCCCATTCCCGGATTATGATTCACCAACCTTTAGGTGGTGCGCAAGGGCAAGCAACCGACATCGAAATTCAAGCCAAAGAAATTCTGTACCACAAACGTCGTTTAAACGAATATCTAGCCGAACATACCGGACAACCCATTGAGAAAATTACCGAGGATACCGAACGGGATTTCTTCATGTCTCCAGAAGAATCCGTAAAATACGGTTTAATCGACCAAGTAATTGACCGTCATGCAACTGGTAGCCGTCCAGTAGCTGTTGTGAATTAGAAATAATACATCAATGACAATCTCAAGACGTAGCCCCGCTACGTCTTTTTTTGCTGGTAAGTAGGTAGGTGCAATTAAACATAAAACCGCAATGAAACTAATCATTCGGCTCAAAGCCTTACTCCCGTACAGATGCGATATATCGCGTCTATCCCATCACGGACTACTCCCGCAAAATTTAGATGCTATCTACGACACAATTTAACCAATCTGATTATGCCTTTTCTCCTAACTCCCTGGAACGAAGGGTAGCCCTTTGGACTGCATTTATAATTGCAGCACGAAACCCACCTGCTTCTAAGGCGGTAATCCCAGCAATGGTTGTCCCTCCAGGACTGGTGACTTGATCCTTGAGAACGGCTGGATGGAGTTTCGTTTCTGCTAATAATTGGGCTGTCCCTAGGACTGTTTGCAAAGCGAGCTGATTTGCGATCGCCCGGGGTAAACCGGATGCGACTCCACCATCGGCTAGGGCTTCGACTAAGATAGCTATGTAGGCTGGACCACTTCCGGATAAACCTGTTACTGCGTCCATCATTGATTCTGGTAGATCGACTACCTCCCCAACTACGGTAAATAGTTGCTTGGCTAATTCTAATTGCTCTGGCTTAACCTTACTTCCCCCACAAATAGCCGTCATCCCTGCTCCCACGGTTGCAGGTGTATTGGGCATAGCCCTAATTACTGATAGGTTGGTAAATGCTGATTCTAGTTGCCCTAACGTCACCCCTGCCAAAATAGAAACAACCATAGGTGAACTTTGTAACCCACCTATGGCAGCAAAATCTGCGGCAATTTGATTAAAAACCTGCGGTTTAACTGCTAAAAATATGACTTCAGATACTGACTTAAATACCTGATGGTTATCAGCAGTAGTATTCACCCTGTATTTTTCTGCTAAAAAATTTCGTCGAGCGATCGCTGGTTCGCTGACAATAATTTCTTCTGACTTATACACATCTGCGGCAAGAAGACGGGATAACAAAGCTTCCCCCATAACTCCGCCACCAATTAAGCCAAATTTCACGCTGAATATTTCTCTGAAAAAAGTTTATTTGTTTGTTTTGTCTTTATTTAATTTTTTATTCCAATATTCCAATCTAATTTGGAATTTTAGATGCAATCCCTAATCTAAAACCCCAAACCGCTCAAAAGGCTACAGCTATTGGGCCATGCGATTCATTTCCGTTCCCCATGCTGATGTTGTTCCCGGTGTGCGATTGGGACGAACTGGTGCTTGCGGTACTTCGTGGAGTACGCCGTTTGTGGTGCTAACTTGAACACAACTGGGAGTAAACAGGAAAATACTCTCACCAATTCTCTCTTGATGACCATCTAGGGCATAGGTTCCACCAGCAACGAAGTCTACTGCTCGTTGTGCTTGGTCTGGATCCATGATGGTTAAATTCAATACCACTGATTTACGTTCCCGCAGAGCTTGAATTGCTTGGGGCATTTCTTCAAATGTCCGCGGCTCAAGAACCAAAACTTCCGAAATACCATTGAGCGCACCAGGCATTCCAATCACATTATTCATTGTTGTTTTTGTACTTGTTGCAACGTCAGTATTCATTGTAGACATGGGTTCGCGCCAACGTCTATTGGTTTGCGCTACTGGTTCGGGCTGTGGTGGTGCTGCTGGTTGGGGATTTTGCTCTTGGTAGAGGTTTTGATAACTTTCGGTATCCGGCTCTTCTTCGTAGTACTCGTACTCGATGGGTTCATTTAAACCAACGAAGTCTCTGAGTTTCGTAAAAATATTGTTCATTGTCACACGTTCCTGGTGCAAATTTTTTAACCAAACATGCAGCAATTTTTATAAGCAATTGCTACTAAAGTCAACGCTAAAAACATCACAAATCATAGGACTTAAAGATGTAACATCATTCACGATGTTTGACAAGCGCTTATCCAAATATAGTTGGTTAGATTGATTACCAATTCGCCAAACTTAGTACCAGTAATATAAGCAAGGCCTTGGCAATGATTGAGTCAAGATTATATACCAACTACTCCAAACAGGGAAGTATTTTTTTATTTTTCTGCTTGGAAATTTTTGTTTACTTTTTGTAGATACTACATTTTGGTGCAATTCGTGAACCAGGAAATATAATTATTTTTGCGTATAAAATAGTTTAAGTATATTTACGAGTGAGGGGGAAGTCGGAGGCAGGAGACAGGAGACAATATTCATATCCTATCTCTGCTCCCCCTGCTCCCTATCCCTTGTTTCTGCTGCCAAAAATACTTGTGCCAATGCGTACCATTGTGGCTCCGGCTTGAATGGCTGCTTGGTAATCTCCGGACATACCCATCGATAGTTCTGTCATTTTGATTCTTTCCCACGGTTGGGAGGTGATCGCTTGAGCTAGTTCTCTGGTGCGATTGAATACATCCTGGGTCTGTAATTCATCTAACCCCAAGGGAGGTATTGTCATCAAACCTTGAATTTGTAAATTTTTGCAACGGTCAAGGTGGGGCAGGTCGGCGTAAAGTTCGTCGAGATGCCAACCAAATTTATTGGGGTCGGGGAGAATTTTGACTTGCAGGCAAATGGAGGGGCAAAGATTTAATTCTCCGGCTAGACTATCGAGTTTTTGGGCGAGTTTGAGATTGTCAACGGAGTGTATCCATTGGAAATGGGTCAGGGCTTTTTTGGCTTTGTTGGCTTGGAGATTACCGATGAGATGCCAAGTGATATCTTCTAGGTCAGCAAGTTCAGCTTGTTTCGCGATCGCTTCTTGAACGCGATTTTCGCCGAAGTCACGAATTCCTGCGGTGTATGCAGCGCGAATTGCGGTGGCAGGAACCTGTTTGGAGACGGCGATAAGTTTGACGTGGTTAGGTATATTGGCTTGGATTTGGGCGATACGGGCAAAAAGGTCAGCATTAATGCGATCGCCAGTCGAACTATTCATTGAAATGTGCGTTTAAAAACACTCTGAAGTTGATCGTACTCCTGATGTAGCCCTGAGCGACGGAGACTACGCAGACGATTTTCCAACATCATTTTCGCCTCTGTACGGCCGATTGGTTGAAATTTCATCGTTTTGCCTTCCGTGGTGACGATAAAAAACAAGCGTTGCGCGTAGAGTGTGGTGAATAATTCTTGGCTCTCGTCTACCATGCTAATTCTGTAGAGTAAACCCCAAGTAGGATGGTTGATGTAAGTTTCGGGACTTTCTAAATTCATCTAGGACGAATGGTACAAGTTATATATACATTTTCGTTAACAGCGATCGCAATTCCGCCCATAGTTTCAGGCAAAGGTTGGAAGATTTGCTTAAAATAGACAGTTTTCCTCTGGAAAAATGTCAAATGATGCTACAAAAGACTTGAAAGTGTAGGCATAGACACAATCAAAATTGCAGTAGCGATCGCATAATCTCCATCATGGCTCAAACTAATTTGCCATTGGGAACTTGCCATTGGCAAAGAAGAAGAAGAGTCAGAAGATTGGTCTTTTTCTGCTCCTCTATTCCATCCTGCCACAATCATCGCTGCATTGTGATGTAATTTGATGAAGGGGATACCGTTAGGATGACGACATATTTCCACATCTGTGTAGCTGATACCACTCCATCCTGTCCCCAAAGCTTTAACAACGGCTTCCTTTGCAGCCCATCTAACTGCCAATTTTTCCACTGCGGGACGATTTGGAGAGTTTCCATAACCACAGTGGCATAATTCACCTGGTGTATAAACTCGATTTAAAAAACGCAGACCAAATTTATTAACTAATTTTTCAATTCGAGGAATGTAAACGATATCAGTGCCTAGTCGGAACATTTCGCGGAAGAATACAGGAGACAGTATACAGGATACAGGAGACAGGATGATTAATATACAGCAATCCGATTTAAGTCGTGAAAAATAGTCTTGACTGATGACTGGTGACTGTTAACCGTCAACTGTCAACCGTTAACAACCCCATATGACTGCTGTATACAGAAGTATTTAGTAGATATACTCCCCAGTTCCCCCAGCATCCCTACTCTTTCAAGGGTAGGTATTTTGTATTTGTTCATTTTTTGTCCATTTCAGCCGATTCTTAAATCCTGAAACAACCAAGACACGTTAAACAATTGAGAATTTTCTCAATTATTTTTGATATTCTAAAAAACCTACCCTTGTGAGCTATTCCCCACTCCCTAATTTAGCCCGAATCATCCAATCGGAATCTTGAGCGGCGATTTCTCGATAGGTGGTGTCTCCTAGCTGCTCTAGCGCCATTAGGGCAGCATATTTCAAGTCCCAGATTTTCGTTTCTAGACAGGCTTTCAGTTCAGGTATGGCTCGCGGGTCGCCAATTTGGCCGAGAGATATGGCGCAAGCTGCACGGGATTTTTGAAATTGGGGTTCGCGATTATGGAGATTTTGTACTAATAGGTCGTAGGCTGGTGCATACTGGAGATGACCAAATAGTTTCATTACGTGGTAATGGGCACCATAATCATTGTAGGCTGCTGCTTCGTAGGTGGCTAACAGGGCTGTTGGTGTTTGCTCAGGATAGGATTCCAATAGGGTTTTTGTGGCTAAATAACAACGGCCAAAGTCGGTTTGGTATAGTTCGGAAATTAAGAATTCGAGACTGGGTAGAACGTCGTATTCGTGGACTAAATCCATGTCTTCGGGATGATCCAGTAAAACTTGCTCTAGATAGGGTTGAATGTCACTAAAGCTGATTTCCCCTGTCTCCACACCTGTTTGACCCATGAGTCTAATTGCTCGCAGCCGAAACACTAAAGAAACTGGACAACGGGCAATTTTGGGGATGGCTGCATAATACAGGGAATCGATTAAATCTTGAATACATCCCCGACGCGCATTCAAATTAGTACTTTGCAGCAGAGCAATAATTTGTTCGATATCACTATAATCTCCCGTTAACCGACAAACCGCCGCGATCGCTGCACTACGGGTTGGTTCGTCTTCAACTTGGGTAAATTGACGAATTCTCTCTAGGGCTGGTTGATAATCTGCGTTGGCTAGTGTACGTATAATAACCCGATAGATTTGTCCTGGTTTTTCTAATAGTTTGGCAATGTCTTCTAGGATTGCTGGGTCTTGAGTCCCAATTTCTCCTATTGCCCAAACACTGTTTTCGACTGTATAAATATCATCGTCTTGCAAACATGTACGAATTACTGGTAAGGCTGATGCTGCTTGTAATCGACCGAGGCTTTCTACTGCTTTACGACGAATAATCCGTTGATCCAGTTGATTGGGGTCGCTGTTTTGAATCGCCCGAATTAGCGCTGCTACCGATACTTCCCCCGGAAAACTAATCAGGGATGATACCGCCACATACTTGTCGGATGGGTCTTCCATCTCTTCTATGGGTGTATCAATAATTGCGATCGCCTGTTCCTGTGTTAACCCAAATATATTATAAAAACGTTTATCCATTCCCTTCTGAGTTATGTCTTGAAAATTACTTAGCCGACGGCTGTAACAGAGCTAAAAAAAATTATAGAATCTAAAATTCAGCATACAAGATTAATCCCGCATTTGAAGCAAATCTCTAAAACTTACAGGGAGTAGGGAGTAGGGAATAGGGGGAACTGGAGAAGAAAATGTATTATATCGCTTCCGTTCCTATCGGAATCATAAAAAACCCACAGAGACGTAGAGGAAACAGAGGAAGAGTGTCAAAAGAAATAATCCTGATGTCAACGGATTTTATTAACCTTGTTCATAATCAAAACTGGAGTATTCGTCATTGCACTTCTTCGCGTAGCGGATCGACCCTAGGGTCGTCTCTACAGACTATCCCTGCGATTAATACGGATTTGTGGGAAATCCAGGTTTAACTATACTGTTAAAAAATATGAATATACCTGCGTGAAATTTCACTTTTATGCATTAAATCCATCAGGAAAAAACTTTGCCAAGTGTTCTGAAATCTGCAAGAATTGTATATGTCTTAAAAGCATATAAATCCAAATATATAACCTGTATAAATTGATTTTAGTCAGGTGATTAGGTAGGTACATCATGACAGATAGTATGGAAAAAACCGTTAATAATCAAGAAATAATGGAAGTGCTAACCGAGTTTGAGCAGTATCGGGAAAGACTAATTAACGAAACAATGGAAACGGCAAAAAAAGCCAAGTTGATGAAAAAAACCGTCATGGCTCAACTGGAACCAGAATTAGCGAAAATCGACGCAATCATCCAAAACCTACGTATGCAGTTGGAGGGAGTCGGGAATCGGGAGTAAAAACGACCCGGTAGTTCGTCTCTACGAAAGCGGAGGATAGGGTATTAATTATATAGCTCTAAGTACTTTAGTACTATCAGACATTTCCTCTCCTGTTGACCGTATTCTTGACCATTAGACCCATGAATCCCACCACCCTTGATCAAAACGAAACCGATGCGCTGTTGGAGTTTGTGAGTAAACAACTTGACGACGGCAAATTTAATGCTAATGACCGCCAAATTCTACAACAAATGGTGGAGAGTTTGGGGGATAAGCGGGGATTGATCCGTTTGAGTTTTGCGGAAGCTTTGGGGGATGTGGGAAAACCTGCGACACCTTTTTTATTAGATGCGATCGCCAACCATCCGAATGTAGTTGTTCGTCGTGCAAGTGCAAAAACCTTGACTTTAATAGCTGATCCCCAAGCGGTTCCGGTATTGGTGGAAACCTTACTCAAGGATGAGGATACGGTTGTTAAGGGTTCCTGTGTAGGTGCGTTAGCCAGGGTAGGAGAAGCTTCCGTCCCTGCTTTGTTGCAGATTCTCGCATCCCCTGAGTATTCAGAAACAGAAAAGGGTTTAGCAACTTGGGCTTTAGCATTCATCGGTGTGGAAGCACAGGAATATGTGTATCGGGAGGTAGATTCCTCCATCCCGGAAGTTAGAGCTGCTGTACTTGGTTCGATTGCAGCGATCGCTCAACAAGATGGTTCCCCAACTCATAGCGAACGCGCATACGAAGTGTTAATCAAGGCTTTACATGACCCGGTTTCCTTTGTGCGGTGTGAAGCGACTACCGCCTTAAGTAATTTAAAATACCAGCCCGCAGTTCCCCAACTAATTGAATTATTGCAAACCCATGGGGATTGGGAAACTCGTAAAGCCGCAGCTTTGGCATTAATGAAAATCGGTGATACTAGTGCGATCGCGGCTTTGGAAAATGCTCTCGTTCAGGAAAGGGAAGCAGCTGTTGTAGCAGTTATTAAACTAGCAATAAGTCAACTTGAGCGCTTATCTGTGGATGAGGAGTGGTAGTTAAAAAGACGGTTAACAGACAAAATTGCTAACCGTCGCCAAAGTGAGAATAAAATTCCAATTAAAACTTTAATTCAACATCTTGAATATTAATAACGGGAGTATCCACCACCGGAATATCCACCATTGTTACTACGTCTACCACCACCAAAGGAACCTCTATTTTCCTTGGGTTTGGCTTTGTTGACCTTCAAGCTACGTCCCATCCACTCAGCCGTATCTAATGCATCAATTGCAGCAGTTTCCTCAGCCTCACTGCTCATTTCCACAAAGGCAAAGCCTCTGACACGTCCTGTTTCCCGGTCTTTCGGTATCTGAACATTTTTAACTGTTCCGTAATCACCAAAAACTTGCTTGAGGTCTTCCTCATCAACCTCATAGGATAAATTTCCAACGTAAAGTGACATGATATAACTTCTCCAGAATTTGAGCGCTTAGATATTTTGATCCGGAGAAGTCTGTAATAAATGTAACTAAAAACAAACTGGCCAACCGAATTCAATTCATCTGCTTATAACTTTAGCACAAATTCTCTAGTTGTGTTGAGGGTTTTATTGATCAATTCAATTCCTGGAAACCTTTGGATGGTCGGCATTCTCCGCTAATCACAGGTATTCTTTAACATTATTTAAAATTTGGGCGATCGCTATCTGGAAAACAATCATCAAGAGAATTTATATATAAGTTTTTGCTATCTATAAGAATAGATGTCTACGGGTATGATTATGCTTTTTTGCACAAACATTCAGTCTACACATAATCTCGGATTTCAGACAAAACCCTAAAATTTACAGGGAATAGGGAGTTGTGAGTCGGGAATAGGGGAAAAATAACTTTCATCGGTTCTTGTGTAAGCAGTTCTCTAGGAGAAGGCTAGTCTCCTATGTCATTTGGACACAACCAAACCATGTAAATAACTCATTTCCACTCCCAACTCCCTATTCCCTATTTTCAAGCGAGACTAATCCGAATTCCTCCAGATAAAGATCAAGATTCATAATTTTATCCGGGATATTATTAGATGACCTCGATACATATGGAGTAAGCAATGAGAACAATCAGCAATCAGTATGTACTCGGTGACAAAAAATAACTATCCAACTTTAAAACGAGGCGATCGCGGCGAGCAAGTTAAGGAATTACAGCGTTTACTCAATCCCCGGATGGCAGGACCAGACCGGATTCAAGTTGATGGTATCTTCGGAGATGAAACTGAGTTTGCCGTGCAAGAGGTACAGTATCAATTTTTTCTCAAACAGGATGGGATTGCCAATGAACACGTGTGGAGATGCTTGTATGAGAAAGCACCAGTAGTTCAACCTGTAATTCGAGTCGGAAGTAATAGCGAGTTAGTTAAACGCGTCCAGGAAGTGATGTCCGAGCATGGCTTATATACCGGTGAAATCAATGGTGTGTTTGATGCTCGTTTAGAAAACAACATCAAAAATTTTCAACGTAGTCGCAATTTGGTTGCAGATGGTATCATCGGTCCAAAAACTTGGAAAGCACTCTGCGATGTTGCAACTTTCGTCACCGTTGAAAGTTAGTTAAATTTATTCTATTGTCACCGAAAATCTGAGAAGAAAGGGGAACTAAACTATTAGTCCACTGTATTAATTTTGATGGGTTGCAAGAGTAGCTCTATTCCTTGATTTAAGGGATAAATCCCTCACTACGAACCCATCAGAACTAATAACACAGACCAAAGCGTGCTTTGTCTGCTCTTCATATTTTTGGTCAAATATTTACATTTTTCCCGTCCCCAGAATCAGATTTCTGGGGATTTTGTATCTTTGGTAACATTTTATTCCTTTATCAAGCTATAGTATAAAGTACAACTTTAAGCAAAATTAATAATTCGTTACTCATAATAGATATTTGGTTGCATTTATCGACTTAAAGGCTTGCACCAAAAGTTTTTTTATTCAATATTGTTTCTTAACAGTTTCCAGCCATTTTTATTTTGGAGAGGTAAATACTGACACGTATGGTTTGTAGTGTTTTTTATATAACTAGTACAAAATCATCTACAGTCAATTGAAACAGTCGATGACTTAATTCTGTAGAAATTAGGATGAGGTTGGTTTGTAGGGGTAAAGCATATGATTGATTAACCAGCAGTTATAGCGTTAATAGATTAAGTATGAATTGAAAATTTTTACGTTGGGTAGAGACGTAGCGATGCTACATCTCTCGAAGATATGTAGGCTGATGATGCTAGATAGATAAGGTGAAACCTTAAATATTTGTGTGTAAAATATCAAATTCATGGGGATATTTGGCTGATTTTTGTGAAATAAATTCAGCGTTTTTTGCTATTTAATATTTATATATAGACAGAATTTATGACAAGGTATTGATAAAAAATATTCGACAAATACCCAAGTTAAATTATTATGAAGATGACGATTTGAGCAGGTATAAATCTCTAGTATTCGTCACCATATCAGCAGCTAATTTTAGTTGCTATTAATAAAACTTGCAGGTTTTTTCAACTCAATTGACACACTTGAATATATGATTTCCTACAATCAGCAATGTATCGCTCTTATTTCTTTTCATGGCGACCCAGCCATTGAAATTGGTAAAGAAGAAGCTGGTGGTCAAAATGTTTATGTCCGTAATGTTGGTGAAGCACTGGCAAAATTAGGTTGGCAGGTGGATATGTTTACCAGGCGAATTCACAGTCAACAACCGGAAATAGTTCAGCATCACCCTAACTGTAGAACGATTCGATTGCAGGCAGGAAATTTAGAATTTATTCCTCGTGATCGCTTGTTTAGCAAATTACCAGAATTCGTCGAGGGGATTTTAAATTTAGCCCAGAAAAATAATTTATCTTACCAACTAATTCATAGCAATTATTGGTTATCTGGTTGGACAGGAATGCAGCTCAAAAAAATTTTTAATTGTCCCCAGGTGCATACATATCATTCCCTTGGAGCGGTGAAATACGCCACGGTTAATGATATTCCAGATATTGCCAGCAAGCGGTTAGAAATTGAAAAACAACTCCTAGAAACGGTAGACAGAATTGTGGCCACCAGTCCCCAGGAAAAAGCCCATATGCGTCAGTTAGTATCTTTAAAGGGAAACATCGATATTATTCCCTGCGGTACTGATATTAGACGTTTTGGTGCGATTAATCGGGAAGTTGCACGGCAAACATTGGGAATCAATCAAAATCGGAAATTAGTCTTATATGTGGGAAGATTTGATCAGCGCAAAGGCATCGAAACTTTAGTACGTGCTGTCCACGCATCCGCAAGTTATGGTCAAGATAATTTACAAGTGATTATTGGGGGTGGAAGTCGTCCCGGAGAAAGTGACGGAATAGAACGCGATCGCATTGAAAAAATTGTGCAAGAATTAGGCATGGAGGATATCGTTACTTTCCCTGGTCGTCTGAGTCAGGAAATTTTACCCACCTACTATGCAGCCGCAGATGTGTGCGTTGTCCCCAGCCACTATGAACCCTTTGGGTTAGTTGCCATTGAAGCGATGGCCAGTGGAACACCTGTGATTGCTAGCGACGTGGGTGGTTTACAGTATACAGTTATTCCCGAAGAAACAGGTTTATTAGCCCCACCACAAGACGTGACTGCTTTTGCCCATGCCATCGACCGAATTCTGACAAATCCGGATTGGAGTCAACAATTGGGTATGGCTGCAAAAAAACGTGTACAAACCAAGTTTAGCTGGGATGGTGTTGCTCAACAACTAAGCCATCTATATCAGCAACTTGTGGCATCACAAGTCAAAACACCTGTACTGGTAGCACAAGCAAGCTAAGTTGAAATTCACCCGGATTTGGGGAAAATCCCTGAAAATTCTAGGGATTGGGGAGTAGAGACGACCCGGTGGATCGTCTCCAGGGGAAATCAACCTGTTACAAAAACGCTAATCAACAGTTATTGATTACTTACTCCCAATTTGACGCTCTTTGCCCTAAAAGCGCGGAGATTCTTGGTTCTATTTTCAAAAGTCTACACCTGTCAGTTCTTTACTTGTTCCCTATTCCCTACAAAATCTAATTTGTTTCAACCAACCTTTGTCAAGCTAAAATGTATTGAGATACGGCGTTTTTGAGTCAAACTTTTGTGATAATTCTGGTCTAGCTGTGATTGTGATGCGAAGACAAGTGTTAAATTTTGTAGGCTTATTTTTAGCGATCGCACTTTCGGTAGTAGGTTGTCAACAATTACCCCTACCCATAAATCCACCTCACCAGGAAATAGTCACAATTAAGTTGAGTGGTTGGGGAGCAAGTCCAGCAGAACAGAAATTACTCAGATCCGTATTACAGGACTTTAGCGCTAGTCATCCCCATATCCACGTCAAATATGAAGTAATCGCCGATCAATACATGGACGTGTTAAAAACCCGGTTAGTGGGGGATGCAGCACCGGATGTGTTTTATTTGGATGCATTGGAAGCACCATTTTTAATGCAGCAAGGTGTCCTGGAACCATTAAATGACTATGTGACACCAGATTTTGAAATTGGCGATTTTGAACCTAGATTATTAAATAGTTTTCAGCATCACGGTAAAATCTACGGTTTTCCCAAAGATTGTTCCACTTTAGCTCTGTTTTATAACCAAAAAGCTTTTGCAGATGTCGGTTTAGACAAACCCCCCCAAACCTGGGAAGAATTGCGCATCTATGCCAAAAAACTGACCCGCGACACCAACAAGGACGGCAAAATCGATCAATATGGTTTGGGTGAAGTACCGGAGTTAGCCAGACATGCATACAAAATAAATGCCTTTGGTGGAGAGGTGATCAACTCCCAAGGCTTTGCTCAATTTTACACTCCCGCCAGTATTAATGGGCTGAAAAGTGTGATTGAACAGTATCGTCAAGAACGAACTTCTGTGCAAAAAACAGATGTGGGGACAAACTCCCCCAGCGAAATGTTTGGACAGGGTAAAGTGGCAATGGTAATTGAAGGAAACTGGGCTATTCCCTACCTCAAGAGTACCTTTCCCCATCTCGACTTTGCCACAGCCGAACTACCGAAAATCAATAATCGTCCCTCCACGATGGTGTATACGGTAGCCTACGTGATGAATGCTAAATCCCAGCATAAACAAGCAGCATGGGAATTAATTTCCTACCTTACAGGAAAAGAAGGAATGGAAAAATGGACAGGAACAGGTTTTGCCTTACCAACCCGTAAATCCGTGGCCACCAAACTTGGTTACGATCAAGATATCCTCCGCGCCCCTTTGGTAGCTGGAGTTGATTATGCCACACCTTGGCAAGTTGGGGAATATCCCACAGCCATAGTTAGCAGTTTTGATAATCAATTTATTAGTGCCATGTTAGGACAACAATCCCTCCCCCAAGCCTTACAAAGAGCGCAAAATGATGCCAATAAATTGATTAAAGCCTTGAAATTATAAGAGGATGTTTTAAAAGTCGATTTTAATACTTGAATTATCGTTTTTGGGAATGGGAAGAGACGCGACGTGTCGCGTCTGTACTCTTGAAGAAAAAATCAACTTTATAACCCCATGTCCAGAGTCAGAACGATAGTCAAAATAGTGATAATTAAACGTGAGTTCGATGAACCTCACCCTAACCCCTCTCCGTTCTGCAAATAGCAGGGTGGTTTCATACGCCCAGAGAAAAAAGATAATACCTGTTGAGTGTATATAGACATCATCTTGATGCTGCTGACTACTGGAGCAAAATTAATTTTATTCGACAAGATTGCAAATAGTTAGCTGATTTCAATTGTCGGTACCCAAATCAATTTGTGAATCAAATGTAACTGATTCCGCATCGCGATGCTGAATGCGATCGCCTGGCTTGT
>CALJJQ010000114.1 GCA_937973965.1 uncultured Calothrix sp. | reverse complement strand
ACTATCTTGCAGCGCAATATTTCCGCAAACATCCGGGTAAGGATTTTGCTCAAATATTGGAAGTAATGCAAGGAATGGTAAAATCTGCAGCAGGTATAATTCAGCCAATTCTTCAAGAATTTCAAGATATTTCTGATGGTTGGAAGGATTTAAAAACCTATGTGCAACGAGTTATATTCTTATCAAGAAAAGCAGTAGTCACACCAGAAATTGACCCTTTCCTGGAGGAATTACGACGTTATCAAGCAGCAAAAGTAACGGGAAGAGGTAGGGAAAATGTCTGTGCAATGTCGAGTTCTGCTTACACTGTTACAGAACAGATGGAGTCAGCAACCTTATTTGCACCACAGGTTTACAGCAATCGTCAAATCTTATTTAATGCTCAAGCTGCAAAACGACAAATCTGCTCAATTTGGTCGATTGAAATCATGTTGAGACAGATTTTAATGAATCAAACTAATGCAGTGGGTGCGGATTTTGAAGGTCGGAAATATCGCTATCTCTATCTTTATCCCACTTACTTTTTTACTCCTGAAACTAATAAGTTTTTGCAATTAGCCTACAATCAATTTGCCAGAACTAGGTTTGATGCAGAGTTGCGCAAGCATTTTATTACTGAGAAACAAATTGCGAAGTTTGACATTGCCAATTATCAGCAAGTTGATACCTTACTTATCAAGGAAAGTCTGAAACCAGAGGATGATAAAACCTTTAAAATTAGCTTTCCTGAACAGGAAACTTTGACATTTTTCTTTTTAGGATTACCTCCCGGAAGAGATGCGACAGATACGGAATCTTGGGTGACACCAGCTTGGTTAGCATTGACATTACCACTGGTAATGGATGTAAAAGTTGTTGCTTCTGAATCCCCTGTTCCTCCTTTTATTAGTGGTGCTGATTTTGCCGAAACTGTGTTATTAGATGGAGAACATCAAGCAATTCGTTCTCTAGTGAAAAAGGATACCTATCGTTTAGATAGTATTCTTCCTGCAAATTCAGAAAAACGGGAATTTTCACCTTTGAATGCACTCACTGCTGCTTATTGTATTCACCTAGAAGTAAATCGGAAAAAGGATGGTGATCCAGATTGGGGTAAATTATCAGATTTAGCAAGAGATTTGGAAACAAGTCCCTTGTATGTTTTTCATTATCTCACTAAATGGTTACGTAAACCTAAAAAAGATAAAGACAATCAACAGAAGACAATGGATTCTGTTCCAATCGCTAAGATTCGTCTTTATATGGATTTGTATAAGTACTTTGAACCAGGAGAAGAAACTGTGAATAAATTGCGGAAATTAACAGAACTATATCGCCGTTTTTACCGTGCAAAAAGTTCATATGCGAAAGCAAACGCAATCCTCAAACCCATTGATGAAGCTGCGGATGTGATTTTGAAAATTGACAAAGCTATTTTAACAGACACCGAATCATTAACAGACACCGAAGCATTAACAGACGTAGTAGCAGCGCGTTTAGCAAAATTAATGAATAATGTTAGGAGGAGAACTGCGGAAGGGAAACCGACCCTTACTTTTGTGGATGGAAAGTGGAAACCTGCGCTTACTTCCGAAGAAGAACGTCAAGCAGTATATGACTTTGCTCAGTATTTTGTTGAAGAAATATTTAAAGAGGGTTTTAAAAGCGATCGCGCGCGTTTAGCAGGTGCACAACTCAACCTCATCCGCGATACTTGCGAATATCTCTATCGTCTTGCAGATGATGAGGAATGTAAAAATATTCCTGTGGAGGAACCGGATGAATTACCAGAAACGGAGGTTGATAATGCAGCCTAAATTTACTTCTTTTAGTTTGTCCTAGTGTTTTAGTGTCATCAATTTTGGATTTACACATTCAACATTTTTGGAGGAAAATATGCAATTCTTAACTACCCTTGACTCTAAGTTTTTCCACAACGAAATCCCAGCAAAACCAATGGGTAAATATGCTCATTTTGTGACAATTCGTATCACTGAATCTTACCCATTATTCCAAACAGACGGAGAATTAAATAAAGTCAAAGTGCGTGCTGGTATTCAACATGCAGAAGCAATTAGTCGTTTAGCCATGTTTAAACGCAAACAATCCACACCCGAACGTTTAACTGGGAGAGAATTACTCAGGAACTACAAAATTGGTGACTGGGAAAAATGCGACTATAACGTCAATTTTAGTAAAACCACTCCCGATTGTATTCTCTATGGTTTTGCCATTGGTGATGCTGGTTCGGAAAAATCCAAAGTTGTCGTAGACACAGCTTTTTCCATCACACCCTTTGATGACTCTCACCTGAACTTTACCCTGAATGCTCCCTATGAAAATGGGACTATGAGTCGCAATGGGGAAGTTACAAGCAGAATTAACAGTCAAGACCACATCCTACCTCAAGTTTTCTTTCCTAGTATTGTCACCCTCAAAGACCCCACTGAAGCAGGATTTTTGTACATCTTCAATAATATCCTGAGAACCCGTCACTATGGAGCGCAAACAACCCGGACTGGACGGGTGAGAAATGAGTTAATTGGAGTTATTTTTGCTGACGGAGAAATTGTTAGTAACCTGCGTTGGACACAGAAAATATATGATTTATTAAGTTTCGATGACAAAATTAATCTACCCGATCCACTTAATGAAGATGATGTTCGCAAAGCAGCAACTAAAGCAATTAATGAATTAATGACTCAAGAATATGTCACCCATACTGATTATATCGGAGAAAATTTTACTCCCTTACTAGATGAAGTTAAGTTAATTACTAGCAATGAAGCAAAACTTCAAGAATTGCTGACGCAAGCAAACCTAGAATCTTCTGCTTATGCACAGAAATATATTTCCAAGAATTCGGAAGCGAAGAATTCCGAGAAAGGGAAAACAGGTAAAAAAGCTGCTGCTGCAACGGAGTGAGAATCATGAGTTTTATCTACTATTGTCAAATCGAATTGCATGATAGTATGTATCATGCTACTCGTGAAATTGGTAGACTTTACGAAACCGAACCAATTATTCACAATTATGCACTCTGCTATGCACTGGGATTAGTAGATAGCAAAAAATATGCAACTACCGTCTCCGAAGAAGATTCCTACCGCTATTTTTGTCCGGAACAAGTACCCAAATATGAACAACATTTAACCCCTCTCAATCAACAGGGTATTTATGTCACCCCTGCTGCTTCCATCCACCATACTTCTATTCTCAATACATGGAAATATGCTAACAATAACTACCACGTGGAGATGGAGAAGACTCAGAAGAATATTCCTAGTTTTGGAAGAGCAAAGGAAATTGCACCGGAAAGTAAATTTGAGTTTTTTATTATCTCTCAAAAAGACATTAAAGACCTCCTACCCAAATGGATTCGTTTGGGAAAATGGATGAGCAAAGCAGAAGTAACTGTCATGGAGACTCAAACAGTAAATCCTTCCAATTCCGATAAGGAATTTATGGTTCCTTTTCCACTGAATCCCCTAGATGTCATGTTTTCCCATCAAGTCATCAGCTATGATGTGATTAATATGTCCCCGGTAAGTTTGATTGAAAATGTCAGAGTCAAGGGTAGATTTTATCAGTTTGGTCAGTCTAGTCAGTTAGAGATTCCTGCTGGTATGCAGTATCGATTTAAATTCTAATTAGCAAGGGTGGTTAATACCACCCCAATTTAAATAGCCTAACTGATTCCACAATTTCCCAACCATCAAAAATATGCCTCATAGCCTAATTATCAACCTCATCCCCAAATCCACCATCTACCCTAACTACCTCACCGGGAGACACTACCACGCTTTATTTCTGAATCTGATTAGTTCGGTGGATCGCAATCTCGGTGACAAACTTCACGACTCCACCGCAGATAAAGCTTTTACCCTTTCACCTCTGCAAGTTCAAACAAATCATAGATATCCACAAAAAAATTCCCGATACAATAAGCAATTACAGGTGGATCAAGCAGCACCAGTTCCCCCTGGTACTCCCTGTTGGTGGAGGATATCCTTAATCGATGATACGTTGTTTGGTAAGTTAACACCCCTGTGGTTGAATATCAATCCAGAACAACCTTGGCATTTGGGTAGTGCGGATTTATTTATTACCAGTATTTTGGCTACTCCCCAATCTACCCAGCCTTGGGTAAACTCTTGCAGTTATGGGCGATTGTATCAGCAAGCGAGCGATTCTGAGCGGGTGATTTCGTTAAGTTTTGCAACTCCTACGGCTTTTCGTCAAGGTAAGTATGATACTACCTTACCGACAAGGGAATCCGTGTTTAATTCTTTACTGTCTCGCTGGAATAAATATAGTGGGATTGAGTTTCCAGAGATAAATTTTGACTGTATTTTTCCCAGTTTTATGAATATTCAAACTGAAATAGTTGCCGATTCTCGCAGTAAATTTATTGGGATTGTTGGGGAAGTGACCTATCGGATTATGGGTGATATTGATGCGATGGAAATTAAGAAGATAAATGCTTTAGCTGATTTTGCTATTTTCGCTGGTGTGGGAAGAAAGACGACGATGGGGATGGGAATGGTGAGGAGAGTGAATAATAATTCGTAATTTGTAATACCCGCCATGCGGGAAGCAAGCTACGTAATTTGTAATTATAATTTCGGGGATTCGATATTCTATTACTTGTTTGCAGTTGTGCAAATAACTCTAGGTAAGTCGGTGTTCCAAAATCAAGGTATGTCCCAATAAGCTTGGTGTTAAAGATAACTGTAGTTTGGGTTGAGACTTTGCTTAGACTGTTGATTTTGTGGAAATTTACCCATAAGTTCACACATTTTTTGTGATGATCTCGTCCCGATGCTCCGCGTGGGGACGCATTCCACGAGGCTACTGTCTCTCATTCTTCAACCTAACCTACCCAATAATCAGGCTTTTAAGTCTAACTGAACTGTATCAAGGTATGTCCGAAGCAAGTAGAATGCAGTTAAAGGAAGCAATGATACTGCCTTCATTCACGAGATATGAGACTCTTTTGATTTCACCTAGTACTCCATGTCATTAATTTTGATGAGTAAAGAAAGGCACGTAGTAGCGCTTTAACGCTTTCTTTTCAAGCTTTTTCTATACAGAACTAATAACACAGACCACTAGGGAAATGGGGGGTTCTCAGTATCTTTTGCATAGTTCTCTGTTTTCTTTTCAAGAGAGTTATTGGTTTTTAAAAACCTAAACCCTATCCGGTTTGAGAACTGTAGTTCTTTGTCGTGATTATAAAATTGCTACTTTGCGACTCTACGGTCGAACCGTTACGGGAAGAAGTGCAATGACAAAAACTCTAATTTTGATGATAGAGGAGGTTGAACTGGGGAATTGATTACTAATACTAAATAGTGACAGTATTCCTCATCCCTATTCCCTATTCCCTACTCCCTATTTTCCGGTCAAATGGTGAAAAATCGCCATTTGGGTGGGTGAACCTACCTGAATATCAGCTTCTCCAATCCCGGTGAAATTTACATTATAACCATATTTACTCGCTAAATTATTTGCCCAAGATTGAAATTCTAAACGTGTCCATTCAAATCGATGGTCGGGATGACGAAATTTTCCCCTAGTGAGACGTTCAAACTTGACATTGTATTCAATATTGGGAGTCGTCACAATCACACAACTTGGCTGGACAAATCCGAAAATAATTTTTTCTAAGGTCGTTAAACGGGGTAAATCCAAATGTTCAATTACTTCTACTAAAGTAACTGCGTCGTATCCTTTGAATCGAGCGTCTTGATAGGTTAAAGACCCTTGGAATACACTAATTTTTTCCCATTGCTGACGCGGTAAATGCAGTTTTTCAATCCTTTCTTGAGCTATGGTGAGAGTGCGATAGGACACATCCATACCAGTAACTTTGGCAAAAAAAAGTATCCCTAATTAAATACCTTAATAAAGTCCCCTCACCGCAACCTAAATCAATCACCTTTTGACAGCCATATTGTTTGAGTGCATCCACCACGGCTAACATCCGTTGTTTATTTAAACTCAATGGTTTTTCCACAGCTGCTTCCACTTCTGCTGCTTCCGCTTCCATCCCATCTGGATCGGGTTGATCAAGCTCTGCTAATTGAGCTAAAGCTTGACGGGTTAAACTTCCTTTGCGTTTGAGGTAGCGTCGGGTAATTTCTGCTTTTGCGGGATGGGTGCTTAACCAACCTTCTCCATGATGTAATAGCTTGGTAATTTCCTCTTCTCCCAACCAATAGTGCTTATCATCATCCAAAACGGGAATCAACACACATAAAGATGGCTGAGTAAATCGACTAAAGGTAAAGTATGCCTTAACTCTACAGAATAGTAGCGACTATTTCCCCACTCCGGGAATTTTTCATCTAACTGATGATTTTCGATGGCGATCGCATACCCTAAAGGTAAAAATAATTCCTGAAAAAATTTTTCCCCACCGCGACAAGGAATCACACTCAATTTTGCCACCAAGGGTATGGATGCTTGCACCAGTTCTGGACGGTCTTTACAGCGTCCTCCCAAAGCTGTACCAAACACCTGGGACATGGCTACACTAAGGAAGGAGGAGGCTACGTAGGGTCGATCATTGACATACTGTTCTAAATTCGTACTACGTCCCCGCACTAGTTTAATCGGATCTATATCCAGTAACAATGTTGCGGTACAATATTCCATGCTAGCTTCTGGATAAAATACATGGGCTGTACCAAAAGCTAGGGGAAATGACTAACATTTATCCGGGTGTTTATGGAGAAGATAACCCAGGTCAGTCGCTGGTTGATGAGTTGTCGATATTGTCAATAACATGAACCTTCAAAACAGTTCTTGATCAATTTTGTTAATTACTCCTTCAGTTGTAACCTTTGCTTTTACGGATTGGTTGGGAGAAGAGACGCGATATATCGCGTCTCTACAATAAATTTTCTGATCCGAACTTTATTACCCCAATTCCCCCTGCTACTCCCGACTCTCGACTCCCGTACTTTCTGATTGGCAACTTCTTGGCGATGGGTACAGTCATAGCTGTATCATGCTGTTGAGAAGCTTTTGAGTAGGTTTTAATGATACAAATATTTCGTGGGTGGTGGGGGTTTTATCGTCGTTATCAACGTGGTTGGTTTGCTGGTTTGGTGGCTGTGACGATGGCTTTTGTGATGTGGTCTCCGGCTTTTTCCCGGACTCCTCCTGTGGATGTAAATACGGAGTTGCGGGGGGTGTGGTTAACGAATGTGGATAGTAATGTATTATTTGAGACGCAACGTTTGGATAATGCTCTGGAACGGTTGCAGGATTTGCATTTTAATATTGTCTACCCGACTGTGTGGAATTGGGGATGGACTCTGTATCCGAGTCAGATCGCAAAAAATGTGATTGGTCGGGAGGTTGATCCGGAACCAGGTTTGCAGGGACGGGATATGTTGCAGGAAGCGATCGCGGGTGGACACAAGCGGGGTTTAAAGGTGATTCCCTGGTTTGAATTTGGGTTTATGGCTCCTGCGGATTCGGAATTGGCAAAACGTCGTCCCCAGTGGTTAACCAGTCGTCGGGATGGGACGAAAATTTGGAAGGAGGGTATCCATGACCGGGTATGGTTAAATCCCTTTCGTCCTGATGTGCAAAAGTTTATTCAGGATTTAATCGTGGAAATCGTCAGTAAGTACGATGTGGATGGTATCCAGTTTGACGACCACTTTGGTTTACCAGCAGAATTGGGTTACGACCCCTACACGGTGAGGTTGTATAAGCTGGAACACCGGGGTAAGGAACCACCGAAAAATCCTCAAGATCAGGAGTGGTTGCGGTGGAGAGCGAATAAAATTACCCAATTTATGCGTCAGGTGTTTTTTGCCATCAAAGCAGCAAAGAAAGATTGTATTGTGTCGGTTGCACCAAATCCCCAAAGATTTTCCTACGATTACTATTTAGCTGATTGGCAACGTTGGGAACGGATGGGGTTAATCGAAGACTTGGTGTTGCAAATTTATCGTGATGATATGAAGGTCTTTACCAGCGAACTTGACCGACCAGAGGTGAAAGCTGCGCGTAAACATATACCCGTCAGTATTGGGATTATTACTGGATTAAAAGCTAAATTTGTGCCGATGGAGCGGGTCGCACAACAAGTAAAAGAAACACGCGATCGCAAGTTTGCCGGGGTATCGTTTTTCTTCTATGAAACCCTCTGGAATTTAGTCCAGGAACCACCACAAACCCGCGTCAGCAGGCTGAAAAACATTTTTCCTACTCCTACCCAATATCCTAACCTTTTAGCTGGTTGGAAGCCTCGTTCGTGAGGGGTAAGGGGGAATCGGGAGTTGGGGGTTGGTCAGAAATTTACCTCCTGTCTCCTCAACCCACCGAACTACCCAACCAACCCAAATAATCATCTGACCCAGCAACAATGGGTAAAGCGATGATTTCTGGAACTTCATAGGAATGTAATTCCTTCACCTTGGCAGTGAGTTGGTCAAATTTTTGCAGGTCGGTCTTTATCAGGAGTTGCCATTCCCGCTCCTGTTGGACTTGACCTTGCCAAGTATAAATAGAACGAATTGGAAACAAATTAACACAGGCAGCAAGCCCCGATTCAACGAGAACAGAAGCAATCGCCTCCGCCTCGCTTTCGGAACTTGTGGTTACTAAGGCTACTCCGTATTGGTGTGACTGAGCCATAACACATTATCGTTGGTATTGTTGGTGATTGGTTACAATGTAAATAATCAACAACATTATTGGACAGACAAGGAGTATATCTGTCCGTCGATTAACAGACGGGTAATCCCCTTGGCTTGCAAATGATAACGTGCTTTATGGAGCATTCGACTATCGGGAACCTTGATGACGCGATCGCGTTTACTGGAAAATCGTTTGGCAACGCGGTGGTTATCAAAGACGGGAAGGGTGCGCTGCTGAATTTCCGGGTTGGGAATTTGACCCAGGTCGCCAAAATCCCGCAAGGGTCGGGTAATTAATTCCGCAGCACGGTCGATGACTAGATAGCAAGTCCGGGGTAAATTGGCAGCAGAAAGCGGCAGTACCCGCACCGAACTATCTCCTCCCCGACGCGTAACCAAGGGTTTTGGTGGTTCCCAAACATCCTCATCGTCTAAATCGTCCTCATCATCCAAATCCTCATCCAGGTCGTCGAGGTCGTCCAAATCATCGCCGAGGTCTAAACCATCATCCCCAAACATCTCGGCTAAAGAAATATTCTCCTGTTGGATATCCTTCACCAAGGGGCTGACAATTGGTTCTAAATCGACGATGCGTTTTGGTTCAGGTGGTAACAATTCTAACTGCTCGGCAATTAGTTCTTGCTCCTGTTGTGCTTCGAGTAAATCGTCGGCGACGGAATGGCGACGACGAGTTACTGGAGCTGGTTTGGATTTAGTGACAGGTTTGGGTTTCGATTTGGGTTTGCTAATTTCCCCTTCTCCCCAATCAGGTTCTGTCATATTTTTTACCTGGGTGGTTGACACCGAGGTAATCGGTTGACCGTCTGCGTCTGGAGTAAACACTGGCAAATTGCTATAGCTAACTTGCGCACGTCCTTCAGGGGTCCGTGCAGCACGTTTGAGGGAAACGAGATATTCATACTCTTCCTCCGCTAACGTGCTTTTGAGCAAGCGGCTAATCGTCGAGTTGCTAACCTCGTACTTTTGAGCCAATGTCGAAGTTGTTTCCATCGTTTCGCGGTACAACTTGAGGATTTCTTTTTTATCTACTTCGGTTAGTTTTCTCACGGTAGACACCACATCGATGGATTTATGTGCGTTTGCGTCCGCGAGTCAGATGACGCGAACGACTTAAAGAAGCATCGTATTCTAAAACAGCACCCATGCCGAATAACACTCCGCTTAACACCCAAAACACTTCTAGTATCTCTCCACTTTGGTAGTTCTTAATCCAAGTTGTGGCATATTTTTGCCACATATCTGCAATGTAGAGCGAAAATGCCGCAAATGCAATCATTCGCCATGATAACGAGATGCGTCCACCCCAAAATGCTAACAGCAGACTTGTTGCAATAATTAATAAGAATACATCAGAAACAATATAGAACCAATTGAGTAAGGGTGCTATATCTTTTGCCCAAGGTTCAACTTGATTTTCAACTCCTGGTGGTTGATTGGAAATCAGCCATGCTAAAGCGCTGGCAAATGCACCAATTGCCACTACAACAATCCATTGCCAAGCTTCTAAATTGATGCGTCGCGATGCTACTGCTGTAATCATACTAGCACCAACGAATATATAGGTAATGACGAAGAAGATATCGCCAATCGATGGAAAGGGTTCCTGTTTCAAAACTAACTCAGTGTACCCAAAAAATATCCCTCCAATACAGTAGGATAACATGCCGATACCCATTGCCAACCAAATATTTCGTCCACTGATGATTTGCCGACTACGCCAATTCCGTAAACACAAAATACCCGCACCGAGATAGGCGATCGCTTCAAAAATATTTGTTCCCAAAATGTACCAAGCCGGACGGATTAGTTCCCCATTCTCGTCTGGAACTGGGGCACTGAATAACAAAAAATACAAAACTGATAATACACCCCAAGCGATACTCGCAAGGATAATGTTTTGGGTTGAAAATAGTTGTTTAGTACGGTCTAATTGGTTATAAGTGCTACTCATAAATATCTCCCACTGCGTAAATACCCTCTAGCAGTGTTGTAGCCTATCTCCATCTAAACCGCACGCTTTTAGTAAAAAAATACACTTTGTGAGGAGACAGGAGATCAAGTTCTTGCTAATTTCCAATCCCCAACTCCCTACTCCCAATTTGCCCTAACTCCAAATTTGACTTAAGGGGGATTGATTTAGCCAGCTGATGAAAACAGAGCGATCGCTTTCTGGCATTTCAAGTAATTTATCAACGACCGGACTAGCAAAACTGGTATTACCAAAATAAATTTTACCCAGACGATGAAGTTCGCTCAAAAAGGAAATCACATGCTGCTGATTCCACCGAGGTAGTTGATTCCCCTGGAGAGGATTCACATTCAGTAAATACCGAATAGCATCTGGTGTCGAAGTTTGCGGATACTGCTTTTGCCGACAAGTCTCCACCATATCTTTTTCAAACATCGCCGCTTGCCGTACACCTAAAAATTCCTCTATGTCCAAATACACGGATTGTAGCAGCATAATAGCAGCTTGAATCAATAGGACAGGGCTAGTTTCTTGGTTGTCTTCTGACTCGGGGTTATCCAGGCGAATTTTACCCCAAACACTGAACCTTTCAGCTTCTTCGAGCAAAACACATGCTTTACCCCGATTATCAGTTAAATCTCTCCATAAAGCCTTTGCTTCCTCCTCCTGGCTGGCTTTAAATACACTAATTAATCGAAAGGTTTGCCCCTGATAATGGAGAACTGGCACCTGTTGCTCGCGCTTCGGGTGAAGAATCGAAGATATTTCTACATCTTGTCGCTTGAGAATGAACATGACAACTGCAACCACTCCTGGGGCATCAAAATTTACCATTTGGCGTTTCCGTTATCAGGGATAACATCTCAGTATGGATTTACATTAACGGTAGCATATTCGCCACACCAACCCGTTGACAACACAATATAACTGAATTAGGATACCTTCGTCATCGGATTTTGGATTTTAGCTTTTAGATTTTGGATTAGTAGTTGTGAAATTTGCAACAAGACTAACGCAGTTAGAATATTTACCAGTGCAAGGTTTGTAGATTTATTTGCCTGAGTAATTGCATTTTTCCCAAGGCACAGATACAATATCTGAACGTAAAACAACCACCCTATTTGGGCGCGTAGCTCAGCTGGATAGAGCAATTGCCTTCTAAGCAATTGGTCGCAGGTTCGAGTCCTGCCGCGCTCGTTAGTTCATAACCCAGTATGAACCTTATAGCACAAGTTTTTCCGTATCTTGTCTATATTGTTGAAGTTACATATTCAATGGTGATAGGTGTTGACTGTTAACAACTGACGATAAACCTGTGAATTATGTATCAAAACGGTGGTTTCTGTTGCCTTGGGGGGAAATATACTACCGAAAGCAGCAATTAGAATCACCGGAAGGAGCGAATCATGGTGCGGTTAATGATGTGTGTGGTTTTAGGCTTGATTTTAAGCGCTTGTACTGTCAGTGTGCTTGCTCCACCGAGGGGATTAATTGAAAAAGCCGTAGTTTGGCAATTTCAACAGACCCAAACCCAACTGAAACAACAATTGGACTTAGATATCAAAAATGTGGATATTAAAAATATTGCGATCGCCCAACAGCGTCCTTTGAGTATTGAAAATTTGCCTGCATTCCGTATTCAGGGAAGCTATGATGTTGTTCTCAAATTACCAAAACGTCAACTTTCCCAACCCCATAGGGATTTTGATGTGTATATGCAGTTACAACGGGAAGGCAAAACTTGGCGAGTTCTCCAACCGAATCCCAATGACTCAAATCCTTCTAGTTGGCAAAGTTTTGTGATTGAGTAGAGACGACCCGACAGAATTAATTCGTGACATACTCCTACAAGAAGCGCGATCGCATACGGTGTAGGCTTCTCACCAAATCCAGCTATCGCTTCGGATACTCGATGAGCTTTAAGAACCGGATGCCCCTCGGCTCTATTTTTTATGTTTATTGCCGCATTGTGGTCACGACCAAGACTACATCCACTTCGG
This sequence comes from uncultured Calothrix sp., assembly GCA_937973965.1. Classification (GTDB taxonomy): domain Bacteria; phylum Cyanobacteriota; class Cyanobacteriia; order Cyanobacteriales; family Nostocaceae; genus NIES-3974. Next base: position 10 of record CALJJQ010000114.1, on the reverse strand, counting down.
CGGGCAATTG
>CALJJQ010000113.1 GCA_937973965.1 uncultured Calothrix sp. | reverse complement strand
ATAGTTATCTCCCAAACAATGGGAAATACCAGATTACAACTTAAATATTCCACCCAACTCCCTACTTACAAGACCCAAATCTCAACAGCTAGATTCAAAAATCAAACCAGACTTCTAGATGATAATTGACTGATGGAATCTAACTGTAAAATTTTCCGAAAAAAAATACCAATTGGGCAACATTTTTACCTACTTGTGTAATATACTTGGCTAGGTTGATCTAAAAATAAAACTGCCAATGCTCACCTTAGCAAATTATCAGTTAAAATAAAATCGATTCAACCAATTACATCTTTAATGGACAATTGAAGTTGATGGCTAAACAGAAAAAAATTGAACCCCTAGTCGGTGAAGAATTACTCAAGAAAGTCAAAGAGCTAGAATCCTTGAGTAAGGAAGAAAAAGCGAAACAGTGTGGCTACTATACCGTCACCAAAAACGGTATTGAGCGCGTCAATATGATGAAATTCTTGAATGCCTTGATTGATGCTGAGGGCATTCAATTAGATACTTCTGGAGGGGCAAATGGACGGGGTGGTCGTAGTGCCAGCTACCGCATCAGCGTCCAATCTAATGGCAATTTGCTGATTGGTTCTGCCTATACAAAACAGATGGGTCTTCACCCTGGCGATGAGTTTATCATTACCCTCGGCAAAAAACACATTCGCCTCAGACAGGTAGACTCTGAGGAGCGTGAAGACGACGAAGCTGTTGAAGCAACTGCTTAATCTTGAAGCAATTATGTAGGTCATGAGTCATTAGTCGCTTGGACTATTGACTTAATGGCTAATTATACCTAACTTATAACTTTTGAATGCTGTCTAGTTGTTTGTAATTCAATTAGCAAGCAACAATCCGTTATCTCGGTTTTCGAGTGGTACAACCCAGTTCAGCTGACTATATTGTCAGATGTAGAAGAGAGATTTAATTAGTATTGAGTTCGTCAATTGTTATCCAAGCTGGGAGTTGGATTTGGTTGTAGGACTAAATTCGTAGCTTCTAGTTCTGGAATATGTATATCTATTCTTGGCTCGGCTAGATTCGTTTTCTCCACTGCTTGATATTCAAGTTGGGTTAGGGGGGGGTTTTGATGTTCATTTTCGAGAACAATAACTGGGAAATTTGTTAAAAGATTACGGGTAAGGGTCAAATTACACGCAAGGGGTATTTGGCTGCGTTCAAGTAGGCCTAAAATCGATTCATGGTGATTACGCTTCACAACAGGTAGCTGGTGTAAACCACGTAATGTCATGCGATTTAATGCCTCGAATAGGGATTCATCACTATAGGCGTAAATAATTTCAGTTGTGCAAATATCTTTGAGGATGGGAATTGATGGAGATGGGGGATTTTCCTGCCAGATTGTTAAATAACGATTAATATCTTCCAGGGAGATAATGCCGATTAATTGTTTTTGCTCATCAATAACTAATGCACTGCGAATTCGCGATCGCGACATTTCTACAGCCGTTTCCAGGATATTCATCGTTGCGGGTAAAATCATCGGGTTAGTTTGCATCGCTTGAGCGACAGTAATTTGATGAATTATTTCCGCATGGTCATCCCCCAATTCCGATAAACCGATTTGCTGTAAGTTGCTATTGGTATCAATGCGGGGTTTGATTGTCTCAACCAACCAAAAACTCAACCCCACCGCAGCCATCAAGGGTAAAACAATGCGGTAATCATGGGTTAGCTCAAACAATAGGAGGATGGATGTCAACGGTGCGCGGACGCTAGCAGCTAAAACCGCAGCCATCCCTACCATTGCGTAGGCTGGCGGTGCTGCCATATACATCGATATTTGTGGTATGAGTAGATGTATCACTTTCGCATAAAAAACACCCAAGGTCGCACCTAAAAACATCGCTGGTGCAAACACTCCCCCTACAAATCCACTACCAGCACTAATGGCTGTCATCAATAGTTTACAAATTAGTAATCCAGCCAATAATTGCCAAGACATATCCATACCTTGCAACATTGCCTGAATTGTGCTGTAACCAATACCTAAAATTTGGGGGAACTGTAGAGCCACCACCCCAACAATTAAACCCCCCAGGGTCGGATGAAAATATCGGGGAATGCGTCCTAACCAACTCAAATAGCTGACCTTTCCGGCAAAACTTGCCTTAGCGAATTTCAATGCTTGGGTATAGGCTAAGGATACCTGACTCGCGGCTAATCCCAAGCCCAAGTACAGAGGTAACTCCAGTAGACCACGGGTTTGGTAGGCGGTGAGGGCAAATGCTGGTTGGGAACCCAAGCCAATTTGGGCAATTAAGGCAGCTAAAACTGCTGCTAATACCACCACACTGACGGCAGAGGTTGCTAAAGATGTCGCACCTAATACCACCTCCAGGGCAAAAAACACCCCAGCAATGGGAGCATTAAAACCAGCAGCGAGACCAGCTGCTGCTCCAGCTCCTAACAGTAAACGCTGTCGTTCACGGGATACTTTTAAAATTTGGGACAGTAACATGCCAAAATTAGCCCCTATTTCCACACTTGGACCTTCCGGACCCAGGGATGCACCACTACCAAGGGAAAAAGCAGCTGCAACCATTTTCATCACGGGACGCAGGGGTCGTTGGAGGGAATTCCCCTGGGATAAGGCAATCAGCGAAGATAAACTCGGACCAAAATCTTGACTCCGCCAGCGCATCAAACCTACGGCGATACCACCAATTACGGGTACAATCGCCAAAGTCCACATACCCCATCCGCCAATCACTAGCAAAAGCTGCTCGTACAGGGTATAACTGAAAAGTTGGATCAAATAGTGAAATGTGACAACACCCATTCCTGTGCTGCTGCCAATAATTACCCCTAAAACTAGTACAACAGTTTCTGGAGAAATTTGGACACGATTGAGGAAATGGGTTAGGGAGGCAAAAACTGAGTCAATAGGAGGAGAATTGCGAATTTGCTGATTCGACTTCCTGAATTTATCTGGAGGCAAAGTATTCATTAGTGGTGCAAAGTGGGGTGTCCCCAAGAGAATGCTATTCTTTATTTTCAGTTATGGCTTGACTGTTCGACAACTACAAATCCCCAAGCAATATTTATTGTTGCAATTTACTAAGCTTTTGTAAAAAAATATCCCACAGCAGCATTTTGATGATGAAAGTGTTTTAATGAAAGTGAATTACTAATTTAGAGTGCAGTTATCCTTGGTCAGTATTTACCCAAATGTAATTAGCACTTTATTTTTCAGATTATTCTTTTGAAACTGGGAAATTAAAAACAGTTTTGCAGCCATTATTGTGAATTCAGACTAAGTCGTTAGGCAAAATAAAATACATCCTGAGATTGCTGAAGTTTCTCAATTCCTTGCTTTTGCCAATCCTGAAGGGGAGAAAAAAGAGACTGTAGGTCTTGAGCTAGCTAGTATAGCCAAGCAAAGACGAAGAAGGAGGTTGAGATTTCGGTAAATGTACAATTGATTTTGCTCTACCACTTAAAATATATAAAAAAACAACCGAAAAACGCTGAATTTACGCACGCGTAGCTCGATGATTCGTTCAATATTTTGCATTAGTGAGTAAGTAGACTAAACGGACGAAGTAGATGAATACACACATCTTTGATAATCATTACTTAACTTGCCCCCTCTGTCATCACCATATCGATTCGGAAAAAGTCAAGACATGTGTTGGCTTGTTTTCCTGTCCGTATTGTCAAGAAAAATTTGTCATCAGTAGGAGTGGTCATTATGTCCGTGACCCCTTCGTGTTTAAACAAGTAGCTCTCGCAACAACCCTGCGCCGACAAAGCCATCCCTTGGCCAGAATTATCCGTGATTTGTTGTTTATGCAACGTCCTGTAGTTGCTTTTTTGCTGGGAACGGCTGTACTGCTGGGAACATTGACTTTGACGCAGCAAAGGACTAATCAAGATTTTCAACCGTCATCAAATCAGGAACAATCAGGAAAATAGCATCTAATAAACCTCTTCATCGGTGAAAAAATCAGGGTCATCATCACGACTGAGATTGTGCCGACTATTACTAGCCCGTAAAATTAATTCCAGAATCGCCATCCCCACCATTCCTCCACTAGCACAGAAGGAAAGTAACACCCCAAAGGGAATTTTAATTGATTCCATGCCGAAAAACTTCAGGGAAACATCATCAGGATTTTGAACAGCGATAATTGTGATCGCGCTCACCCAAATCGCTACAATTAAGGATATGATTATACTTACAACAGAGTTCATCATCATTATTACTTCCTAATGGCGGAAAATATAATTGAGGTTAATTTTTCATAAAAAGCTCACCATGTAACATTTATGGTGGCAAGTTTAAGCTATGGTTAAGGTTGAAGTGCAACGGTGTAATTACCGAATTTAATGTTTTTTCCCAAAAACTTAGCAATGTCAAATCTTGAGCGACCATTTGCAAGTTATCATCTATGGTCTCTCGTTGTCCCGAATCAAGGACAACAACATTGGCATTGTCAAATGCGACGGGGTTTCATGAAGGCTCGGCAAAATGAGCCAGAGGTACAAGCTTTGCGAAGCCAAATTACAGCCGCACAACAAATTGGCTTACTTGCACAGCAAGGTGTCTACGAGTTTCATCGCAATCGAGATTTATTTGTAGTAGCAGACGGGGTAGAGAGGGTTGCATCGATTCTAGAGTTAGATGGTTTGAGTGTACAGGTGCGTACTCGCGTTTTCAACATTCTACACCGTTATTATACTAAGCCAATTTTGCGCCGCAAACGGATTTTATTAATGACACGGGGGGATGAGGGTTTTCCGAAGCCAATTTGGATTATCCGCAAAAATTACCGATTTCGACTATATGCCATGATGGATTGTGTGGTGATGGAACCGGATAATACCCTGCACATTCTGGATTTTAAAACTGGTAAATCCCCCTTTGATCAACGTCAAGCTTTAGTTTATTTATTGGCTGCACGTTATTTGTATCCGGGTTATCGGATGATTGCCTCTTTTTATAATTTGGAAAATAGCCATAAGTCTGAAGTGATTCGAGTTACTAATCGCGAATTAGATCAAGTAGAAGGGGAATTGGCTCTGATTGCTACTAAGCACTATCAAGACGTGCAAAAATACAAAAATAGTGGTCAATTTAGTCAGATATTCCCCCCTAACCCTGGCAAACATTGTCGGTATTGTCCCTTTCATCGAATCTGTGAGTTTGCTCAGTTAGACTAGGAAAAATTGTTGTTTTTTTGACAAATTATTCCTCGTAGATACGAGTAGGGCAGTTGGTCTGCAATAATGCCTTCAATTTCACATGATTTCCCCCTTAGCCTAGCTTTCCGTAGTCAAGAAGTATTGCTGTTGTCCTGACTCTATATCGTTTACGCTAATGCTTGCTACATATCAGGGACTGTAACCGTTGATTATTCTAGTTTCATTTATTGCAAAGTACAAGAGAATCGATATTATATCCTGTAAGCTTTAGAGGGTATTTTATTCTCAAAAACTGCTAATAGACCAATACAGTTCAGTTAGACTTAAAAGCCTGATTGTTGGGTAGGTTGGGTTGAAGAATCTAGAGGCAGTAGTCCTCGTGGAATGTGTCCCCACACGGAGCATAGGGACGAGATCATCACAAAAACTGTGTGAACTTATGGGTAAATTTCCACAAAATCAACAGTCTATGCAAAGCCTCAAGCCAACCTACAGTTATCTTTAACACCAACCGTATTGACCTATAGAGTTCAAAAAGTCTCGCATCTGTAATTTTTGGTAGCCATATGAAAAGTGGAATTGTTGGTTTCAAACTATTCCCTACTCCCATCACGGACTGTTTCCTACCCCCACAAAAAGACTTTTACAGCTAGCGCTGCGCTTCGCGAACAGCAGACCCTAATTAGCATTTTCTCAACATTCTCTTAATTGATCTCCAGTAGGATTTTTTGTTTACAATCCCATCGGAATTTGTTAAAAAATTGACGAGGGGTGAGACAAGTCTTTCTCCAGAGAATATTCATGGTAACTTTAACTAATTGTTAACTTATCTTGCAAAAATGTAGGATAGAAAAATGTTTTTTCTGGATTTGTAAACAGACCACCTAAGTGGAGTGGGCAGTTTCATGTTTTCCAGGATATCCTGAAGTTACTGGTACAAAATAGGCTTGTATCGTATAATTTATGACCTCAACACCAAAATTTCATTTAAGTTTTGCTCGTCAACAAGAAAACCCATCTCATGGCTCAATTCCCGGAGATGCAACTGAATCGACCAATGTAATTAGTGTGTCAACTAATTATTTACATAACTTTTTAGAACCCTATGAAGTCTTTATTCATAAACTGGTCAAGAGTTTGCAGTCCGAGGGAAATAGCTCTAGACTTACTGGTGTATTGATACCGGAAGTTGTTTTAGATATTGTGAGTCATATCTCCGGTGCGGAATTTGCTTTTTTGATTCGCTATACAGAAGCGGAGGAATGGCAAATTCTCAGTCAAAGTCACCTGAGTAAATATAATCACTCAGACACTGATTTTAGTAATTTTTCTGATGATTTAAAAAACCAATTTTTATCCACGATTCACGCAGAAGTAATTTTTGATCCAGCTTGTCATGGGACATACAAATTTTACGAACAGGGACGGGAATATAAAGCTTTTGCCGTGATTCCTATGCAATCTCAGGTCGAAGCGATTGTTGTGGGTGGATTACCAGTAGATTCCCATTTTCTGACGGATATTTATGGACGAATTATTGCTAGTTTTTATCAAGCGGCGGTAAACTTTACATCAGCTTCGATTTTTGGGTTAGAGCAAAACCTTTCCTCTGTTAACTTGGCTAATTTGGTAGAGGCACAAATTCTCGATGATTTAAAAAGTAATCTGGGGTTTGTTTCTCCATCACTATACCAGCGTCGGTTTGAATTATTTTGCGATCGCTTGCGGCAAATGGTGGTTTACTTTGAACCGGTTTTGCATTTAGACCCCAATGACCTGTTTATTTGCGGTTGGGAAGCTTTAGCGAGAAACCCTGAAAGCTTGTGCGCACCGTTTGAATTATTCCATGCAGCCGAACTATGGGGTTCTCGTTTTATCGTAGAACTGGATCAACACTTCCTGAATGTTGCAACCTTTAGTTACCGTCAATCCCGTCCCCCGAAACAGCGTCGCGCGAGTGATATGGTTCCCCTGTCGGTGAATGTCTATCCAGAATCATTGATGCATCCGGAATATTTTCAAACCCTCCACAAAATTATCCACGCAGGTGTGATTACTCCGCGAAATTTGATTTTAGAAATATCAGAAAAAACCGAGTTACCCCAATTTATCGACGGGATTAAATTACATAATCCTTTACAAGCTTTTAAAAACCGGTTACTGGAATTTGTCCGTACTTTTAATATTAGATTTGCAATTGATGATTTTGGGGTTGGTCATGCATCGGTTTCCCGTTTAGCTGGTTTAAATGCTTCCCATATCAAAATTGATCGGGAAATTCTCTTTCACCAACCCAGTCCAATTATTATCAAATTTGTTCATGAACTAGCAGCAGCTAATACCCTAAGTCCAGCTCGTGTGATTGTGGAGGGTGTTGACGAGACTAGTCCCTTTAGTCTGAATCTTTTGCGCAAAATGGGTGTCACCTATATTCAGGGGCATTTAGTTGGTAAACCGGAACCAGAAATCTATCGTCTGAGCCAAGAAAAGTATTTAGAATTACAGAAACGTTTGTTTGCCGAATAGTTATTATCTTTCATATCTCTCAATTTTTATCGTGATAAATGAAAATAAAAAGCTTTTTGTAGTCAAATTAGCTTGATTTATAGGTAGTAATTTTGTTGTGATGATAAAAGTTAGTTTGTTTAAATCTTTCACCATACCCAGAGACAAAAAGTGAATTTGCCTAGCGCTACCCAAGTAATTGTTTTTTATATACTCTGCGAACAGGTTACTAGCATGTCTAAACCCGTCTCATACGTAACTATGGATGAGCGAACTAATTTACTTTACATGTTAGTGGGTGAGGAGACCGAAATTATTGTTGATCGAGAGGGAGGATGGCAGTTTCTCTGAAAAAACAGGAATCTAGTACGTCATACCGTTTTGAGTCGGTGGGTGGCAAAAATTATCGTTGATCAGGGAGTAGGGAGAGACGGGATATATCGCGTCTGTACGGGAGTAAGGCTTTGAGCCGAATAATCGGTTACGTTGCGGTTTTATGTTTAATTGTACCTACTTACTTCGGAGTTGATACATTTAGGGATGCAGGGGGAGAAAATGTGTCAAAATTTTTGTGAAATGGTATACAATCCAGGTGCTATTTAGTAACGCCAAAATCTCAAATCCAAAATCCTATGAATTCTATTAATTTTCAGTTAATGAATCGTACCGAATTACGGAAATATATATCGAAGCATCCTGAAGACCGTCAGGCATTTCATGCTTACATGGATATGCTTTCCCAGGAACCTTGTTTGGTTAATGGTAATGTGAATGATTTACAGGATGTGCAAAAAGTTACACAAATTATTGAACAAGTCACGACTATTAAGCAGAGAAATAAAAATAGCTGAATCGAAAAACTAGGCTGATATACCGATCCATAATTTCCCAAAAATCCCTAAAACTTGTAGGGAGTGGGGAGTATTGAGTAGAAGAAACATCAATCCGTCAAACAAATGCTATGTATGACAGGGCCAATGCATCCGCATCCATTAGGTCAAGCTTCCCATCTGAATTAGGGTAAATGCTGATTCTAAAGCCTGGGTGCGATTTTCTCCCTGACTAATTTCCTGAAAACGTTGCAAGTTTAACTGTTCTAGCCTCCATCGTACCTGTGGGGAAGTGGCAACGATCCAAACATAACGATGATGGGCGATCGCATCTTCAACTATTGATTCAATTGCTAATGCTGCGGTTACACCAATATTGGGAACTTCGGTTAAATCTAACACCAGTGCATGGTAGTTCTGCACTAAAGACATGCGTCGGGAGATACTTTTGGCTGCTCCAAAACTCATTGGTCCACCTAACTTTAATAATAAAATATCCCCTCTAGCTTGGGTAAGGATTTCCTGTTCGGCTGGAGTCAGTTCTTCATGTCCGCTGGAGTTGGTAATCAGTTGAATATTATCGCTTTGGACATCACTGAGGCGTTTAATCGTCAGGACGTTGGCAATAAATGCTCCTACTAGTACCGCCGTAATTAGATCGACGAATACAGTTAGCAGTAACACCAAGTACATCAAACCTGTCCCCTTTAAAGACAGACGGGGAGCACGTTTAATAAATCCCCAGTCGAGAATATCAATTCCGACCTTGAGTAATAAACCGGCTAATACGGCATTGGGAATTTGCGCTGTTAATGGCCCAGCCCAAAACACTACAAGTAATAATACCAGAGCATGAATCATCCCGGATAGGGGTGTTCTCCCCCCAGCTTGGACATTGACTACAGTGCGCATCGTCGCACCAGCACCGGGTAAACCTCCAAATAGCCCCGCTAATGTGTTACCAATTCCCTGGCCAATCAATTCCTTGTCAGAATCATGCTGGGTACGGGAAATACTGTCAGCTACCAGGGAGGTTAACAAAGAATCGATCGCTCCTAATACCCCTAACATCAATCCGTAGCGGAGCATGTCGTCTAACTCACGGATACTGAAGGTGGGCATTTTCAAACTTGGTAATCCCCTGGGAATCTGACCAATCCGAGCTATATTGGCATCTTTGAATAAAACTACAGAGATAATTGTCACCACCACCAATGCCAGTAGAGGAGAGGGTATAATCCGATTCAGCTTAGGTGGTACAGCCAAAACAATTCCCAAGGTGAGCAATCCCAGACCCACGGCGATCCAGTTGGGATTACTGATATAGGTGGGTAATTGTTGCAGTGTGGTAACAACCCCACCCGACCCCTCGTGACCCAACAAAGGGGGTAATTGCAGCAAAATGATAATTACGCCGATTCCAGACATAAAGCCGGAAATGACTGTGTAGGGTAGAAGGGTGATGTATTGTCCCAGACGCATCACCCCGAAGAGAATTTGTAGCAGTCCCCCCAACATGACGACGGTAAAAGCCATCGCTAACCCTGTGTCGGGATAACGCTGTACTAGGGTAGCAATGACAGTTGTCACCACCACTGTCATCGGTCCTGTGGGACCAGAAACTTGGGCTGGTGTTCCCCCAAATAGGGCTGCAAAAAAGCCGACAATAATTGCTCCATAGAGTCCGGCGATCGCTCCTGCACCGGAAGCCACTCCAAAGGCTAGGGCTAGGGGTAAAGCGACAATGGCAGCTGTTAAACCCCCAAATAGATCGCCACGCCAATTGCGGAAATGGATTTTGTTGATTGGATTGATGGACACCTTGTAAACTCTCTGTTTTCAGAACGGAAAAAATTAATACAATTAGTTCAGCGTATAAACAAAATTTATCCTGAATTGAACCTGAAAGTTTCCCTGAGTTTTTCAGGTATAAATACTTCTGTTTTTTCTCTGAATCTATTTAATAATTAAAGGAAAGTATTTCATCTGGTAATGTTAATTTTATCAAAATTATATCACCGTTATTTACAATTAGTAGTCAACGGTCAAATACTAACTAAGTTTTCCCAGATGGTATTAACGAAATACGAGAACCGGAATATTACTACTGCGGAGAATTTGAGCTGTGGTACTACCAATTACCAAGTGACGAATGCGGCTATGACCATAAGCTCCCATCAACAGTAAATGGATATTGTTGGCTTCAATATAATCGGCGATCGCATGTTCGGGATTATCTACCATTAAGGAAGTTATTGGTGTAAATCCAGCTTTAATTGCCTGCTGTTTGGCTGACTCAAGTCGCGAATTGGCAACTGCATCTTCTCGATTTTTTGCAACAGTAACTATGTGCATCTCTAAGTCTTTAAAAGCTGGAGATGTCTGTAAAAACTGTAATATCTGCTGACTACTTTTACTGCCGTCGTAAGCGAGTAAAAATCGCTCAATTGCTCGAAATTGACGGGAGGTAACTAAACAGGGTTTGTGACTAGCTCGAATAATCCGCTCCAGATTTGAACCCAAATGTCCCGAAGCAAATTCTGCTGTCTCACCTCGTTTACCTAAAACAATTAAATCGACTTTTGGTTCTAATTCCGGCACATAATCAACTAAAAAACCAGTTTTATGCATGGTCTGAACAGCTGGAACTCCACCAAGAGTGAGGGCTTCTTTAGCATCCTGTAAAATTAATTTTGCCCGTTGATGGTTTAACTTGGCCTTTTCATGCTCTAGCGCTACCAATTGCTTCAGTAACTCATCGGAGGCATTGACACCAATGCTACCGCTTAAGTTGGCAGATTCCTCCGTGGCTTGACTGCGGGCATCTGTGACATACAATACATCAACTGCTGCCCCAATTTGGACTGCTAACCAGGCTGTGTACTTGTAACTGCTCTGGGAAAAAATAGAGCCATCTGTACATAATAAAATTCGTTTCATGGGAAATTTGCGATTAATCTAACGTCAAATTCAGTCTTCTGCGTCAGGTGTGAATGCATATAGCAATCCGGAATCAAAGGTGAGAGAATACTTAAGCAATAAAAGTAGCTTTTACAACTCACTGATTAGTATTTTTGGTGGCTGGATTGATATATACGGCGTAAAACATCGTTGAAAAGCTAGTTTTACATCTTACTAAAGATTCATCAGTGTTTTCTCATGAATTATTTAGGATTGCTATATTAAGATTTAGTGATAACTCATACCAGCTTTCAGGATGATTGCTACAAGTATCGCAACCATTTTGCTCATCAAGCGATCGCATTGACTAAAGTGGCAATAGTTGAAGCAACAGGGAAACTATTTCACTGATTTGGTGGTTGGATTGAGGTCATAAATCTAGGGACTTAAGAATTGGAGCTAAAAAAGCCCTTATCCTAGTACATATAAACCTTCGATAAAGCTCTCAGGGTATTGCACAATGGGTCGTCCCTTTACCAACTTCATTTTATTCTTCCACGGTTTGATGATAAGTACCTAATTTTTCTACCAATGTAGCGCTGGCTTCATTTAAGCCTACCAATTCCACATTCGCACCATTTCGACGAAATTTCAAAACAGTCCGGTCAAGGGTCGCTACTGCACCCTGGTCCCATAAATGGGCATTACTCAAATCAATAGTCACTCGATCGACTACTTCCCCAAAGTCAAAGGAACCAAAGAATTCTTCCTTGGATAGAAAGAATATTTGTCCAGCAACCTTATAAATTCGATGACTACCATCCTCACTTAAAATCTTATCTACAAACACCAACTTGGCGATTTTACGGGTGAAAAATACCGTACTCATCACAATCCCTGTTGCCACACCCAGGGCAAAGTTACGAGTAAAAATTGTCACAAACATTGTTGTTAACATGACAACGGCTTCACTTTTGGGAATCCGGGGAATATTTTGAATCGATGACCAGCGAAATGTGCCAATTGACACCATAATCATAATGGCAACCAGAGCAGCCATTGGCATTTGTTTCACCCAATCTTGCAGGGCTAAAATGGCAAATAGCAGGAAAATACCTGCGCACAGGGTTGACAAGCGACCCCGACCCCCGGATTGAACGTTAATCACTGATTGTCCAATCATCCCACAACCTGCCATTCCGCCAAAAAATGCGGTGACAATGTTGGCGATACCTTGTCCTTTGGCTTCTTGGTTTTTATCGCTGGGGGTATCTGTCAATTCATCTACTAAGGAAGCAGTCAGGAAGGAAGCTAATAATCCCACAATTGCTAATGTCAGGGAATAGGGGAAAAGAATTTGTAATGTTTCCCAGGTCAAGGGAACTTGTGGCATGGAAAATACCGGAGGTGCGGTGGGTAATTCTCCCATATCTCCGACGGTGGGAACATCTAATTTGAGTGCGATCGCAGCAATGGTCATTACCGCCAAAGCAACTAAAGGGGAAGGGACTACTTTAGTAAACCGGGGCAAAATATAAATAATTGCCAAAGATACACCTGTTAGTATGTATACGATGGGTGATCTGCCAATCAGTTGGGGCAACTGGGCCATAAAAATTAATACTGCCAAGGCATTGATATATCCCAACATGACTGCTCTGGGGACATATTTCATCTGCCGACCCAATTTAAATACTCCAAATAATACTTGGATTACTCCTGTCAAGAAAGTGGCAGCAAAGAGGTACTGTAAGCCATGTATCTTAACCAAATCGATCATCAATAATGCCATTGCTCCGGTTGCAGCCGATATTGACCCCGGTCTACCCCCTAAAAATGCTGTCATCACCGCAATCATAAAGGAAGCATATAATCCGACTTTCGGGTCTACCCCAGCAATAATCGAAAATGCGATCGCTTCTGGAATTAAAGCTAGTCCGACTACCGCACCTGCTGATATATCTTGGCGAGGATTGGAAAACCATTCTCGCTTGAAATTTGCTCCGTTCAAGTTGCCTCCTAGCACTCTTTATTTGAGATCAAAGCCATCTTAATTAACTCACCCCTAGTGGTCTGACAATCCAAAATTGACGGGCAGAGGTAAGCAAGGGGAGTAGGAGGAGAAAAGAAGTTAATGCTTTGACTCTCAACCCAGCTTTCATCAATGACTTACCAGACCCTTAATAATTTATCTACCATAGGAGTGAAATCAAATGTATACTGATTCGATAAACAAGATTATTTAAATTGTGTCAAAACCTTTTTGATTCAGTTCTCTGTCCAGAGGTTTTAATCATGATTTACTTGATCTAGATATGACTCTTTAGTCACATCTAGATCAATCTATTGTGTTTATACTTCCATGCAGCGAAGGCATCAAATAAAGACATAAAAATACGGTGTCTAGTAACAACTTCTCACCACAACCTATTAATAATTTAATGAGGTCGTTGTGAAAAATTATCGTTGTGACAAGGTAGAAGGGAAGGGAGTTTTAGATAACTTTAACTTTTCGTTATATCCTTCGGTTTATTTACACCGTTCTATTTGTCTCAAGTTTATCTAAAAATTTAATTGATAAACTGTTCCTTGTAAACACCGGTAGTATTGGTAATTTCCTACAACCCATAAATTACCAAGCTCCTTCGCTTTGATCAAACTAGGCAGGTATGATGTTACAAGCCCTAAACATGTTAGATTTGATCCAAAATCCCAACCTGAGATATCTGGACAAGACGCTTGTATCACAAATAAATCTACAATTATTGATACTAGCCACTGACTTTAAGGCGGATAATTACAAATACTAAAGACTAATGAAGAGATAGCTCCCTGCAACATCGCTCAAACTTACTGAATTATTAAATAGCTGACAAATTGACTTTCTGACGCAAGCATATCATAGCTTTGTTACAATTTGCAATAATAAGAATAATCTCACTTAAATTGCATAATTACTTTATCTGCTGTTGACAGTTATCTGTCATCCGTCATCTGTCACCTGTAAAAAATAGTGAATATGCAACTTCAATGCCCAATAGCTTAAAATCCAAAACGATATAACCTGTCTCTCCTTGGTTCTTGTTTTTCCTATTCCCGATAATTCCTAATTCGTCGCTATGTCTGAAATTCTCGTTCCCCATCTACTTTTTGTTGGTATTGGCGTGATTGCGATCGCCTTGGGGATTGGTTACTATTTCTTTCATCGGGAAGTCAGTCGTCGCAAACGAATTGAGGTGGTACTGCGACAACAAACCCAACGGGAAAGATTAGTCAATCAGATTGCCCAGCATATCCGGGAATCTTTGGATTTAAGCGCAGTTTTAGCAACAACGGTAGCGGAAGTACAGAGTTTTTTGCAAGCGGATCGGGTCTTGATTTATCGACTTTGGTCTGATGGCACAGGTAGCGCCATTACAGAGACAGTACTACCTGAGTATACAAAAATTTTAGGCGAAAATTTCCCGGCGGAGGTATTTCCAGGGGAGTATCATCAAGCCTATTCCCTCGGTAAAACTCGCACAATTACCAGCATCGAACAGGCAGATGTGGAGCCTTGTTTAGCGGAATTTGTCAAACAATTTGAGGTCAAAGCCAAGTTAGTGGTGCCGATTTTGCAGGAAAATCGCCAAAATCCCCATCAAACCCCCCATCTATGGGGTTTATTAATAGCCCATCAATGTCGCTGTCCTCGCCAATGGGAATCCTGGGAAGTAGAATTGATGAAACAACTTGCCACCCAAGTGGCGATCGCGATTCAACAATCGGAACTTTATCAGCAGTTACAAACCCTGAATGCAGAGCTGGAATTGCGTGTGCAACAACGTACTCAAGAATTAGCCCTCGCAAATAGCTTTTTAAGGGCAGAAATTGCTGAACGTCAACGTACAGAAGCAGCTTTGATGGCTTTAATTACGGCTTCTCCTCGCGCTATTTTCACCCTAGATTTGGCCGGAAATGTACAAATTTGGAATCCAGCAGCCGAACGGATGTTTGGTTGGACACAGACTGAGGTGATTAACCGTCCAAATCCTATCTTTGGTAATGAAGAATCAGAAGAGTATCAAAAATTACAAGCAAGTATTTTCGCCGGGACGACCTATAGCAGAGTCGAGTTACAACGTTATAAAAAAGATGGTACACCGATAGATATAATTTTCTCGGCGGCTCCATTATATGATACGGAAAATCAGATTAATGGATTGGTTGCAGTGATTGCTGATATTACCGAACGCAAGCGATTAGAAGAAGTGCGTTCAGCTTTAGAAAGGGAAAAGGAATTAAGTGCGTTAAAGACTCGTTTTTTTTCAATGGCTTCCCATGAATTTCGTACCCCTTTAAGTACAGCTTTAGCCGCAGCCCAATTATTAGAAAATTGTCAGGATGAGTGGGATAATTCAGGCAAAAGATTGCGCAATTTACAAAGGATTCAAGCATCAATTAAGAATATGGTGCAGTTACTAGATGATATTTTAACCATTAATCGAGCCGAATCGGGAAAGTTAGAGTTTAATCCTAAGTTGTTAGATTTAGAAGCTTTTTGTCGAGGTTTTATCGAAGAAATTCGATTGAGCATCGGTGATAAACACCAATTAAATTTTGATTGCACAGGCAAAGTTATTTCTGCATACTTTGATGAAAAGTTATTACGTTCAATTTTGGCAAATTTACTCTCAAATGCCATTAAATATTCACCCGATGGAGGCAATGTAAATTTAAATATTAATTTTCAAAATCATCAGGTAATATTAACAGTGCAAGATTGGGGAATCGGAATGCCCATAGATATGCAAAAACAGTTATTTGAGCCTTTTCAACGTGGTAAAAATGTCCGCAGCATTCCCGGTACAGGTTTAGGATTAGTTGTAGTCAAAAAATGTGTGGATTTACATCGAGGTACGATTGAGATTACGAGTGAGACAGGGGTCGGAACTGTTTGTGTTGTCCAATTACCCTTATCCTCGGACTTCTCACAAATCCCGAAAATTTTCAGGAAGTAGGAACCCTAAATATCGCAGTCCTAAATGATTTGTAAAATCTTACATGCAGGGTTGTTGACTGTTAACGTTCAAAATCATTGACTCGCAGGGATTATAGCGTTTAAGAACCATCAAACTCACGTTCATTTGACGCGATCGCTGACTAAAAGTTTGTACTTCTAATCTCAAATTCAGCATTATTACTTTAACTTGTCCCTAATGGCTCCCCTCCTGTACTTTGTATCGATCTTCTCCCCTTCCCCTAATCCATCCATTTCCTTGTTCCAAAGCAACTACAGGCTTTAGCAGCGATTTGGGTGGCTTTGCCGAGGGCTTGGGGAAAGCTATAATTAAGGATATAGTAACTGAATGCGCCATGAAAAATGTCTCCAGCCCCCAGGGTATCAACAGTGCGAATCGGAGGGATGGGGATGGTACGTATTTCTTGTTGGTGATCCAGGTATTGAATCGGTTTTTCTCCACGGGTAATGGCGATGTGGGGGATATGATAGGTTTGGAGGTAGGTAAATATATCCTCCCTGGATTGACAACCGGGTGGATAGAAATTATTGGAACAAACAGCATAGTCCACCAGGTGTAATAAACTTTCTAATCCTGGTTTCCAGCTACCAGCATCGATGACGACGGGGATATTTTGGGTTTTAGCAATTTGAGCTAGTTCCCGACTCACAGGGATTTGATGTCCGTCAATCAGCAGGATTTGATAGGTGTGATTGGCTAGTTGGGTATAGATGTGGGAAGGGATAGACTCAATGGTTGCTTGGGTTTTGACCGCATTCAGAGAAATTACAGCCCGTTCGCCGGTGGATTGGGTGACAATTATAGATGAGACCGGTGGAGAATTGGTGGTATCCGGTGCTAAATCTGTCACGGTGATGGGAAATTGGCAAATATCACTTTTGATTAATTGAGCGATCGCATGTTTTCCTAACACACCTAAAATGGTAGATTGACCACCTAAATAACTAAATGTCACCCCAGCGTTAGTTGCTGGACCACCTGCGGCAATCGTACTATCCCTTGCCACTAGTTTTTGATTGGCTTGGGGAGGATTGTCAGCTAAGTAAATTAAATCAAGGGTAATCAGACCAATAAATAATCCATTTGGAGACATACTTGTTAGGGAATCGGGAGTAGGGAGTGGGGAATAGGAGATATACCTTGCACGCTGATATATCCCCCTTTTGGGTTTGTTGACAGTTGACGGGTGACAGTAGCAACTGCGCAATGCTACATCTCTTCAAACATGAACCATTTGACCGTGCAAGACATAGAAAGAATGGCGTTGCATAAATGCGGGATGAACTGAAGGCTAAAATTATTATTATTATTTCGTTTAATATTCAGCAAAATCATCCCCTAAATCAGCAAAGTCGAAAGAATTAATTATTTGTAAATTAACGCTGTTAATCAAACCCTAAATCCTAGAGACGACCCGTCGGGTCATCTCTACGGAAATCCAAAACCCAAAACCTAAATGTCTTCCACACCAGAAATCTTATTTTCATCTCCAATAGTTCCTTTTCCTAACCATACCCAGTTACCAGACATGGAGATTTTTCCATTTCTCCATTGGGTGTAGAGTTAGGAATTTGGGAGAGTACATATCAAAATATGACTTTACCCTGGTTGTGTTGGTAGGATGATAGAGGTAACTTATTGTTGACGGGTGAAGAACGTGCTGACTTGTTAGCTGGGAAATTGCGGGAGTTAGGTGTAGATCCCAATACTATATTAAATGATATGGCAAGTAACGAACCCCAACCAGGAACTTTATACATTGTTGGTACACCGATTGGTAACTTGGAAGATATGACCTTTCGAGCGGTGCGGATTCTCCAACATGTAGATCTAATTGCTGCGGAAGATACCCGTCACACTGGTAAACTGTTACAACACTTTCAAATCAAAACTCCCCAAATTAGCTACCACGAACATAACCGCACTAGTCGGATTCCCGAATTAGTCGAAAAATTACATCATGGTCATGCGATCGCATTAGTTTCGGATGCAGGAATGCCCGGTATTTCTGACCCCGGTTATGAATTGGTCACGGCTTGTATTGATGCTGGGATTACTGTTGTCCCTATTCCCGGTGTCACCGCAGCAATTACAGCTTTGAGTGCATCGGGACAACCGACTGATAAATTCGTGTTTGAGGGGTTTTTACCCGCGAAATCAAATCAGCGTCGTCAGGCTTTAACTTGTTTGCAATCAGAAACTCGGACTTTAATCTTTTATGAGTCACCCCACCGTCTACGAGCAATGTTAGCGGATTTTCAATTATGTTTGGGTAGAGAACGGGAAATCGTCCTCGCCAGAGAATTAACCAAAATGCATGAGGAATTTTGGCGGGGAACTGTTGAGGAAGCGATTGATTACTATCAACAACGGGAACCCCAAGGAGAATATACGGTAATTGTTGCCGGAGTTACACCGCAATCTGTGGAAATTTCTGATATCCAAATTCAAACCGAATTAACCCAACTTCTACAAAATGGTTTATCCCGCTCCCAAGCAAGTCGAGAGGTGGCTAAACGCCTATCTTTGTCACGTCGATATGTGTATAATTTAGCGTTATTAATATCAGAATTTGCTGGGGATGGGTCGTAGATATTATTCCTGTATTTAATCATTGCAACATCTAGCTTTGGAAATTACGTAACTTGCAACCAAGTAGCGGTATTACAAATTACGTACGCGAAGCGGCTTGCCGTAGGCTATTACGTAGGCGTAGCCTTGCCGCAGGCTATTACAAATTACAAATTATTTCCTCTTTCCCCCTACTTCTCTCACTCCTGAGTATCTCGAAATAGACGGGTATGGTCTGGATGATAAAGGCGCGATCGTAATTCTTGTTGTTCTTTCTGTTCTGTTAAGGTTTGATTAGCCAAAACTGGACTAATAATATACAGTGTTGTCCGCAAAAGTTTTTGCTGATGGCTATATTCAGCCATATGTTTCAATGGCAAAACTTCTATTTTCTCGTCTTCCCAACCAATCCGAAAACAAACGGCAACGGGTGTATCGGGGGGATAATGTGCCATTAATTTGGCTTGAGCAATATCCACATGTTTGGCACTCAAATATAGGCATAAGCTAGCTCGATGAGCTGCTAGGGATGCTAGTTCTTCCGTCGCTGGTACTTGGGTACGTCCACTAATTCGTGTCAAAATAATTGTCTGCACCAACCCCGGAACAGTTAATTCCACCTTGAGTTTGGCTGCTGCTGCTTGGTAAGCGCTAATTCCGGGTATCACCTCAAAGGGAATATTTGCCTCGGCTAATAGCTGCATTTGCTCGTAAATAGCACTGTATAAGCTAGGGTCTCCCGAATGCAGTCGTACCACAATCTGACCGCGATTTACCCGGTCAATCATGATGGGCAAAATCGTTTCTAATGTTTCGCTGGCTGTTCGCAAAATTTCCGCATCGTAACGGCAGCAATCCAAAATTTCCAGGGGTATTAAAGAATCAGCAAATAAAATTACATCGGCTTGGCGAATCAATTTTTGGGCTTTGATAGTTAATAAATCTGGGTCTCCGGGACCAGCACCAACTATGTAAACACCAGGAACATGATTTTTATAGTTATTTTTCATGCGACAAAGCTAGTTATGATTACATAGGATAGTTGTTTTGTTTCTTCAATAACCAAGTTTTTTCAGATTTTTTTAGGCTGTTTTCCGGATTAAACCCCTAAACAGAGTAGAAGTGATTGGTAGATGCACCCTGGTTAAGCCCTGGAGAAAACTCTGGGGCATTTTTTATTTTGGATTTTGGATTAATGTGATACCAATTGAAAACCAGAATGGGACAGATGAATTTTATTCGTAGAGACGTGATATATCACGTCTCCATTCTGAAGAGGATTGGGACAAAATTCATCAAATTCGCCTTGAATGACTATTCTTGCACTTTTTGTCCGTTTTCCCCCTGATTAGACTCTTCTGTAACAACATCTGGTAGGGAACGCTTGGCGATGTACAAGCACCACAAACCTGCTAGACCAAAAACAATACCCATCAAACTCACCACTTGAGCCATTCTTAGCCAACCTAACATTAAGCTGTCGGTGCGCAATCCTTCAATCCAAAAACGCCCTAGGCTATAGGTTGCAAAATATACTAAAAATAATGTACCTGGTTTGAGTTTGAGTTTACCTTGCAAACCCCTGGCAAATAGGAAAATCAAGAGGGCAAACACACCCAGATTCCACAGCGACTCGTACAGAAATGTGGGGTGGAAATATTCATAATTAATTAAATCCAGGGGACGGCGATCGCGGGGAATATACAATTTCCACGGTAAATCCGTCGGACTACCAAAGGCTTCTGAGTTAAAAAAGTTACCCCATCTTCCAATTGCTTGTCCTAAAATTAGGGATGGCGCAACCACATCCGCCAATTGCCAAAACGAAGAATGTCTGACTTTGGCGAAAATGATTGCCGCGATAACTCCCCCCAGAATTGCTCCATGAATGGCGATTCCTCCTTCCCAGATCGCAAAAATTTTCCCTAGATTTTGGGCATATTCTGACCATTGAAAGACAACATAGTACAAGCGTGCGGCAGGAATTGCTCCTAGCACCAGCCAAATTGATAAATCTCCGATTAATTCCGGATTTATATTCCGTTTTTTTGCTAAATTTTGTGATAAAGTCACCCCAATAATCAAAGCGCTGGCAATTAAGATGCCGTACCAACGAATCGGTAACGGTCCGAGGGTGGGTCCGGGGGATTGAAAACGGAAGGCTAGGGGGAGGATAGAAAAATCCAGGGGCATGAGTATATACCTGAATGATTGTTTAAAATGGTGGAAAGAATACAGGATACAGAATACAGGATACAGGAGAAATTTATTTTTTGTTGACTGGCAACTGTTAACTGCAACACCAGAATCCCTGGGAAACGAGTGTCGATTGACTGGGGGGTGATGAAAATTTCTGAAACTACGATGCAGCAATAGTTTTAAGCCGGTCTGTATAAAAGATAAACTTCATTTTTCGGCTTGATTGATTTTATTCTCAATAAACTTCAGGCAAAAGCCCTATTTTCCGTTGAACTTGGCTCTGAATTTAGTTTTATCGTTAAGGTGATACCCCTTCTGGAGTCGCTAGGCGATCGCTATTTTATAATCCTTGCTGCATAAACCTTTGAAGCTAGATTGTCACCCTCAAGGTCGATTGAAGGAATTTTTTTTGGTGACTGTCAAGTATCCTTCACAAAATTTAGTTATCGATGCAATCACTCAGGCTACTCCCGATTCCCGATTCCCTATTTTCATTTCAAAGGAGTAACCCAAGAAAGTTTTGCCGAAAAACACAAATATTGCCCATGTACACTAGTTGGCGCTTTACAATTAAAAATATCTAGTTATAGTAGTTTTCTGGTTGAAAAAAATATATCCTATGTCATTTTTAGCGGCGATCGCAGTTCTAGCTGTTTTAATCCTTGTGCATGAGTTTGGGCATTTTATTGCAGCACGTTCCCAGGGGATTCATGTCAATCGTTTTTCCCTGGGATTTGGGCCAATTTTGTGGAAATATCAAGGAAGGGAAACCGAATACGCTGTTAGGGCTTTTCCATTAGGTGGTTTTGTCGGCTTTCCCGATGATGACCCCGATAGTCAATTTCCCGCAGATGACCCAAATCTATTGCGTAATCGTCCAATTCTTGACCAGGCGATTGTGATTAGCGCTGGTGTGATTGCTAATTTGATTTTCGCCTACCTGTTACTGGTGTTACAGTTTGGTGTGGTGGGTATTCCCCAGGAATTTCAGTTTCAACCAGGTGTTGTGGTGCAACCGAGCAGTGAGCAATCAATTGCCTATGCAGCAGGTATTCGCGATCGCGATATCATTTTGGCGGTAAATGACCAGGAAATCCCCGCTTCTGCCAATGCCACAAAAATCCTGACTGAGGCAATTCAAAGTCACCCGAACCAAGAAATCACCCTCAAAATCCAGCGTCAAAATGACCGATTAGTATTGAGAGTCACCCCCCAACCCAACGAACAAGGTAAGGGTGTAATTGGCATTGCCCTAAGTCCCAATGGGGAAAAAATTTATCGTCGCGCAGACGGTATTGGTGAAATTTTGAACACTGCTGCCAACCGCTTTCAACAGATATTCATTGGCACAATTCAAGGCTTCGGACAACTGTTTACCAACTTCCGTGATACCGCAAGCCAAGTTTCTGGTCCAGTGAAAATCGTCAAAATG
Organism: uncultured Calothrix sp.; assembly: GCA_937973965.1. Classification (GTDB taxonomy): domain Bacteria; phylum Cyanobacteriota; class Cyanobacteriia; order Cyanobacteriales; family Nostocaceae; genus NIES-3974. Next base: position 26,620 of record CALJJQ010000113.1, on the reverse strand, counting down.
GGTGCGGACATTGCCAGAAATAATGCCGAAGATTTATTCTTGTTCGCAGCATTAATCAGTGTCAACTTGGCAATTATTAATACCCTGCCCCTCCCAGCCCTCGATGGCGGACAACTTGCATTCCTACTAATTGAGGGAGTACGCGGTAGACCCCTACCCACCCAAGTTAAAGATGGTGTCATGCGAACCGGTTTAGTCCTGATTTTAGGATTGGGAATTTTTCTGATTGTCAAGGAAACTCTTTTTCCCTAAAAATTAGGGGTGGGGAGTAGGGAGGATTTTAGGGCTTGTGGAAAAAAAAGACGCGATATATCGCGTTTCTATTTCCAATGGATATCATCAGGAAAATCCCAAGTTTTTGAGGAAAGCAGAAAAAGCGATTAAACGCGCTCAAAGACAAATATACAAAAAGGAGAAAGGTAAAAACCAACGTCAAAAAGCAAGACAAAGATATGCTCGAAAACATTTAAAAATAAGTAGGCAACGTCATGAACACGCTAAGAGACTAGCGCGTTGCCTATGCAAGCATAACACCTTTGTAGCCTATGTTCGCGTAGCGCATAGATTTATCTGTTGAGAACATGGTAAAAAATCATTGTCTAGCCAAGAGTATTAATGATGCTTCTTGGGGTCTTTTTCGTCGTTGGTTAGAATATTTTGCGGTTAAGTTCAATACTCAAGTTGTTGTCGTCAATCCGAGAATGACATCTCAAAAATGTTCAGATTGTGAGGCAACGCGGTCTTGGGGGTTTCCCCTATGAGCGATTGCCGTGGTGCAATTGTGAAAAAATCACTTGTACCCATAAATGTAGTTGTGGATGTGAGTTGCAACGAGATGTAAATGCTGCGATCAATATTCTAAATCTTGCAAAAGCTAGGGAAGGGCATTCCCGAAGTAACGCTACAGGAGTCGGAATCTCTACTTTAGTTGGTAAAAACCTGCTAGACGCAAATTTTGACGATGAATGTAGAATCCCCTCTCTAGCGAGACGCTCGCGCGAACGGCTAAGGGCAGGGGAGTGTCAAGGAATTTCTCCTCTGCCCCTTATATCCACCTGTCTCCGACAAATCCATCAAAATGACCCTAACTCGTAAACGCAAAAGCTCGTCACAAAAACAAAGGGCACTAGAAATTCTTGTGCGTCTCAAACGTATCTATCCCGATGCAACATGTTCTTTAAACTACTCTACCCCTGTCCAATTACTTGTGGCAACGATTCTTTCCGCCCAATGTACGGATGAGCGGGTAAATAAAGTCACACCAGAATTATTTGCCCGCTTTCCCGATGCAGAAGCGATCGCCAATGCGAATGTCGCAGAAATTGAAGAGTTAATCAAATCAACGGGATTTTACCGCAACAAAGCGAAAAATATTCAAGCTGCTTGTCGCAAGATAGTTACTGACTTTGGGGGAGAAGTTCCCCAACGGATGGATGATTTACTGACTCTAGCGGGTGTGGCGAGGAAAACAGCAAACGTAGTTCTAGCCCATGCCTTTGGTATTAATGCCGGAGTAACGGTGGATACCCATGTGAAACGATTAAGTAACCGTTTAGGCTTTAGCAAACACGAAGACCCGATACGCATCGAGCGGGATTTGATGAAATTATTACCACAGGAAGATTGGGAAAACTGGTCAATCAGATTAATCTACCACGGTCGGGCTGTCTGCAAAGCGCGATCGCCCCAATGTGGTATTTGTCAGCTAGCGGATTTATGTCCCTCTGCGGAATTGTAGAATTCTTTGCCCATAAATTCCCACTTCGTGAAAAAATATTACCAACTCCCAGCACAAAGCGCCGCAGAAGACATCATCATGGTTTTGCGGTTATATTTGGGCAATTTCAACCCATAACTTAAGATTTAAGTATGCCATTAGGTAGAGAATTACCGCAGTTATTAAAGCAACGTCTGTTTTACCACGGGCGTAAGTTTAGCTTTGAAGTTAGCCGTTTGCGTTTACCGAACAAGAATGAAGGTGAGTGGGAATGTGTACGTCATCCAGGTGGAGCTCTTGCTGTGCCGATGACTGCGGATGGAAAATTGATACTTGTGCGTCAGTATCGCTTTGCGGTGGCTGGCAGAATTTTAGAATTTCCAGCCGGAACAGTCGAACAAGGGGAAGAACCTTTAGATACGGTGAAGCGGGAAATTCAAGAGGAAACTGGATATTGTGCCCATAAATGGCAAAAATTAGGCGAGTTCCCCCTCGCACCTGGATATTCGGATGAAATCATATATGCTTTCGTTGCTCAAGACTTAGAAAAATTAGAGCAACCCCCCACCCAAGATGATGATGAAGACATAGAAACGGTATTTATGACACCCGAAGAGTTAGAGAAGGCGATTTTAGAGGGTGAACCTGTGGACGCAAAATCGATTTCCAGTTTTTTCCTCGCACGTCCATTTTTTATCTAGCAGGGAGTAGTAAGTAGTGGGAACAACCTATGCTTCATGATGGCTACTCCCTCTCCATCCAGGGAGTACCTACCTACGGTAAGCTCTTCCGATTCCCTAGTTTGGCGGGACGGAAATTGATACCGTCTGACTTTGAAGTTGATAGCTGACGGGAAGCTTTGGGGAGCAGGGTCAGAAAATATCTCAAAATTTGAATGAAATGGCATGACACCGCCAACTGGAGTTACCTCTGATGCGTCTACATGTCCTTTGGACACAAGCAAACAAGAACATAGCTCCCCATGTACTCCCTACTCCCCATTCCCTATTTTCCAGTGAGGGATTAGGGAATCACTTTTTCTCTCTTGAGGATGATTTAGGAAAGTATCAAACTGTAAGTATACTGTCACGGTATTGTTTATCATTGTTTGCGAAATGGTGGTATTTGCAGACTGTTTGATTTGATTGTTTAATTGTTGAATTTGATTACTTTGTGTTGATTTTAGGGTGTTAAATGGCAGGGTTACAGGGACGAGATTTTCTCAGTTTGGCTGATTTTGATCGCAACGAAGTTGGGCATATTTTATCGATGGCAAGTCAACTCAAGGCGAAAAAATTGAGTTTACGCTGCGATCGCGTTTTGGGGTTACTGTTTACTAAGGCTTCTACTCGCACACGGGTAAGTTTTACGGTGGCAATGTATCAACTGGGGGGACAGGTGATTGATTTAAACCCCAATGTCACCCAAGTCAGTCGGGGTGAACCAGTGCAAGATACTGCTAGGGTCTTGGACAGATATCTAGATATTTTGGCGGTGCGAACCTTTGCCCAGCAAGAATTAGAAACCTTCGCCCGTTATGCCAAAATCCCTGTGATTAATGCATTAACAGATTTGGAACACCCTTGTCAGGTTCTAGCGGATTTGATGACTATCCAAGAAAACTTTGGTAATTTAGCTGGTTTGACTTTGACCTATGTGGGTGATGGTAATAATGTGGCTAATTCTTTAATGTTGGGTTGTGCCTTAACGGGGATGAATGTCCGGATTGCGACTCCGAGCGGTTACGAACCAAATGCTGCTATTGTTGAGCAAGCCAGAAATTTAGCTGCTGGTAAAAGTGAGGTGATATTCACCCATGACCCTCAAGCCGCGGCAAAGGATGCCCATGTTCTGTATACGGATGTCTGGGCTAGTATGGGACAGGAACAGGAAGCAGAGAATCGAATGCCTGTTTTTCAATCCTATCAAATTAACGATGAGTTAATTGGTTTGGCTGATAATGAGGCAATTGTATTGCACTGCTTACCTGCCCACCGTGGTGAAGAAATTACCGATGCCGCAATGGAAGGAAGCCATTCCCGTATTTGGGATCAAGCTGAAAATCGGATGCATGTGCAAAAGGCTTTACTTGCTAGTTTGTTGGGCACTGATTAGGCAATGGGGGAAATACGGAATACGGGAGGGATACAAAATAATTTGGTTCCAACTATTCCCTGTAGACGCGACATGTCGCATCTCTACTTTCCCTGCATCCCCTGTTCACAAGTAACCGTTTTCACTCAAAAAAGCCGGGGTGATTAATTCCTGGGTCGGAACACAATACTGGGAATCTTTTATTGCTAATCTAGTAAATTTTTCTACGTATTTACCGATGATATCCCCCTCTAGATTAACTGGGCTACCAGGGGTAAGGTATTTAAGATTAGTTTCAGCGTAGGTGATGGGAATGACGGCGACGGTAAATTGATTTTGTTCCGGTTGATAGTCGGCAATGGTCAGACTGATACCGTTAATGGCAATACTACCTTTGGGTACTAAATATCGAGCGATCGCATCCGCAGCAGTAAAGGTCATTTCCCAGGAGCTTGCCGTTTGTAATGCTGTCACTAACTGCCCAACTCCGTCCACATGGCCCATGACAAAATGTCCACCGATTTTGCTCCCCACCCGCAATGATGTCTCTAAATTGACGTAATGACGATCGTTGACATCCGCTAAAATTGTCCGCCGTAAGGTTTCTGGAGAAGCAGTGGCAATAAAACCATCTTTGAGTATATCTTCCACCGTTAAACAGACCCCATCCACCGCCACACTATCCCCATGAGCTAAATCCTGCATAATTGCGGAAATATCGCCTCCAACACAAGTTATCTGCCACGAATCACCACCTAATGGCTTAATCCTTCCTAAAGCTTGAATTAATCCCGTAAACATAATTTTTCTGCTCCTAAACTCTCTTTTTTACTATTTTGTGCAAAAAAATTATTTATAATTTCAGAGCTACCTTGATTCGAGCAGATTAAAATCGTAGTCATAATTAGCGATTTTGAATTGTAAACCCGAAAATGTCAGTATAAATATTTACCTGCTTTTGTATAGGGAATCAATGCATTCATCTTCAATTCGAGGCATACTTGAATTAGTGATGTTATTGTCAAAGCCAACTTCTGAGATTTACTCTGGAATTCCCATTTATTTGGGAGTTTAATAGAAGCAACAATCATAGAATTATGACTTATGCTTGTATCAGCCTTGGTCATGCCCAGTCAAGGGTATAGTTCATTACACACTCCCTTAGCGCTCAAAGGAAATAGAGGCTTCGCCAATGATTGAAATGAGAGTCGCTGGCATAGCATTAGATGCCATAACCCGCAGTCCGATTGTATTGTTGAAGGACGCTTCCGAACGTCGCGCACTGCCAATATATATCGGTCAAGAGCAGGCACGAGCAATATTGGGAGCATTGGAAAATCAAAAACCTCCCCGTCCACTGACCCATGATTTGATGGTAAACGTGTTCGAGTCGTGGAATATGACCTTAGAAAAAGTGATTATCCATTCATTACAGAAGGATACATTTTATGCGGCCCTAATTTTAAGTCAAGGCGAAATTAAGAAAGAAATCGATGCTCGACCTTCCGATGCGATCGCGATCGCGCTGAGGGTTAACGCTCCCATTTGGGTGATGGAGGAGGTCATCGCTGATGCTTCGATTCCCGTCGATCGGGATGCAGATGAGGCAGAACAGGAGGCTTTTCGAGAGTTTGTCTCTAATTTACGCCCAGAGGACTTGATTAAGCGATTTGGTAGTAGTAACAGTTAGGGAGTAGGGAATGAGGGAGTGGGGGAGATAGGATATTAATATTTAATTTAATAGTACTATGAACCATTTCTCCTCCTGTCTCCTGGATTCTATTTCCGACCTTTCCCCTTTCCTGTAAATGCACTACCGACGCTTTGGTAAGACCAATCTTCAACTTTCAGTATTTTCCCTGGGGACGATGCGTTATTTAGCTTCCCAGGAAAATGCGGTGGAAACGATTCAAGCGGCTGTGCAGTTAGGGATTAATCATATTGAAACAGCCAGGGGTTATGGTCGCAGTGAGGAGTATTTGGGTGCGGCTTTAACTGGGGGATTGGGAGTCGAGCGATCACGGTTACATATTACGACTAAAATTTCCCCGATGACGGATGCGGACTCAATGGGTCGCTATATTGACGAATCATTACAGCGTCTGCAATTAGATTACATCGATTGTTTGGCGCTCCACGGTTTGAATACTTTTGAGCATCTGGATTTAGTACTGGCGAAAAATGGTTGTCTGCAAGCTGTAGGGAAAGCCCTTGATGACAAACGCGTTCACCATCTTGGTTTTTCCAGCCACGGTTCCCAAGAATTAATCCAAGCTGCCATCAACACAGATTTGTTTGAATTTGTCAGCCTTCACTACTATTATTTTTTCCAGCGTCACGCTCCCATCATCCACCTTGCGAGTATCAAAGATATGGGGATATTTATTATTTCCCCAGCCGATAAAGGTGGTAAGTTATATCAACCACCCCCAGAACTAGAGGAATTAACCCAACCCTTTCAACCGTTAGAATTAACCTATCGTTTTTTATTAAGTGACCAACGTATTACCACTTTAAGTTTAGGTGCCAGTAATCCCGCAGAACTTGTTAGACCCCTGCAAATGGCGGAGCAAACCCAGGAATTATCACCACAAGAAATAGCTATTTTGCAAAAATTAGCACAACACCAAAAACAGGTTTTAGGAACAGAGCAATGTAGCCAATGCTATAAATGTTTACCATGTCCAGAAAATATCCATATTCCCGAAGTCCTCAGATTAAGAAATCTAGCGGTTGCCTACCACATGACCGACTACGGACAATATCGTTATGGCATGCTTGAAAATGCTGGCCATTGGTTTCCGGGAATGAAAGCCAATCGTTGTACTGAATGCGGCGAATGTTTACCTCGCTGTCCGGAAAACCTAAATATACCCAAACTACTTGCAGATACCCACACCCGTCTACAAGGACGCACAGGACGTAGATTATGGCAATCAATCTAACTGCTGCCGACGTTGACGTACCTGGGAACGTAAAACCTTCAACCGATAGGGGTCTGTACCTGGAGAGCGTGACAACTGATAACCGCGAAGAGTGGCACAATTATCAGCTAAACACTTTAACCATCCCGAACGGTACTTAATCTGTCGTTCATCATCCAATAATCCCCAATCTTTTTCCTGACGAGTTAGGCGAGCAAACTTTTCGTAGAGGGGATACTCCCTAGTCACCAAACTCTCCTTCTGGTGCAACAAAGGTGGATCATCTGGATCATAGTCTCGATAACTGACGTGTAAATCCTGTAAATCGATGGTCATCTTTGTTAGCAGGGCTGGATGGGGGTCAGTATCGAAATCAGGGTAATATAAATAGGAAATTTTTGGACTTTGGGTGTGGATTTGAATCAAATTTGCTTCCTGCATCCGACCAATGGTACGACTGGCACACCCCTCATACAACCGTAATAACGGATCAAGATGCTCCAAAGCCGAAATATGTACTAAAAGGGAATTAGCAGACTTTTTCCCGATCGGACTTTGCTGACAGCACTGGGCAATACTAGCCAAATCCCCCACACTGTACAACATTTCCTCTGCCTCCAGACAGGCTTGCTTATAACTACCAAACAGAGCTTTAATATCCATCTGCACCGAAGGAGCCAAATCCTTCAACTTGGGAATTCCCTCAAAATGGGACAAAGCCAAATACACCATCATATCCTGCCGGCGTTTGCGGGCGATCGCCTCCCATTCTTCTGGGTCTGTTGCCTGTAAAATCACATCATAGGCGCGTTTGATGGAGATAAATTCCGCACAAATTTCTGCTGCTTCTGGTAATTCTTCCTTTTTGGGTAAACGTCCCCGTTCCGTGACAAACTCCATCAACGGTGTCAGTAATTTTCGATAATTTTCAAACCGCTTCAGTTTGACTCTGACCCGAGGAGTTGTCATCCGTGAACGGAAACGGGAAGCTCGGAAACTTTGAGCTTGGATTTCATCTCGAAATACAAAATAAATCCCCAAACCCCCAGGAATTGCATCCACACCCAGAACCTGGTCAATATAGGCTTTTAATTCCTGGGGTTCAAAATACTTCTGAAAGGTATTGCGAGCTGTGACAATTCCATCACCATAGGCAATTGTCCCCTTACCACGGCGATCGCCCTCATCTAAACTAACTTGGGCAGATACAATTAACACTTTTTCGGCTAATTTCCAGGCATTAATTAAGGCTTGACGACGCTCACTCGGATCTTCAATCACGTTAATTACATAACCCAAATTGACGATATCCGCCGGTACTTGGGGAGAACTCGGCGCATAGTAAGGGTCCCAACCGGAACTGGTAAAACCTTTTTGACGGATACGGGCAACATCACCCCCGTGACCACACCCATAATCAAAAAAGGTGGTATCGGGGGTAAAGAATCCTGCCTCTAGGGCTGTACGCACCGGACGGGATAGGTCATGGCGAATAATGGCGGCTTTGTGGCGTTCAATTTGTCTAGTGTTTGCCAGGGGGATTTCGTGCTGAATTACGTGATGACCGTGGATTTCCACATGCCTGGCTCTGAGGCGTTCTTCCCAACCCTTTCTTGTGCCGATGGTGTTAGCCTTTTTTAATAGCCCTAAAGCTTCTTCAGTTTGGGTGAGGTGGGCAAATTGTTGATACAACGGGTAGGTGGAGCTAACAAAAGTTTCCTTGCGGTGGAGAATCGGCGGATTGGTGGAGGTGCTATAGTCCCGGTAGGACACCATGAAGGTGATTAAATCTACTTGGATGCTTGCTTTTAAGGCTGGATGGGGGTCTGAATCAAAACTGGGATAGAACAGGTAGGAGATTTTTGGCTCCGTTACCGAAAATTTTACTAAAGTGGCAGCATGGGCTTGGGGTACAACTTTCCTGGCACTACCTTCGTATTCCTGCAATTTGGGAGGAAGCTCAGATAAAGCCGAAACATGGACATAGAAAGCTTCAGGCAACTTCTTTCCCACACAACTATCTTGAATTGCGATCGCAATCTCATTCATCTGAGGCAATTCTGAGTCTTGAAGATACTGTTGGTGTTCTGACAAAGTTGGGGTATGGGGAAAAATCGATAGGCTTTTCATCTGTCCTGGTGTACCCAATCTGTTTGATTCTGAAAATGAGTGTGCAGAGCTTAATAATGGAGAATGATTTAGGACTTAACCCCACTAGCAAATTTACCCTTCTAGGGGAGGCAAGATGCGGTGTCGATATTTTTCCCTTCTTATTGCCGTTCTGCAACACTTTGATTGCATTGGGAGCAAGTGAGCGGTAAGCATTGAGTAACAGGTTGATTTTCCCACTAATCTTTACTTCCCTGGAGACGACCCGGTGGGTCATCTCTACTCGCCACTCCCTAAAATGTTCAGGGATTTATGAGGAATTTGGGTGTGAATATATTATGGTTGCCAAAGTACATTTTTATCTTAATAGTATTGGTTAACGTCCAGTTGTAAATTATTGTAAAATCACGACTGTATAGTGAACATCAACAAACAGGGAAAGTAAGTTATGGTTTTAGCAGTAGGTTCGGATGCACCTGCATTTACCGTCAAGGATACAAATGGCAACACCGTTTCCCTATCTGATTTTGCTGGCAAAACGGTAGTTTTATATTTTTATCCCAAGGACGATACTCCTGGATGTACCAAACAAGCTTGTAGTTTTCGAGATGCCCAACCTGATTACCAGAGTAAAGATGTGGTTGTGTTGGGGGTAAGTGCGGATGATGAAGCTTCCCACCAGGCTTTTACCCAGAAGTATAATTTGAATTTTCCCCTGTTAGCTGACACTGAGCAACAACTCATCAAAGCCTATGATGTTGATGGTGGTGGTTATGCCAAACGTGTCACCTATGTGATTGGACCTGATGGAAAAATTATCCATGTGGATGCCAGTGTGAACACCACAACCCATGCAACCGATGTTTTACAAGCTTTAGGATTATGATCGGTTTTTATTTATCTTAGTTTCACTCAAAAGACGTAGCAGTAATACGTCTTTTTGGTTTTGTATTTAGGGTTTGCGGAAAAATAGTTAAGAAGCGATATATCGCGTCTTTTTATCCTGTAAGCTTTGGAGGGTATTTGATTCGCAAAAAGAGCTGTCGGAATAGGCGTATATAGTTCAAAAAGCCTCCCACCTGTCAATTTGTGTAGCCAAGCAAAAGTGGAATTTTGGGGTTAAAACTATTTCCTGTAGAGACGACCCGATGAGTTGTCTGTACTCCCGACTCCCTACCCTCACGCTTGAGAATTTTTCCGCAGACCCTATTTATATATTGGTGCGAATGCGCGATCGCAAATTTTGGCAAGCCGATCGTTAATGCTTGTAAGTGTACATCGAGAATCTTTGGGCAATTGCAATTACAAAGCTGTTAGCCGGGTTTATATTCCTTGGCTTCATTTTCTCTTGGGATACTTGGATTTGCGATCGCAGATGAAAATTACTGTGAGATAAATCTGATGACTCATCTGCTGTCTTCAAAACATCTGCATAAAGTTGGCTGCTGACTTGAAAATGGGCTTGACTGATTAAATTGTCCATTATGGGTTTTACTACCTCAATTAAATTTTGGCCTTTCGCTAACAGCAAAATTCCCAGAATACCAGCGATCTTGATATCTAAATCTTTTGCGGCTTGTCTACCTAACCGCTCGTCAATTAACAATCGGCTTGCTCCGACTTCAACGGCAAGTGCGATCGCTTCCGCCTCACCAATATTACCTCACCAATATTAACGCGAGTCCTTAACTCTGTTGATTATTCTAGTTTGATTTATTGCAAAGTACAAGATAATCGATATCATATCGTTTGACTTTGAAGTTGGTACACTTAGGAGAGCTTTCGGCGGCAGGGGGAGAAAATGTATCAAAATTTTAGTGAAATGGTATGAGAACGGGTTAGGCTGTTGACACTATGGGTTTGTCGAATTTCGAGACCAGTGTCCGTGGTGCGCTTGTCCCTGTTATGTTCGCGATCGCCAACTCCATCCTTCAGGGGAAATTTTTATAATACCTTTTGCCGCGATCGCTCGGAGGATTTTCAACCCCGCAAATTACCCATCCAAGGAACTGCGAACGACTTTTTCAGATATCTAGAGATTTAGGAAAAGATGATACGTAAACTTTTCCTACAATAGGCTGGCTGAAAAATAACTTATGAAGGTATTTTAGTCGCCAAAAGTGCAAACAAATAGATGCATGGAGTTCAAAAAACCAAAAACATTGCATCTGTAATTTTTTGCAGCCAAGCAACAGTAGAATTGTTGGGTTAAAACTATTACCTATTCCCATCAGGGACTGTTCCCTAATCTCACTAAAATGCTTTTTCCGCAGACCCGATAATAGATATTGATGCGGTTATTGGTGAGTTTAGTACGTCGTGCAGATGGATATTATGCCCAATTCTCAAAAAAAGTAGAAATACAACCGTTACTTGAAAACTAACTTCCCTACAACATTCGTGACAAATTAAGGTGAACAGGACTTACGCAACTGGCACATTTTCAGTCAAACTATCACATTGGCTGAATTCAGACGTAAGGTTTATAAATTAAGGATTACACACATTAAAATCATATTCAAAGGTATGTGCCAGTTGACCTTATTTTGTGACGCTTGCGTAAGTCCTAGTGAAATTAGTTTTGTCAATTCGTAATTATCCTGAAAAATGAGGTGAGAGAAGTCTTAAATTTACATTTGTACTGAGTCTTCCGCGCCAGAATAAATGTTTTCAACAGCGTATTTGTAATGGATCAAAAGCAGGGTTAGGATGATTGTCGAGGTGGTAAGGGGGGTCGGCGAAAACTGTTGAGAATGAGGTAAAGCAGACCGATATTGATAAATACGTCCGCTAAATTAAAGACAGGAAAATTAATTAACTTGAAGGTAAAAATATTTCTGTCAAAGATGGGGAAAAGAATAAACGGGAAATCGAGAAAATCTACCACATAACCCAGGATAAACCGGTCAATGCCATTACCGAGGGCACCACTTAAAATCAAACCATAACCAATTCTTTCCCATTTATTTAAGCCAGAATAAAACAAACCGAGTAAAATCAATCCTAAACTTACAGCTAAAGAGAGCCAACGTAATAAGCCGACCTGACCTGTAAATAAACTAAAGGCTGCACCAGTATTGCGAACATAGGTAAAGTGGAATAGGTTAGGGATGATGGGAAAAGTTTCCCCTAAATTCATTGTTTGGGTGACTATATACTTGGTAACTTGGTCTACAACAAAGCCAATAATTGCCACAATCCAGAATTGATGGTTTTTTTGAATATACATGGATCAAGGGGAAACAGAGGGAATAACTGCCAAAGGTTGCTCGATTACTAGTAAAACATTAAATGTCGTAAAACAAACGCAATTAAGGTGACAGCACAGGCGATCGCCAACTGTCCTGGTAGGGGAGACCAGGAATACTTGAGGATTTCTTGCCACAGTAAAGAAAAGGTTTGTACCCCTTTCCATTGGAGGAAATAGCCCAAAATCAGGTAAATAATTCCGCACAGATGGATCGTAAATATCCCGCAAACACAACTAAAGGAAAGTGTTTCTAAGCGAGGACGGGTGCGGAATGCCAAATAACCACAAATCCAAGCACCGGGGATAAATCCTAAAATATAGCCGAATTGGGTGAGTTTGAGATAACCGATACCTCCTCCCTGGGAAAAAACAGGTAATAGGGTCAACCCCATGACCACGTAGGCAATTTGGGAAAGCACTCCAGCATTTTGTCCTCCTAGACAACCAACTAGAAGGACTCCGGCAATTTGATAGGAAACACCCAAGGGGAAAGGGTGAATTCCCTGTTGACCCCAAATCCAAGGGAAACTCGTAAAATATGCTTCCAGATAAGTTCCTCCGATAGTCAGGAGTAAACCAATCATTGACCAAAGTAGTTGATTGGAGGCTGCAATCATTTAAATGTTAAATGTTTTTCGATTGTTTGAATACAAGTATATCTAGTACTTGACAAACGCCAAAGTAGCCAGGGGTCGCACCGTTTGACTTCGGAGTTGATACCTAAAGAGGAGCTTTTGGGAGCAAGGGAAGAAAATGTATCACAATTTGTGTTTAGTGAAATGGCATTTGGAGACTAGTACTCGACCACATCAACAATGCTGGGTCGAGGTAGGTCGGGGAAGCTTTTGGATGCAGGGGGAGAAAAGAAATACATCCTTTTACCATGAACTAGACAAAGTTGGTGTGGCAGAGTACTAGGGGGTAGCAGTAGGAGATGGGGTGGATGTGGCAGTTTTGTTGATTTCGTCTTTAAACTGGGCTGGAGCTAGGGTTGCGGCATTGCTAAATAGGGGTTTAGCTTCTTCAATTTTACCTTGTTCTTTGAGGACTAGGGCTTTAGCCCAGAGGGGACGGAAATCTTTAGGGTCATCTTTAGCAGCTTGGTCGTAAATTTCAAAGGCTTTTTCGTAACGTTTTTGACTGGCATGGACATTGCCGAGCAACACTTGCACACCAACAGTATCGATGCTACCAGGTTGGATTTTATTGGCTTGGGGTGCTTTACCTAAAGTATCTTGTAGGATGCCAATCGCAGCTTCTGGTCGTTGTTGATTGAGTTGGAGCGTAACCATCGACTGTAAAGCATCCATATCGCCTGGTTTGGTTTCTAAGACCGTGCGTAGGATTTTGGCCGCTTCTTCGCGATCGCCAATTTTTTCCTTGGCTTGTGCCAATAATACGGCATACTTCACTTGATTGGGGTTAACCTTCACCAACCTTTCCAAAGGCATAATCACATCATTGACACTACCTTGATTCAGACTCAGTAACCTTAACCGAGCTTCTAACAAACCCTTGAGTACATTTTCATTATCCGGTTCTCGTTGGAGTACCAACTCATAGCCACGAGCCTCATCCTTGAGTTTGGCGATCGCGTCATCGGCAGCTTTGCCATTTGCCTGGGCACTGCCACCGTCAGCACTAGATTCCATGAAATTAGTTATCATGGGAAGTGCTGAGACTGCCATAAACGCCAGAATTGAAAACACGAGCAAAACTTTAACTATCCAGCTATTGCGCGATTGAGACACAAAATCTTCCTCAACTGTAATTAGATTATGGTGGACAAAAATCGGAAAAATTAAAAATTTGAAAAACTTTGCGGAATACCGTGAAATGACTGTGAACTTTATAACAAATAGTCGTCTCCGTCGCCAAAGCGCGTAAAAAACTGAGGAGGAACCGTCAGAATTGTAACTGTGGTATGCTTCCGAAACTAGTATAAAAGCGCTAAATTACACATTTAGTGTTTAGATTGTAAAGTCCCAACTAATTTCTGAGGGAAGAATCTTCCTAAATGGGAATATGTAGTATTGGGTATTTGCAATTACAATTGGACACTTATGAGAGTGGCGATTGGAAAAAAGTATACTTTAACCAGCCGCACAAACGCTCTTTCCAGTTTCCCTGATTAAATCCCACAATGGGATCTGTCTCCGCCGCAAGGAGTGTTTATGAATTCCGACCTGATGCCGTCGCCAGAACCGTCAAATCAAACAAATCTCAGTTCATCTGAAACTAGCACCGAAGCTACTAATCCCGTTGCTGCTGACCAAGCCGAAACTACGTCAGTTGACAATAATGCTGCTCAACCGGAAACGCGATCGCCCGATACACCCGAAACAGAAAGCGACCAGATTTCCTGCGAAGAATTGGCTGCCAATCGGAACCAACCGATTCCACCGCCAAGCGAACCGATGCAGTATCGTGCCATTGGCCTAGTCCGAGGTCGTTATGTCGCCAGTAGCGAACAATTTACCCAAGGTTCGTTACACACCCCCGATGGTGTGGAACTCAGCGCCGTCCTCCTAGGACGAATCATGAGTCTAGTGAAAAATCATCTTGATTTAGAAAAAGAACACCTCTGGGTCGTTTATCCACGTACCCGTCAAGAAAATGATGAACTCCACCTGCAAATTGTTGGGGTGTGGGAACCAGAAAATCTGGCCAAATCCTCTGATAACCAAAAGGATTTAGCAACTAATTCCTCGACAACGGAGCCTAGTAGTAGCGAAATCATTCCCTCCACAGAAGTTCCTGATGGTGGATTTTCCGTTCGAGGAGAAGTCGTCTATCAAGCCAATGATGCTAACAACCTAGTCATCAAAATCAAACAAGCACCGCGCAAATCAACCGATAAGCCCAAATATTTTAAACTCAAACTCAAGGGCAAATTGGAGGGTAAAGCCGTTGGCAAGTTTTGGGATATCCAAGCCAAGCGCGAACAAACTGGATTGGTAGTCGAAACCGCCGAATTTATCGCCGACTTACCCAAAAAACGCCGTCCCACCTTCAAACAAGGGGGTGGAAAACGTTTTGCCAAAGGATCCGGTGGTCCTCCGAGAAAGCCCTATCGCAGACCACCCGGAGGAGGTGAAACCCCCCGTCCTGTTAAAAGGGGTGATGCACCCTCTGGAAATGCGACCCCCCGTCCTACCCCTCGACCTACTCCTAAACCCATTAAGCGTCCAAAACCAGAAGAATAATGGTTATTTAACTGGATGCCATGGCTACAGGGCTTCTAGTCTGCTAATAACAGGCTAGAAGCCTGTTATTATCGGGGGTATTACGTAGGCGCAGCTTTGCCGTAGGCGATTACGAATTATTTACTCAAACATCCCAACCACGTAATATTTTATGCACTCTTCCTAGATGCCACATATAATCATCAATGGGAAAGTCATCAACGGCTTTACTGACATAAAATTTGGCTTTTTCTGGCTGATTGGCAACTTCAAAAAATAAGCCTACATACAAATGACTATAAAATTTTGGGCGTGGAGCAAAAAAGTTACCAACCCCTAACACACTATCAATTTGACAATTACCTGCATAGAAATCATATACCAACTGCATCACCCGGCGTGGATCATTTTTCACAGGTAACAAACTTTTCCTCGCCATCTCAACCCCTTCCAACCTTGCCACACATAGGTAACGCCAAACAGTTTCCTCCACATCTTGAGAATTCACTTGCAAGTCAACTTCAAACTGCCTTGCACCTTCCTCAAACCGATTGGCATAGTAGTAGGATAATCCCCGTTGCCACAAATAGGGTGTAATACTTGCATCTAGTTCTTCTGCTCGGTCAAAATCAGCAATTGATGCGGCAATATTCGCCAATTTGAACTGTACCATCCCCCGCAACACGTAGTTTCGAGGATTATTGGGATTGTGAGCGATCGCTTGATGATAACGGTTTAATTCTTGCTGGAGTAAATTCATTGCCGGGTGAGAATGTGAGAAATCTCCTATCATGAACTTATATAGGCCAAAATATAGTCCCGAAACAACCTTCTCTTCCCTTTCCCCTAACACCAATGAACATCGCCGAAAGCATGAAAATGGCAGGAAAAACCCTGCTAGCAAACAAACTTCGCAGTTTACTGACCATGTTAGGTATCGTCATCGGTAATGCGTCGGTAATTGCCATGATTGGTATTGGTGAGGCTGGACAAAGATTTGTGGCCAAGGAATTAGAATCCCTCGGACCAAATGTATTATTTGTGATACCGGGAAATGAAGAAACCCAACGGATTTCTTTTGAAATTCCCAAAAATCTCGTATTAGCAGATGCCTACGCGATCGCTGAACAGGTTCCCACTGTCAAGGGTGTAGCTCCGGAGTTAAATCGTCGTTTTGTTGTAGTACACCAAAATCGCAGTACCAATTTGAATATTATCGGTACAACACCAGGTTTTTTAACTGTACGAGCTTTTGAAGTCAAGCAGGGACGATTTTTTACCGAAGTGGATATGACCCGCAATAATCAGGTCGTAGTCCTAGGTGCGGATACGGCAGGAAAATTATTTGGTAATACCAATCCAGTTGGCAAACAACTGCGAATCAAAGATTCCAGCTTTCAAGTCATTGGTGTACTAGCAGCCAAAGGTTCCAGTATTGGTGCGGATTACGACAAAGCGGCAATTGTACCTTTAACTACATCTGCCAATCGGTTAATCGGTCGTAACTCCCCCTATGGAATTGCTCTAGACTACCTAGTTGCCTCCGCCGACCGCACGGAAAACGTGGATGCGGCTGTCTTTCAAATTACCAACCTCCTGCGACTACGGCACAAAGTTACCGGAGAAGATGACTTTACAATTCGTACTCAAAAAGACGCAATGCAAGCCCTGGGACAAGTCACCGGAGCTTTAACAATTATGTTAGCTGCAATCGCGGGTATTTCCCTGTTTGTCGGCGGTATTGGGATTATGAATATCATGTTAGTTTCGGTGACGGAACGCACCCAAGAAATTGGTTTACGCAAAGCCATCGGCGCAACCCAACGGGATATCCTCCTACAGTTCATGATTGAAGCGGTAATCGTCTCGGCTGTCGGGGGTGTGATTGGTGTTGCTGTTGGGGTATCGGGAATTTACTTGGTAGCTTTACTTACTCCTTTAGAGGCAGCAATTTCCGTGTCTGCAATTACTACTGCGGTGGGTGTATCTGGAGCAATTGGTTTATTTTTCGGTGTTTTTCCAGCCCGTCGTGCTGCAAAATTAGACCCCATCGTCGCTTTAAGAACAGCTTAGTATATTTTAGGGTTTGCGCATTCATGACAAGTTAAGGTGAAATTAGTTTTGTCAAGTTTTAAAGAAGTATTAAATTCACCTTTGCACTGAATTTTCCGCACCATAATAGACTATGCATTGAAAATTGAGCGATCGCATCCTGACAAAATCATGTTTATTTATCCGGATTTTGACAATGTTTTGAGCATTATTACTTATTGACAAAAGAGCAATGAGATTCAACTGTCCGCAATGGGGTTTGCGGAAAAGTCCTAGGCGTGAGGGTAAGGAATAGGGAATAGTTGTCACCTAAGAATTAATTCAACTTTTTACAGGCTATTTTTAGCCTCAAAAATATCAAAATCCCCGTATTGCTACTTCTCTTGCGTCATCTGTCAACCGTCAACAAACTAACAGAGAAATATATCAGCCTTCAAAGCGTAAGTAGGTGGGTAAAAAAAATACAACCATATCCGCAGAGAATGAAGCGAAGCGGAATGTAGGCGAGCCTTGCCGCAGGGTAGCAATCGCAAGGTTTTCAACGTTTTTACTTTTCTTTACATAGTTTGATTTATTTATGCCTACCTATCTAGTTATAGTACAATACAGTTCAGTTAGACTTCAAAGCCTGACTATTGGGTAGGTTAGGTTGAAGAATCTAGAGGCAGTAGCCCTCGTGGAATGCGTCCCCACGCGGAGCATCGGGACGAGATCATCACAAAAACTGTGTGAACTGATGGATAAATTTCCACAAAATCAACAGTCTATGCAAAGCCTCAACCCAACCTACAGTTATCTTTAACACCAAGCGTATTGAGTTATAGTACACCCAATGATAGTTCCGAATTGCATCGGAATCGGAGAATGTGGGTTAAACTAATCACGAAAGTATAACCAGAAAGGAGCATGAAAATGCTGGAAAATCGTGATTACACCCTCATCATCGATAAAAGCGGCAGTATGGCCACACCCGACCAAAAAGGAGGGAAAAGTCGCTGGGTCGCAGTTCAAGAATCAACCTTTGCCCTCGCTGCCAAATGTGAGCAATTTGACCCCGATGGAATTACAGTTTACGTATTTTCCGGTAAATTTAAGCGCTATGAAGAGGTGACATCTAGTAAGGTATCCCAAATTTTTATGGAAAATGACCCTTCGGGAACCACTGATTTAGCCGGGGTTTTAAAACATGCTACAGATAACTACTTTCAACGCAAACGGGCTGGACAAACCAAACCAAATGGAGAGACAATTCTGGTGATAACTGATGGAGAACCTGATGACCGGAAAGCGGTGATGCGGGTTATAATTGAGACCTCACGCCAAATGGAACGGGATGAGGAATTAGCTATTTCCTTTATCCAAGTTGGTACAGACCCGCAAGCAACTCGTTTTCTCAAGGTTCTAGACGATGAGTTACAAAGTGCAGGGGCAAAATTTGACATTTGCGACACCATAACAATGGAAGATATGGAAGATATGAGTTTATCGGAAGTGCTATTGAATGCAATTACCGATTAATATCGTTTACGCTAATGCTTGCTCCATATTAGGGGCTGTAACTGTTAATTATTCTAATTTCATTTATATCAAAGCACAAGAGAATCGATATAAGTCGGTGACGTTGCTGAATTTGGGCATGAATTATAATTAGGTGAGGGTCTGCGGAAAAAGTCTTTTTGTGACGGTAGGGAATAGGGAGAGACGCAATATGTCGCGTCTGTAGAGGGAGTAGCTTTAACTCAATAATTCTAGTTTTCACAAGACCCAAAAAATGACAAATGCCAAGTTTTTCAGTCTTACAGACCTACTTGGAAAGCACTTTTTGCGACTAAAATTTCCTCGAATTCTTTGTGAAATATAGAGACGCGATATATCGCGTCTTTTTTTCCGTAAACCCTAATTATCTACATTTTTGTATTAAATTCGTATTCAAACCAATATTCTCCTAGAGACGTAGCATTGCTACGTTTATTCAGGTTGCAAAACAACCACGACTTAAATAGGATTGCTGTATTGCTATAATTAATTAGCAATTTCCAAACACCCTCTCCAAGAAGGTAAAATATATGCCCAAAATCAAGTGTGGTGATGTCGTCTTTAGCAACATCGAAGCAGTTATTTTTGATAAAAATGGAACTTTAGAAGATTCCGAAACCCAATTGATTAATAGGGCTAAAGTGAGTGCTAATTATCTTAATCAAAAATTTCCAGGGATTGAACAATCGCTGTTAAAAGTTTTTGGAGTCAATGGTAATAGTTTGGATGTAGCTGGATTAATGGCTGTTGCAAGTCGGTATGAAACCGAAATCGCAACGGCTAGCCATATTATCCAAAATGGTTATAGTTGGTTCGAGTCGTTGCAAATAGCTCGTGAAGCTTTAGATACCGCAGAAACTGTCGTCGGTATTCCTGCACCCATGTTTGCTGGTTGTCGAGAAATCTTAGAGAAGTTGGCTGCAAATGATTATAAATTAGGTATTTTATCGGCTGCAACCACCCATGAGGTGCAAATTTTTGTCCAGGAACATGAATTAGGTGAGTATATCCAGTTAGCAATGGGGGTGGATGGAGGTATTAGTAAACCCAATCCCCAATTATTTATTGATGCTTGTCAAAAATTGGGAGTGGAAGTTCATCAAACCCTAATGGTAGGTGATTCTATTGGTGATATGCAAATGGCAAAAAATGCTGGTGCTGCAGGGTGTATCGGGATTACCTGGATTGGTAATCCTAGTCATGTTTATGGTGCGGATGTGGTTATTAATCAGCTAGCTGATATTCAGGTGATTTGATTAATACTGTTTTACCATCCGTGGCAAGTTCAGGTGAAATTAGTTTTGTCAACTCGTAATTATCCTTAAAAGTGAGATGAAGGAGAAGATTAAATTCACATTTGCACTGATTTTTCTGCGCCAGAATCAATTATGCATTGAAAATTTAGCGATCGCATCCTTCAAAATCATGTTGATTCATCCAGGTTTTGACAATATTTTGAGCATTATAACTTATGATAAAAGACCAATGAGCCTAACTGATCAGCAATACCGTTTACTTTGAAGTTGATACCTGACAGGAAGCTTTCGGCAGTAGGGAATGCTGTGTCAGAAAATGTATCAAGATTTAGGTGAAATGGTATAGGATGACAGTCTGAATGTGTATTGGGTCTGCATTTCTCAAAAATTCCAAAAACTTACAGGGAGTAGGGAGTAGCAAGAAAATTAATCCGTCGCTCAAGACTCATAACTTATATCGTTTACCCTAATGCTTGCTACATATCAGGGGCTGTAACCGTTGATTATTCTAGTTTCATTTATTGCAAAGTACAAGAGAATCGATATTACCCGCGATAAATCCGGGATCATGTTTCCCAATTAAAGGAAGTACAACCCCCACCAATCAATTTATGGCGGATTTAGCAAGTAAATCAAGTTGCAGACCTGCTGGATAATTTCCTTCGGCTTTGATGCGTTGAATATCTTCTTTGCTAATCCGTAATTTCAGTTTTTCTGCTAAATGACTGACAATATCCCCTTTGTCGATGATTCCCGCAACCGCACCAGCAGGGGAAAGAACAGTTATCCAAGATACTTCTGCCTCCGCTAATTTGATAATCACATCCGCCAATCTCGCTGACTCCTCCACACTCGGTATTTCTACTAGGGGTGTGATAATAGCTTCCAATGTTGTAGTTTCCCAAGCACTTCTTTCAATCCGCCGAATTTGCTCCGGTTGTACTAACCCACGATAGCGATCATCTGCTTCGGCAAAATAAATTTCTTGATGGTTATTCGCCAACAGCATCATATCAGTAAAATCACGTAAACTCTGATGTGCATCGATAATACGAAAATTTCGGGTCATCACCTCCCCCGCATTTACCCTGAGTAAGGTCTGTTGCAAAGTTGTTACTCGGAGATAATTAGTTGCATTCCGAATCCCAAACCACCCTAACAAGGCAATCCATAGCCCCGTACCGAAATCACTAGTCAGATAATCGACCAATAAACCCAGAGCGATCGCACCATAACCCAGAATCTGTCCAATCCTGGCAGCTCCCCGTACTGCTGCAAACCGGTCTCCAGTCGCTTGCCACAGGGCTGCTTTGAGTACTTGTCCTCCATCCAAGGGTAATCCAGGTATTAAATTAAACAGAGCCAAAACTAGATTAATCCGAGCTAAATCATGGATTACCACCTGAGAGATGGTTTGTTCCGGGAGAAAATTTTTGACCAGATTTAGGAGAAAAAATATGCCCACACTTACCAAGGGTCCAGCGATCGCAACTTGAAAAGCCTTCGCGGGGGTTTTAGATTCTTCTTCAATCGCGGCAATTCCGCCAAACAAAAACAGAGTAATACTATTTACTTTGATACCTTGAGACTGAGCAGCTAAACTATGTCCTAGTTCATGTAATAGCACTGACCCAAATAACAGTAGTGCCATTACCACCCCCGCAGACCAACCCAGCACACTACCCCAAGTTTGATATGCAAACCCAAAATTCAGCGTCACCACGGCAAAAATCACGAACCACAAAGGGTCGAGATACAAGGGAATACCGAATAAAGAGCCTATTTTCCAACTTGTTTGCATAACTGTCACCTGAATCTACTTGAAAATTAATTTGTTGTATTTTGTCAAACCTTTAATTGGGACTAAGACATGTATTCTGGTGTCACACCATTTCACTCAAGTTTTGATACATTTTCTTTCCCTGCATCCCCTGCTTGTCTCAATGTATCAACTTTAAATTAAAACGGTATTACCCAAGGGAACAACTTCTGGGGTAACTTGCGTCAAGGGTGACAACTAGAAGCGTGGAATTGAAATGATAGCGCTAGATACCCATGGGATTGAGGTTTACTGATAATCTGAATGTCGTGTCAATTTGGTGTGTCTATATTTCTGATGTTTTTCCCCTTCCCATTTGGGGGTGCGGTAGTCTAAAAAAGGGTTGGATGTGTTTCAAATGATTCAAACCTATGCCAAGAACTCCCAATGAATACGTAGTACACTTGATGATGGAAAGTGGACATCGCGAAGAAGTACGGTTTCCGACTATACAGGAATTTCAAAAATGGTATAGCGGTGAATTGATGCCAAAAGCTGGTTCTGACGACTTTATTAACGTACCGATCAAGAATATTCAAGGGGAATATATGGTTGTACGTCCGTCAAGAGTTGTGGCAATTCGCGTTGAACCATTTTTTAGTTCAAGTGTGGAACGATTTGTCGAATAGTTTTAATTAAGATAAATTCCCAATAATTTCAAGATGAGAAAAACGCTTGCTTTGCTTGGTTTGAGTTTTGGTTTCGCTGCGGTTGTTCCCCTAGTTTCGGCGATCGCTCAAGGAGCTGTTGTCATCAGCACTATCCCTGTACCAGCTCCATTACCAACCAATCCACCCCCTATCACCCAACCGACCCAACCTGTTGAACCAGTAGCACAGCCTCCCTTGAAATTGCTGCCAATTGAAGTTGATTGCCAACCTGCTCATGGATGCTTAGGTTGGGATGAGCAGATTTTTAGGGGTGGAGTCACAAAACGAGGCGATCGCCAAGCTTTGTTAACTGCGATTGACCATAGTTTAAGTTATTTAAATAGACCAAGTGCTAGAGCTGCCTATGCCAATTATCCAGTCGAGGGTATTACCCATGACCGGGTGGTGCGGAGTTTACGGAGATTCCGCCAGTTGGTAGCGAATGCTAAATCGCCCGCAGAATTGCAAAGAGCCGTTAGAAGAGAGTTTAATTTTTATAAATCAGTCGGTAACGACGGTCGAGGTAGTGTTAAATTTACTGCCTATTATGAACCAATATACACAGCTAGTCGTCGTCGAACTGCTGAGTATCGGTATCCGATCTATCGTCTTCCCGATGATTTTAGTAACTGGCCAAAACCTCACCCCAGACGGATTGACCTCGAAGGTGCAGATGGATTACTGGGCGATCGCAGTCCTTTAAGAGGGTTGGAACTATTGTGGTTCCGAAACCGGATGGATGCCTATATGATTCACATCCAAGGTTCAGCCCAAATTCGTCTTGTCGATGGTGGAACCACTTCCGTTGGTTTTGCTGGTGCAACGGATTACCCCTGGACAAGTATCGGTCGAGAGTTGGCTAAGGACGGAAAACTCCAATTGAGTGGGTTAACCATGCCGGTGCTACTCAAGTATTTTCAGGATAATCCCCAGGAAATGGATAATTATCTGCCTCGCTGGGAACGCTTTATCTTTTTCAGGGAAAAACGCGGTGAACCAGCCCGTGGTAGTATTGGTGTACCAGTGACACCAGAACGTTCTATTGCTACAGATAAATCCCTCATGCCACCGGGAGCCTTGGCACTTGTCCATACCCGTTTACCGTTCCCCGATCAAAATGGTCGGTTAGTTTTTCGCACCGTCAGTCGATTTGTCCTGGATCAGGATACCGGTAGCGCCATTAGAACCCCTGGACGGGTAGATTACTTTATGGGGACAGGAAAATTAGCCGGCGATCGCGCTGGTATTACTGGTGGTAATGGTACTTTATATTATTTGCTGTTAAAGTAAAAAAATACTGGCTGGAAACAATTGGTAATTCCTAGTTCGTAAGGGGTATTGATTACGAATTACTAATTACTAATTAACAATTATATTAGTGGTTTGGATGAAAAATTCTAAAAATCACACTATTTTTTCAATTTCGAGTTTACAAATATCAAGTTATAGAGATAGTATATGTAGCGTAATTTTGATTTTTTGAGCGAATGGGTAGATGGTAGGAGTGCCCGTCCAGTACGTTGGTGATAAACTTCCGGAAATGTTAGTCTAGACAGCGAAAAAATTGTCAAGACAAAGCAGTTATTACAGTCAACACAAGGCAGTCCACAAGCAATAGAGATAAGTACATCAATGGTTACAGACACTTTGTTTTTGATTTGCCAAACTGTTAACTAGATAACTGTCAACCAATAAATATTTCAAGTACGCTCATATTTCATGATCGCTAATGGCTGAAGATGGAACTTGTAGATTGCTATCGTATGTTGGGTCTGAGGTCGGGTGCAACGTTTGCTGACGTGAAAGCCTCCTATCGTCGTTTGGCACAACAATATCACCCCGATATCAACCCGAATGACCAAAAAGCCAAAGAAAAATTTATCGCCTTAACAGAGGCATATAAATTCCTGTTGCAAGTAATACCAACAACGGTTGGGTCTAGTCATGCACCCAATCCCACCACTACCTCTGTACCCAAGTCCCCAGTACCTCCGAAGCATTCCTCACCCTCAAAACCCCATCACCAGTCTGTGAAATCGACATATACCCCACAGACAAACCACAGACAAACGGTCAAGACGGCAACACAAACCCGACCGAAAGCTCCACATCAATCAGTTGCGGAGCAGAAATCCCCGACCCACCCACCGAATGCACAGGAAGTGGAAATGCGGCTCAAATGGAATACCTATCACCAATTACAAGGATTTTTACGCGATCGCCGTTTTCCCCAAGCGATCGCCTTGGCTGAAGCTTTAGCGGAACGTTTACCTGACGATGTGGAAGTACGGCAATGGCAAGCCATATCCTATCAGTTGTGGGGACGAGCCTTAATTAATGAAAAACAATGGCTCAAAGCTCGTATTTACCTGAAAAAAGCCCTGAAAACCGACCCGAATAATAAAACCCTCTGTCAGTTGGTACAGCAGGATTTCCAACGTTTAGAACAGGTATTTTAGCTGAAAATACAGGTAAAATTGAACAACGATAGGTAATAGGTCAGGATATCGATTACAAAGGTGAAAGTTGCTCATTCTGGGTTTTGAGGGAGTAAGGAGTAAGTATTGAGTAAAGGGTTGTTCCACGACTTCCAATTCCCGTTACTCCCCAATCCCCGCAATCTTCAAATGCGGGTTTCTGCCCAATTTTTCACTATACTTTACACGGTCAAAAAATCAGCTTTTCGTTGGGATAGTTAATGCTTAGTAGTCACCTGTCAACAAAAAAAGGAAATATATCAGTCTGCGAAGTTATAGATGAATCAACACAACTATGGCAATGAAAATTTGCGATCGCTGCTGGAACAAGTAGCAAATGGCAGTATTTCTACCGCAGAGGCTTTAGAACAACTCAGATATTTTCATTACGAACCCGTAGGTGAATTTGCCAAAATCGACCACCACCGTCAATTACGCACGGGTTTTCCGGAGTTTATCTGGGGACAGGATAAAACCCCGACCCAAATTGCCCAAATTATGGCGGTGATGCGTCAAAAGAATCCAGTTGTCATCGCTACCCGTATCTCTGGGGAAGTTTACACCGCTTTACAACCACAAGTCAGGGGTTTAAAATACTTCGGGATGGCCAAAATCGCTGCGATCGCACCCGATGTAATTACCCCTGTTTACCCTGGTTCCATAGGCATTCTCACAGCTGGAACGGCAGATTTACCCGTAGCCGAAGAAGCCGCAGTCACAGCCGAATTATGTGGCTTTACTGTTCAACGTCTCTGGGATGTGGGAGTAGCTGGAATTCATCGTTTACTTAGTCACCGTCACGTCATTGATTCTGCATCGGTGTTAATCGTGGTTGCGGGGATGGAAGGTGCATTACCCAGCGTCGTCGCTGGTTTAGCAGATGTACCTGTGATTGCCGTCCCCACCAGCATCGGTTATGGCGCAAGTTTCGGTGGTATAGCCCCCCTCTTAACCATGTTGAATTCCTGTGCCACTGGAATTGGTGTGGTTAATATTGATAATGGTTTTGGTGCTGCTATCTTGGCTGGACAGATTTTAAGAACAGCACAAAAGTTGATTATAAAAGGGAATAGGGAGTGAGGAAGTAGTGGTCTGTCCCATAAGTTTAGAGGGGTTCGTAGTTGCGATCTATCGCTCCATGAAAAGGCCAAAGCTACTGCTACAAACTTAAAAAATCAATGCGTCAGACTATTAGCCTGTATGTACTGTTGACCAGATAAAAGCTAGTCTAGTAATGATGATGTGAATTCGACGGATTTTAAACACCACAATGTGAATCAATAATTTTGTCAGTTAAGGTTCAAAGTAACCTCTTTCATTAGTTGAGAACGAAGTCCATAACTGGCTGATTCCAGGTTTATTGATTTTATTCCCAATATTAGGAGGTTTTTAAAAACTTCTATTTCCCACGAATAATGCTGGACAAGGGTTTTAGGCTTTATGACTCGTCGTAGCTATCTACGACGTAGGAGTACTCCCGTAGCAATGGCGCTGCTGAATCAGGGAATGATTTTACCAAATTTTTAACTATTTTTCGATGGTTTCAAATTC